>CAYGXO010000086.1:0-66005 GCA_964353885.1 uncultured Spirochaetaceae bacterium
TCGGACTATCCACCACCATAGGTGGTGGCTTTACGTCCGATTCATGGCTCCGCCACCGCAGATTCCACAGACCGTATTTCGAAGAACCCAGTAATGAGCTCTGATGGCGAAGCCTTCCATACATGACCACCGCCACAGGCGATGGGTTTCTAAGTTGAACTAAAACCCAAACCCCATAATCAGGGGCGCACCACACGAAACCCGATGAAGCTGTAGCGGCTGTACGGTTCGTTGCCGAGGCGATACGCGCACCGGAAGCTGATCTCGTAGGTATTGTTCCACGCCCCGCCACGGACCAAAAAAGACTGTGCTGTAGAATCGCCCACAAAGTAGTACAGGTCGGTTCCCGATGTTATACCCGCATCCGATTGATAATTATCGCTGCACCACTCCCACACGTTTCCACTCATGTCAGCCAAGCCCTGCGGTGTATCCCCGGCGGTGCTCTTGCTTCCCACCTCGGCTGTCTTCGATGCGCTTGCTGGCGGAACGCTGCAGACCGTCAGGCTCGGATCCCACGTGCTGCCCCATGGGTAAATCCTCTCTTGCTGCCCGCTCGCGCCCTTTGCTGCCGCGTACTCCCACTGTACTTCGGTTGGCAATCGGTACCCTGCAGCGTTTGGCGCTGCCTGACCCGCTACATTATAGGCGGCTATTAGACCTTCCTTTGCTGAACGCCAGTTGCAGTACGCCACTGCCTCATACCAACTCACTCCTACCACGGGTTGGTTCGCGCCATTGAAATTGCCATCGCTCCAAAAGAGAGGCTGCGTCCACCCACCCCCCGTCGCTGCCGCCCACCCGTTCGTGGTCCAGTAGCTCGAACTCGAAGTCGAGTAGCCGCCATCCGCAATGAAACCAGCAAACTCGGTGTTGGTGATTTCATACCTCGATACTTTAAAAGAATCGGAAATGGTCTGGACTACGCCCGGCCCATACGTACCGTCTCCCATAGTGAAGGAGTCACTGGAAACGATGATGGTGATCATCGCGTTGGCGAACGTAGAACCGGAGGCGATATTTGAGTTAGGGGAATCACCGGCAGCAGGCTCAAAGCTTCGCACTCTATAGTAGTAGGTGGTTCCGATTGTCAGACCTGTGTCGCCCCAACTCGTCGCATTCGCGGCAGTCAGCTGCACCTGGGTCCACCCGCTCGATCCATCGGGGCTCCGCTCGATCTTGAAGCCCGTCTCGTTGCTGGAGTTGTCGGTCCACGACAGGTGGATCTGGCTCACAGAGAGGGAATTGGCGCTCAGCCCGCTTGGCGCTTCCGGCACGGTACTTGGAGTTTCCGGCACTGTATCGGAGGCCTTCGTCACGAGGTCGACGATCATGTCCCGCAGCGCCATATCGCCACACCCCGAGAGCGCGAGAAGCGCGAATACGGCAGCCGCAGCGATTGCCCGGTTCATTTCTCCGCCTCCCAGAACATCAGTTCCTTGACCTGGCTCAAGCTAGCTGCCCGCGTGGCCTCCTCGCCGCGAAGGTCAAGGTAGCCGAACTGGGCGGCTAGTGCGGGATCCAGTTTCTTGAGGGCATCGTAGGCCACCCTGACCTCGCCGTAGTTCTCGAGGTCGTGGTTCACTCTCGCAACGTACAGCAGCGCTCTGGGGTTGTTGGGCTCCTTGTTCGAAGCTCGCTGGTAGTATCCGAGGGCCCTCCTGAGATCGCTGCGCTCGTAGCAGATGCTGCCCATGTTGATAAGTGCGGGAACATAGTCTTTGTCAGCCAGCTTCGTGAACTGCTGCTCGGCGAGATCAAATAGCCCGTACTGTGCGTAGAGCACCCCGAGCCTGTTTGTCGGTTTGGTGGGGTCTTTCGAGTTCTTGAGCTCGGCCTGAAGGGATGCGATTTGAGGGTAGATCTCCCGGGTGATGAAGGTGTTCACTTCGGCCGTGTACGCCTTCACCACCGTCTCCTCGGCAGGCATAGCGATTGAAACCGCGGTGCCGGAGAATCCCACGGCCTCGTAGATCTGCCAGCAGTCATTCAGGGGGTGAAGCTTCGCAAGGCCCCGTGCCTGGCTCTCCCTCCACCCCTTCGCTCCCGTCTCCCACGCCTTGAGGAAATCGCCCTTCCGTTCGGTGACCTCGATCGGTATCCAGGCCGCGTCCTGCGTGTAGATGAAATCATCAGGACGGAGGAAGGCCTTGCGCGCATCCTCGGGCTTCATATTTAGGGAGAAGGCCATGAAGATGTGCCCGGGCACCGTGATGAATGCCGTCGGGACGCTCTGCGACTCGAGCAGGGCGCAGTACAGTATCGCAAGGTCGTCGCAGTCCCCCGCCCGGTAGTCCAGCGTCTGAGCAGGGAACTGCAGGAAGTCGATGGTGCTTTTGTTCTCGTACATCTTGTCGAAAGGCCGGGCAGGGTCGACGACATAGGCAAGCCCCATGGCCCGCAGCGCCTCATGAATGCCCATGGCTGCCAGAATGTTCTTGTTCACGGCCTTGTTCGCCTTTGCGCTTAGCATGGCGGACACGTTCTTGGAGAACTTCAGCACAGTGGGATCCTTAGCAGTGACAAAGGCCGCCGCCCCCCTGTCGTCCTCCCAGGTCAGGGCGTTTCGGTCCTGCACCCTCACGTTCCGCGTAACTTCCTTCTTCTGCGGCTTGCCTCCCTGCGTATACTCCACCGATATGTTGGTCGAGAGGAGGGTGGGCTCCGAGATCTCCAGGATGTTGCTCTTTAGTAGCCCGTACAGCTCGATCGCCTTTTCTTCTCCGGGAGCGAGAGAGACGAGGGTGTTCGAGTACGACGGGTTGTCCATGTACTGCTTCAGGAAGAAGCCCGCCCTCACGTCGCTGGCAGCCGCTGTGTCGGCGTTCTTCACCACGATTTTCCCCAGCGCGTGGTTGCTGTAGTACTTGAAGAAGACCGGGAAGACATTGAAGAACTCGACATTCGACACCTCGAGCCCGGCTCCAGGGGAAAGCTGTGGTGTCGCGCGCTGCGGCTCCGCCTTCGCCGGCTCTTCCTTGATCGGTTCGGGTTTGGCTGGCAGCGGCTGCTGTTCAACCACGGGTTTCGAGGAAGGTTTCGAAGCCTGGCCGCCCCCAGGAAGGAAACTGAAGGAGCCTCCCAGTTGGATCGACAGATCGTTGTACAGGCCGAAGAAATAGCGGTAGGTCGCGCCGAGACCAGCGCTGAGGCTGGGGGTGAAGGCCCATGAAATGCTCGCCCCTCCCGTGGCAAAGGGGTTCGCCCCTCCCCGGGAGGTTCCGTCGTTCAGAAAGCCGTAGAAATACCCTCCCGTGCCGAGGACCTTTACGCTGAGTTTGCCGGAATCAAACCTGACCCCTGTCCCGAGTCCGCCAGAGAGCAAAGAGAGGGAGGTGACAGCCTCCAGAGGAACAAGGGAATAGCCGACGATTCCGCTCACGAACCACAGCGGGAAGAAAGGCATGCGAAAATCAGCCGAGATATCCGCCCCGAATCCGGGATTGTAGTAGGGCGCATCTCGTCCAAGCGGAACCGTCACGCTCGGGGTGAGGGTGAGAGAGAAAAGCATGGGAGCCGATTGGGCGGCGCTTTCAGCCTGGCCGAATGCGCCCTGGCATGCAAGGAACGCGAGCATAAATAGAATGGGCTTGGGCTTCGCAATACTCATACCCTTACCTCCCTCCGGCATGGTCTGGCTTCCGCGCCGGATCTCGTGGTTTGGGTTCAGGTTCGCGTCAGGCGGGTGTGCACGGTTCCTGCAGAACTTTTCGTCCGAACGCTTTTACCTGGAACATCATGACTGCGGCACGCTCCCGGCCGCCCTCTCAGCTCGTACTATAGCACTGCCCGCGCGCGGCCGCAACACTCTCAACCAACGGGATGGGCGCCAGGATCACTGTTTTCCTTCTCGCCGAACCTCCCGCTACGGTTCCACGACCGTGCGGACCCCTGCGTCCCAGCGCTCGAGGGCGTCGAGGGTCTCGTTGATCGCCTTCGCCTCGAGGGGGACAGTGCGGGTGACGACCCGCGAGGTGTCCAGGATGCCCCGGCGCGCCATCTCCAGCAAACCAGGAAGCTCCTGCAGGAGATGGTCATTCGCGCCGATCAGCTCGACTTCGTTTCCTAGCAGCTCCCGGTATGTGTCGATCGAGAGCCGCTCGTCGGCGATCCCCACGATGACCGCACGGCCCATGACTCCGAGGCACCGCAGCGCCTGACTCATGGTCTCGGGCCTGCCGATCACCTCCAGCGCCACGTCGATGCCCCTCCCTCGGGTATGCCTTCGGATCTCTTCGACAGGATCGACTTGGGAAGCATTCACCGGCACCGCTCCGTAGCTCTTCGCGAGCGCGAGTTTTTCATCCCTGATGTCGACCGCAAAGACCTCGATCGCGCCGAACGCCCTCGCGAGCTGGATCGCGGATGCTCCCAGGCCTCCGATGCCGAACACCGCTGCGGTCTCACCGGCCCTCAACCTCGACTTGCGCAGAGCGTGAAAAGAGGTGGCCGACGCGCACATCAGGGTGGCGCCCTGGGGGAAGGGGATCTCGTCTGGCAGCGGGATGGCGTTTCGCGCGGGGATCGCGATGTACTCGCCGAAACCGCCGTCGGTGAAATGACCGATCATCAGGCCCGTGGGGCAGAACTGCTCGTTTCCCGTGCTGCACTGGTGGCAGCTCCCGCAGGTGATGTTGTAGTGGAGGCAGACCCGGTCCCCCACTCGGGGACTAACGACCTTCGAACCCACGCGCTCGACCACCCCCGCGACCTCGTGCCCAAGGGTCAAGGGGAGCGGGTGCACGGGAGACCTTCCCGCGCGGTAGTGCGCATCGGAATGACAGATGCCGGCCGCGCGCACGCACACGAGCACGTCGGAGGGGCCCACCTCAGGAACGGGGATCTCCTGCATCTCGAGCGGCACGCCAACCCTGACCAGACGGACTGCTTTCATGCCGGCATCATAGCGAGAGACATCTGGCTCGGGCAAGCAGGAGGAGGACCTAGCGGGTGCACCGGATCGTCGAGACCGAGGCTTTCATCCGGGCGAGAACGGAGTCGTCGAACTCTGAGACCGGGAAGGCGAAATCGACCTGGATGAGGGAATCGCCCGCATCGACGATGAACTTGTACAGGAGGTCATCCTTCTCCGTGATTCTCAGGAGAATGGCGGGCAGGTTGTTGATGCGCAGGTTTTTGTAGGAGATGTTGTCGCCTGTCTTGAACTTCCGGGCGAGCTCGTCCACGTAGGTCTTGAGGGGATCGGCGTCCGCGGAGCCTGACGGCGGGACTATGCGTGAGAGGAGGCAGAATCCCATCCCGTCATCCCTGTAGAACAGCCTCTCGGGCTCGAGGGTGAACGAGCCGACAGCGGCCCTCTTCAAGCCAGCTTCGGCTTCCATCCTCCAGTCCCTCGGAGCCTGGAAGGAGACTCCCAGCTCCTCGAGCATGATCTGCCCGCCCAGCATGGAGCGATCAGCATCCCTGACGGACAGCACCTCCACCCCGGGCGCGCGCGGCGCGCAGTGTGCCAGAAGCATGACGACGGGGAGGAGGGCGAACGTTCTAGCTCTCATCGATGATCTCTATCCCCGCGTCCCTGATCGTGTTGTAGAAGCCGCGGGCTGGGTTGAAGGTGTACTCCCCGGCATCCGACTCCACCGAGAGCGTCACCTCCCGCGAGTGAAGGAGCCTGCGGAAGTCCGCGGCTTCCATGGTCGAGGTGATCCTGATCTCCTTCTCCAGCCTTTCGATGAACAGAACCGCGATGGCGTGCAGCTCGACCTCGCCGCCGGTGTCCAGCAGCCGGAAGTAGGCCCGGCGGATGGCCCTCGGCAGGTCCTTCTTCACCTTGATCGTAAAATTGCAGATCGCGGGCTCCCCCTGGTCCGCCTCCACCCGGATCGCGAAATCGATGCTCAGAATCGCATCGTCGCCGTGGAACGTCGACGGCATCAGGAAGTACTGCATGACGCCTCTATCGACGTAGTAGCTGACAACCCGCGGAGCGCCCGCGCAGCAGGCGAGGAAAAGTACGGCCATGGCAGGCACCAGCAGTCTCTTCATCCAGGGACCACCCCAAAAAAAACAGAGGGATTTCTCCCTCTGTTCTCTGTCACGATGCCACGAAGGCCCTAATCACCCGACACCACGGTCGTGTAGATGCTGACAAAATAGAAGAACTTGAATTGTCGATCGACGGTGGAGATCTTCGAGATTCCCCCGTTCTTCGCGGCCTTGTACACCCCTGTGTCCCAATCACCAAGAGGCAGGAAGTTCAGCAGGTACAGGCAGCTTGCGGAGCCGATCTTCTTTCCGACCGGATTGCTCGTTGCCGCCACAGGAGTGGTGAAGCAGCTTGACAGCAGCAGCAACACCATGATTCCCAGGACCAGGAGAGCGACAGTCTTTTTCTTCATACTTCTACTCCTTCGAACAAACTTTCGCGTAGCATAGCGGATCGCGCAGCACAATTCAAGAGGCCGGTGGAAACTGCGGAGGTGCGGAGATCAGTACCCGTCCGAGCGGGCGATGTTCTGGTCCTTCTTGTACAGCTCGCCGTAGACAAAACCCCTGTTCTTGAGGCTGTCCTTGATCTCCTGGGGGAAGGGCATGAGGCGCCAGAAGATGCCCCGCACCTCTCGGTCGAGCTTCTGCGTGCCCTGGCTCTCCTTGGTGATCCACAGCACGTAGTCGCGGATGAAGTACTCCCGGATGTCGCCGCGCAGCTTGCGCTCTGTGAACCACTGGTAGTACTTGCCCGTGATGCCCTCTTCCATCCAGTAGTACTGGGCCTTCTCCTTGGCCACTTGCCAGCGCAGGTCGGCCAGCGCCGTGAGCACGGCGATGCGCGGGCTCTTGGAGAACAGGGGGAGGGCGATGCGGCCCCGGCTTGTCGAGCGGTTGAACTTCTCGAAGGGCTCCCAGCAGACCCCCGTCTCGCCGTAGCTCGCCAGCAGGAGGGCATTGGGAACGATTCGGGAGGTCTGACCTTTATGCGTGCGGAGGAACAGGCCGGGATCCAGTGACTCGACCTGGGCCATCTCGTTGATCACGTTCTCGCGGGTGGCGATCTCCTGGATGTTCGGCCTCACGAACTGGGTGAGCAGGATGGGGAAGTGGTTGCCCTTTCGCCCCACGCACATCTTCGCCATCTGCCGCACGCAGGCATACTCGTTCACCACCGTCTTCTGGTCGACCGCGCTCTCCAGGGGGATCCCATCGGATTTCCGCGCGAGGGTCTCCAGCTCCTCGTCGATCCCCGACAGGCCCGAGTAGCAGGATCCGATCTGGGAATCGAGGCTCGAGAGCTGGCGCAGGATGTCCTGGATCTGGCTCATGGCCGCCTTCTGGGCGGGGGTGAAGCAGGCCTTCAAGCCTCCATGCTCGTCGTTCTCCTCGTGGCGCAGCAGCTGCTCCACCTGCTCGCGCAGCAGCGCTTCCTTCTCTTCCAGCAGCGAGATCTTGCCCCGAAGCATGGTCATCTCGCTCTCGCGCTGCCCCTTCTTCTTCTCGGCTGCATCGACGAGCTTCTGGCTCGTGTCCTTCTGCTTCTGCTTCACCTCATCGGTCGACGAGGGCCTGACCTGGCCCTTCGCGATCCGCTCCAGCCACTCGTCGAGGTAGTACACCGGCTCGCCGGTCTTGTTGTCCGCCACGATCCGCGACACCACGTCGCGGATTTCCGGCGAGAGGAACCCGGGCGAGAGGATGCCGAAACGGAGAAGCAGGCGCTTGGGGATAGAGGAGTCCCTCCCCACCCGGGAGGCGATCGAGGAGCCAAGCTCCCAGAAGGCGGTGATGAGCTGCGACCTGAAGTGAGACTTCTGCTCGGCGTCCGGAGCCTTCATATACTTGCCCAGGAGGTCGTGCACGCGCTGGCTCACGTCTCCCTCGCCCGCGAGCACCTTCTTGTAGTAGTCCTTGTCCTGGAACCAGGGCTTCGGCTCCTCCTGGAGCCTCTTGATCTGCTCGAACTTGCGCTTGGAGGGATCGACGACAAGGTCAGGCGCCTTCTGCTGCGCCTCGCGCTCCTCAGCGAAGAGCGTGTGGAAATCGGGACCTTCCTCCGCCGGCTCCTCCGGCGCCTCTATCGAAAGGAGGTTGGCGATGTCGGGATCAAGCCCGTTGTGCGCAGAACCGCCGTTTGTTTTGCCCATGGAGCCTTAGTGGAGGCGACGGGAATTGAACCCACGACCCCTTGAATGCCATTCAAGTGCTCTAGCCAACTGAGCTACGCCCCCGAAAACCACCGCAATAATAGGAAAACCGGGCCGCCGTGTCAAGAAGGCCGGACGGCGCGCACCCCGTTCTCGAAGATGCACAGGCCTTCACCCACCCGCACTCCCCCACGCGTCCATTCCGGGTGGTTCTCAGCAAGGATGAACGCCTCGGGATGCGGCATGAGGCCGAAGATCCTTCCCGTGGGGTCGCAGATGCCTGCTACGTCGCGGACGGATCCGTTCGGGTTGTCGATGTAGCGCAGCGCCACGAGACGGCGCGACTCGAGTTGGTCGAGCACCGCTGTAGATTTCGCCACGAGCTTGCCCTCGCCGTGGCGCACAGGCAGGTCCATGCCGGCGAGGTCTCGCGTCCAGACGCAGGGGCTGGCCGGATCGAAGGCCACCCGCACCCACCTGTCAATAAATCTGCCGGAGTCGTTGTGCACCAGGGAAACCTCGGGCTCCCACGCGCCCGATAGGTTGGGCAGCACGCCCATCTTGACCAGCACTTGGAAGCCGTTGCAGATGCCGATCACGAGGCCCCCCGCGGCAGCGAAGCTCTCCAGCGCGGGCTTCAGGTGCCTGCGGAAGAGATGGGCGAAGACCATGCCAGACCCGAGATGATCGCCGAAGGAGAAACCCCCGGGGAAAGCGAGAATGCTGAAGGAGCCCACCAGGGAGGGGCGCTCGATCAGGTCGGTCACGTGGACCCGCTCCGCGTCGGCGCCTGCCGCCTGGAACGCATAGGCAAGCTCCTCGTCGGCGTTGATGCCGAAGCCGGTGATCACGCAGACGCGCGGCCGTGCCCTGCTCATAGCGCCTCACTCCCCTCCGGTTTCCAGGCTCGGGCGATCTCCTCCATGTCGATCGTAGCCAGCTCACGTCCGGCTGCCGCTACCCGCACCCGCGCGTCGGCGGTCACCTGGCCGATGCATGCGAGCGGCGCGCGCGCCATAGCGCGCGTCCATCGCGCACGGTCGCGGGGAGAGACAGTCACGATGAGACGCGAAGGGGTCTCACAGAACAGGAGCCGCTCACTCTCGCGGCCGCACGCAGGGGAAACGGGCAGCTCGGTCAGATCGACACGAGCGCCGAGCCGGCCGCCCAGCGAGCACTCGGCGAGCGCGGCCCAGAGACCGCCGTCGGAAAGGTCGTGGCAGGAGCGGACGATCCCGCGGCGCATGGCGCGGTGCAGCTTCCGATACACGGAGAACGCCGCGGCGGGCCGCGCGGAGGGGCTCTCGCCTAGAGGCGAGCCGGCGAGGCGCTCGAAGCGCGTGCCCCCCAGCTCTCCTCGGGTCTCACCGACGAGGAAGATGAGATCGCCCGCCGCCTTGAAATCCGTGGTCACGGCCCGGCGCACGTCCGGGACGATGCCCATCAGAGAAACGAGGAGCGTGGGCCGAATCGAGATCTTCCTGCCGCCGACGCGCGCGTCGTTCTTCATCGAGTCCTTGCCCGAGATCAACGGCAGGCCGTAGGCGCGGCAGGCGTCCGCAAGTCCGCGGCAGGCCCGTACAAGCTGGGCGAGCTTGAAGGCTCCGTCAGGGTTGTCCGAGCCCTCCACCGGATCGGGCCAGCAAAAGTTGTCCAGCGCGGACATCCGCTCGGGATCTCCGCCCAGGGCCACGTGGGCGCGCACCGCCTCGTCGACCGCGCACTGCGCCATGGCGTAACCGTCGGCATCGCCGTACCACGGGCAGATCCCATGCGTCACGGTGATGCCTCGTGCACTTTCGGGCCGGACGCGGAGGATCGCGCCATCGGACGGCGCGTCGCGTCCCGCTCCCACGAAGGGCTTCACGACCGACCGGGCCTGCACCTCGTGGTCGTACTGCCTGACCCACTCCTCCTTGGAGGCGACGTTCGGGTCCGAGAGAATGCCGAGCATCGCCTGGCGAAGGTTGCAGGAGGGGATCGGCCCAGGCCCTGCCGAGCCCGGCGCGGTCGGCGCGGTCCACTCCGCCCGCAGGTCCATGGTGGGAAGCCCGTCGTGGAGGAAGGTGAGGTCGAGCAGGCCGACAAGGGCCTTGTTCGCGAAGATCTCGACCCTGCCCGAGTCCGTAAACTCGCCGACCACGGTCGCCTCCACGTCCCGGCGCCGGGCCAGGTCGAGCAGCGCGGCGAGCTTTACCGGCGCCACGGCGAGGCTCATCCTTTCCTGGGACTCCGAGACGAGGATCTCCCACGGCGCGAGGCCCTGGTACTTCAGGGGGCAGGCATCCAGGTCGATGCGCACGCCGCCCGACATGCTCGCCATCTCACCGAGCGAGGAGGACAGGCCCCCTGCGCCGTTGTCGGTGAGCCCGTCGTACAGGCCCAGGTCGCGTGCTTCCAGGAGCATGTCGAGCATCTTCTTCTGCGTGATCGGGTCCCCGATCTGCACGGCAGAGGTGGGTGATGTCTCGCTCAGCGCCTCCGAGGAGAAGGTGGCGCCGTGGATTCCGTCCTTGCCGATCCTACCGCCGACCATCACGGCGAGGTCGCCAGGCGCCACGGTCTTGGTCCAGCCGTCCTTGCCGCGCACCCGGACGGGAAGGATTCCCCCGGTGCCGCAGAACACGAGAGGCTTACCGAGGTAGCTCTCATCAAACAGGAGCGCCCCGGCGACCACGGGGATGCCGGACTGGTTGCCGCCGTCCACGATCCCACGGTGGACGCCCTCGAGGACCCTCCGAGGGTGCAGCAGCCCTGCGGGCACTTCGGCAGCCGGCGTGTCGGGATGGCCGAAGCACAGCACGTCCGTGTTGAAGATCGGCTTGGCTCCCCTGCCCGTGCCCATGATGTCCCTGTTCACGCCCACGATGCCGGTGATCGCCCCTCCATACGGATCGAGGGCGGAGGGCGAGTTGTGCGTCTCCACCTTGAAGCACAGGAGCGTGCGGCGATCGAAGGCGATCACGCCCGAGTTGTCATGAAAGACCGACCGCAGGAACCGGCGGCGCTTCCCGATGTCGGCGGTGGTCGCCCGGATGTACGTCGCGAACAGCGACCGGATCGTCTCGCGCCTGCCCGGTTCCGAGTACCGGATGGTGGCGTTGAAGATCTTGTGCTTACAGTGCTCCGACCAGGTTTGGGCGATCATCTCCAGCTCCACGTCGGTGGCGCCTGCGGGCAGACCGCGCGCACGCCGCTCGCTCCGCACGGCGGCATCGCCGAAGTAGCCCTGAACGGCCCTCATCTCCTGCGCCGAAAGCGCAAGGAGCCTGCCCTTCGAGAGGCCGATGAGCTCAGCCTCCCCGAGTCCATCGAGGTCGAGGATCTGGATCTCAGCGGGGCTCGCCGCTACCGTATGCGGATAGCGCGCGGGGGGCCGGGCGCCCGATTCCCACTGCTCCCGCGATATACACGAGCCGGTCTGAATGAGGGGGTTGTGGAAGAACCGCGCGAGCTCGTCGGGCGCGATGCCCGACGCGTGCTGCACGTCCGATGCGCCCACGAGGTACTGCACCCCTGTCTGGATCATCGCCCCCGCCGCAAGTCCGCCTGGAATCGAGCCACGAAGCGCGTCTCGCGCCGTGAGCGCCACAGGATCCGTGACGCCGGGCTTTGCCGTCACCTCGACGAGGAAGTCCCACGTCCCCGCAAAGACGCTCCCCGCGGCAGTCTCGTCGATGAGCAGGTCCTGCGCGATCGGATCGCAGAACACCTCTCGAGCCAGCCCGGGGGTGAACCCGGACGCGCCTTCCACGACGAAGACATCCACCATCGAGAGACTGCGAATCGAAGGGGAGATCGAGCGGCGCAGCGAGGCGAGCAGGCGCTTCGCCCTCCCGTCGGGGAACGCCGCCTGGTAGTACACTTCCAGGCGCATGTCGGCGGCGATAGTAGCAGGAAGGGACCGCCGTGTCAGCGGATATCCAGGTCCGTGCCTCCCGATGGAGCCCCGTCTGGGGTCCTGCGCTCGACAAAGCTCATGCTGAGGAAGCACATGTCGTCCTGGGGCGCCTCACCCCCAAGGAACAGCCGCAGCGACGCGATGAGCTCTTCCAGGTCCAGCTCCCCACGCTCGGATGCGATCCGCAGGACCTCGGCCTTCAGCTGCTCCATGCCGAACAGCCGCCCGCCGCGCGAGGCCTCCGTCACCCCATCGCTCACAAACAGCAGCCCGTCCCCGGGCGCGAAGGTCGTCCGGCGAGTCTCGAACTCATGGTCGGACACGTGGCCGATCGGGTAGTCGGAGCGTTCGAAGAGCTCAGCGATGCCGCCGCGGGAGATCACAAGCGGCGGGACGTGCGTCCCGGCCGAGGAATACTCGAAGCGCAGGCTCGAGGTGTCCAGCACACCGAGGAAGAGGGTGAGGTAAATCTCTGGGTCGCCCTGGTTGATCTCGGCGATGAAGCTCCCGTTGATTGCCGTGAGGACTGCCCCGGGCGGCTTCACCACGTACTGCCTGTTGAGGAGGACGCGCTTGACGGAGGTCTCGATGAGCTTCTTGACGTAGCTCATCACCATGGCGGCGTAGATCCCGTGGCCGCATACGTCCCCCCCGTACACGCCGATCCTGGTCTCGTCGATGCGGAAGACTCCCGCGATGTCTCCTCCCAGCTCGTCGCAGGGAATGTACTCGGTGGCGATCGAGACTCCGGGGAAATCCTTCCGCTTCTCGGGAAGGAGATTGCGCTGGATGTTCTGCGCGAGCGCCAGCTCGCGGCGGACCCGCTCGTTGATCGACTCGATCTGCCGCGTCCTCTCGCCCACCTTCTGCTCCAGCTGCCGCTTTTCGAGGCGCAGAGTCTCGACGAAGGTGTCGTCCATCAGACGCAGCTGGAGGATGACGTTGGAGAGGACGTTCCGCATGATCTCGGGATACTGCTCGAGGAGCGAGGCAAAGTCTTCGCGGCTCACCGAGAAAACCTTGACGGCGCTTGTGGCGCGCACGCTCGCGGAACGCGAGTCGGTGTGCAGGATGATCGAGGTCTCGCCGAAAAAATCCCCCGGCGCCAGGCTGCCGATGCGCGCCTCCTCGGACTCCGACAACCGCTTCAGGACATCCGCGCGCCCCTCAACGAGAAGGTAGACCCTGTCCGCCGGCTGAGACTCTCGGGTGATGAGCGCGCCGGCGGAGTGCTCCTCGATCCGGAGCAGGGCCGCGATCGTTCCGAGCTGGCTCCGCGAGAGCCCTCGCAAGAGCTTGCTGCTGGCGAGGAGGGCCTTGTTCGCTTTGTCCATCGGCATCAAAACCGAGGATCGCCCAGGGGCGCCTTTCTGTCAAGTTGGTTTAATGAGCGATTGGGCGGCGCGACGATTCGACGGCCTCCTTGACGCGGGGGTCCACCGCCCGTATCTTCTCCCGCGATGGCGGATATCCTGGTTTTCGGCGCCCACCCCGACGACGCGGAGTTCGGAATGGGCGCGAGCATCGTCAAGTTCGTTCGCGGCGGGGCCTCGGTCGCGGTCTCCGTGCTCACGCGCGGAGAGGCCGGGACCTTCGGCACGCCGGTACAGCGCGAGAAGGAGATGCGCGCCGCAGCGGCGAAGGCGGGCTGCGAGCTTGAGATCCTCTCATTCCACGACTGCAGGATCTTCGACTCCTACGAGACGCGGGTGCGCCTGGCCGAGGTGATCAGGAAGTTCCGCCCCCGCATCGTCTTCGCCCCCTACCACACGAACCCCGCCTCGCACAAGGACGGCGCGGCGCACCCCGACCATACAGCCACGGGCACGATCGCCCGGTCGGCCTGCCGGTACGCCCGGTTCGCGGGGCTGAAGGAGCTCGCGGGAGAGCCATGGAACACCGAGCACCTCCTGTACTACATGGTGCCCCGGTCGGTCCGCCCGAACCTCGTGAACGACGTCACCGCAAACATGGAGGAGTGGGAATCGATCGCGCGCTGCCATGAGTCGCAGATGAGCCTCCGCGACGGCAAGGTTCTGGAGGGGCTACGCAGGTTCCGCGAGGCCTACGGCGCGCTGATCGGCGTGGCCTATGCCGAGGCATTCTTCGACGAGGAGCCCATCGTCTTCGACCTGGCGCACTTCATGACCACGAGCATGCAGCCCGGAGCCGTGCCGCCCCGCGGCCCCACGGCGGGCGTGCCATAGCACACCGGGAGTGACGCCAAGACAGAAGTTGTCTCCAGCGCGGTCACACCGGATTGACATTTAATTGACACACATGACATTATTTTGTACACTTTAGAAAAGGCAGAGAGCGATGAAATCGGTCACATTCAGCGAGCTGCGAAACAACGCGAAGAAGTATTTCGACACAGTTGAACAGGGAGAAACCCTCGAGGTATTCCGTCATGGAAAACCTGTCGCGATCCTCATGCCGTCAGGCTCACGGGGACGATCTCGCACGCGCGAAGTATCGCCGCTGCGCATCCCCGGCGTGTCGCTTGCCAGGGCGATCCTCAAGGAACGCGAGGATAGCACGAAATGAGGGTCTTTCTGGATTCTTCCGCTCTCGCGAAAAAATACATCGCGGAGAAGGGGAGCGAGAGAGTTCTGGCGCTGTGGCAGGAAGCCGATGACATCTCCCTGAGCATTCTCTGCGTGCCTGAAGTTCTGTCGGCGTGCAACAGGCTGCGGCGGGAAAAGAAGCTGGACCAAAAAGGATATCAGGCTATCAAGGATGGCTTTTTCCGCGACATCGAGGATACCAACCTGATCAATGTCGTTCCCACGATCATCGAAGGTACCGTCAGTTGCCTCGAGGGAGGGACCATGCGCACTCTCGACGCAATCCACGTTGCCTCCGCCATGTCCGTTGGATCCGAGCTTTTCGTCACCTCCGACCCGCGCCAAGCCGAAGGCGCGCGGGCCATGAAAATGCGGACAGAATTGGTGTAAGCCGAAGCGAAACAGTACTGGGGGAGCGCCTGCTTCGGCGTGTCGGGCCGCTCGCGTTCGTGCTACCGCCCGCGGTGAAAGACGTCGGTCGTTTCTGTGCTGCACGAGCGGCATTCTTCGACGTGGAGCCCATCGTCTTCGACCTGGGGCACTTCATGATAACGAACATGGAGCCGGGGGCCGTGCGCTACCTCTCGAGCGAGTAGAACAGGATTCCCGCGGCGCCCACCTCGGTGAAAAGCTTTTCCTCCCACGAGAGCACGAGAAAGCCCCCCGCCCTCACCATGTCCATGTAGCGCGCGCCGCGAGGCGGCGCCGGGAGCGGGAGCGCGCGCGCCGCGCCGTCGGCGGCAATTGTGAGCACCCGCGCATCGGGCAGGAGGGCGGAGACGCCGGTCCGATCCTCGAAGACGGGAACCGTGACGATCGAAGTCCCCTCCCCCCCGAATCTGAAGGTGCGGCGCACTTCAGCCCCACGGGATCGCACGGTGAAATGCGTTGAGCTGCCCGGTGAAGCGCGCGCGATCTCGTCGAGACAGGCGTCGAAAAGCCGGGCGCGCGCGGAGGCGCCCCCTCGCGCTTCCCTGCGGCCGCCAAGGGCGCCGATGTACTCAAATCGTGTGCTCGACGACTCCCTCTTCGTGTCGGGAAAGTATCTCGTATAGGCAAAGCGGGTTTCGGCCGGGTCGGTGCGCTTCCACTCGAAGACATACTCCCCCGCGGAGACCGGCGCAAAGCCCACCGCCTCCCACTCGGGGTTCTTCCTCTGGAAGGGCGGAATGAGAAACGCGTACTGATCGCTATCCGGCAGGAAAGAAACGAGACAGATCCCATGGAGGGCGAGGCGCTCGGCCGGGACGGTGTTGAGCAGGGCGTTGTAGTACAGGTGGACCGTGAGCGCCCCCGCGCGGGGGATGAGGGTCGTGATCGTTCGCTGGGCGAAAATCAGGGAATCCGGGAAGTACTCGAATCCGGGGGAGCCCTCGGCGTCGAAGCCGATCCGGGCGAGCCCCGAGCCATTCAGCGCGCAGTAAAGCGAATCGGCGAGGAAGCTCATGTCCGCCACGCGCGATTGTACAGTCCACGGGAGGCTCGCTGTGGGAGCGACAGCGCCCGGGCCGGCGATCTTTCGCAGGCCGTCGGCCCCGAGCTGATACCAGCGCGCCCGGGGGTCGGACCGCTCGATGGGCGGCGCGGGGATGGCGGGCGCGGCGGGCGCTGAAGACGCGGCGGACGGCCTTTCGCGGGAGCAGGAAAGCTGGCAGACCAGGCAGAGCAGGCCGGCAAGGGCGAGCGGCAGCGCGAGCGCCGATCGCCGCCCCGTCATCGTCAGTATGCCCTGCCGAACACCGCGACGTGCAGGGCGGCTTTCCCGCAGGCGACGCACGAGCGGCCTTCAGTGCCCTTCTTTTCAAGGGGGAGCAGGCGGATCGTCGCCTTCGTTTCCTCTTTCACTTTCGCCTCGCAGCCCGCATCCCCGCACCAGCCCGCCTCGATAAATCCTCCGGGATCGTCGAGCAGCTTCGCCAGCTCCGCCGAGCTGTCCGTGCTGAAGGTGTTGTCTTGGCGGAACTTCAGGGCGCGCTGGAACAGCGACTTCTGGATGTCGTCGAGGAGCGCCCGCAGCCGGCCCCCGGCCTCCGCGACGAGGATGAATGCCTTTTCCCCAGTGTCGCGCCGCGCGGCCACCAGCTGCCCTTTCTCCATGTCGCGCGGGCCGATCTCCACGCGCAGCGGGATCCCCTGCAGCTCGTACTCCGAGAACTTCCAGCCCGGGGTGTTCTGGTCGTCGGTGTCGAGCAGGACGCGGAAGGAGGAGGCGAGCTCCGCGTGGAGCTTTCGGGCGAACGCAAGCACGGCGTCTTTTGTCTCGTTCTTGAAGATGGGGACGATCACGACCTCGATGGGCGCCAGACGCGGAGGAAGCACCAAGCCCTTGTCATCCGAGTGCGCCATGATCACGGCGCCGATGAGCCGGGTGGAGGCCCCCCACGATGTCGCCCAGACGTGATCGAGGGTCTTGTCCTTGGTCTGGTAGGTGACGTCGAAGGCCTTGGCGAAGTTCTGGCCCAGGTTGTGCGAGGTGCCGGCCTGCAGGGCCTTCCTGTCCTGCATCATCGCCTCGATGCAGTAGGTGCGCACGGCCCCCGCGAACTTCTCGGCGTCGGTTTTCAGGCCGTCCAGAACGGGGATGGCCATGTAGTCCTCGGCGAAGGTCTTGTACACGCCGAGCATCCGCAGAGTCTCCTCCTCGGCCTCCTCCGCGGTGGCGTGCGCCGTGTGGCCCTCCTGCCAAAGGAACTCCGACGTGCGGAGGAACAGGCGCGTGCGCTTCTCCCACCGCACGACGTTTGCCCACTGGTTGATCAGGATCGGCAGGTCCCTGTAGGACTGGATCCACTTCTTGTACATGCTCCAGATGATGGTCTCGGAGGTGGGGCGGATGGCGAGCGGCTCTTCGAGCTTCTCGCCGCCCGCGTGGGTCACCAGGGCGAGCTCGGGCGAAAAGCCCTCGACGTGCTCGGCTTCCTTCTTGATGAAGCTCTCGGGAATCAGGAGGGGAAAGTACGCGTTCACGTGTCCTGTCGCCTTGAACAGCCCGTCGAGGCCCTGCTGGATCCGCTCCCACAGGGCATAGCCCCGGGGCCTGATCACCATGCAGCCCTTCACCGGCGCGTAGTCGGCGAGCTTCGCATTGAGGACGATGTCGATGTACCACTGGGAATAGTCCGCGGCTCGGGGCGTGATCTTCTCTGCCATACGTGTCCTTTTTGTGTGTGCCGCATTCTACGGGTGGGTCGCAGCACTGTCAAGGCGAGGCCTGGACTGCCGCGCCGCGAAAGGGCACCATGCGTGTCGTGAAACCAATATGGATCGAGCTGCGGGAACTTGCGAAAAGCTACGGCAGGACGGAGGCGGTCAGGGGAATCTCGCTTCGCATCGAGGCGGGAGAGATCCTCGGGCTTCTCGGCCCCAACGGGGCGGGCAAGTCGACGACCATCTCCATGCTCGCGGGTCTGCTCACTCCGACCTCGGGCGACATCCTCCTGGACGGCGCATCCATCTTCACCCGCATCGGCGAGTGGCGGCGGGGCATCGGCGTCGTGCTCGAGGAGCTCTCCCTGTTTGAGTACCTCTCGGTGCGGGAGCACCTCTCCTTCATCGGGCGCCTGTATGGCCTCGCTCCCGCGGAGATCGAGCGCCGCGCCGATGAGCTTCTGGAGTTCTTCCAGCTCGCCGAGTTCGCCGAAACCGTCGCGGCCGAAGCGTCGCACGGAACGCGCAAGAAGCTCGCCTTCGCCCTCGCTCTCATCCATTCCCCCCGCATCCTCCTTCTTGACGAGGCCCTGAACGGCATCGATGCCATCGTCGTGCGCGACATCAAGGACCTGCTGCGGCGCCTGGCTGCCCGGGGCGCGGCGATCGTGCTGAGCTCGCACGTGCTGGACGCCGCGGAGACTCTCGTCGGAAGGTGCGTGATCGTCGACCATGGCAGGATCGCGCGGGATGAGCCCATCGAGCGCATCAGGGCGTCGGGGAGGTCGCTCGAGGAGGCCTACACGGAGACCGTGCGCAGAGGCGGCGCGGCGGTGCCGGGGCTGTCGTGGGCCTGACTGGCGAGATTTTCTCGGCAACCCGGCGCCATCGGCGGCGGGGGCTGAAGAGACAAACCCTCCGGGCGGCGGACATGCTGTTCGCCGGGTGGGCGACGCTCGTCGTCCTGATCCGATTCGCGCTGAACTGCGCCCTGGCGGTGCGGGAGCTGCGCGGGGGACAGCGCGCCGTCGGCCTCGCACTGGCGGAGTTCTGCGCTCTGCACGCCTTCGGCGTCGTCCTCCTGCTGTCATTCCTCGCTTCTTCGCTCTCGCTCGGAACCTCGACCCTGGACAGGCGCCGGCTGCTGCTCTCGGCCGCGCCCCTCCCCACGCTGTTCCTCGCGGAGATCGCCGGCCTCTTCACGGGCCCGGCGAGCGCGCTCGGGATCGCCTTCATCGTTCCGATGATGGCGGCTTTGTTCCTGCTGCCCCAGCCCATCGTAGCGTTCTTTGCTTTCCTCGCGTGCTTCGTCTCGGCAATCGCGATTGGAGGGGCGCTCAGTATGGCTGTCTCGCAGAGCCTTCACGGACGGCGGTTCGCGGGACTGATGCGGGGTGCCTTCGCAGCCGTGCTCGTCGCCTTGGTTCTCGCCAACTTCGATTTCCAGTGGAAGACTGGGCCCGTGAGCCTCTTCGTCTTCACGAAGCGCACGCTTCTCGACGATGGGGCGGGCCAGGGGCTGCTCGCGATCCTGCGGCCCTGGAGCCCCTCCGCGTGGATCTCGGCGAGCGGCGTGAGCCTCGTGGCAGGCCTGCTCGCCAGCACGGCGCTCGCGGGGGCCTCGGTCGCTCTGTTCGGGCTTCTGCTAAGTCATGTGATGCGGACAGCGGGACGGGGTCCAGTGCTGGTCCGCCGGAGCTCACGCCCTAGGACCCGGCGTCCATCGAGCAACAGCTTGTTCGCCACGCTCTTCTCGCACGAGCTCGGCCTGCTGTCCTCGCGCGGGGCCACCCGGTTCGGGGCTCTCGCCGCGTTGGGCTTCGCGGCATGGACCTTCGCATCGCGCGAAGCTTCAATGAACATTCCCCTGCTCGGGGCGATCGTCGCGCTCGCCGCACTCTTCCCCTACGCATCGAACCTATTTGGCGCGGACGGCTGGGCGATGCGCCGCTATGTCTTGTTGTCGCCGGACTGGGGCGCGGTCTTCGCCGCCCGCAACGCCGCTTCCCTCGCAGCCTCCGCCGCGCTCCTTGTTCCCCTGATCGTCGCGGCAGCGGTGCGGATCTCCCTCTCCGCCGCCGTCGCTTTCGCGCTGTGCACCGGGCTCGTCGCGATGCTTCACGTCCTCTGGGGGAACCTCAGCTCCATGCTCCTCCCCTCGATCGCGGGGAGGACGGGAGCCCGGCCGCCCGGCTTCGCCAATCAGATCGCGCTGTTCGCGGCCTGGGGCCTGCCGCTCGCACTGGACAGGTCGCTCGCTCGGTTCGGCACCCGGCTGTTCGACGCGGCTGCGGGTGCGGGCCTGCTCGCGTGCTGCCTGCTCTACGGGATCATGATGCGCCGAGTCCGAGGGCATTTCGCGGAAGAGGTGGAAGGGGTTTTGGGGAGGATGTGAGGCGCGGTCCTCAGCAGCTTCGCTGCCCGCAGCGGCTGCGCCTACTGCAGGCGGGCCGTCTCAACCATGTACCGGACGTTGCTGCCCTTTGTGTCCTGCTCTTCCCTCTGGACCACGAACACGAGCGAGTTGCCGTCGGGAGCGAGGATGATTTGCTTGATCTGGTAGGACGTCACGCCCGGCCGCTGGATCGCGGGGTCCCCCGCCGTGATGGCGCGCACCGCTCCGTTCTTGTCCGTGACAGTGGCCGTGATGTGGAAAGAGGTGCTGCCGCTGCGGAGGAGGCTCACCGCGTACGAACGGCCGGTCTGGAAATCGCGGAACTCGAGGACCTCGGTCGCCGGCACGCCGTCCACCAGAAGGTACAGCATCCTGCCGGTCAGGAGGTGGTCGACGCGATACTGCCGGGTCTGGGGAAGAGCATCGCCGAGGATCGTGAGCAGGGCGCCCAGGCCGCTTGCGCCCGGCTCGGCAGCGCGCGTGTAGGCCACTTTCCTCGCGCCGCGGGGGGCGTACACGTTCTTTGCCACGTCGACGACGTATGCCTCGGCGAACGGGCTGGAGCTCTTCTCCGACACTCCGTACTGGCCGAACATGAAGTACTTGGAGTCCGCCGAAAAGCCGAGGTTCACGAACTGGGCGATATCGCCGGCGGACGCGCCGAGGGCCGCGAGGAGGAAAAGGGCCCAGAAGAGGGTGACCCGTTTTGCCATAGGTGCTCCTTTCTACAGTATCGTACCGCGCGCGGTTTTCTATAGAGAAAACTCTATCGCACCTGGACCTCCATGACGGGAGCCATCGCGCGCAGGCGCTCGAGCAGGGACGTGAAGTGGGCGAAGGTCAGGCTCTGCCTGCCGTCGGACTTCGCCTCTGTGGGATTGGGGTGGACCTCGATGATGATGCCGTCGGCGCCGGCCGCGAGGGAGGCGAGGGACGCGGAGGGAACATAGCGCCAGTCGCCCGTCGCGTGGCTGGGATCGACGAGGATGGGGAGGTGGCTCAGGCGCTTGATCGCGGGGATCGCCCCGATGTCCAGCGTGTTCCTCGTCTCGGTCTCGAAGGTGCGGATGCCGCGCTCGCACAGGATCACGCGCGAGTTGCCGCCCTTCATCAGGTACTCGGCTGAAAGCAGCAGCTCCTCGATGGTGCCCATCATGCTGCGCTTGAGCAGCACGGGCACCCGGGCCTCACCGAGGGCCTTCAGGAGGGCGAAGTTCTGCATGTTGCGAGCGCCGACCTGGAACACATCGGCGTACTTCGACAGCAGCTCCACGTCGTGCTCGGACATGATCTCCGTGACCACGGCGAGGCCGTGCCGGCGGGCCGCGGCAGAGAGGATCTCGAGGCCCTGCACGCCGAGGCCCTGGAAGGAGTACGGGGAGGAGCGCGGCTTGAACGCCCCGCCCCTGATGAAGCGCAGCCCGAGCGAGGCGAGCAAGGCGGCAGTGGATTCCACCTGCTCCTCGCTTTCGACAGAGCAGGGGCCCGCGACGACAACGAAGGTTCCCGGCCCGATCGGCACCCCGTTCACCTCGACGCGCGTGGCATCGGGGTGGAACTCGCGCGAGGCGAGCTTGTAGGGCTTGAGCACGCGCAGGACGCTCTCGACGCCGGGCAGCTGATCGAACTCGGCCTCCGAGATGGACCTGTCGTCGCCGGTGACGCCGCAGATCGTCTTCACGGCCCCCCGGCTGAGGTGCGGCGTGTAGCCGAGGGATTCGATCTTCCGCAGAGCATTCTGGATCTCCGCCTCGGCCACATCCTTTCGGAAAATGAGGATCATGCGGCAAGCCTACAATGCTTTTGACCTTTGCGGGAATATGGATAGAATGTGCTCCATGCGAACGTCCGTGCGAAACGCTACCTTCTTCCCGGCAGCCGCGCTCGCGCTCCTGATCGGAATCAGCGCCTCCGCGCTCCTCGCCGTCTTCCTCACCGTCCCCTCGGCGGGACTGGCACTGACGTCTCTCCCCGACCATCCGTGGTGGTTCGTCTACTCCGACGCGCCGCGCGAGGCAGAGCCGCAGCGCGCGGCTTCCTCGGCGCTCACTTTTCCCAGCCCCCTGTGGAGCATTGCCGCCGCGATCGCCGCGACGGCGCTCGCCCTCCCCGCCTCCTTCCGCGCCCGCGCGTTGATCGGACGCGCCTCTTCTCCGATCGCGGCCTTCCTCGCGGTGTTCTTCCTCTCGCTCTGCCTCGAGGGGCTGCGGGTGGGAGCCGCGTTCCTGGTGGTGACCAACCGCTCCATCCCCGCGGCCGTCGTCCTCTCCCGGGCGGTCTACGGGGGACGGTTCCTCGGCATCCTCGCTCTCCTAGTGGCCAGCCTGTACTGCATGGAGATGAAGTACACCAAGCACCTGCTGCTCGCGATGGGCGCTCTCGCCGTATCGTTCGCCATGGCTGCCTCGATCCCCATCGACAGGACCGTGTTCGTCGCGCAGCTCACGTACAAATTGGGCGACGAGCAAGGGCTCTGGTTCGTGAGCCTCGTGCTCGGAATCCTCGTCCTGGCAGCGGGGGCCGGAGCGGCCCTCGTGCGCCGCGACCGCAGGTTCCTCGTGCTTGCGGGAGGTTCCGCGCTCCTGCTCGCTGGCCGGGAACTGCTCCACTTCTCGACTCGGCTCACGTTTCTTGCCTGCGGCCTCGCGCTCCTCACGGGAGGGACGATCCTGTGGCTTCGCGGGCTCGCCGTCATCCTTGAAGGCGGAAGGCAAAAGGAGGGGAGTGAGAGTAGAAGGGGCGAAGTGGACCGCTAGAGAAGAAGCTTCGTAGCCAGGAGGCCAACGCCGAAGGGGACGATCAGGTTGTCGAAGTTGCCCGTCGGCATCGCCTCGAAGAAGGCGGCAGCCACCGCAATGACCAGGGACTCGGAAGGTCGTCCCGTGACCCTCAGGGTGACGAGAAACACGGAGAGGAAGCACGCAAAGCTGCCCGAGAGAGTCTTGCCGCCCGTCAGGGGTATGACCGGTCCCCGCAGAACCTTCCCCACCAGGCTCGCGAAACCGTCACCGAAGGCGAGGGCCAGTATCGCGACCGACGCGGCGGGCTCGGGGTACAGGATGAGGGCGAGCATGGCTCCAAGCCCGAGAGTGATTGGGCCGAGAACGAACTTTCCCCTGTCTCCCTCGCGCGAAGCGATGAGCGTGAGGTCGCTCACAACGAACACAGGCCTGCCCCGGCGCCGTGAGGCTTCTGCAAAGGTATAGAAAAGAGTGCCGGAGACGAGAAGGAACAGTGTAACCGGGAGGCTCAGGGAGGCGAGCAACGGTACAATAGCGATCAGGAGATGGAGCGACTTTCGGACGATCTCGCCCCGAAAGCGCTCGAGCGCCACAACGGGGTTGAACCGTGCTCTCTCTTCCTGGCGTGCGGTGATGACGTTCAGTGCCATATTCGTGGTCTTTGTTGAGTCATTCAATGCAAGAAGAGTACCAAGGAGAGTGACAGCACAACCCGTTTATTTCTTTACATGAGAAGGGTTTGAGGCTATCCCTCGCGGTCGCTGCGAAAGAGGGGCGGTTTTGTCGACTTTTGTTCACGCCGGGCTGTTTTTTTCATATAGGAGCGGCAAGATCGGCATCCCTAAGAATCAGCGTCTCAATCCGCGTTCCGATTTGCGTCCCGATTGACAGAAAAACAACGCGCGGTGTAAAGTACGGAGCATCGGTGGCGCGCACGGAGCGCCACGGGGGCGATTAACTCAGCGGGAGAGTACTACCTTCACACGGTAGGAGTCACTGGTTCAATCCCAGTATCGCCCATAGAAATCCCTACGCTGCAGGAAAATAGGTCATTTGACGATACAAAATAGAGGCGTCTGCTTCATGTCCTTTCCGTATCATGTCGGAAGACGGCGAAGCTTGTTGCCCAGAACAGGGGATTTCTCTCAGCACCGAACGTAAGGCCGCAGACCCTCTTGGATACTCTGCAACACTCTACCGATCCAGCGTTAGGAAGACTCCAGCCGGACCCGTTTCTTGGCTTCACGAAGTTGGTTGGCCTGCTACATGCATTTTGAGACGGAGCCGAAAAAGCGTTGGTTGAATTGATGAAGGTCTTGAGTTGCTCGCTCAGTACTGCGACATTATTGGCTGGCGGCAACCTGGTCGTCGGAAAGACTGGGCTTTGAAGGGCTGATACGACTGAAGTTGATCGTTTGGTTTGCGGAACTTGGCGACAAGCGCATCGGCTCATGGAACCATACATATCGAAAGTATAAAGGCGATTTCCTCGAAGAAATGGAACAAACGCTTCAGCGGATTGCATATGATTACCAGTCGTCCGACGCCTTATCGCAACGACGGTCACGATCCTATCAGAGGAATCAACAAACGATAAACGACACAGAGGTTTGGCAAAAGCCTTTTTCGTACACTAGCCAGGTGTGGCCCAAGGAATAGCCCCGTTTCCACCTAGCACATTCCAACTGGGGACGGATGATTTCCCTCATCAGTTCTGCCATGGTCCGCTTCGGAAATCGCCCTCTAATCCTGTCGAGGGAGAGACCACCCGTTTGCCGCTGGAACGATATTCTTCGCAAAAGCCCGACGCGAAACCCGCTTGCCGGTGGGACAAAGAGTCCTAGTCTGGGAGCATCTTGGCTAACAACAGCCGCTGCAATGAAAGAGCGTCATGATCTGCCATGATCTTGGAAATGACATCTTTTCCCATGCTTTCGATCATGTTGATCATCCGACGAATCATGGTGACATTCTGCCGGCATTCCTCTACTGGATTCTCATTCCGAGGGAAGGTGTCTAGGTAAATGACCCCTCGGAAGCCAAGGTCAAAAAGATAGTACAGGAGTTCCAGCGTCTGGTAAAAGTGATTGCTGCCGACCATCAATCCATCATCCACTCGCGCATACCCGTCGTTGAGATGGATACCTAGCAGTTTGCTGTACCGGGAAGCAAGAACAGCAGCGAAAGCAGGCTGCTCGCCGGCACACAAAGAGTGGCAAAAATCGATGGTCACGCCAATGTTGGGTAGCCCGACGTCTTTAATGATTAGGAGAGTTGTTCCAATGCTGTTGATAAAACTAAATGCTCGGGGGTCGTTGGGCTTATACTCGATGCTGATGTCGATAGCGGGATTGCGCTCTGCGATACGCCGTATTCCCTCGACCTCAAGTTGCCAGGACTTTTGATAGTCTACTTGCAAGGGATAATCGAACCCGTCAGTCGCCATCCACAAAGTAAGGACCTTTCCACCGAGTTCCTGAAGCAAATCGGCTGCCTTGCAGGTCATCATGACGGCAGTCTCTCTGACGTGTGCAATTGGATTCGAAAAGGCTCCCAGTTTGAACATCGGGTCTCCGTTGTAGCGCATGGAAAATCCATTCAAAGCCAAATTACTATCCATCAGGCATTTTCTCAAATCTTGACCCGAGAGTTTTTCCAGATGCTCGGGATAATTCAGATCCACCGAAGAAAGCGAAGCCACATCACCGGCCATTCTTATAAGGTCTAGTGTATGGTGGTAGGATAGTGGTTCCCTAGATCCCTGCTCCTTATGCATTAGAAAAGAGTTCAAACGACAGGCAATTTCGATTTCGTCCAGTTTCATCATTCAGCACCAGGTGATTCTCGGGCTAGAATGCCGGCTGTCATTTACCGGAAGCCCTGTTTCGAAGGACATCGAGTGCAAGAACCCCAATTATCACCAGTCCGGTTACTGTCGTTTGCCAGTACGTGGATACGTCCAACAGAAGCAATCCGTTTTTCAAGGATCCCATGATGGCAGCTCCGATCATGACCCCAATAATGTTACCCTTGCCTCCTTTCAAGCTCACGCCACCTACCACCGCTGCCGTAATAACGTCCAGCTCGTACCCGCCACCTGCCATTGATGTTCCAAGGCCCGCCTTAGCGGCGCTGACGATTCCCGCAACTCCGCACAGGCCTCCCATGATCATATATGTCAGAAACCTGACCGCCGATACCCTTATCCCGGAAAAGCGTGCAGCAGTCTCGTTACCACCAACAGCATAGATCCGACGGCCGAATGTCGTTCGGCTCAAGACCAGATGAAAGACAATAGCAAATGCGGCAAGTATAATGACGGGAATCGGAATCGGACCTAGATACGCCATGCCGATCTTGGTGAACTCAGGCCTATCGATCGTGACCGTCATGCCTTGTGATAGCGCGAAAGCAAATCCCCTCACGACGCTCAGCATGCCGAATGTCGCGATGAATGGAGCGAGCTTTGCTTTAACGACCAGCAGACCGTTCACGCAGCCGATGAGAAGCCCTGATGACAGCCCAATAATGATGCTGGCCGTCACGCTTAGGTTGTATTCCATGAGGCACAAGGCAGTAATTAGACCGGTGATTCCAAATGTTGAGCCGACGGCGAGATCTATTCCGCCGGTGATTATGATCAGGCTCTGTCCGATGGCCATTATCCCGAAAATAGTGAAGTTTCGTATGATAAGGAACAGGTTGTTGATTGTGATGAAGCTGGCAGAAAGGCAGCTAAAAATGACAAGGATGGCGATGAGAATTGCAAGGATGCCCAGAGTTTCATTCTTGATCCGCTCCTTGACCCACGTGCTCATCGGTATCGCTCGCTTTCCGTCTTGCATTACCAGTTACACATTGACCAGCTTGAGTACGGTTTCCTGCGTGGCTTCTTCGCGGCTCAGCTCCCCCATCTGCTTTCCTTGATAGAGAACGATGATGCGATCGCTCATCTGTATCGTTTCTTCCAATTCCGAGGAGGCTATTATCATACTGATCCCCATGTTCGCCAGCTCGCCTATGATGTTATAGATTTCCTGCTTGGTTGCCACGTCGATCCCTCTCGTCGGTTCATCAAGCAACAGCACTTGGGGCTTGATCGCTAGCCATTTCGACAGGACGACCTTCTGCTGGTTGCCACCGCTCAAATAGCGAGCTTTCTGTTTGAACCCAGTGGTCTTAATGGAGAACTTTTTGATGAAACCGGCGACGACCTCTTCTTCTCTTTTTCTGTCAATAAAACCTGCAGTACTAACTTCTTGCATGATCGGCAGCGTCAGGTTTTGGCTAATAGCCATCTCGAGCACCAATCCTTGGAGCTTTCTATCCTCTGGGATATAGCCGATCCCAGCCCGTATCGCCTCATACGCACTACGTGTGAATACCTTTTTCCCGAACATTCGCACTTCGCCCTTTTCGATCCTGTCGATACCGAAGATTGCCCGCATGATCTCGGTCCTGCCGGATCCAACTGGACCCGCGAGCCCGAGTACTTCCCCCCTCCTGACCTCGAAATTGATCTCCTTCAGGAAAGGTGTGGTCAGATTCGATACTTTGAGAACCACCTCGCCCGAACCTCTCTTACTCTTTACATAGAAATCATCAAGCTTCTTCCCGACCATGAGTCGGATGAGCGAGTCCACGTTGAAAGTACTCCGATCGACCGTCTCCACGAGTCTTCCATCTCTCAAAACTGAGGCACTATCGGTGATCTCAATGATCTCGTTCAGCTTGTGCGTGACGAATATAACGCTGACGTCACGCTGCTTCAAAGATCTTATAATGTTTTTCAACAACGCAATTTCATTTTCCGTTAGCGAGGAGGTCGGTTCGTCCATGATTATTATTCTTGCGTTGCCTGCCAGCGCACGGGCGATCTCGACCATCTGCCTCTGCGCGACGGATAGCTCGCCTGCCAGCGTAGAAGACCTAATGTCTACGCCCAGATCGCGAAGGCTCCTGTCTGCCTGGGCGAACAGCCGTTTCTTGTCCAGCAGTATTCGTCCACGGGTGGGTTCATTCTTGATGAATATATTCTCCGCAGCACTGAGATTCGGAATGACAGTCAATTCTTGGTAGATCGTGACGATTCCCAGATCCTTGGCATTCTGGGGATGCTTGATATTGACTTCTTTTCCGTCAAGAAAGACCTTTCCCCCGTCTTTTTGAACGATTCCAGACAGTATATTTACGAGGGTAGACTTGCCCGCGCCGTTTTCTCCGATCAGGCCGCGCACTTCGCCCTTTTTCAATTGCAGGCTGACACCGTCCAACGCGACGGTCCCGGGATACTCTTTTCGCAAGTCCTCAAGCCGCAAAAGGTCAGTGTTCATACCTGTTGAGTTCCTGCATGGGGTCTTCTCTGGTCCGTCTTCCCGCTTCTACTTTCGTGAATTGTGGTGCTGATGATCATAACGATCAGGATAATGATGCCAGTTAGCGATTGCTGCCAGAACCGGGATATCCCCAGAAGTATTACGCTATTGCGGAGTGCGCTGATGAAGATGGCTCCCAGAATGGTCCCATATATGGTTCCCTGGCCACCCATCAGACTTGCTCCACCAATGATGACTGAAGCGATCACGTCAAACTCGTAGCCGGTCCCAGCCAATGGGTAGGATGCGGAAACTTTCCCAGTCCCGATGATGCCGCCCACTGCGAAAAGAGATGCGGCGATCGCATACACCGCCAACCGAGTACGAGCGGTATTGATGCCGACGATCACGGCCGAATCCTCATCACCTCCAACTGCGATGATACGCCTGCCAAAAACTGTGCTCCGCAGCATCACAGATAGCAGCAACCCAAAAACGATGAGAATGACAGCCGGCACTGGAACGAGCCAAAGATCGCCGTTTCCAAGGAAATCCAAGACCTTGTTTTCGAAGAAGATCCCTTTTGAATCGGTGATGATGAAGTTCAGCCCGCGAACTACGCTGAGCATGCCGAGTGTAGCGATGAAATAGGGGATCTTCACCCGTGTGATTATAAGCCCACTGATAAGACCGATAATCATGCCACTCAGGATGCCCAGCAGGATTCCTGGAACGATCCCCATCCCACGTGTCAGGCACAACGCACAGATCGTTCCTGCGAATCCGTACACGGAGCCTGCTGAGAGATCGATGCCCAACGATACAATCACCAGCAGCATTCCGAGAGCCATAATCGCGATGATCGATGATGATCGGACGATAGAACTGATATTCGTCAACGCGAAGAAGTTTCGCGAAAAAACGGCCATCAGTGCGGCGAGCAAGAGAAGGCTGATGACCACTTGCGAGGTCAACAGGTTCAGTAATGGCCGTACGTAAGCACGCACGGAACGAGATCTGTTCGATGTGGCGCCACTCAACTTAGTTGCCGTTCCTATAAGCGAATCGTAAAATGTATCCGCCCGGATTACACGCCGGTCTGACTTGGTCTACAGCCCAACTCTGCCAAGATTTTACTAAGGAAACACCGGGGGCCAATCCATGGCTCCCGGTGTTTCCGGAGTGTTTCTTTACTTCTTGTTCCAAGGTGTCTTAGTCGCCAGGAGCTTGTCAACATTCCCTAGCGTGCAGTACTCCAGCGGTGTATACACGGTCGGATCAACCTTCTTGCCGTTCTTGATGTCATAGATCATTTTCACGCCTATTTCACCCATCGCAAAGAAGTCCTGCCCGATCATCACATCCGCATAAGGGGGCGTCTGCTTCATAAACTTCAACATGGGTTCGAAGGTATCAATGATGACCACTTTGCCACCCCGCTCACGGAACTTCTTCAGTTCCGGTACACCTTCAGGGGGAGCAATAAACGGCCAGCCACCAACGATGAGCCAAGCGTCCATTTCTGGGTGCCCGGGGGTATAGGTGTTCAGAATCTCTTGGGATTTTTCGATGTTATCGTCACAGGCCTGGACACTCAAGATCTCGATATTGCTTCCCTTAATGCCTTCCTTGAACCCCCGGATCCTTTCATCTAGGTTGAAGGCTCCCACTACCCCAGTCATGACGGTCACCTTTGCTTTTCCGCCGGTGATCTTCTTCATCTCCGTGGCGCAGGCGACACCCAGTTGGTAGTTATCTGTGCCACAGTAGAATGCCCGTTTGCTCTTCGGCGAGTCTGAATCATAGCAGGCCACTATGATCCCTTTCGACACAGCCTTGCTGATAACGCCCACCAACGCATCCGGATCGTTGGCGGCTAGGAGGATCCCGTTCACCCCCTTTTCGATGAGCCCTTCGATGACCGTCGCTTGCTCAGCGGCATCAGGCTTGGAAGAGCCGGTGAACTGCACTGTAATTCCTAGCTCCTTGGCTGCCTTCTCCGATCCGTTGATCACCTCGAAATCAACCGGATTGTCCAACGCCTTTGAAACCACAGCGATAGTGAATCCCTTCCCTGTGGCCTTTTCCTTTTGCCCTCCGGCAAACACAGCAGCAGCCAGCAATGTCGTTATCATCAGTGCTACGGCTAAAAACCTCTGGAACCTTCCCATATTTCCTCCCCTGCTCAAGATACTTCTCATCCTCTACGAGGATGTTTCTCTCCCAACACGCCATTTTCACAGCCCCGGCTGTATGCGACCAAGGGCGGCCTACAGTCCGGGGGCTAGAGTGATCACCGCTTTCACCACATCCTCGGTGTAGTTGATGTACTGATGAACCGTCCCTTCAGGAATCAGCATCGCCTCTTCCTCGTTTACTTCAAATGCCTCTTTCGTGTCAGGCAAGAATACACAGAGCGATCCTTTGCACACGAAAATGACCTCGTCCCCGGCGTGCCAGTGAGCATCGGAACACCTAGGGCTGATACCACCGGTGGGTACGAACATTTCGGCGACATGCACATGATCATTGCTGACGACGAACCTAAGTAGAATAGGGTTCTTTTCGCTCCACACTACAGGTAGCATCTTATCATTCGGAATGGGAATCGAATGAATTGGCTTTTTTCGACTTTCTTTCCCATCTACAGGCCATTTCCCGATCAATTCCAGATTACTCATCGCCGCCTTCTTCCTTATTTCGCTTCGGTTGCGCAGCTCGTCCTCAACGATTGGAGCCGAACTCAAAGAACCGTGCCTTGCCCGGGTATCCCTTCTCTGGCAGCCCTTCGGGCGGCCAGATCTTAGGTGCAATCAGGATGAGAATGCGAACCTTCCCCTGGGTGAAGTTGAACGCCTGGTGCCAGCCGCCTTCAGGTATAAAGTACCCCTCGTTTTCATGCACCTCATGGACCTCGCCGGTTTCTGGATTCACGACGGTGAGCGTTCCGTTTAGGATATAGTACACCTCATCTCCGGCGTGCACATCGGCAGGGAAAAAGCGAGCGCCCGGTGAAAGCTGATAGATGCCGACAAACGTCTTGTCTGTGCTGGCGAAGGCCCAATTAAAGTCACTTCCTTCCGCTTTATCCGGGTAGATGTACTGCTTGGCTCGCGCCTTTGTGATCACCACCGGTTTTTTTTCGGAGGGTGGCAGCGGATACTTGCCGACGAAATCCGGTAATTTGCTCATCTATGGCTCTCCCCCATCAGCGATCGTACCGGTCCGGCCTTCAAGCCAGAGGCTTGGGCTTTCCCGGTTACCCTCCTAGCTACTTTACAAATACAGCTTATATGGTAAACTATTCTTGGTCTCATGTTATTTTGTTTACTGATGGCCTATTCTTAGTGAACTGTAGAGCCATTTGGAGGTATTTGTCAAGATATATTTTACTTTTTTTTCGGTGGAGTGAACTTTTTTCATACTTCTTTCTTTCTATTTACCAATGGAAGGATAGAAGTGATATTAGAGGTAAGGAGGTGCTGATCTGATGACGAGACTCGAGAGCAAGGAGATCAAGAGCATCGTCCCCCACATGCGCATGATGCTGCCGACCCTAACCGACCGTGAGCAACAGATCGTCCGTTTTCTATTGCAGAAGGAAAACGCGATCATTGAGACGTCGATCCATGAAGTGGCAAATACGATCGACGTATCAGAAGCGATGATTGTGAAATTGTCAAAGAAGCTTGGATTCGCCGGTTATCGGGAGTTGCGAAAGATGCTTTTTCAGTATTGCCAGTTGCCCGTTGCCGAACTCTATCAAGAGCTTGACTCGAAGGATTCTCCCGCAGTGACAATCCAGAAGATTTTCCGAAATTCGATTCAGGCTCTGGAAGAGACAATGGCGATTCTGAACATCGACAGCTTCACATCGGCTGTCGATATTCTTTCCCGCAGTACGCAGCATGACTTTTATGGTTTGGGAGGATCTTCCACTATCGCCAAAGATGCGGAGCACAAGTTTCTACGAATCGGCATACGTTGCACTGCGTACAGCGATTCCCACCTGATGCTGATGTCTGCCTCTCTACTGACGAAGAATGATATGGTACTGGCGATTTCCCATTCCGGTCAGACGAAAGCAGTTCTCGAAGCAGCTAGGCTGGCCAAGAAAAGAGGGGCAAAAATTATAGCGCTGACAAATTACTCTACCTCGGTCCTGGCTCACGAAGCTGACATCATCCTCTGTTCGACCGCACGGGACTCGGTATTGATGGGAGAAAATGCCGCAGCCCGGATAGCTCAATTGAACATCATCGATGCTTTGTTCTTCTGCATAGCGCAAAGGAACCCTCTTGTGACAGAAGAGAATATCGAGAATACTATGGTATCCGTCATCCAAATGAGAGAATCATGAGTGATACTTCGACTCCGGGAAGTTCCAACATCATTGTTCTAGGCAGCCTTCATATGGACATGCTGGTTAGGGTTCCGCATATACCTCAGAAAGGCGAGACGTTACCCGGACATTCCTTAACCCTTCGGATGGGCGGGAAAGGAGGAAATCAGGCGATCTATGCTTCCATTCATGGCGGAAAAGTATTCATGATCGGTCGAGTTGGTGAGGATGAATTCGGTCGGAAAATCGTTAGGACGCTTCAAATTTGCGGAGTCGATACTCGGTGTGTCACCGTCACACCCGGAATCGACAGCGGGGTCAGCGTCGCGCTCATTGATGAAGAAGAAGGTGACTACGGTGCTGTTATACTCTCCGGCGTCAATCTCCGCCTAGACCAGTCCGATGTGAGTAGCATGATTTCTCTCATCGACTCTTATGGTGCAGGGTGCCTGGTGTTGCAGGCCGAGATACCACTACCGGTCATTGAGGCAGCTGCCAAAGCCGCTCGGGCCAGGGCAATTCGCGTTATCTTCAACGCCGCACCCGCCAAGAAGGAGCATAAATTCATACTGAGCCTGATTGACATCCTGGTTGTCAATCAATTCGAAGCCGGAATCCTGACAGGCAAAAATGTTGCCGATTTGGAAAAGGCAGATTGGGCCCTCCGGCAACTTGCGAAACAAGTTCCGACTGTGCTCCTGACCCTGGGGAAGAACGGCGTTCTCGCTACAAATCCACAAGTCGATCGACTGCATTTGCCTGCCCACCGGGTCACCGTAGCTGATGCGCATGGTGCGGGGGATTCTTTCATCGGTTCGTTTTCCGCCCGGCTCCTAGCTGGTGATACCTTCGAAGGCGCCTCACGCTATGCAAACGCTGCAGCCGCCTTGACGGTCACCCATGCCGGTCCCCATTCAAAGGAGGTAACACCCGAACTGGTACGGAAGCTGTTGAGTTCCTGAAAAGAAAGCAATCGCAGTCATTTCACAAACGAACTAACCTGGTGCCGCTCCGAACAGGCTGTTGGGAAGCAACCTCTTTCACTGTGAAGCTGTCAACGGCGCTTCCATGTAGCTCCTCTGTGACCACAAGTATGACCCCGAACAGCACTCGCGGAAAATGGAGTGCCCACGGAATGCCGAAAGATCAATCCTATTGCCCCTGCTCCGTCCTCAAAAGGCCCAGCAAGCGGGAGCCAACCTGCTAAGCTCGGTTCCGCGATCCGGATTCGGGACAGAGGCGAAGCACAATCACTGCAGGATGCACTCGCGTGGAAGACGCCGTTCGCTGGCGCGAAGGGTACCTTGCACAAGCCGAGAGGGCAGTAGCCGAGGCGAAGGAGCAGGCGGAGCACATCGCCTTGGCCGTATGCGAGAGGTTCTTGGAGCACGGACAGAAGATACGCTCAGTCCCGCGTCGCCCACCTCCGCTCGTGCTCAAGGGTCTACCTTGACACCGCCGAGAGCAACACCCGAGACCAAATGCTGCCGGCCTGGGGCGGGCGCGGGATCGCCTGACATTCTGGCACATGCGACACCAGCGAGATATAACCAGATCTTGTGGATAGGGAAAGGAAAAGAGCGTATCCTTCGATGCTCACTCGCCAGAATGAAGCAAAGGAAGGAGTACGCTCATGGAGAAAGCACAGAATAAGGCGACTACGGTCGCAATGCAAGAGCAATTGCCCGGGAGCGTCTTGGAAGAGTTGGCCCGAGAAGGAGCTCGGCAGCTGCTGGCCCAGGCCCTGGAGGCGGAGGTCGCGGGGTTTGTCAAAAAGCATCAGGACAAGATCGGTGCAGAGGGAAGACGTCAGGTGGTGCGAAACGGGCACATGCCGACCCGTGAACTGGTCACGGGGATCGGACCGCTTATGATCCGTCAGCCACGTTTGGACGATCGCATGCTGAGTGGAACTGGCGAGGAGCGGTTCAGTAGCCAAATCCTTCCGCGGTATCTGCGACGCGTGCCCAGCGTGGACAACTTGATCCCGATCCTGTACCTGAAGGGGGTCAGTAGCGGTGACATGTCGGAGGCACTTGCGTCGATTCTGGGCCCGGATGCGGCGGGGCTGTCGGCGACGAAAGAGAAGGCCCTGGGGGCGTATGAACATTTCCTCTCCTCCTGGCGGGAGAAATACCCCAAGGCGGTGGAGTGCCTGCAGACGGACGTGGAGGAACTGTTCGCGTTCTACGACTTTCCTGCCGTCCACTGGGTGCATATCAGGACGAGCAACCCGATCGAGTCCACCTACGCGACGGTGAGGCTGCGCACGAAGAAGACCAAGGGATGCGGATCGCGTGTGGCCACTCTGACGATGGTGTTCAAGTTGGCGCGGGAGGCAGAGAAAACCTGGAGACGGTTGATGGGACACGAGCAGATCCCGCTGGTCATGGCGGGCAAGAAGTTCATCGACGGCGAACTCGAGACAGCGGCTTGAATGATAACGAACAACAGGTTCCTGACCGATGGTTATTGTTTCTGGGCTACTTCAAGGGAAGAGGAGGAAAATCGAGCTCCGTGGCGGGGCTACAACGAACTATCTGGAGCGAGGTGGTACTTGGATACCCCCCTAAAAAGCGAGCAGCAATCGGAAGCACTCACCTTTCCACCCACAACTATTGACAATATCTCTTCACACGGTAGGAGTCACTGGTTCAATCCCAGTATCGCCCATAGAAATCCCTACGCTGCAGGAAAATGGGAGCCTGCCCGAAAGCGAGCGGCCACGTCAGAGACAGTGAGTCGCCCGTGTCAGTGATCGGTCTTCAGCGCCACCTCCACCTGTGCGCCGTGGATGTCTCCATCCTGTTGCGCGAGGTCTACGTAGAAGTAGTCCTTCAGTTCGAGGACGTCGCCGAAACAGTTGAAAACGTCGCCTGCGAGCGAGTGAACCGGGTCGGGCCCGCCGGGCTTCGAGGCAATAGCCATACCGCTGTTGATCCGCTTGCCCTGCTCGTCCCGGGCCACCGTCGGGCGGAGGAGATTCATCGTCTCGATGATGACCCCCTTATAGAGGTTCTCGTGCACGTAATGGATCGTGCCATCCTCATCCACCGCCATCACGATGCCCGCGTGGGTCCTCGGACTATGGACCCGGTCCCCGTTGCCCTTGACGTCCCACGTGTTGTCCCAGATGACCACGTCCCCCGGGCGCGGGTACCTGTCGGTGTGCAGCACGTTGCGCTCCTTGAGGGTCATGTAGAGCCGGTTCACGCCGTTTCCCGTGTAAATGCCGAAATCCTTTGTCACGTCGAGCGAGAGTCCGTAGTAGATAGCGCTCACTGTGCCGATGCAATCGAGGGTGAAACCCTTGCCGTTCACCGTGACCTTTGCGTTCGGCGGCTTTCCGATCAGCGTTTTCGCGGAGGCGAGGACGGCAAGCTCGTCCTTTGTCGGCAGCTCCCGCTGCTGTTCAGGAGTCCGATAGATGCCTAGCGCCTCCGCCGACAGGAGGGACGATCGGGGGGGCACCTGCGCGGGTTCCGCGGTCTCGGCGGGGGAGTCGGTCGCCGCTGCCGGCGGCGACGAGGCCTGAGCGGGCGTGTCATTGCGCTGTTCGCCCTGAGGGGTTGCTTGAGGAGTCGCTTGGGGGGTCGCTTGGGGGGTCGCCTGAGGGGTTGCTTGGGGGGTTGCCTGCTCCGGCCTTGACGCAGTAGTGACCGGCGGAGTTGATGCGCAGCTCGCCATGAGAAGTACGGCGACCACTAGAAGGTATCCGACTCTGTTCATATCGCCTCCCTCTTTCAGTTCTTCGACTGCGCCGGGGCCGGAGCTGGCTCGGCAGCGGGCGCGGCTGGAGCGGGCGGTGGCAACCGCGCCTTATTCAGTGCCTTGTACGCGGCGGTCCCCTTGAGCTTCGGGTTGCCCGCCGCGTAGTCGAAGGCGGTCTTTCCTGCGTCGGACGTGAGCGTGCCGTCAGCCCCTGCCTTCAGCAGCGCCACGATCACATCGGGGTTGCGGGTATCGCGCGCCGCGAGCATGATCGCCGTGAAGCCGTCAAGGGTACGGTCGTTGACGTTCGCCCCGGCCTTCACCAGAGCCGCGATGACCTTCGGATTGTCGTTGCGCTGCGCCGCATGCATTAGGGGCGTCCAGCCCTGCTCGTCGCGGTCGTTGACGTTCGCGCCCTTCGTCACAGCCTCTAGGACATCTGCGGGCGAGCAGGTGCGCGCCTGCTCGAGGAAGTTCTGGGCGCGCTCCAGCGCCTTGTACGCTGCGGTCCCCTTGATCTTCCCATTCCCCGCAGCCCAGTCGAACGCCGTCTTGCCATCGCTCGACTTGACCTCGCCGTTCGCCCCCGCCTTGAGCAGGGTCATGACGACCTCGGGGTTCCGGCTTGCCCGCGCAGCCAGCATCAGCGGGGTCCACCCTCCGGGGCCCTGGTCATTGATCGCCGCACCCGCCTTGAGCAGCGCGGTGATGACTCTGGGGTCCGGATTGCTTTCCGCCGCGTACATGAGGGGAGTCCACTGGTCTTCATCCTGGTCTTCGGCTTTCGCGCCGCTCGCAAGGGCAGCTGCCACAAGATCCGGCGTTGCCGTGCGCACGAGCTCGCAGAGGTTCTGCGCTCGCTGCAGCGCCCCGTATACTGCCGTCCCCTTCAGGCTTTCGTTTGCCACGACATAGTCGAAGGCGGTCTTGCCCGCGCGCGACTTCAGCTGGCCGCTCGCTCCTGACGCCAAGAGGGACGCGACGACGTCCGGGCTCCTGCTCCTGCGCGCGGCGAGCATCAGCGACGTGCGGCCGCTGGGGTCCCTGTCGTCGATTCTCGCCCCCGCCTCCAGCAGGGCGACGACGGCGGCGGGGTCCGGATTGCGCTCCGCCGCGTACATTAGTGGCGTGCAGCCGTCCTCGTCCTGATCCTCGGCATTCGCGCCCCGCGAAAGGGCCTCCGTCACCTGGTCGGGCGTTGCCGAGCGGACGAACTCAAAGAAGTCCTGCGCCTTCTGCAGGGCCAAGCACACATCCGTCCCCTTCAAGCTGTCGTTTGCCGCGGCGTAGTCATACGCCGTGTTGCCGTTGCTCGCTTTGAACGCGCCGTTCGCACCGGACTTGAGAAGGGTCATGACGAGCTGGGAACTGCGGGCCTTTGCGGCTGCCCACATCAGCGCGGTCCTGCCGTCCTTGTCACGGTCGTCGATGTTCGCCCCGGCCGACAGGAGTTCCGTGACGATCTGCACTTGATCCGGATTTTCGCATGCGTACATGAGCGGCGTCCGCTTCGCCTTGTCCATGTCGTTGACCGCAGCTCCGGCAGCGAAAAGCGTGCGGATGACGGCGAGGTTGCAGTTGTAGCGCACCGCCTTGATCACGGGGGTCATGCCGTAGTCATCCCTCTCATCGAGTTTCGCGCCGGCCTGCAGCAGCGCGGTGATGACCTTGGGGTTGTCGTTGTCCCTCGCCGCCCAGATCAGGGCCGTTTCCCCGTCCCCGTCCTTGTCGCTGATCTTCGCCCCAGCCCCCAGCAGGGTGTCGATCACGTCGGGATCCCTATTGCAGTCCGCCGCATACATCAGCGCCGTGACGCCGTCCTTGTTCCGCGCATCGAGCTTCGCTCCGGCTTGCAGGAGGGTCCCGATCGCCTCGGGGTTCGGGTTGCACGCGGCCGCGAACATCAGTGGAGTTGCGCCGTCCCTGTCATACTGGTTCACGTCGGCGCCCTGGGCGATCGCCGCGCTGATCTGCTCCGGAGCCGCAGTGCGGACGATCTGGAGAAAGTCGGCTTGATCTTGAGCGAACGCCCGATCGGCGAACAGAAGGCACACGGAAAGGAGCGCGATCATTTTTTCCATGGGGCTATTCTACCACCGGCGTCAACCCGCAGTTCTCTGAGTCGTCGCATATTGCCAGTGGTTTAGGACTCATCTACGATGCCAGAGTGGCGGTCCAACTGGCGATCGACCTCGCCAGGGTATGCGACTCTCTCGGAACAAAGTGCGAACGAGGGGGATGTACGGGCTTCCGCGGCCCACCACGGATTACGTCTTTGAGCCGGCATGATAGACTTGTGCCTGAAAGGCGAAGCAGACCGGAGGTAGTTATGAAAGTAGCCTTGGTCATGATGTCTGTGGTTGCACTCCTGGGGGAGTGCGTCACAGGATGGGCCTCCGACCGCAGCATCATCGCTGCGGGGGTGAAACTTGAGAAGATGGCCGGCGGGTTTTTTTTCGCGGAAGGCCCGACCGCTGACGCCTCAGGAAATGTCTTCTTCACGGACCAGCCGCGCGACTGCATCTACAAATGGAGCGTCGACGGCAAACTCTCCACCTTTCTGCGCCCCTGCGGCCGCTCCAACGGCTTGTGCTTCGACGCCCAAGGCAACCTGTGGGCCTGCGCAGAACAGCGAGGGGAGCTTTTGTGCATCGACCCCACAGGGAAAGCGACCGTCGTCGTGAAAGACTACCAGGGGAAGCGTCTGGACGGCCCGAACGACGTCTGGGTTCGGCCCGATGGCGGCCTGTACTTCACCGATCCTAACTACATTAATACCGCTGACCGCGTGGGGGGGGCTGAGCAGGACTTGGAGGCTGTCTACTACCTCTCGCCAGATCACCAGAAACTGGTGCGGGTTATTGCAGACCTCACAAACCCGAACGGCCTCATCGGCACGCCCGACGGCAAGATCCTGTATGTCGCAAGCGAGGGCGACCACGCAACCTATGCCTACGACATCCAGCCGGACGGAACGCTGACCAACACAAGGTTATTCTGCTCAATGGGCTCGGATGGCATGACGATCGACGACGAGGGAAATGTCTACCTGACGGATGGGGCACGGGTTTCCGTTTTCGACAAGACAGGCCAGCGGATCGAGCGCATCAACGTCCCAGGACCCATGACCACGAATGTGTGCTTTGGGGGGAATGACCTTCAGACTCTCTTCATCACCGCGGGCAATTTCCTCTGGGCCATCCGCACGCGGGTCAGAGGCGTTGGCAGTCAGTAAGCGCTGCACGTTGTGGTGGCCCCCCCCTGTAGGGAGAGAATTTCAAGGCGGCAAGCCCTCTGCGGACCTCACCGCGGGCCGCCACTCGAGCCCGGGAAGACATTCCCGGTCCGCTTTAAACGGATCACTACCGAGAATTCCAATTGCGTTTTCTCTGAGATTCACTCTGAGACTGAGAGCTGCTCCGGGGAGAAACAGAGAGCTACACAGTGGCACGGGTACGCACGAACCGCTTGCCATACTTCATGCAGCGATAAACAATCGGACACGCAAAGCCACAAAGGGCGACAGAAACACTACGGTGTGAAAACATTCCCTTCTGCTTTCACATGGTAGGAGTCACTGGTTCAATCCCAGTATCGCCCAAAGAAGACACCGACTTTGTTCTACCAGGCTCGTCCGCCTTTTAAAATTCCAGTGGACTTGAATACCAAGAAACCGACTGCCGGGCCGGTTTTCGGCTGGCTCACGCGTCTCCTTGTGGACACGGTGCAACCCCAGACCCGTGGAAAAATCGCGCTGCGCCCTGTTCGGCACCATGGTTACCCTCATGACGCCGACATCGCTGACGCGATCCATCTCAGAAGTTGTCAGCTCGGCGACGGCTTGCCTTCGCAATCGAAAGGGCTATACTTGAACTGGAAGGGACCACGGTGTGAAGAGATGGGGATTGTTCCTCCTTCTTCTCGTTTCTCTGACAGTCGTCCTCTTCTCGCAAGATGCGGACCTCCGCGGACTGAGAACTCAGGTGACGCAACTGGCGGGGCAGAACGCCGTCGTGGGGAAGCAGTACGCTGTGCTCATTGCCATCAACAAGTACGCCCGCTGGAACGCGCTGCGCAATCCGGTAAAGGACGCCCGTGAAATCAGAGAGATCCTGTCCCGGCGCTATTACGTGCAGGAGTTCATTGAGCTGTATGACGAAGAGGCGACCAAGGCGGGGATCATCAAACTGTTTGACCGGCTGATACGAATCACCAAGCCCGAGGACGCTGTTTTCATTTTTTACGCAGGCCATGGACACCTGGACAACATCTCGGATACTGGGTTCTGGGTGCCCGTCGACGGGGGCACGGATCGCTACGAGCAGCTGAACTGGCTCCCCAACACTCAGGTCCGGGGATTCATCAGCAAGATGAAGGCGAGGCATATCCTGCTGGTCTCGGACGCCTGCTTCGCGGGGGACATTCTGAATCCGAATCGGGCCATCTCGCCGGAGATATCAAGCGAATACTTCCGCAACGTCTACTCACGGGTGTCGCGTCAGGTGCTGACGTCGGGCGCCTCGGAAACCGTTCCGGACGAATCGCCGTTCGCTCGCGGGCTCAAGCTTGCCCTGGAAGGCAATACATTACCCTACCTCGATCCTCTGATGCTGTACAACGAGGTCCGTCTGGGAGCAAAAGGGACCACACCTCTGTTCGGTGATTTTCGAGACTCCGGCCATCAGGAAGGCGCAAGTTTCATACTTTTTCTCAGGAAGCCCACTGGTATGGCCTCCGAGGACGAAGCGTCTGACATGAAAGTGACTGTGGAGACGAAGAAATACGGCACGCTCCGGGTGGAGACAGAAGAGAGCGGAACCCTCTGGATTGACAACATATACCAGACGGACATTACCACGGGAACATCGGCTCTCATCGAGAATATCACGGCAGGGCCGCATCGGCTTGAATTGAGATACTCCGCCGGCGAGAGACAGACCAAGAATGTTGAAATCTCGGCGGGTCAGCCTCACGCCATCAAGTTTTCCGCGGATCCGTCGCGCAAAGTGTTGAACATCCCTCTCCTTGACATAACAATCGATGGGAAGTTCGACGATTGGGATACACCGCCAGCCTTTGAGGACCCTACGGGCGACAGCAAAGGTTTTGAAGGAAACCTGGATATCACAAGGGTCTTTCTCGCCAGGGATCTCAAATACATGTACTGTCGATTCGACATCGCCGATGAGCGCAAGCCGACTCTCTTCAGGCCCCACAACTTTGTCGCCAAGTACATTACCGCCTTTAGCGTTTCCATCATTGTTCCGCCGAGTCATTGGCTGCAACTCACCTCGTGGTATGATCCGGGACCGAACCGTTGGGCTGCCAAGGTCGATATCCACAAGGTGGAATGGGATGTGAATAAGTGGGAAATCATAGCGGACGGCTCGATGGCGATGAGGGGGTCCTCGATGGAAGCGAGGTTTCCACTGAAAGCATTGTCTCCTTACCTCCAGAAAGGGTCCTCCTATCAGACGAAAGCGTATCTCAGCTATCGATCAGAACAAGGCACCTGGCTCCAGCCTGATGACACCTCGGCTCAGAACGTTTGCTTCTATGAATGATCATTGAATCTTCGGGAAGCACGTGATGCTTCCCATTCTTCCAGCCGCCGACAACTACCCTGACACGGCGGGTCGGGTAGACTCGATCGATGGTCGGCGGCGCAGCTCAGCACTATCGTCGTGCGCCGCAATGTGACGATGCGGAAGGACATGCAAACATGCAGACGAGGGCTGTCGTCAGCTATGCCATCCGTGAGACGCTGGGGATTGTCGTCATGGGCGTGGCGTTGCTCTGGTCAGCCGGCCGGATTGGTTGGTGGCCTGCCTGGGCGGCAATTGTTGTGATGCTGGCATGGACAGGGGCGACGGCCGTTGTCATCTTCTGCTTCAACCCTGACCTCCTGGCCGAGCGCCTTGGATCCCGCAAAGGAGCCAAACCTTGGGACATCGCCATTATGGGCATCCTTGGGCCTGCACAGCTGGCGCGGTACATCATTGCCGGACTGGATCAACGCAATGGTTGGACCAGCGGTTTTCCTCTGGCTGCTCAGATCGCCGCTCTGACGATCTGTGTCCTAGGGCAGATCCTTTTTGTCTGGGCCATAGCCTCCAACCGCTTTTTCTCACAGATCGTTCGCGTACAGACGGAACGCGGCCACACGGTCGCTTCGGGCGGCCCTTACCGTTTCGTCCGTCATCCGGCGTACCTCGGCGCGGTGCTCTACGAATTGGCCGTGCCGTTTTTGCTAGCGTCTTGGTGGGCAATGGCGGCCAGCGGATCCACGGCAATCCTGCTCATCCTTCGCACTGCGCTGGAGGACCGCACACTGCGGGCTGAGCTCACGGGATATGCTGACTATGCCCGTCAGGTTCGGTATCGCCTCCTGCCAGGTATATGGTAGACAAGCCCCGACGGTCATCATCATCCCCTGAAGGAGGGGGGAGGTATCAGGGATTCCTCATGGTCATGGCAAGCCCCCGACGGAGCGCCTCCCGATTGGCGGCGTCATAGAATTCGACCGGGTTGAAATCGTCCGTCAGGATGCGGCCATAGCCGGGATCTGGCTCCCAAAGACCGTCAAACGCGGCGCGCACCTCCGCGAGTGCGTCCCTGTGCACCCCGCTGAGATCCGGCGTGTGCAGGATGGTGAGGTCCGCACGCGGTGATGCGACGAAGAACGTGTTCGCGTTCCTCACCCCGTGGACTCGAACGCCGGGAAAAACGCTCGCCAGCGTTTTGTAGAGGGAGGCGCTGAGAAAACCCTTCGTCGAGCCGAAGTCCACGAACGTATTGATCACTAGAACCCCATCCGGCTTCAACACGTCCCTGATGCCGAGGAATGCCTCGCGGCTCATCAGGTGGGAGGGAACCGAGTCCCCGAGGAAGGCATCGAGGATCACCGCGTCATACTTCCTACCGGACCGATTCACCAAATACCGCCCGTCGCCGATGAAGAGATCGAAGGCTTTCGTGTCGAGGTCGAAAAACCGTTCGGCGAGCGGCACCACGGCGGGATTGATCTCGACGACGTCCACCGCGACCCCTTGGCGGGCGAGGTCGCGGGGGACGATGCCGACGCCCATGCCGATGCAGAGCACCTCGCGGAGCTGGGGCGCATACGCGCGCGCCAGTCCCTCGAGCATGTACGTGAACATTGTCGTGCTTTTCTTCTGTTGGACGTCGTAGGTGTTCTGCACGAGGTAGTCGTTGAGATAGAACCGGGCGGGAGAACCCCGGGATTGCAGCACCTGCAGGAGTCCGAAATTGGAGTTGCCGCGAAAGAGCTCCTCGAGCGAGGCGATCCGAAGTTTCTCCGTGCGAAGGCCGGCATACCCGATCGCAAGCCCGGAGGCGGCAACGATTGCCATGACGGCGATGGCGGCAGCCTTCCGCCCCCAAGCGAGGAAGTAGCTTCCTGCGACGATCATCAGGAGAGCTGCCGTTCCATACATTGTGATCGAGTTGGGCAGGAGGGGAATCAGGACGTATCCGATGGCGACGGTCCCGAGAAAGCTCCCGAGCGTGCTGATGGCCGTCAGCCGGCCGACATTGCCGCCGACGTCGCTCACCGAGCCCGTCACCACCCGCACGAGGAAGGGTCCTGTCATGGCCAGCAGGCTCAATGGCACGAAAAACAGGAACGCTGAAGCGAGTAGCGACCCGATCGCCAGAGGAAGCGCGAGAAACTGATAGACGACCCACTCGCGCAGCGCGACGGTGAGCGTAAGATAGAAGGCCGCGATCAGAATCGCCCAGTACAGACGGCCGAGCCTCGACGAACGGTCCACGAGCCGGCCTCCCGCATAGTAGCCGCAGGCGAGCGCCACCATCGTCACGGCGATCTGCGCTGTCCAGACGAAGTGCGAGGTGCCGACGTATGGCGAAAGCATCTTCGCCCCGAGGATCTCGACGATCATTATCGCCGCGCCCGTGATGCACGCGGTGAAGTAAAGATAGCGGCGCAGGCCGGCGCTCGGCGCGGGTTTTGTTGGAAGAGCCTCAGGAGATCGGGGCGGGAGATTCCTCTTCATATACGTCATCTGCTCTCGGGAATTGAGAGAGTAGCAGCTACCGACCCCGAGGCGCAAGGGGCAGTAGGAGCAGGAGGGGCGGTAAGGCGCACAAAAAAAATCCCGGCTTGCGCCGGGATCGAATGACAGAAAACCGCCAGCAGGAAAGTACCCCGCTTTTGATTCACATTTTCCCTGGACGGACGACCTTCTATAATAAACTTTCTAATTCTACCTTCCCGCTGGCGTCTTCGAATTTTACCTTCACTGAGTATAACCCCCTCCATCGCGCGCGCAATAGGACAAAAGTCTCATTTTGGAGGAATTTGACGATCGGGGAGCCAAAGGCAGGCAGCGGACGCTCTACGAGTCCAGCGTCCAAACCAGGTTGATGAGCTGGACTTTGTTCTTCACGCCGGTTTTCTGGTAGATGTGGTAGATGTGATTTTTCACCGTCCGCGTCGAAATATAAAGAGCCTCGGCGAGCTTGCTGTTGCTGTAGCCCCGCTCCATCATCGTGATGATCTCGCACTCCCGCGGCGAGATGTTGTACCGCCGCACGAAACTGAGGGGCAGCGAACAGGCGGCCAGCTCGCTCGCCTCGGGGGGGCGGAGCGCGTACGCCAGCAGCAGCCCGATCGAGGCGAGGTAGTACACGACCTGCACGAAGGGGTACTCGCGAATCGGCGCGGGCGATCCCGGCAGGTATTTCAACACGATCTGGGCGAACCCGGGGAGCATCAGAACCACTGCCAGGATCAGGAATCGACGGACAAGCCGCCGCAGGGAAGCAGCCTCAATGCGGTTCAAGCCCAGAAACAACACGATCGCGCCGTACGCGTAGAGCCCAGTAAGCCCGAGGTAGTTGAGAATATCTGTCCAGCTCCCCGCTACCGCCTCCTTCAATCCCCCGAAAACAGCGAGCGCAGCGACAATCAGGACGTGCGTGGCCGTGCGCCAGCCCTTGATCGGAGCCGAGATGAGCCGCATCGAGAGCACGGGAAGGCTGTATGCCAGAAGCCCGTTTCCGACGATGCTCAGCCAAAGCAGCACCATGGCCACGGCTGGACCGAGCGCCATCCCGGTCACCTTGTCGTATGTGCCGAGCCCCTCTCTGAGCAGGAGGATCGTCGAGCCTGTGAAATGAATGGTGAAAGTCGCATAGAAGCCGATGCGCAGGCGACGGAAGGTGAGCGCGCCCAGGCCGATCACGCCGATGCCGAGCGAGAAGGCGAGGATGTAGAGCGCGAGTGCGGCGTGAGGCACCATCGTCTCCTTCTGGGCACTTTTCGTGATGCGGCGAATCCCGATCCTACCAGAAATGGGGGAAAGGTCAAGCTCAGACCGGAAGCACGCGAATCCTCTCGTCAAGCTCCTTTTTCAGATGCTCCTCCACGAAAGCGAGGGTTCCGATCGCAGCGCTCGCGCAGCCCCTGCAGGCGCCGAGGTACTCGATGTACACGGTGGTGAGCCCGTCGGCCTCCTTCATGTCCACGACCTCGAGGTTCCCCCCATCCTTCAGGAGGCTGGGCCGCACCTTCTCGTCGAGGACCTTCTCCACGGAGCGGTGCTTCTGGATGAGGCCCAGCTCGGCGAAGCTCTTCACCTCAGGGGCTGCCTTCGCCTTCTCGCGGTCCATCTCGGCGCGCACGTCGCGCAGGATGTCCACGAGGTAGTGCGAGCGGGATTCGTGGCCGCCGGGCCGGATGCAGGACTTGCAGAACGCCCCGGCCTTCGTGTAGGAGGTGATCTGCTCGACGGTTTTCAGGTCGTTGATGCGGATGACATCTTTGACCGTGCGCAGGCTCACGCGGGCGCACTGGCAGACGATCTGCTCCTCCTCGAGTGAGTCCATGTCCACGCCCTTGTACTCGGAGGCGGCCTTGCGGATGACGTCGTAGGCCATGACGCTGCAGTGCATTTTCTGCGGCGGGATCGCGGCGGTGGACTCCTCGTCGCGGAGGGCTCGTTCGACGTCGATGTTCGTGATCTTCATCGCCTCGTCCACTGTCTTGCCGATGATCATCTCGCACATCATGTCGCTGGAGGCGATCGCGGTGCCGCAGCCGAAGGTCTTGAACTTCGCATCCAAGATCCTGTTCGTCTTCGGGTTCACGGCCCAGAATGCGCGGATCGCGTCGCCGCACACCTCGGCCCCCCAGTCCGCCACGACCAGCCGGGCGTCCGCCTTGGCGGCCTCGGCCTGAGTGATCTCGCCGAGATGCCGGGGGTTGAGCATCCTGTCGTTCACCTTCTGGGAGTAGCTCTCCCAGAGCGTTCCGCCGATCAGGTCTGATTTCGCCATGCTGTCGTCCTTAACCCTTGGGGGAGATTTTTCGAAGCCGCGCCACGGAGGAGCGAATCGCCTCGATCGCGAGATCGATCTCCTGATCCGTCGTGAAGCGCGAAAGCGACAGGCGCACGCCTGTGTGCGCCAGCTCGCTGTCGATGCACATCGCGACGAATGTAGGGTTCGGCTCCAAGCTCTCGGAAGCGCACGCGCTTCCCGTCGAGGCGGCCACCCCCTGGCGGTTCAGGTCCCAGATCATCGCCTCCCCTTCGACGCCCTTCACGCTCATGAGAATCGTGTTCGGCGTGCGGATCTCGCGCCTGCCGATGACCGTGGTTCCCTCGATCGAGAGAATCGCATCCTCCAGCCCGTCGCGCTGCCGGCGCACCTCGCGTGACTCGTACGGGAGGCTCTGCACGGCGAGCTCCATGGCGAGGCCCATGCCCACCAGGCCGCCGGCGTTGATCGTGCCCGCCCGCTTGCCCCCCATCTGCTCGCCGCCGTGCAGGAGGGGCACGATCGCCACGCCCTCGCGCACGAACAGGCCCCCGACGCCCTTCGGCCCGTGGAACTTGTGGGCGCTGAAGCTCAGGAAATCGACGGGCGCCTCCCGCACGTCCACCGGGACCTTCCCGATGGCCTGCACCGCGTCGGTATGGAAGAGGATCCCGTTCTCGCGGCAGAGCCTTGCCAGCTCGCGGATGGGGAACACGAGCCCCGTCTCGTTGTTCGCCCACATGATCGAGACCAGGGCGGTGCGATCGGGGTCGATGTGCGCCGCAAGGATGTCGGCGTCCACGATCCCGTCGCGGTTGACCGGCAGGTACACGACCTTGACGCCGAGCGACTCGAGGTACCGACACGAGTTCGCCACGCAGGGGTGCTCGACCTGCGTCGTGACGATCTCGGAGCGCTTGCCCGAGCGGATAAGCTGGTCGTAGACGCTCTTGATCACCGTGTTGTTCGACTCGGTGGCGCAGGAGGTGAGCAGGATGTCGTCCCTGTCGCGCGCGTTGATCCCCGCGTACAGCCTGTCGAAGGCGATCCTCATGTAGGGGTGCACCTCGGTGCCGAAGGCGTGCAGGGAGTTCGGGTTGCCGTACATCTGACACCAGAACGGCTCCATCGCCTCCTTCACGCGGGGATCGACGATCGTCGTCGCGTTGTTGTCGAGGTAGATCCTGTCCATGTAGGTTCAATATAGCGAGAAAGCGGAAGCCGAGCCACCCCCTATTTCAGCCTCTTCCTCAGCTTCCTTCCCGTCGGCCGCGGGGCCTCCGTGCTCGGCGCGAGGCGCCTCGCGCGCGCGCGAAAAATGAACATGCATGCGACGCCTGCCGCGATCATGAGGAAGCAGAGGATCTGTCCCGTCGTGAAGTTGAAGGGGCTGAACTGGTAGGCGGGATTGTCCACGGGCACGAGCGTGATGGGGTACCCGATGCCCTTGTCGGGCTCCCGGGCGTACTCGATGAAGAAGCGGATCGCGCCGTAGCCGATGATGTAGGAGGCGACCATGAAGCCCTTGAAGGGCCTCCTCTTCCTCAAGAGGAACCAGAGCACGAGCCAGAGCACGATCCCCTCGAAGAACGCCTCGTAGAGCTGGGAGGGATGCCGGGGGAGGTTCGCGAGACCCGCTCCCGGCAGAGACAGGCCGACAGCGGCCGCGAAGTCCTTCACCCACAGCTCCTTCACGGGGAAGCCCTCCGCCTGCGGGAACAGGATGCCCCAAGCCACCTTCGTGACCCTTCCGTACAGCTCGCCGTTGATGAAGTTGCCCAGCCTGCCGAACGTGTAGCCAAGGGGGATGCCGGTGACCAGCATGTCTCCCCATTCCAGCGCGTCGATCTTCTTCACTCTCATATAGATGAGCAGGGCCACGATGGCGCCCACGAGGCCTCCGTGGTACGACATGCCCGCGAGGCCGGTGAGCCGGATGCGGCCATCGACCCTTGCGAAGGGCAGGACGATCTGCAGGGGATGACGCAGGTAGTAGCCCTCAGGATCGTAGATCGTGACGGCGAAAAGCCGAGCCCCGACCAGCAGCCCGACGATCGCCCAGAAAAAGAAGTCGGTCACGGAATCCTTCTCGGGCTTCAGGTCTCGCTCGGAGAGCTGGACCCTGAAGAGAAGATACGCGACGGCGAAGGCCACCAGGTACATCAGGCCGTACCATCGGATGGGCAGGAACGGCACGATCTCGGGACGGATCCACTGCGGAAAAGGAATGTACGCGGGCACTTCGGCCTCCTCTCGCTAGATCCTCTCGAGGATCTTCCCCTCCACCTGGCTGAAGAACAGGCGGATGTTGCTCTTCTCTGTCGCCACGGTGTAGCGACGGCCATGGCTCTCCACGACGACCCCGGGGAACAGCGTTCCCCGCACGACGACCTCGGACATGACATGCTCGTCGAACCTGTCCCGCATGCCGATCAGGAGCAGGCCCCGCTGTTCGATCGCCTTCATGGCGGCCAGTTTCTCGGCCCGGGCAGCCTCGAGCGCCGCGCCGCCTCCGGCCGCTCCATCGCGCGACGCCCCGTCGCGGGATGCAGAGCGGGCGAGCGACTTCATCGCGACGTCGAGCTCGGCAATACGCCTCTTCAGCTTCTCGATCTCCCGCTGCTCGCGCTCGATCTTTTCCAACAGAAGATAGTCCTGCCCGAAGGAGACCTCCGTGCGGGCGCCGCCCGGCGAGCCGAGGTTCTGCGCGACGATGCCCTGGCGCGCGCGCACAGTTCCGCCCATCACGCTGCCCTTCTCGCTCGTGAGACGCAGGTGGCCGTTGCAGACCAGCCGGCAGCGAAGGCAGGCACCTCGGATCTGCACGTCCTCGCCGGCGAGGAGCGTGGCCTGCTCGGCGAACGAGGTGGAGATGCTTCGCTTCGCCCGCACGATCGCCTTGCCCTCGCCCTTGATCCCCCGCCCGATCTCGACGGAACCGCCCGCGGACAGAAATGCCGCTTGCACGACCTCGGCAACGTCGATGTCCCCGTCGCCGACCACGCTGAACCCCGACAGCACGGACCCGCCCACGCGCACGGTGCCGGGGAACTTCACGTTGCCGGTGGTGAGACTCACGTCTCCGTCGATCTCGTGAACCTGCAGGACCTGGACGAGCCCGCCGCCGATCGCAAGCTCCCCGTCGATCCCGGCGAAGAACCGGACGCTGCCGTCCAGCTCCTCCACGGCCTTCACGTTCGCGCCGGCCGCGAGCGACACATCCGCCTCGGGCGGCGCGGGGATGGCGTTCCCCGTGACGTCCCAGCCGTCTGCCGGCGTTGTGCGCGCAGGCAGACGGGTGGCGAGGAGCTCGCCCCTTGCCACGCGCGAAATCTTGTCCTGGGCACGGAAATCAGCCCGCCCGTCCTCGCGCACCGCAACGCTCTTTCCCGTCGCGATGCGCGCGTGGACGACGATCCTCTCCTTCCCGTCCGCTCCGGGGCGCCTGCCCTCTGCCACGAGGAAACGCGCGAGGGGGAGATTCTTCCTGACGCTGTCCAGCGCCGCGAGCAGCCGCTCTTGGCCGATTCCCTGGACGACGCCAGCCTTCTCGATCGCGGCTTTCACCTCGTCGGGCCCGAGTCCGGCGCCCGTGCCCTCGAAGGGCGTGAAGGAGAGCGCGGCGCTCATACGGTCCTCCGCAAGCGAAACGGCGACCGCCGCGTCTCTGTGGGGACGGACCCTCAGGCGGACAGCCATGCCGTCGCTCCCCTTTTCGAGGATCCCGCCCGCCGTCGCGACGACGGCGTCCCGCTCGCGCCTGAGCCCCTCGAACAGCCGCGCCTCGGCTTCGCGGCCCCGCTCTGCGGGCAGCGTCTTCCCGAACACGTCGACGCCGGGCTTGCCGTCGTGGGCCGCGGTGATCTTCAGCACGGCCGCGCCCGGCGCCACCCTCGCGATCGCTTCCACCGCCGCGAGGGGAAAGACGGAAAGCGACTTCAAACCCGAAAGGCGGGAAACGTTCGCGGCCGATCGCTGCCGGATGCCCTCCGCCTCATCGGCCGGGAGGAACGGAACGAGCCAGGAGAGCGAGCCGTCGGCGCCCCTCTCTGCCGCCCGCCCGGTTGCAAGGCCGTAGTCCTCGAGCGCCACCTGCGTGCCGCCGAAAAACGACAGGATGTCCTTCTTCACCCCCTCGGCCTTGTAGCCCCTGACGCCGCTCGCCCGGATTGCCTCGCTGATCTCGGCGAGCGCGAGAGGCTTCCCCCCTCCCCTTCCCTTGCGGATCGTGAGCGCCGCGCGAAGCGCATCCGGCGAGACGGTGACTGCGGCCATGCCGTCGATCTTCGGAGTGATCGGAACTCCGGCGAGCGCGGCCTTCCGCGCGAGTGAGTCGCGAAGGAGAGCGGCGAGCTCGCCTGTCGAGAGCAGCGACTTCGCGTCGAAGCCAAGCTTCTCGGCGCGCGCAAGGATTTCCGCCGGGTCGGGCGCGGGCGCGCTCGCATCCCCGGGCTGGAATGACAAGATGCACGAGAGCGAGTCGGCCGACGCGGCACACTCGATGCGGTGATCGCGAAAGGGCACGAGATCGCACCACAGCTCGCCTTTTCGCAGGAAGCCGCTCGACCGGGCTTTCACCTCGTCGTGCGCGCGCAGGAGCCCCGCGCCGAAGAGGAACTCGCGAGAGGCGGCGCGGGGGGGCGGCACCATCCGGCCGAGAATGCTTCTGCCCTCCCTGCCCGGCTTCCCCCCGCGGATCTTCGCCACGACGGCGCCCGCCTCCACGTAGCCCGTCTCCTTCACGGCAGGGTCGATCGCCGCCTTCTCGCGGACAGTCTTCTTCTCCCAGACGACCTGGACCTCTTCCTTCGGCGGGAGGAACGGGAGGGCCTGCTTCTTCGCCACCTTCTTCTCGGTTCGGATCTTCTCCACCCGTTCGCGAAAAAGCTCAGGCGGAGCCGCTCGAGCGAGCACGGCGCGAGCGGCCGCCGCGAGCCGGGGGGGCACCTCGAGCCTCATCACTTCAACCACCTCGGGCTCGGGGGGCTGCGGCGGGGTCCCCGCGGCGGCAACGAAGCTCACGCGCTCGCCCCTCTTCCTGGCGAGGGTGCGGAAACCCTTCTCGATCGCCTCCGAATCGAGCCCCTCGCGAACGCCCTTCTCGCGCAGGAACGCAACGACGCTCTCGGGGGTGAGCTCGATGCCGCTCTCGTCGGGCGTGATCGTCACGCGCGCCTCGATCGCCAGCTCGTCGATCTCGAGGGAGAAGTCGCCGCGGATGCTCATCACCTCACCCGCCCCACAGGGTGAAGGCGGCCAGGCCGAGGAAAACGGCCGCGAGGCCGAGCTTCACCGCTCCCATGCGCTTCTGGAACAGCGCGGTGATCTTCCCTGAGCTCACCCCCAGCCAGCTCGCGGCGAACACGACGAGCAGGGGGAGGATGAAGCATGCGTTGTACAGGACGAGCAGGCCGACGGCCGAGGCCTGGCGGCGCACGCGAACGAGGTAGGCGAGGGTCGGGAGGTACACCTGCCCCGTGCAGGCGAACTCGAAGATCGACACGAGGAACCCGAGCAGGAGCGACCCGCCGACAAGCGCGGCGGCGCGCGCCTGCGACCTGATGGACTTGTGGATCTGCCTCTTCAAGACCGAGGGGAGCTGCAGGAGGATCTTCGTCGGCTTCCCCCCGCGGATGAGCACGTAGTCATACACGCTCATGCCCGCGAAGGCGACGAGCACGGCGACGAGCAGCCAGCGAAGGATCCGCGAGACCAGAGGGACGACCGCCGCCGCCCGGAGGGCGGCGAAGAAGCCCAACCCGATCGCGAGGTAGGTGAGGAAGACGGAGAGCGAGAAGAAGGCGCCGATCACGAGCACCTCGCGCCTGCCTCGACCGGCAAGAGCGAGGGAGGCGAGCAGAAAGATGAGAGTCGTGAAGGCGCAGGGGTTGACCCCGTCGAGCAGCCCGGCGGCGACGACGGCGAGGACCGAGAGGCCATGCGGGAGGAGCGGAGCTTCAGTCGGCCCCCTCGCCCCGTCGCCTTCGAGGCCGGTCGCGAGGCTCGCGAGAACGCCGTCGATCCGGGCTTCGATCTCCTTCTCTCCCTGCAGAAGCGTCCGCCCCGCGAGCAGGACCGGCACGGCGCGCATGCTCTGGCCGAGGGAGGAGGCGAGCGAGGCAAGCTCCTCGTACACGACGGGATCGAGGATGTCCTTGCGCTCGACGACGATGCGGATCGCGAGCTCGCGCTCCCTGCGCGGCAGCTCCTCGGCGAGGAACTTCTCGCAGGACCTGCAGCCGGGAGCATAATAGTAGACCAACGCGATCGGGGAGCTGCCCGCCCGCGCGGCGCCGGCTCCGCTCCGCTGCTCCGCAGCGCCCGCTCCGTCCCCCTCCTCGGCCGCGCCCGCCCGCTCGGCGCGCACGGTCCCGCGCAGCTCGAAGTACGCCCTTTCAAGGCCCGGCGCATCCGTGGTGACGAGGAAGTTCTTTCGGACATTGCCGGTGTCGTCGGAGGAATCGTAGGCCAACGCGAACATCCCCTCCTCGCCGGGCGCGATCGTGCGGGTGGACGGCGCCGCAGTGAGGCAGTCGCAGGTCGCGGTGAGGGTCACCGAAACCGGGCTCGTCGAGCCGTTGGTCACCGTGAGAGTCACCTCGATCTTCTCCCCCTGTCGGATCATGCCGAAATGCCAGGAGTCCGGCGTGAAGGTGACGCCGGTGGCGCTCGCGGCACAGCAGGGCGAGACGGCAAGAACGGCGAGCACGACAGCGGCTGCCAGAGCGCCGTGCCGCCTCACTGCCCGGTCCCCGCGAGGAGCTTCTCGGCGATCCTGTAGACGTCCTGCGACAGGACGGACCGCGGCTTGTAGCGGATCAGCGGGAGGCGGGAGCCGAGCGCGAGGCCCTGCAGATCGTCTCGATCCATCGCCCCGAGGTGCGCGAGCTCGACGCCGAGGTACTCGCGGGCGGACCGCTGGAGCCTGTCCGCCCTCTCCGCGTCGCCGGGCTGCTCCAGCATGTTCAGCACGAGCTGGGGGCGGAAACGCCCGAGGCGCGCGTCGATCGCGCGCGCGCTTTCCGCATCCTCGCCGGCGATGCGCGCGAGGATCCGCGGGACATAGGCTTTCTGCAGCGCGCCCGCCTCCTTGCGCAGGGACTCGAGCACGGCGTACGCGCGCGACTCCCTGTCCACGGCGGCGTACAGGAGGCGGAAGACGGCGTTCTTCAGGAACAGGTATGCGTTGAGAATCGCCGTGAGGGCGGGTGTCGTAATCAGGATGCCCGAGTCGGACAGAAGGAAGAAATCCAGCGTCATCGCCCCCGATCCCGGGCCCAGGTCGAGAACGAGAAAGTCGCAGTCGAGGGACTGCAGGTGGCGCACGAGCCGCCGCCTCTGGCCCGGCTTCATGTTCGCGGCGCCGGGAACCTCGGCGTCTCCGGGGATGAAGGCGAGCCCCGCGTATTCGGTCGGCAGAAGGATGTCGGCAAAGGACTTGCGCGGCGCGGCGAGAAATGTCCCGATCCCCTCGCTCACCCCCCGGATGCCCAGCATCGTGTGGAGGTTGGAGGCTCCCAGGTCCAGATCGGCGAGCACGACCCTCCGTCCCGCCTCCGCGAGGGCGATCGAGAGGTTCGCGGCGAGCAGAGACTTGCCCACTCCGCCTTTTCCGCTCCCAATGGGGAGGACGGTCATTGTGCGGCGTCCTTCTCGCGGGAGAACACGAGCAGCGCGAGGAAAGCGAGGTCGAGCGTAAAGAGAACGAGAACCACGACGGCCGCGCTGATCGTCCGTCCGGCGACAACGAGCAGCGCCGCGTTCACCGCGGTCGCGAGCGAGCCCGAGACGAAGAGGATGAGCATGGAGAAGACCGAGAGCCCCTTGCCCAGGCGCAGCAGGCCGACGAGCCCGCTGTAGCGGCCGGGGAACATCGCGAGCATCAGGCCGCCGACGGGAACGAGCAGGTTTCCCGTGCCGGAGAGCAGCAGCCACGGCACCGACGCCGCTCCCCCTCCTCCCGCGGATCGGACGATGAGAGCGAGAATGGAGAGTACGAGGAAAAAGCGCACGAGCTCCCAGAGGGAACCCAGCGCGAGCAGCGCCCTTCTCGCCGTCATACAGGGCAGAAGTGTAGCGGTGCGGGGAAACGCCCGTCAAGGGAGCGGCCTGCCGCGTGCGGCCTGCCGCGCAGGGCCTGCGTTGACAAACCGGGGCGGCGGATTAGAATGGCCCCATGAAGACGCCTCATTCCCGCGAACGCATCGCATGGGTGACGATCACCGTGGTCCTTCTCGCGGCTCTCGCGCTGTTCGCGTTCTCCCCCCGTTTGCTTGCGGGGAGCGCTGAAGAGGAGACCCAGGCGTACCTCAACACCATCGCCGAAGCGATGAGGTTCGTGCGCGACAATTTCGTGGACGCCGACAAGAGCACCCCGAAGGCGCTGTACGATGGCGCGATGAAGGGATTGCTCGACTCCCTGGGCGATCCGTACTCCAGCTACCTCACCGCCGAGGACATGAAGTACTGGGATGAGACGACAACCGGGCAGTTCGGCGGCATCGGGCTCACCTTCACGAAGAAGGACAAAGTGGGAGGCGAGGTGATTTCCTCGATGGAGGGGACCCCCGCCTACCGGGCCGGCATCACGGCCGGCGACCTGATCCTCGCGGTGAACGGGGAGAGCTGCGTGGAGCTCACCAGCGACGAGATCGCCAAGCGCATCCGCGGCGAGCCGAAGACCGAGGTGACGCTCACCATCCGCAGGGGCGAGACCGTCGTTTTCGACGTGAAGCTCATGCGCGACCTGATCGAGGTGCCCAACGTGAGGCGCGCGATGATCCCGGGCGGGATCGGCTACCTGCGCATTACGCAGTTCATGCCGCAGACCTACGACCGCTCGCGGGAGGCCATCGCGTTCTTCCGCGAGAACGGCTACACCTCGCTCATCATCGACATGCGGAACAACCCCGGCGGGCTGCTCGCCTCCGTCGTGAACGTGGCGAACCTCTTCATCGCTGAGGGCCCGATCGTGAGCACTCATTCCGACCGGTCGGACAACGAGGACTTCGTTCACACGGCGAAGCGCAGCCGCGTGATGGTGGACGCGAAGATCCCGATCGTCGTTCTTGTCGACAAGGGCTCGGCCTCCGCGGCGGAAATCCTCGCCGGCGCGCTCAAGGACACTGGCCGGGCGGTTCTGATCGGGGCGACGACGTTCGGCAAGGGCTCGGTCCAGCAGATCCGGCAGGTGGGAGGCGCGCACTTCAAGCTCACGATGTCCCGCTACTTCACCCCCTCTGGGGTGAGCATCGACCACAAGGGGATCGAGCCGGACAAGACCGTCGTGGAGCCGACGCTCACCCCCGAGGAGGAGAAGAGCCTGTCGGACATCCTGAACTCGACGTGGCTCGCGGACTTCGTCGCTGCGACGCCGAGGCCGACGGCGGAGAAGGTGGGCGAGTTCATCGTCGGGCTGCGGAAGAAGGGGATCATCCTGAACGACAGGTACCTGCGCAGGCTCGTGCGCAACGAGGTCGAGAAGACGAACAACAATCCTCCGATCTACGACCTCGACTTCGACATCCAGCTCGAAGCCGCCGTGGAGGCGCTCGCCGCCGGCCAGATCAAGGCGCCGGGACTCTAGCCGGTGCGCTCAGGTCTGCCCTCGCATGGGAAGGGGAGCCGATGAGGCAATTCCTTCTCCCCCGCGAGTACGCGGGCGAGGAGCGCATCGCACTCGCGGGCGACGACCTGCACTACCTCACGCGGGTGCTCCGCCTTCGCGCAGGGGATGCCGTGCCCGCGATCGACGCGGGCGGGACGCGGTACTCCCTGCGCCTGCTCAGCATCGGGGCGGCCGTCTGCGAGGCGAGCGTCGAGCCGGCGCTGCACGGCGCGGCGCCGCAGCAAACCGAGCCGGCGGCCGAGGAATCGCCCCTGCGAGAGCCCGATCTGCGGATCACCCTCCTGCAGTGCTTGCCAAAGGGGCCGAAAATGGATTCCATTGTCCGCCAGGCCACGGAGGCGGGGGTGGTGCGCATCGTCCCCCTGCAGAGCGAGCATTCCCTGCTCGGATCGGGAGACCTTTCGGGCAGGCAGCGGCGCTGGGAGCGGATCGCGCGAGAGGCCCTCCAGCAGAGCGGCAACCAGCGGCTGCCCGTTCTCGAACAGCCGCGCCCGCTCATGTCCATTCGCGCCGAGGAGGAGTGGGGGACAGCCCTGTTCTTCCACGAGAAACCTCTGGGCAATGAGCCCCTGCACGCGCTCCTCGCGCACGCTCCGAGCCGGGTGAGCGTTCTGATCGGGCCGGAGGGGGGGCTTTCCCCCGCGGAAGTCGCCTTCCTCGCGGAGGCGGGTTTTCATCCCGTCCATCTTGGGCAGGGAGTGCTGAGGGTGGACACGGCCGCGATCGCCGCCGTCGCCATCGTGAAACAGATCGTAAGGGAGACACACGCGTGGAGACCGATCAGCGAAAAGTGAAGAGGATCAAGGTCCTCGACGTTCCCGTGGACGTCGTCGATCCCGACATGGCGGTGCGAGCCATCTCCGAGATGATGGACAATGGGCAAAACAACCAGATCGTGTTCCTTTCGACGCGCGGCCTGCTGCGGGCCCGCGCCGATTCGGAGCTCGCCCGCTGCCTGCGCGAGGCCTCCCTCGTGCTCCCGACCTCCCGGGCGCTCGCGTGGGGAGCGCGCTTCCTCGGCGCGGGCGAGCCGAGCCTGTTCAACATGTTCGAGTTCGTCATCCGAGCGCTCAGCCTCGTCGAGAAGACGAAGGGCTCCGTGTACCTTCTGGGCGCCCGCAAGCGGACGATCGAGATCGCCGAGGAAAACCTCCGCGGCTCGTTCCACGACATCCGGGTGGTCGGCCGCTACTACGGCTTCTTTCCGAAGTCGATCGAGGCGAGCATCGTGACGGCGATCAAGAAGTCCTCACCCCACCTCCTGCTGGTCGGTTCGGGGATCGCGGGCAGGGAGAAGTGGATTCTGCGCCACCGGAAGGAGCTCAACCCCGGCATCTCGCTTTTTGCCGACAATTGCCTCGAGGTCTTCGCGGGCCAGGAGAAGCAGGTCTCGAAGAAGCTTCACGCGGCGGGGCTCGGGGCGCTGTCGGGCTTCTGGCGCAGGCCGTGGAAGATCGCCGTTGTCTTCCCCTTCTTCTGGTACCTCGTGCTGCTCGTGGTCTACAGGCTTTTCAAGCTGTAAAAAAGCCCGCTCGGAGGCGCGGAGGCGCGCTCACAGGTCGTACAGCCGAAGGTACTCGTAGACTTCCTTGAAGCTCTTGTCCATCCTCTTCGCGATCGCCCTGCCCAGGGCTTCGCGGAAGAAGGGGATCAGCAGGAGAAAACCGGCGAAATCCGTGAGAAAGCCGGGCGTGAGCAGCAGGACGCTGCTCACGAGGATGCCCGCCAGGTCGACGAACTCCCTGCCCGGGTACTGGCTCTGGCGGATCTTCGCGCGAAGCCGGTCGAGTGTGCGCCGGATCTGCCCCACCGCGAACAGGATGCCGACCAGCCCGACGACGGCGGCGATCGCGAGGATGAGGTAGTTGCCGATGAGATCGCCGAGGTAGAGGAACAGGAAAATTTCGGCGAGCGGGACGAGCGAGTACAGCAGCAGGATGAAGATGAGCTTGACAAGGAACTCCTTGTCGAGGAAACGGAGGAAGAGTCGGAACTCGAACATGGTGCCGCGAGTGTAGCAGAGGGGGCGGCCGGTGTCATCCCTCCCCGCCGGCGTGAACCCTCCCTTGCGGCCTTCACGCTTTTTCCGTACCATCGTATGCGAAAGTACGGTTCACATGGTAAAAGTCCTCTTCGTCGACGACGATCCCGGCGCGCACAAGCTCCTGCAGCACATCCTGCCCAGAGCCTACACGCTGCTCTCCGCCCGCACCGGACAGGAAGGACTCGAGGCGGCTGCCCGGGAGGCCCCCGACGTGGTCCTGCTGGACATCGACCTGCCCGACATCGACGGGATCGCCGTGCTGCGGGAGCTGTCCGATCGGCCGCTCGCCCCGCCCGTGGTCATGCTCACGGGCCTCTCCTCGGTGCGCCTGGTGAAGGAGGCGATCCAGGCCGGCGCCTGCGACTACGTCGTGAAGCCCTACGGCGCCGAGGCGCTGCTCGGCACTCTCGCCTCAGCGGTGCGCGGGGCCGATGCCCGCAGGCGCCTGCCCTCCGCCGCGCCTTCCGTGCTGGAGGAGCTGATCGGCGAAACCGCCGGCATCCGCGAAGCCAAGGAGCTGATCCTGCGCTACGGACCCGTGGACTGCCCCGTGCTCGTGCGGGGGGAAAGCGGGACGGGCAAGGAGCTGGTCGCGCGGGCGCTGCACAGGGTCTCCCCCCGCTGCGACCGCCCCCTGGTGGCGGTCAATTGCGGCGCCCTGCCCGAGGCGCTGCTCGAGACGGAGCTCTTCGGCTCCGAGAAGGGCGCCTTCACCGACGCGGTGGCAAGGCCGGGCAGCTTCGAGCGGGCCGACGGCGGCACGCTGTTCCTCGACGAAGTCGGCGAGCTTTCCCCGCGCGCGCAGACCGGTCTCCTGCGCGTGCTCGAGGAGAAGGAGCTCACGCGGGTCGGCGGCAGCAGGTCGATCCCCGTCGACGCGCGAGTCATCTCGGCCACGAACAGTGACCTGAAGGCCGAGGTGCGGGAGGGCGGCTTCCGCGAAGACCTGTACTGGCGCCTGGCCGTGCTGCCGATCCGCGTGCCGCCGCTGCGCGAGCGGAAGGAGGACATCCCCCTTCTGGCCGCGCACTTCCTCGCGCTGCGCGGGCAGCAGCGAGCGAGCATTGCGGCCGATGCCAGGGACAGGCTCATCGCTCACCCCTGGCCGGGGAACATCAGGGAGCTTCGCAATGTGATGGAGCGCGCCGCCCTGTCAGCCGGGGGCGAGACGATACGGTCCCGCGACATCCAGTTCGATTGAGGCCGCGGCCCTGCCGCTGCTTGGCCACGAGAATACCTGGCCCGCCGCGCTCTGATCGCGGCCTACTTGATCGCCCGGGTGTAGATTCCTTCCATGAGCATTCTCTTCTCGCCCGTGTGGGAGGTCGTCACGGTCAGGGGCCGGGCGATGACGAGCAGCCGCGAGTTGAGGAACACCATGTCGGGGGTCGGGTCCTTCGGCGCGCGCGCGGGAAACGACTTGAAGAACGCGGGGCCTGAAAACTCGATCCAGCAGGAGTAGCTCTTCACGTCCTCCGTGCCGATCCACTCACCCGAGATCAGCTCGATGCGCGCCCGGAAGCTCGCCTGCTCCTTGTCCAGGATGCTCACATCCGAGACTGTTCCGTCCAGGATAAAGAGCCTTCCCACTGGCAGGGCCGCCTCGCCGCTCGCCGCGGCGGCAACGGTCTTGAGGGACACGGAAAAGTCGACGACCCTGTCGAACTCGGAACGGGTGATGGCCGGGGCAAGGACGGCGACGAGAAACAGGCACGCGGCGAGGCCGATTCGGGCTGTCGTACGCATCGGGATTTCTCCTCTGGCCCTACTCTACGGGGGATTCGCCTACGGGTCAATTCCCTTCTTTGTCGCGAGGCCGGCGATCTTGCGGAAGACTACTCCCAGCCTCTTCGCCTCGTTCACCGACAGCCCGGCCCGGCCGAGGATGTCCCGGAAAAACACCCCCATGCTGTCGGGGCCGACGACCCGGAAGAAACCGACCGCCTTCAGAGACCGAGTGATCACCGACGCGAGGGAATCGACCTCCCGGGCGGGGATGGGTGCAAAAGGGGTGAGTCTCCCCTTTGTGCGCGCACGGAAGATCTCGTAGCAGACGACCTGGACGGCGTGCGAGAGGTTGAGCGAGGGAAACTCTGGGATCGCCGGGATCGTGACCGCGAGGTGGCAGAGGGCGAGCTCCTCGTCCGTCAGGCCCGTCTCCTCGTTGCCGAACAGCACCGCGACCGTCCCCTCCTCGATGCCGGCGATCCGTTCGGCAAGCTGTTCGGGGAAAAGGGTGAAGTATTTCCTGTTCTTTCCGCGCCGGCGGGTTGTGCCAGCGATCAGCACGGCATCTTCCACCGCGGCGCGCAGGTCGGAGTAGACGCGGGCATTCTCCAGCACGTCGGAGGCGTAATGCGCGAGGGTTCGCGCCTGCGTCGGGTCGATGATGCCGTCGGTCACGATGGCGAGCGAGGCGATGCCCATGCATTTCATCGCCCGGCAGGCGGCCCCCACGTTCCGCGGATCGCGCGGCCGCACGAGCACGATGCGGACGTTTCGCTCTTCTTTCATGTCACCGCGATAATAGCCGATATATACAGCATGGAGAAAGGCGTTCTCCTCGCCTTTGCCTTCGCCTTCTCGTGCGCCGCGGCGACCGGTCTGGACTGGAAACTGCCCGTCGTCACCGCGAGGTACGAGGTGGCCGGCGGCGCGAGCGAGGACGAGGAAGACGGCACCCTCGTCCCCGATTCCACGAGGAATACGGTCTCGCTGCGGATCAAGGAGGACGCGCTTCCTGCCGGCATAGGCCTGACGCTGAAGTACTCCGTGAAGGACTACGTGGAGGAGAACAGCGACTACTCCTATATCCAGGCGGATCAGGACGCGACGCTGCGCCTGAGCCCCCTGCTGAAGCTTGGAGCGGTCGTCGGGGGAAAGTACGCGACCTTCGGTCAGCTCGACGAAAACGACAGGTCGAAGGACTACCTCGCGCTCAAGGGCGGCCTGGACGCGACGTTCTCCCTCGCGAAGGGCACGAGCCTCGACGCGGGGCTCGACGCCCGGTTCAGCCTCGCCGAAGAGCCGAGCAAGTCGAAACAAGCCTACACGGTGTCGACGGGCTTCTCCTCGAGGCTGGGAGAATGGACAGCGAGCGCCCGCTACCGGGGGGAGTTTCGCCTTGGACTGGGCGCCGCGAACCCGGCAGGCCTCGACGCGAACAATCAGGGCAGCTTCTCGCTGCAGTGGGACCCGAACCGGTAGGAGAATGATTTGACAAAAACGGCGAAACGCAATAGAATACATGGATATAACAAGGGAAAACCGATACCACGACCCCTTGCGGTGACCGGGCGGAGGGGGTATAGTTGCGTGGACACTCGATGGGCTGAAGGGAATCTTTGAAGGCAAAGGGGCGCCATGAGTAACAACGAGATCGTACCGGGGTTTGACGACGAAAAGGACGATAGCCTCAAAATACGCCTCCAGAAGATCGAGGATACCGAGGGGTGCCTAGTTCTCTACCTGACTGGATACATCGACACGTACAACTCCAACTATTTCCAGAAACGCGTGGCCAAGGCGATCGAAGCCGGCTACATAAAGCTGATTTTCCATTGCAGCGGCCTCAACTACGTGTCCAGCACCGGCATCGGGTCCTTCACCGCCTTCCTCAAGGCTGCCAAGCCGCGCGGCGGCGACCTTGTCCTTCTCGAGATCCAGCCGAAGGTCTACGAGGTGTTCCAGCTCCTGGGCTTCTCGCAGTTCTTCAACATCAAGGAGAACCTCGACGAGGCGGTGAGCTTCTTCGCCGCCAAGGGCGAGGAGGGCAAGGGAGCCGTGTTCCCCAAGATCTTCAAGTGCCCCATCTGCAGCAAAAAGCTGAAGGCCTCCAAGTCGGGCCGGTTCCGCTGCTCCGAGTGCAAGACCATCCTCGCCATCGACAACGCCGCGCAAGTATTCCTCGGCTGAGGGGACCGCGATGATCACCAGAGAGAAAATCGAAGGCTACCTCATGAAGCTGTCCCTCACGTTCCAGGAGGCCGGAGCGGGCTCCTGGGTGGTGCGTGACGTCGAGAAGGGCATCAACGACCTCCTCGTCATCCTTGCCGATCCCCTCGTGATACTACGGATCAACGTGATGGAGGCGCCCGCTGCCGGCCGCGAGAAGCTCTTCGAGGAGCTTCTGCGCCTGAACGCGACGGACATGGTCCACGGCGCCTACGCGCTGGATGGGAAGAACCTCATCATCATCGACACCCTCGAGGCGGACACGCTCGACCTCGAGGAGTTCCAAGCCTCCGTCGAGGCGATAGGCCTGGCCCTCGCCCAGCACTACCGCATCCTCTCGAAGTACCGCTCGAAGAAATGACAGGAGGACCCGCACATGGGGATTCTTGAGAGAATCAGGACAGTCCTGAAATCCAATATCAATGCGCTCATCAGCAAGGCGGAAGACCCCGAGAAGATGCTGAACCAGCTCGTCATGGACATGAACGAGCAGCTCATCGAGGCGAAGAAGCAGGTCGCGATGTCGATCGCCGACGAGAAGAAGCTCGAACGGCAGCTGCTGGAGAACAAGGGGCAGGCGGATGAGTGGGAGCGCAAGGCCATGCTCGCCGTGAAGGCGAGCAAGGACGACTTGGCCAAGGAAGCCCTCGTGCGCAAGCAGGAGTACGACGGCTACGCCTCCTCCTTCCAGAAGGAGTACGACAGCCAGCACTCCTCCGTGGAGCAGCTCAAGGACGCGCTTCGCCAGCTGCAGGCCAAGATCGAGGAAGCGAGCCGCAAGAAGAACCTCCTCGTGGCGAGGGCCAAGAGGGCCGAGGCGCAGAAGCAGATCCAGCAGACCATGGGCTCGCTCTCCGCCACCTCGTCGTTCGACACCTTCGACCGCATGGCGCAGAAGGTCGACCAGGTCGAGGCCGAGGCCGAGGCCATGAAAGAATTGGCCTCCGTGACTCCGGACCAGAAGCTCGAGGACAAGTTCAAGGAGCTGGAAGGCTCGGGCGCGAACGCCGACACGCTTCTCGAAGACCTGAAGGCGAAGATGGGCAGGCTTGAAGAGAAGAAGTGAGCGGCGCGGTGAGCGCGGGCGGCTATACGATCGCGTTCGTCGCCGCCGATCGGGTGCTGGTGGAAAAAACGAGGGCTTCTCTGGCGAGAAGCCCTTTTCGTTTTCTGGCATCGGAAAGCCCGCCGCCCCCGGGAGAAGCCGACCTGTACGTCGTGCCGGCAGAGGCCCTGGGAAGCCTCGCGCTCGACGCGGGCGTGCCTGTGGTCGCCTGCGGACCCCCGAACCTGCTGCGGAGCGCTTTCCTCGCCGGGTGCGCCGACTACCTGCGCGATCCTTGGTCGGCCGACGAGCTGGGCCTGCGCGCGCTACGCCTGCTGGAGCAGGGCCTGGGCAGGTATTCGTTTCCGTGGGGAGAGCTCTCTTTCGAGGGGAACGACCTCCGCACGCCGGCCGGGCTCGTCGCGCTCACGCTGCGCGAGTCGCAGGTGCTGAGGCAGCTCCTCGCTGCCAGGGGCTCGGCGGTCCCCCGCGACGCCCTTGCCTACCGCGCTTGGGGAAGGCCGGCGGCGCCAGGAAGCCGGGCCCTGGACATGCAGGTGGCCTCGATCAGAAGCAAGGTCATTGGGGCGATCCCCGCCGCGGGGCCGCGCTTCATCCTCGCCGTCAGGGGCGAAGGGTACATGATCCCTTGAGACCGAAGGCAGTGAGCGCTGGCGGACCGGGGTGCTGACAAGAGGTTTCTGCGCCCTGTATACTCGACTCCATGATCAAGTTCGAAAGTCTTCCCGATGACATCCTCGATCGCCTCCCGACGGCCGCCGCGCTTCTGAACAAAAGAGAAGAGGTCATTTTTGCGTACCTATTCGGGGGTCTCGCGCGCGGGTCCCGTAGCCCCCTGTCCGACGTGGATATCGCCGTTTTTCTCGAACGAGGGGGAGATGGCGCAGACGCGAGACTATCCCTTTTCGACGCACTCACCGAGGTTCTTGGCACCTCTGAGCTCGACCTTCTCATCCTCAACACCGCGCCCATCAGCATTGTGGGAAGGGTGCTGCAAAACCGGCGGATTCTCGTCGATCGGGATCCCTTCTTTCGTCATCGATACGAATCGCTGAAGCGACGGGAGTTTTTCGATTTCGCAATCACGGAAGAAGCGTTCTTCGAGAGGAGATACCGCGGTGGTTGATCGTGTGCTGCTGTACCGCAAGCTCGGAGAGCTGGAGACGTACCAAGAGCAGCTCGCCGAGTTCGCTGGAATCTCTCTCGACCAGTACCGACGTGACTGGAAGTCTCAGAGAATCGTCGAGAGGACCCTCCAGATCATGATCGAAACGTGCGCTGACATCGCCGGTCACGTCATCTCCGACGGCGGGATGCGGGCGCCGAAGAGCTACGCCGACGGCTTCACGGTGCTGTGCGAGAATGGAGTGCTCACAGATGCGCTGCTTGATTCCCTCGTCAAGATGGCGAAGTTCAGGAATGTCGTGGTGCACCAGTACGACGAGGTTGACGCGGAAGTTGTGATCGCGATCCTCCAAAGACACCTCAACACGTTCCACGAATACCGCGTCCAGATCCTTCAGTTCCTCCGCGCCGGGCGGGACTGAGGACGGCAGCTGGCCCGAAAAGAGGCGGGCGCCCCGGGAAGGGCGCCCGCATGCGTGCGTGAGCTTTCTCTGCACCGCGAGGCGGCTCGACCGCGCGGCCGCGCCCGATCCGCCCTACTTGACGATCAGCCGGAGAATGAGGTCGTTGATGCTCACCGTTGTGGTGACGAACACGATCGCGACCATGGACATGAGCTTCAGCAATATGTTCATGGCCGGGCCCGCCGTGTCCTTGAACGGGTCGCCGACTGTGTCGCCGACGACGGCGGCCTTGTGGTTCGCCGAGCCCTTGCCGCCGAGGTTCCCCTTCTCGATGAACTTCTTGGCGTTGTCCCAAGCGCCGCCCGAGTTCGCCATCATGACGGCGAGAACGAAGCCGGTCGCGAGGGAGCCTGCCAGGAGCGCGATGACCGTGAAGGGCCCGAAGATGATGCCGACCGCGATCGGCGCGATCAGGGCGAGCAGCGAGGGGAGGATCATCGCCTTCTGGGCGCCCTTCGTGGAGATCTGCACGCATGCCGCATAGTCCGGCTTCTCGGTGCCCGCCAGGATCCCCTTCTTTTCCTTGAACTGCCTGCGGACCTCCTTCACCATATCGCCCGCCGCCCTGCCGACCGCCTTCATGGCGAGGGCGCAGAAGACGAACGGGAGCACCGCGCCGAGGAACAGGCCGATCAGGACCTTCGGGTCCATCAGATTCACGGCGAGGGAGAAGCTGCCGTCGGCCGCCCTGCTGATCAAGCCCTGGTAGAAGGTGTAGAAACCTTCGCTCACCTTCGCAACGCCGGTCTGCAGGCCCTCGAGGATCTTGTTCGCATACTCGGCAATCAGCGCGAGAGCCGTCAGGGCCGCCGAGGCGATGGCGAAGCCCTTGCCCGTCGCGGCCGTGGTGTTGCCCAGCGAATCCAAGGCGTCCGTCCTCTCCCGGACGTCGGGGTCGAGGTGCGCCATCTCCGCGATTCCGCCGGCATTGTCGGCCACGGGGCCGTAGGCGTCGGTGGCGAGGGTGATGCCGAGGGTGGCCAGCATGCCGACCGCCGAGAGCCCGATGCCGTAGAGGCCCATGCCTGCGTTGGCGGAGCCACCCGAGAGAAAGAATGCCGCGAGCGTGGCGATCACGACGACGACAACGGGGATGAGCGTAGAGAGCATGCCGAGCGACAGGCCGCCGATGATCAGCGTGGCGGGCCCTGTGAGGGTCTCGTTCGCGAGCGCCTGCGTTGGCTTGTAGCTGTCGGAGGTGTAG
>CAYGXO010000087.1:0-4014 GCA_964353885.1 uncultured Spirochaetaceae bacterium
GATCTCGGCCTGCTCTGCAAGTCGGCCTGGCAGGCCCTCAAGGAGATGTTCCAGGAGGTCGCCTCCGATCCCGCCGCCCTCCCCGGCGTCGTGATCTCAGTCCAGAGTTACGGAGACCGTCTCAATCTACACCCTCACATCCATGCTCTCGCAAGCCGCGGAGTTTGGTCCTCCGACGGCAGCTTTCAAGCAATTCCCCCTCTCGATGGCCAGCAGCTCATGCTCCTGTTCCGCCACCATTTGCTCAAAAACCTCCTCGCCTGCGGCCGCATCGGCCAGACCACCCTGGACATCCTGGACCGCTTCCACCATCCCGGCTTTTCCGCATACGAGGGAGAGGGCGTCTGTGCGGGCGACAGCGCCGCCCGGGAACGGCTCGCAGCGTACATTGTCCACGCACCGTTTTCACTTGTCCGGCTCCACTATGACCCCGACACCGGCATCGTCACCTACGAGGCTCGCGCATGCTCGCGCACGAACCTGCCCTCAGCCGCCGCGGAACGGTTCTCCCCCTTGGATGCCCTGGCCGCCCTCACCGCTTATATCCCGGAGAAGCGGCAGCAGGTTGTAAGGTATTACGTTACGGATCGATTTATGTGGAGAAAGGCCCGCGAAGGCCTATAAACAAAGACTCGCGGGCCTAATTACGCCACATAAAAATCAGGCTCATTTCTTCTTGAGTAAGGCATTCTGTCTGCCCACAACAAGGAGGAATGAGCATGCTAGAACATTTCTACGAATCCCCATGGCATCTGCAACATTTGCGTCGGGAACCTCTCGCCGAACACATGGACGAGTTCGCCGGCAGGTTGCACCGGCTTGGTTTCACGCAGAGAAGTGGACAACGCATTCTTTGCCTGGCAGGCAGGTTCAACGACTTTGCTCGATCGGTCCGCGTCGAGTCCGCTGAACAAATCGATGAGAGCCTGATAACGCGATTCATCGAAGAGGAACTCCCCTCCCACGGAATTTTCAGGGACGCTCCTGTGATAATGCATCACGTGCGGGAGCATCTTTGTGATCAAGGAGTGTTGCGAAGGGCAATTTGCACTCGCCCCCCTGATCCCTTCGACGACATACTTCACGACTACCATGAACACTTGAGCAACGCATGCGGACTCGTTCTAACGAGCTGCTCCCAATACCTGCACTATGCTCGCCAGTTTCTCAGCTGGATTCAGAAGCATCATGGCAGCAAACCGCTGGAACGGGTGAATGGCGCCGACATTCTGGAATTCATCACTGAGCTTGCGGGACTACACCCGAGCGGCTCCTGGCGCAATAACCTGTGTAGTCTTACCCGTGTGTTTTTGCGCTATCTGAGGTCCACAGGAGTCATCTCTTCTGACCTCGATCGTGCCATCCCCAGGTTGTCGCAATGGCGTTTAAGCTCCATTCCACGGCACTTGCCGTGGGAGCAGGTGTGCCAATTGATTGAGAGCGTCGATACCAGTCGTCCGGTAGGGCTACGTGATAAAGCGGTACTCCTTCTCATCGCGACACTGGGGCTGCGCGGCCAGGAAGTACGCTCCCTGCAACTTGCAGATATCGATTGGCGATTGGCCGCGATTCGGTTGAGAAAGACCAAGACACGGCGGGAGAGAGTTCTGCCGCTGCCTGGAGCGGTTGGATCTGCCATTGCCGACTATCTGCTCCATGGGCGCCCACATTTATCCTTCCCCCACGTCTTCCTGCGCCATCGCGCTCCCCTGGGCCCCATCACCTCCGCCCGTGGAATTGGGAACATCGTCTGCAAGCACCTGTTGCTTGCGGGTATTGAAGCTCCTACCCATGGCGCCCATCTGCTGAGGCATAGCCTGGCGACCCGGATGGTCAACCAGGCCGTTCCTATCAAGCAGATCGCTGACATTCTCGGCCACATCAGCATCGACACCACTGCGATTTACACCAAGGTCGACACCACCCATCTGGCGGCGGTTGCCCTTCCTTTTCCGGGAGGCAAGCCATGAAAACATTCAAGAGCGTTTTCGCCAAGCCTCTCTCTGTCTATCTTAAGCTACGCTGTGACCTGGGTTTCCGCTGCAAGGACGCCACGGTTCTCTTGCAAAGCTTCGACAACCATGTCTTCCTACGAAACCATAGCGGCCCACTGACGCAGGAACTGGCGCTGAGCTTCGCCTTGAGCAATCCGAAGAACTCGACCAACTACTGCTCCCGCCGCTATCAAGTGGTGCGGCACTTCTCGGAGTACCTGGCGATCTACGACCCCACCAGCCCACTTCTCGATCCCAAGGCATTGCCGCACTCGCAAGCGCGAACTCCCCGGCACATATACACGGACCAGGAACTCCAACGGATCCTCGATGAAGCTCGGCGCGTCTCGCCGAATAACCCGGTTCGGGGGCTGACCTTTCACGCAATGATCGGCTTAGCCGCCAGCTCCGGGCTACGCATCGGCGAAGCGGTCGGTCTAGACCGTGTAGATGTGGACCTGAAAACGGGAATGCTCGTTGTCAGACAAAGCAAGTTTGGCAAGAGCCGGCTCGTTCCACTTCACAGCACGACGCTGGAGGTCTTGCGCAGTTACGCCGCTGTGCGCGACGTTTCCTTCCCCGACTGCAAAGATGAGGCCTTCTTCGTGCATTCGGGACTCCGGCGGTACGCCAAAAACACTCTCCAGCGAGTCTTTGCCGGTTTGGCATTCCGGGCCGGGTTGCGTGGGCCGAAAGGCAGAGGACCAACTTTTCACGACCTCCGCCACCGGTTCGCGGTCAAGTGCCTGGTGACTTGGTACAAGGCAGGCATCGACGTTCAAGGGATGCTGCCGGCACTGGCTACCTACATGGGGCATGTTCACTACAGCGACACGGCTTACTACCTCAAAGCAACCGCCGAACTGCTGGCACTTGCCGCCGAGCGCTACCAAAGCTGGCTTGAGCAGGGGGAGGTCCTATCATGATCAAACAGCCAAGATCAACGTTTGCCAGGCTCCTGGAGTCTTTCTTCCGCCAGCACATGTTGGCTCAACGGCGGGCCAGCCCGGAAACGATCAGCTCCTACCGGGATTCAATGCGGCTTCTCATCACTTTTGCCTCAGAGCGCATCGCCAAACGGCCCAACCAACTCAGTATCGAAGACCTGGATCGCGACATGGTACTGCTCTTTCTGGATCACCTGGAGCGAGAGCGGCACAACAGTATTCGCACACGCAACACACGACTTGCTGCGATTCACTCCTTCTTTCACCACGTGGCCTCACAGGATCCCGTTTTAGTGAATCTTGCCGCCAAAGTGCTCGGCATCGAAGGCAAGAAAACCACGAAACCTCTCTTGGGCTACCTGGACAGGCCGGATCTCGATGCCATCATCGCAGCACCAAATCGAAACACCTGGAGAGGCCGGCGTGACTATACGCTATTGCTCCTCCTAGCTCGCACCGGGGCGCGCGTTTCCGAGGGCATCGGCGTCAATGTGGGAGATCTCACCCTGCAAAGACCTGCGCACGTATTGCTTCGTGGGAAAGGCGGAAAAGAACGCGCAGTGCCCCTGGCGAAGGATGCGGTTGCTGCTCTTAACGCACTTCTTGAAGAGCGCGGAGCCGCTGCTCAGCCGCAGGCTGCTGTTTTCGTAAACTCACGGAAACACCGACTCACACGCTTCGGGGTCAACCACCTTCTTCATCGAGCTGTCCATACAGCAGCAAAAGCAAGGCCGAGCGTAGGAACAAGAGCCATCTCTCCGCACACATTGCGCCACTCCCTGGCAATGCATCTGCTGCAGGCAGGGGTCGACCTGGTTACCATCCAATCCTTGCTTGGGCACGCCTCGGTGAATACAACCCACCAATACGTCGAGGCCGATTTGGAGATGAAACGTCGAGCGCTTGAAAAATGCGCCACTGTCGAAATGAACCCGGCACCATATCAACCCACCGATGAAGTGCTTGCACTTCTCGAGTCGCTATGATTTTTATGTGGCGTAATTAGGCCCGCGAGTCTTTGTTTATAGGCCTTCGCGGGCCTTTCTCCACATAAATCGATCCGTAACGTAATA
>CAYGXO010000088.1:0-65506 GCA_964353885.1 uncultured Spirochaetaceae bacterium
CGGCCGATAGAGCGAGCGCTGAGGGCGCCGAGGGCGCTGAGGGCGCCGAGGGCGCTGAGGGCGCCGAGGGCGCTGAGGGCGCCGAGGGCGCTGAGGGCGCCGAGGGCGCTGAGGGCGCCGAGGGCGCTGAGGGCGCTGAGGGCGCCGAGGGCGCTGAGGGCGCCGAGGGCGCTGAGGGCGCCGAGGGCGCTGAGGGCGCTGAGGGCGCCGAGGTTTTTCCGCCCGTGTACATGACCAACGGCAGCGTGGCGGACGCGCGAGCGATCGGCGATGTGAGCCTCCTGGCCGCGGGCGCCGAGGGGGCCGAAGGCGGCGCGAGCCGGAGCACGTTTCCCCCGATTGCGCCAGTGCGCTCCAGGGCCAGCGTGATGAAGCCGCCCGCGAGGCTGATCACGAAGGTGGCGGCAAGACGCCAGATCGCCAGCTCCCATCCGATCGAGCCCGCGCTCAGGAAGAAGATCTCAGGATCCATCGAAGGGGAGGCAAGCCAGAAGGACATCACCGGCGCAAGCGGCACCCCGCCGGTCAGGAGAGCGGCGATCACGGGCACCACGCCGCATGAGCAGAAGGGGCTCACGGCGCCAATCGCCGTCGCGGCAACCACCGAGATGACGGGGTTTCCGCGCAGGAACCCTTCGATCCTCTTCGAGGCTCCCGAGCGCTTCAGCAGGACCGCAAGGGGAACGGAGAGGGCCAGAAAGGGCAGGATGTGGAGAAACGCGCGAACGATGAAATCCAGGATCCAGAAAGCTTCTCGAAACAGCGCGGCCATCGCAGCCTCCTATATCGTTTTTTTACGATAGATTGAACACCAGAAAACCGCATTCCTGCACCTATATCCGCTCAGTTCCGCGGCGGGGTCAGAGAATCCTGACGACAGTGGAGCGGAACCACCCGATGGCTTCCCTGTTCAGCTCGTAGCAGGTTGCAGGGCCCTCGATCTCGCCAGCGATCCAGCCCGCGGCCCGCAACAACTTCAAGTGCTGCGAGACCGTGGACTGCGCGATGGGGAGGTGGGAGACGATGTCGCCGGTGATGCAGCCGGGATGGCTGACGAGGAATTTCAGGATCTCGAACCGTATGGGGTTTCCCGCAGTCTTCAACATGGCCAGGAATCGCGTCTGCTCGCTGCCGTCGATCGCGATCGTGCAGCACGATGGCGGGACTCCCGATCCTGGGGCGCCCGCAGCCCTCTCCGACTTCTTCATATCGTAATAATACGATTTAATCGACCGCCCGTCAATCCCCATCTCAGCCGGAGAGCTGGATCGTGAAGGTTGACCCCACGCCGAGCCTGCTCTCGGCCCGGATCGCCCCGCCGTGCGCCTCGACGATCGCCTTGGCGATGGCAAGGCCGATCCCGGCGCCCCCGGTGGTCCTGCTGCGCGAAGGATCGATCCGGTACAGCCTCTCGAATATCCGGGGCAGGTGCTCGGGCCCGATTCCGATGCCCGTGTCCGATACGCGGATCTCGCGATCATCCACGCATGCCACGACCGACCCGCCGGAAGGCGTGAACTCCAGGGCATTCGAGAGGAGATTGATCACGGCCTGGCTCATCTTGTCAGGGTCCACGGATACGACGATTCGTCCCGCGACCCCGCGGAAAACGATGCCCACACCCTTGGCGCGGAACTGCGGCTCGTGGTTCGACACGATGCCCCTCACGAGAGCGGCGAGGTCGGTCTCACGCCTGTCGAGAGCCAGGGCTTCGCCCTCCTGTCGCGCGAGGCTCTCGAGGTCCCGCACGAGCCTGGTGAGCCGCAGCGTCTCCTCGTGAAGGCCCGCGAGGCGATGCGCGTCCGGCTCCCACACGCCGTCGATCAGCGCCTCGAGGTGGCTCTGCAGCGCGGCGAGCGGGGTGCGCAGCTCGTGAGCCACATCCGCGGTGAGCTGCCGGCGCAGCGCCTCCTGCTCCTTGAGGCTGCGCGAGAGCTCGTTGACGGCCGAGGTGATGCCGTCGATCTCGCGCACCCTGGTCCTCTCGGTGATGCGAACGTCGAGGCTTCCCGCGGCGATCCGCTGCGTCGCGGCCACGACCCGGGCGAGCGGCACGCTGATGCCGCGAGCCATGAGCAGCCCCACTCCCACGGCGAGAGCGAGCACGGCGAGGGTCACCCATAGCAGGAGCCTGTTGAGGGCGGTGATGAAGGACAGGTCGGCGTCGTTCAGGAAGAACGGGCCGTAGTATCCTATGGACACGAGGCCCGCATCCCGGTCCGCGCCGCGAACGGGGTACAGGCTCTCGGTGTACCCGCCCTGCCAGTTCGGGTACCGGCTGGCCATGTTCTGCGCCATGTGGGTGATCATCTGCTCGCACAGGCCGTTGTTGTGCTCCGTGGCATCCCACACCACACGCCCGTCCCGGCCGCTCACCTTCACGATCATTCCCTGCTCCAGGGCGTTCATCCCCAGAGACTCGAGCCCGCCCGTGTCCCAGCTCCCGTCCCCCCGCAGCTGGCCGCCAACGAGCTCTGCCACACGCCTCGCGGCTTTCTCCTGACCCTGACGGACATAGCGGCGGAACTCGCTCTCCAGCACGCCGTTGGCGAGCGCGCTCACCAGGAGCACGCACAGCAGCGCGACCAGCACGTACGAGAGGGTGAGCCGAGTGCGCAGGCTCCACGTCATATTCTCACTCCCCGGCGAACTTGTAGCCCAGGCCGTGGACGGTGAGGACGTAGCGGGGATTGCGGGGGTCGGTTTCGATCTTCTGCCGCAGGTTCTTCACGTGGACGTCGATCGTCCTGTCGAAACCGTCGAAATCGCTGCCCATGGCGTGCGTGATGAGCTCCTCCCTGCCGAAGACCCGCTGGGGGTTCGACGAGAGGACGCGCAGGAGCCGGAACTCAGTCGGGGTAAGGCCGGCCGGCTGCCCGCGCTTTCGCGCGTCGGCAGCAGCAGGCTCGACGACGAGATCCCCGTCGCCGAAAGAGAGGCTGCGCGCGGTGGGGGCTCCTTCGCCAGCAGCACGGCGCAGGACCGCTTCGACCCGGGCCATGAGCTGGCGGGGGCTGAACGGCTTTGTCACGTAGTCGTCGGCGCCGAGGGAAAGCCCGCGCACGGCATCCGCGTCCTCGACCCTCGCTGTCAGCATGATGAGGGGGACCCGGGACCTGGCACGCAGCCTCCTGCACACCTCTTCGCCGGTGATGTCGGGGAGCATGAGGTCGAGGATGACGAGGCAGGGCCGCTCCCTGTCGAAGAGCTCCAGCGCCTCCATCCCGGTCCCCGCGGAGACCGGCGCAAACCCTCCCCTCACGAGGTACGAGCCCACCACCTCGCGGATGCTCGCCTCGTCGTCCACAACGAGGACCTTGCGCGCCTGGGGGTCCATGTCATTTGACCGAGTAGCCCTGGTCTTCGATCGCGGTCTTGATCGCGGGCAGGCCCACGAGCGTGGGGTCGAACCCCACGGTGACCAGGCCCTTTTCCAGGGCCACATCCACGGCCTCCACGCCCTTGAGGCCTCCGACGGAGGTCTTCACCGCATGCACGCAGTGCTGACAGGACATTCCTTCGACCGTGAGCTTCATCGTCTGTTTCGCCATGATCGCTCTCCTTGCACCATAGAATATGCCCATGAAAACGCCCCAGGTCCACGACAGCCGCGGCCGCCGCTACGGGGTCCGCGCGCAGCAGCTGCAGCCCGTCGCCGGCGCAGCAGCTCCCGGCCTCTGCCCTCCGCCGAAAGCGGATGCGATGCTACCCGGAGGCGCGGCGCCAGCGAGCAGCGGGCCCGAGGGGCGCAGGTCCTGTGGGGTGAGCTTCGCGATGTCCGCGACCACCCGGATGCTGCTCGAGATCATGCCCATCCAGCAGGTGTAGGCGATCGTGCCCTCCTCTTCCGGAGTGAACTCGATGATGTTCTGCCCCGCAACGAGCCGCCTGGTGATTCCGTATCGGGGGACCGTCAGGGGGTTGTTGCAGCCGTTCAAGTCCTCGGCCTTTGCCGTGATGATCCAGCGGACGGGTACTCCCTTCTGCACGACGAAGGGATGGTACTGCCCGGAATCGACGGTGGTGGTCACGGTCTGCAGACCACCGTCGACCCTGGCCACCGCAACTGACGGCCTGCCGAATGCCGGTAGGGACACTCCGAAAAGGTTGGCTCCCCGCGCGAACATCACCAGGCCGAGAGCCATGACGAGCACTCCGCTCGCCTGCAGCATCCGGCGGTTGAAACGGGCGCTGAGCAGCGAGCTCACAGCCCCGAAGCCGAGCAGCAGCGGAACGGTGCCGAGGCTGAAGAGGAACATTGAAAGCGCTCCAGCAAGGAAGCTGCCCGTTCCCAGCGCGTATACCTGCATGGTCTGCAGCGGCCCGCACGGCATGAGCCCGTTGAGCAGTCCCACGACAAAGGGCCCGCGCCCCGAGGCCGCGGCGCCGATGCGCTCCCCCGCGATGCCGGGCAGCCGGATGCGAAGCCGGGACAGCCAGGGGAAGATGCCGAGCATCCGCACCCCCAGCAGCAGCATGAAGGCGCCGGCGATCACCGGCATGAGCCCCTTGATCGCCGGGGAGAGGGTGAACAGCGAGCCCAGGGCCCCGACGGCGCCTCCGATGATCGTATACGAGACTACCCGCCCCGCGTTGTACAAGAGGTTCGGCGCCAGGCGCCGGACGCCGCCCCGCGGCGGCCAGCCCGGCTCGGCGCATGCCCCCGCGCCCCGTTTGATGCCCTGCGAAAGGGCGATCCCGCCGCACATGGCGATGCAGTGCAGCGATGTCATGAGGCCGACGACGAAGATCAGCCCATAGCCCATGTTCCGGCTCACTGTGGGCAGGAACGTGAACCCCACGGTGAAGCGGATGACGAGAAGAACGCCGGCCATGATGGCGAGCAGCCCGAGAAACCGGAGGGCGGGGGCTGCCTTTGGACCGGCGGGAGCCTCTGTCGGAACCTGCTCGTCTTTGACCTCGTAGCCTGCCCGCCCGATCGCCCGCCGGATCGCGTCGACGCCGGTCCGTCCGGCATCGAAGCTCACGGTCACCTCAGAGAGGGACGCGCTCGCGGAAACCGTTCGCACGCCGTCGAGCTCCCGCACGGCCCGCTCGATCCGCTGCTCGCAATTGCCGCACGTCATTCCGTCGACCGCAATCCTGATGGTCACCTCGCTGCTGGCCATTCATCCTCCCCGTGAAATCGTTGAATACTCGATACGATAGCGAGCCCGTGTGAAGGAAGTGTGAAGGCCAGCCGGGGACCGCGCCCTTGGCAGCCCTCGGCATGACGGCGGCAGCCTTCATACTTTCTTCACAGCCAAGGCCGAAGATGCCTCATGCACAGACGAATACTTGTTCCCTTTCTCCTCGCCGCCGCACTCGCGGTTCCAGTCGCGGGCTTCGCCCGGGGCGCAACCCTCACCCCCGTGGGCGACCTGAAGATCCCCAAGAAGGAGATCACCGGGGTCGCCTCCTTCTACCAGTACAAGGCGGGAAACGTGCTGATGGAGGTCCTGGCGGTCCGGGCGCCCGATGCGACAATCCGCACGGCGCTGAACACCTGTCAGATCTGCTATTCCTCGGGCAGGGGGGTCTACACGCAGCAGGGCGACGTGCTGGTCTGCAACAACTGCGGCAACCGGTTCAAGGTGAGCCAGGTGGAGCGGATCAAAGGGGGATGCAATCCAGTGCCCATCACGGGCGAGTGGAAGACCGAGGACGCGGACTTCATCGTGATCTCGAAGGCCTTCCTCGAGCAGGCGAAGCCGCTCTTCCTCAACTGGAAGAAGAGGTAGGGCAGGCGCTCACCAGCTCCTCTCGATGACCCCGCCGCCGAGGAGCAGGTCGCTGTCATAGAACACCGCCCACTGGCCGGCCGCGATCGCCCGCTGAGGCTCGTCGAAGCGCACCTCCGCGCCCCCGTCCTCCGTCGGCTCGACTGTCGCCGGTGCGGCCAGCTGCTGGGAGCGGATCCTCACCTGCGCCCGGATCGGCGCGGAGGGCCTTGCCACGCTCACCCAGTTCACACCGGTTGCGAGGAGGCTTCCGCGGGAGAGCTCACTGGCAGGCCCGACGAACACCGTGTCGGTCACCCTGTCGATGCCCGTCACGTAGAGGGGCTCCCCGGCCGAGATGCCGAGACCCCTTCTCTGTCCCACCGTGTAGGACCAGATCCCCTTGTGCGCGCCGAGAACCTCGCCACGGGAATTGCGGAAGTATCCTTCCCGGGAAACGGGTTCGGGGCGGATGATCGTCCGGTAGTCCCCCGCCGCGAAATCCTGGCTGTCGGACTTGTCGTGCACGGCGAGGCCGCTCTCCCGGGCGATCCTGCGCACATCGCTCTTCAGCATGCCCCCGAGCGGGAACAGCGCACGCGCGAGCTGCTGCTGCGAGAGCATGCAGAGGAAGTAGGATTGGTCCTTGGCGGCGTCGACGGCAGCGCGCAGCGTGAACCTCCCCCCGGCCTCATCGAAGCCGACCCGGGCATAGTGGCCGGTGGCGAAGCTGTCGAACCGCACGTCGGCCTGGCGTGAGAGCTTGTCCAGGAGAAGACCGAATTTGACCATCTGGTTGCAGCGCACGCAGGGATTGGGCGTTCGTCCGGCGAGGTACTCGCGCGAGAAATAGTCCAGCACGTGCTCGCGGTACTCCTCCCGCAGGTCGACGGACACGAACGGAATCCCGAGGAACCGGCAGATCTGGCGCGCAGCCTCGACGTCCTGCTCCTCGTCGGGACCATAGCAGGCGTTCGCCGCGCACCCGTCGGGGAGGTCGCCGCCGTACACGCGCATGGTGACGCCGACCGCCTCGCACCCGCTCTCCTTCACCATGAGCGCGGTCACCGAGGAGTCCACCCCGCCGCTCATGCCGACGGCGATAATTCTTTTCGCGCAGGCAGCGCCGCTCATGCCCGCCGCCGCAGCCTCTTCTTCAGCCCCCTGTGCCAGGACATCCGCGCCGCCTCTGCCGCCTGGTACAGGGTGAACACCAACGGGCGGAAGGAAACATCCCAGCAGCCCCAGCGTTCGAGGATCGTCTCGGAGAAGCCAGTCTTGAACTGGTACAGGCCGTACATGGGGTGATCGGGATCCGGGGCAGGGGGAATGCCGCACAGATCATAGGTCTCGCAGCCGGCGGCCTTCGCCATCCGCATGGCATCCCACTGCAGAGCGTAGGTCGGCATGAGGTTCCGCTTCTCATTGGAGGAGGCGCCGGTGAGATAGAGGGCCGTCCGTCTCCAGAAAACGACGATGTTGCCGGCAAGAAGCTCGCCATCGTGCCGGGCAAGGAGGAGCTTCACGACCGGCGCCTCGCCCCCGTACTCGCGGGCCCGGGCAAAAAGCCCGCGGTAGTATAAGGGCGAGTGGATCGCGATCCGGTCACGGGCGCTGGTTTCCCGATAGAGGGCGTACCAGGCCTCGAAATCCTCCGCCCCGGCCTCGACGATCCGGATGCCCTTCTTGGCGGCCAGGCGCGCGTTGTACCGGGTCTTGGGCTTCATCGCCGCGAGGATCTGCTCCTCGGGGGGACGGATGTCCACGAGCACCGTGCTGGCCGGCTGCATGTCGTTGGCCGATTTGCTCACGCGCGCGCCCCGGCCGCGCAGCAGCGGGGATTCGCCCGCCTTCGCCCAGGGGAGATCGAACCTGATGAACACCGAGGTCGAAGGAAGATGCGGCCGCAGAGCGGCGGCCAGCCGGGCCAGCAGCTCGCCGCGCGACCCCTGTCCGCCCACCCCTGGATCGAGGCCGGGGCCGAATGGGACATAGGCGATCGTGAAAAGCCGCAGGAGCCTGCGGGTGAGCACGAGCAGGCCGAAGCGCGCCTCGCCCACGCTTACCTCGAAGGGATGCGCCTGCCAGCCGAATGCCTGTTTGAAAAAACCCCAGTATCCCGACTGCAGAAGCTCGTCGCTTCCATCGAGCGACTCCAGCGCTACCGGACGGACGGAAAGCTCGATTACTTCACCCTGCCCTTCGCGACCTTCACAGTGGCAAGCGGCGCGCCCGCGCACTCGAGGGCCGCGTTGCCGACCATGACGCGCGAATCCTCCACGGTGATCGGCATCGTGAGGAAGGCATCGATGTCGATCTCGCCCGGCGCCTCAAGCGCCATAGGCGCCCCAAGCGCTATAGGCGCCCCCGGCTCTTCGGCCGCGCCTCCCGCGGGGCGCACCCTGTCGCCAGGCCGCGCGTTGTCGACGAACAGCACCTCGACGATCTTACCGCTTTGCGCAGCCAGGAGCATTCCGTTGCTCTCCACGCCCCGCAGGAGCGCGGGCTTCAGGTTCGCCACGAGCACGACGTTTCGCCCCTTCAGCTCCTCTTCCTTGTAGTGGGGCACAAGACCAGAAACGATCGTCCGCTGCTCCGTTCCGAGATCGACGGTCTCGATGTACAGCTTCTCCGCGTCGGGATGCCTTTTGATGTCCACGATTTTCGCCACGCGCAGGTCGACCTCCCTGCGGAATCTCTCGGCGATCTGCTCGGGACTGGGTGACGGCGCGCCGTCTGTCCCCGCCGGCCCCGATGACCCGGCAGCCTCGCTGGCCGCCGAGCGCTCCTTCTGCGTGCCCGAGAACCTGTCGCGCAGCTTCTCGGTCTCCGCATCCTCTATCCGGCGGAAGAGCAGCTCTGCCTTTCCGATCTTCCCGATGCCCGAGAGCGCGCCGAGGTCGCCCCACGCAAGCCTTCCGCAGCCCAGCATCCCCGTGATCCGGTCCGCTGTTCCGGGGATGTAGGGGCTTACGAGGATCGCAAGGTCGCGCACGAGGTAGGCGAGGTTCCAGATCAGGCGAGCGGTTGCCGCCGAGCTCTCCTTGATCCCCTTCCACGGCTCCCCGTCCTGGAACTTCTTGTTTCCAATGGAAGAAAGCGCGAATATCTTTCGAAACGCCTCGCGCAGCTCCACCTTTTCCAGCAGGTCGCGGATCTCCGCCTCGGCCTTTCGCACTTCCTGCCAGAATGGCTCGTCGGCACTCCCCTCCGGCAGCGCGCCCCCGTAGAAGCGGCCGACAAAGGCCAGGGTGCGGTTCACGAGGTTGCCGAGGTTTCCGATCAGCTCGGCGTTCACTTTTTCCTGGAAGTCCTTCCAGGTGAACAGCGCGTCGGATTTCTCGGGCCGGTTGTAGTACATGTAGAACCGCCACACGTCGGCGGGGATGCCGGTGTCCCGCGCATCGGTGCCGAAGACCCCGACGCCCTTGCTCTTGGAGAACTTCCCCCCCTCGTAGTTCAGGTACTCGGTGGAGGACATGTGGTAGAGCGTGGTCCAGGCCTCCCCCGTGCCGAGCTGGCTGGAGGGGAAGATCACCGTGTGGAACGGGATGTTGTCCTTGCCGATGAACTGGAAAAGCTTCACGTCCTTCGGCGCGTACCACCAGCTCTTCCACTCGGGGGTGTAATCCGCGGTGATCGAGATGTAGCCGATCGGCGCGTCGAACCAGACGTAGAACACCTTGTCGCGGTAGCCGTCGAGGGGCACGGGGATCCCCCACTTCAGGTCGCGCGTGATGCAGCGCTCCTTCAGCCCGTCGCGCATCCAGGCATAGGTCATCTGCACGGCGTTGCGGGCCCAGAAGCCCTTCTCCGCCGCGGATTCGATCCAGTTCCTCAAGCGGGGCAGGATCGCCATGAGGTCGATGAAGAGGTGCTTCGTTTCGCGGATCACGGGGGCTGTGCCGCAGACGCTGCACCGGGCTCCGATGAGCTCCGTGGGGTCGAGCAGCTTCCCGCACTGCTCGCACTGATCGCCCCGCGCGTCGGGGTACCCGCAGTGGGGGCAGGCCCCGAGGACGAACCTGTCGGCGAGGAACCTCTGGTCCTTCTCGCAGTAGGGCTGGCTGAGCACCCGCTCGGTGATATAGCCATTCTCGTGGAGCTTGGTGAAGATGTGCTGCGTGATCTCCGTGTGCACCGGCACCGAGGTGCGGCCGAAATGGTCGAAGGAGATGTCGAACCAGCGGTAGATGTCCGTATGGATCGTGTTGTAGCGGTCGCAGAGCTCGCGCGGCGTGATGCCCTCCTCCAGGGCCCTGGTCTCGGTGGCAGTGCCGTACTCGTCGGTGCCGCAGACGTACAGCGTCTCGTAGCCGGCCAGACGGCAGTAGCGTGCGAACACGTCCGCCGAGAGCACCTGGATGAGGTTGCCGAGGTGGGGGATGTTGTTGACGTAGGGCAGCGCCGATGTGATGAGACGTCGTTCCATATGTGGAAGAAATCTAACCGGACGGCCGAGGGTGGTCAAGCGCGTGCAGGGCACGCGCGACAAGGCGGCAGCAGGTCCGCCAGGACCTGCGAGAGCCTCAAGCGCGTGCGAAGGCTCCCATAGCCGCCCTTGGGCACGCGCGGGGGCTTTCCTTGACTCCGCCCTCCCCGCGCCGTACTATCAAGGGCAGGAGGCCGTATGACAGATGTGACGCCGAGCAAGGTATTGCGGAAGATCACGCCGGCGATCGTGCTCATTGTGATTGGCGCGATCATCGCCCTGATCCTCCTTTTCTCCAGTTTCTTCGTCGTGGACCAGAAGGAAGAAGCCGTTCTGCTGAACTTCGGGAAGTTCTCCCGGATCCTGGGACCCGGCCTTCACCTCAAGATTCCATTCGGGGTCGAGAAAAACTACAACGTTCCCACGCAGCGGGTCCTGACAGAAGAGTTCGGGTTCCGCACCATCAGGCCCGGAATCGTCTCCGAGTACTCTACCGAAGATTTCTCCGCGGAGTCGGTCATGCTCACGGGCGACCTGAACATCATCGATGTGGAGTGGATCATCCAGTACCAGATCACCGACGCGCGGGCCTGGCTTTTCAACGTCGAGGACCAGCATAAAACCATCCGCGACATCTCCCAGGCCGTCATCAACATGCTGGTCGGCGATCGCACGATCTTCGACGTGATCGGCTCCGAAAGGGCGTCGATCGAGGTCCAGGGACAGGAGCTGATGAACGCGCTGTACAAGTCCTACGGGCTTGGCATCAAGGTGAATACGGTGAAGCTGCAAACCATCGTGCCTCCGAAGGGTTCCGTGCAGGACGCCTTCGAGGATGTGAACAAGGCCATCCAGGACAGGAGCAGGATGATCAACGAGGGCAAGGAGGCCTACAACCAGTCCATTCCGCGGGCGAGCGGCCAGGCCGACCAGACCGTCCAGGAGGCCCAGGGGTACGCCACCGAGCGCGTGAACAGGGCCCGGGGCGATGTGTCCAGATTCCTGGCCATCCTGGGCGAATACCGCCAGGCACCGGAGGTGGTGCGCACCCGGCTGTACTACGAGATGTACGATGAGGTGTTCGGGGGCGCCGGCGCCACCGACCTGATCGACAGGAACCTGAAGAACTTCCTCCCGCTGAAGAACCTCGGGGTGGCGGGCGCGGCCCCGGCGGGCGCGGCGGCGATCGAAGGAGGCTCGAAATGAAAAAACTCATCATCATCCTCGTCATCATCGGCGCCGCCCTCCTCGTCATCTCCCTGCTCGGCCCCTACTTCGTCCTCACCGAAGGCGAGCAGGCGGTGGTGGTGCAGTTCGGAAGGATCGTCCGCGTGGAGACCTCGGCAGGGCTGAAGTACAAGGTCCCCTTCATCGAGAGCGTCGTGAAGTACTCCAAGAAGGTGCAGTCGTGGGATGGGGACGCCCAGAGGCTGCCCACATCCGAGAACCAGTTCATCTGGGTCGACACGACGGCCCGTTGGCGGATCTCGGATCCCAAGAAATACTATGAGTCGGTCGGCAGCATGATGCAGGCGCACGGCAGGCTGGGCGACGTGCTGGACTCCGAGGTGCGGACGACCATCGCGAAAAACCCGCTTCGCGAGGCGGTGCGCGACACGAACGTGATCAGCGAGATCAAGCGGACGAACGTGCTGGCCGCCGTAGCGGGCTCGGCTGAGAGCACGCAGGCGCTGAGCAACATCTCCACCCTCGCGGAGATCAAGTACGAGCCCATCGACAAGGGCCGCAGGGCCCTGTCCATCGAGATGATGACCCGGGCGAGGATCCTCATGCCCCAGTACGGCATCGAGCTCATCGATGTGCTCGTCCGTCAGATCAAGTACTCCGAGGACCTCACGCCGAGCGTCTACGACAGGATGATCAAGGAGAGGAACCAGATCGCCCAGGCCTTCCGCTCGGACGGCGAAGGCGAGAAGGCGAAGTGGCTCGGCCAGACGACGCGCGAGCTGAAGCAGATCCAGTCCGACGCGGAGAGGAAGGCCAAGGAGATCAAGGCGAAGGCGGACGCCGAAGCCCTCGCAATCCGCAACAGGGCCTACAGCCAGGACCCCGAGTTCGCCGACTACTGGATGGCCCTCGAGGCGTACAAGAGCCTGCTGCCGAAGTTCAACAAGACACTGACGACGGACGCGGATTTCTTCAAGTATTTCTACAGCAAGCGCGGGCGCTAAACGCGCCCCGAGTGCGGAGTCCGCGCGCGAGTCGCGCAAGCGGATCTCACCGTGACACACGAGAGCGTCCGGGGCGGCCCCCCGGGCGCTCTTTTCATTTGAGCATCCCCCCGAACCTCTTCGCGGCCCGGTCCGCCACCCTGTCGAGCCCTGCGCGGAAGACCTCGAGCGCGGGGTCGCCTCCGGCAAACTCCCGCAGCTCCTCCAGGGTCTGCGCGAAGATGTCGCGGTATTTGCGGTGGGCGAACCGGTTCAGAAGACGGAGCATGTCTTTCAGGAGCCGGCCGCGCTGTCCGGCATCTGTCTCATCCCGCACGATGCCCACAAGCACGCCGATCTCCTCCCTGCTGTCGGCCATCTCGCACGATGCCAGAAGCCCGGTGGAGCGCTCCCTGTCCATAGGCGGGAGGGCGCGCAGCGCGGATGCGGCTGCCGGTGGATCGTCAAATCTATAGAGGTGCCGCATGGGTATGCGGACTTCCCCGCCTTCAGAGCCGACCAGAACCAGGGCGTGGGGCTCGCTCGCGAAGGCGGCCCGGATGCGTGCGGGATGGTAGCGGCGGCCCGCCAGCTCGCCGATGCGCACGTCGGCGAGGCGAGCGGCGATCCGCAGGCGCGCATCGCGCGTCGGTCGAGCGGATCTGTCCACCACGAGGAGCATCTCGACGTTTCGAATCTTCCTGCGCAGGCTCTGCTTCCCGCCGGGGTACTTCGCGTAGTCCGTCGTGTGCAGCGCGAGTGACCCGGTCTCGGAGAGGATGTCGCACAGCTCCTCAAGACCAATGAGCCCCTCGTTGCTGTAGCTCACCGCGAGGGAGCGGCAGTCCACGGCAGCCACAACGTCGCGCAGCGCCTTGGCGGCCGTTGCGGCGTAGCAGAATGCCGATCGCGTGCGCACCCAGTCCGCCCGGATGCCGGCTTTCTGCAGCAGCCGGCCGTCCGGCCCCCTCTCGTCGCTCACCGGCAGCCGATCCCAGAGGGCAATGGAGTTGAGCATGAAATAGTTGCTTCCGTACTGGTGAACCGCGTAGGGCGGGTCCAGATAGCAGATGTCCGACCCCCGGCCCGCGAGGAAGCTCACCGCATCCTCCTGGAACATGCGCGAGGGTTGCGCCGAGTCGACGAGGACGGGCCTCCTCAGAACGACTGGCGCCATGATCCGTGTGAGCGCATCGCGGCCGTGACCGCCGAAGCCGCGGTGGCAGGCCTTGAAGACCCCCGAGGTGTTCGTATGGGTGGCAGCCTCGTACAGCAGCGGAGCGAGGAGGACCATCTTCTCGTCGAAGGCCCGCGGATCCGACGGCGCGCCCGGGTACATCTCCTCGATCCTCCCGCGCATCGCATCCAGGACGAGCGCGTTCTCGGTGGTGTAGAACAGCCTCTCTGTGCGCCAGTCCGCGCTCCCCGTGCTGCGCGGCGCGTAGTGCCGCGCGATGTAGCGTTGGGCCTCGGGAGGCGGGGCCAGCGAGTTGAGCTCGGCGAGAGCTGCATCCAGTCCGCCGCGCGAGCGGAACAGCGACGGGAGCCGCGCCGCGGCGATCGCGAGGTGGCAGGAGTTGATGGCGAACGAGTACGGCTCCCAGTCGTTCGCCCAAACCGAAAAGCCCATGAGCCGGGCAAGGCGCGAGACGCTCCCGCTGCCGGCAAAAGGATCGAGGAAGGTTACGGAAGGCCGGCCGGAGGCGAGCCGCGAGAACTCTCGATGAAGGAAGGGCAGGAGGGAGCGCTTGTTGCCGATGTAGGCGATGAGCTGCTCGGTCAGGAAGGGATGGCGGAGGTCCATCCCGGATCACACAGGAGAGTAGGTTGCCCGGTTGATGTCCGTCTCGAAGACCTCGACGAGGGTCAGGTTCGCATCCGGCAGCTCGGCGCGCATGCGCTCGTAGACGAGGCGCGCGATCCGCTCGGAGCTGGGACAGCCGTCGCTGAAGGCGGGGTGGTCGTTCAGGCTGCCGTGGTCGAACTCCGCCGTGATCCTGCGCAGCGCGGTTTTCATCACGCCGAAATCGAGGAGCATGCCGCCCTCATTGAGCTCGGGGCCGGCCGCTGTCACTCGGACCCGGTAGTTGTGGCCATGCAGCCTTTCGCACTTGCCGTGGTAGCGGGTGAGGAAATGGGCGGCCGAGAAGCCGTCTTCGACGCGAACCGTGAACATGTCTGCGTGTCTCCTTCCTATAGTGTATGCATCCGCCGAAGGGGAAGCAAACCGGCGCAGCCTTGAAGCAACCGCCCCCCTCCTGGTAGCATTTCCCGATGCGCAGCGCGGTACTGAGGGACCTTTTCGCCGGCATCCCGCTTGAAAGCGCGCGGGGGAGCATGGACAGGTCGGTCACCTCGATCACCTACGATTCGCGCGAGGCGCGACAAGGGTCGCTCTTCGTGGCCATGGACGGCGCGCACACCGACGGCCACCGCTTCATCGCAGAGGCGGTCCGCAGCGGCGCCGCCGCAGTGCTCGCGAGCCGGCCCATCGAGGGGGTGCCCGAGCACGTGACGGTCATCCAAGCCCGAGGCACCAGGACCCTGCTCTCCCCGCTGGCCGCGGCGTTCTACGGCCATCCCTCGCGCGAGCTGCGGGTGATCGGCGTGACAGGCACCGACGGGAAGAGCTCGACGGTGTGGTTCATCGATCAGCTTTTGAGCATGCGGGGAAAGAAATCGGGCTTCCTCTCCACGGTCTCGTTCAAGACAAGCGAGGCCGTCATGAAGAACCCCTTCCGCCAGTCCACTCCCGAGGCGACGGAAATCCACGGCATGCTGCGCGACATGGCGGACGCCGGGAGGGAGTTCGCGGTGGTCGAAGCGACCTCGCACGGCCTCGCCTCCCGGACGAACAGGCTGGGCGACGTGGCATTCGACGCTGCCGTGATCACGAACGTCACCCACGAGCACCTCGAGTTCCACGGGACCTTCGAGAACTATCGGTCTGACAAGGCCAACCTTTTCCGTGCGCTCTCCCCCTCGCCCGTAAAGGCGATCCACTGCCCGCGCTTCGGGGTGGTGAACGCCGACGACCCCAGCGCGGAGTACTTCCGGCAGTGCGCGCGTGTTCCCGTGTATGCGTACAGCGGGAAGGGCGGCGCGGCCGGGCCCGGAGCCGCGGACCTCGCCGCGCTCGACGTTCACTCGGACATCACCGGCACCTCGTTCCTTCTTGCGCGCGCAGGGGCGAATGTGCAGGCGAGACTTCGAATCCCCGGGCCCTTCTGGGTGGAGAACCTCCTTGCGGCCTGCCTCGCGGTCTCCCGCATCCTCGAGATCGATCCTCTGTCTCTCGCGCCCAACGTCGAGTCGCTCACCAGCGTGCAGGGGAGGATGGACTACGTCGACAGGGGGCAACCCTTTGCCGTCATCGTGGACTACGCGCACACGCCGGGCGCATTCGAGAAGCTCCTCCCCTGGATTCGCGCGCACACGCGCGGCAGGATCATCGCGGTCTTCGGCTCCGCGGGCGAGCGCGACCAGGAAAAGAGGCCTCTGCAGGGGCGTGCCGCCGCCGGCTTCTGCGACACGATCATCCTCACGGAGGAGGATCCCCGGGGCGAGGACAACCAGAAAATCCTCGAGCAGATCGCCTCCGGATGCGAGGGCAGGCTCAGGGGCACGGACCTGCTGCTCGTGCCCGATAGATCCGAGGCGATCGGGCTCGCCATTTCCCGGGCCGCACCCGACGACGCCGTTCTCCTGCTCGGCAAAGGCCACGAGGGAAGCATCATCGGACCTCAGGGTCCGCGGGAATGGGACGAGAGGGCGGAGGCCGAGAAGGCCCTCCGCGTGCTGGGGTACGGCATGTGAGGCGCATCCTCGGCGCTGCCGGCGCCCTCGCAGCCCTCCTGGCGCTCACGGTGCCCGCCGCGGCCCTCTCCGCCGAGGCGATGATAGGGATCAGCCTCGTCGTGTCGGGCGACCCCGGCATCTCCGGCATCGGATCCCAGGCCGTAGCCGCAGGCGTGTCGTCGTTCATCACCGCCCTGGATTCCGGCATCATGGAAATCGTCCCGAGCCGGGCGGCAGCGGCCGCGAGGGTCACTCTGACTCCGAGCAGTGGCGGGCTCGCCGTTCGCAGCGAGCTCACGCAGAACGGCGCACGGGCATCACGAACTTCCATTGTTCCGCCCGGCTCGCCCGGCAGCATCATCCCCACGATCGCGGGTGACCTCCTGTACCTGGCGAGCTCCCTGAGGGGCTTTGCCGACACGCCGCTTTCTCCGCCTCCTCCGCTCGCCGCCTCTCTCTCCACCGACGTGCTCGCGGCCCTCACCGGCTGGAACTCTGAAGAGATGGAGCCGATCGGCATAGCGGGAACCGACGGCGGGATCACGGTCCTGTTCCCCCATGGCTGGCTCACCCTCGGTCCCCTGTTCGCCATCACCCGCGAGACCGCGCGGGACCTTCTCGCCCAGAGCTTCGGCAGGGAGCCCCTTCAGCTTTCGGGAATCGTGAGGCAGCGGGGGGACGGCCTCACCCTGCTCTCCGAGCGCGAAGCGAAGATTGCGTGGATCGATCCGTTCATCGGCGCCCGGGAGGTGCGCGATGCTCCCGGCCTCTCCGCCGGGCGCGCGGAGCGCATCGGCGGGGAGATGCGGGGCGGCGACGCGGCCGGAGACGCCATCTGCTCCTTCGATGGCGCGGGACTCTCGCTGTGGCCGCGAGACGGAGCTCCGCGGAAGCGCATCGGCATCGGCGCATCCTGGGCATCGGCCTTCACGACCGATGCCGAGGGAAATCTCTGGGTCTTCGATGCCCGCGAGCTTCGCATCCGGATCCACACAGCCGATGGGAGGGAGGTCCACTCCATCCGGCCGCTTCTCCGGGCATCCTCCCTTCAGTTCCCGCAGCAGATCGCCGTGTTCGCCGACGGGAGCTTCCTGCTGGGCGGCGCGGGAGAGGTGTGGAAGTTCAAGAACACGGGCATCCCCGTATGGAAGCTCGATCGGATCCCGGGCCTCGTTGCCGAGGCGCTCCCGCCCGGATTTCAAATCGCGGTCGACAGGCGCTCGGGCGGCTTCGCCCTGCTGGACGGACCCTCCCGACGCATCCTGTGGTTTGCCGGGGACCAGGCTCCCCTGGATGCGGGACCTCTGCTCGCCCTGCAGGAGGCCGGAAGAGCGGAGCAGAGGGGCGAGGGAAGCGAGGCCCAGGCGGCGGCGGGCCGCGCGGTTCTTCGGGAGAAGACCGCGCGCCTTGCCGAGCTCGCGGCATCCTTCAAAGAAGATCTGCTCTACGACCAGGCGGAGAGGGCGCTGCTGCGAGCCGTGGAGTCGGCGCGGCAGCTCCTTGCCGAGGATCCCGCGGATGACGTCGTCGCGCTCATGGTTGAGCGGCTCGCCGCGCAGCGTAGGGAGGTGAGGGATGCCCTGGAGCAGGAACCCGTTGTGGCGGTGAGTCTCGCTCGAGCGATCCCGCGGCTGATGCCGGCGGGCCGGTTCCTCGCAGTCTCACTCGGCGTGCGCAACGCAGGCTCCTCCACACTCTCCGGCTTGAGGATTCGCCTCGTCGCTCCGGGTCACTCGCGCATGCCGGCCCTGACCGGAATCGAGGCTCTCGCCCCCGGCCGGGAGGCGCGGCTCGAGATGTCCCTCCCGCTGTTGGACGACGCGGAGGCGCCAGGACCCGGCGGCGACATCCCCGCGGCGGCCCTCATCACCTTCGAGCGCGGCACGGAAGGCGGGACCGTCCCCCTGCGCTTCTCCCTGCGGGTTGCGGCCCGTACGCTTGTCGAGCAGCAGGGCGATCTGCGCGACGCTCTTCTCGCGCGCGTGAACCCCGAGGATCCCCTGGTCCACTCTGTCACCGCCGACCTGTCGGCGAGCGCCGATGATCCGCTCGTGGCAGCGGCCATGGTCCTGGATGCGCTCGGACGCCTGCGCCAGCCCGCCCGGGAGGCCTTCCCGAACGCCCCTGCCGCGGCGCCCACGGTCTGGCCGGCCGGCTTCACCGGCTCCCGCGCAGCGATCCGCGGTCCTTCCGCAGATCCTTTGGACTGGGTGCTGCTCACCGCGGACATCGTCTCGGGGCTCGGCCTGCCCGTCGGAGCTCTCGCCTGGCCGGATGCCGCGGTCGTCCTTGTCGATACCGGGGTCTCCCTTGCGGATGCAATCGCCGGGCTCGATGGATTGGCGCGCCACAAGGCCCTCCTCCAGAGGCTTTCCCGGGATGGGCGTCTGTGCGTTCCCCTCTCGGGAGACTCCGCTCCCCTCTCCTCCCCCCGGACGCCTTCGGTCTTCGCCCTGGTTTCGGGCCTCGCCGCATGCGGTGAGCGCGGCGTGGACCAGCGTTCCATCGCATGGCTTGAACCACCGGGTCTGGGGGCCCCCCGGACGGAGGTCGCTGTACCCTTCCCCGCCAGATTCCCCGTTGTCACGGAACGCCTCGATCGTGATACTCTCCGCGAAAGAATCCGAACAGCACTGGAGCAGAAGAAATGACGATTTGCGTCCTGTACGGAGGAAAATCAGGCGAGCACGAAGTGTCCCTTCGGTCCGCCGCATCTGTCGTGAAAAATCTCGACCCCTCCAAACATTCGGTCGTCGCGGTGGGGATCGACAAGGCGGGAAGATGGCATCTCCAGCAGAGCCTCTCCGGCTCCGACGTCCTCGCGGTCGAGCCGTCCCCGCGGCAGCTCTCGATCGTGCCGGGCGGCGGGATCGCCGTCGACGGGCGCCCGCTCGAAGTGGACTGCGCATTCCCGGTCCTGCATGGGACCTATGGCGAGGACGGGACGGTGCAGGGACTGCTCGAGATCGCCGGCCTGCCCTACGTGGGCGCGGGCGTCCTGGGCAGCTCCGTGTCCCTGGACAAGGAGACGACGAAGCGGCTCTGGCGGGACCGGGGCCTGCCCATCGTGGAGTTCGCGGTCGCCCACGCGGAGGACGGCGACCGGGAGCGCCGGAGCGCGGCGAGCGGCCTGGGCTACCCCCTTTTTGTCAAGCCGTGCGCGGCCGGCTCCTCGCTCGGAGCCTCCCGGGTCGCCGATGAGCCGTCACTGGCTCCCGCGCTCGCCGACGCCCTGCGGTTCGATACCCGTGCCCTGCTCGAACGCTTCGTGGATGCGCGCGAGATCGAGTGCTCTGTCATCGGCAACTCGCGCCCGAGAGCCTTCCTGCCCGGCGAGGTGATCCCCGCAGGAAGCCACGCGTTCTACGACTACGAGGCGAAGTACACGGACCCCGATGGCGCGGCCCTCGAGGCCCCCGCGCGGATCTCGGCGGCGCTGCAGGAGCGGATCATGCGCCTGGCCGAGGCGGCCTACGAGGCGGTGCGCTGCGAGGGCATGGCGCGCGTGGACTTCTTCCTCGAGCGGGGGACCGATGCGGTCTTCGTGAACGAGATCAACACGATCCCCGGGTTCACGAGCATCAGCATGTTCCCGCGGATGTGCGAGGCCTCCGGCCTGCCGTACGGAAAGCTGCTGGACACGCTCATCGAGCTCGCGATCGAACGAGACCGCAAGAGGAAGCGCCTGCGCTACGATCGGTAGTCGCGAGCGGGCGACCCCGAGCGCGCGACCGGCTTGACGGGCCGGGCGAATGTGTGCCACTTGTAGGGGACGCGTCGACCGGCGCGTTCATTCTCGAAGGAGGGGCTCGATGGGCTGGAGCACAGCGTACTTTGTCGTCGGAATCGTCGCCGGCATCCTCGGCATCTGGAACCTCGCCCGGAACAGGAACGTGTTCCTCTCGCTCACCGGGATCCTCTGGTTCTTCATCATGCTGTTCAGGAGCTACATCCCGCAGGTCTCGCGGTTCGTGATCATCGCCGGGATACCAGACGTCGGGACGCTCCTCCTCTACGTCCTGGTCCCCGTATTCCTCATCCTCTCCTACTTCACGGGGGGCAGGCGCTAGCGGGAGAACGCGGCGATCCTCGCGAGCGCCCAGCGCGCCGTCTCTCGCAGCACCGGCTCCCCATGCCCCCTGTAGCGCTCCACATCCTCCTGCACAACAGGATCGCCCCTGTTGCCCGCCGCGATGAGCGCGTTGCGAACGAGCGCGACGGGTGAAATCCGGGACCTCCCCATCGGAGTGCCGCGGAACATCCCCCTCACCCCTTCGACTCCCTGCGCGAGGACGCGGCGGATGGACACGCTCGGGCCTACCTCGGTCGGGCACGCGGGGGCCTCCTCCGTCAGCCCCGCGTTGCGCGGGCACTCACTCTGACAGTCCTGGCAGCCGTACAGCCGGCATCCCCAGCGCTCCATCACATCGCTCGCCAGGAGAATGGGTCTCTCCGCCAGGCTCTGCAGGCAGCGATCGGGATCCACGACCCCCGGCTCGACGATCGCCCCCACGGGGCAGGCTGCCATGCACCGTTCGCATGTCCCGCACGGCAGGAAGCCGGGCTCGCCGCTCGGGGCCGGGGCCGGCTCGTTGACCGCCCGAAACGGCAGCACGCAGCCCGCGATCACGAAGAGCGAGCCGAGGCCGGGGACGATGAGAAGGCCGTTCTTTCCATAGGAGCCAAGCCCACTCGCGGCAAGGAGCGGTTTCTCGGGGATGCGGGAATTGACGAAGATGCGAGCCTCGCGGGCTCTGAATCCCGCGTCCTGCCCGACGCGGTCCAGGAGCGCCCGCATCATGCCCGCTGCCGCCGCGTAATGGCCGCGCCGGGCAAAGTGCGCGATGAGGGCGTGCGGATCGCCGATCGATGACAGGTCGTCGGGCTCATCCCGCCTGCAGGAGAGGGCGCAGACGAGGACAGAACGGGAATCGGCCCAGGTTTCCGGATGCACGACCCAGCCGGGCTCCATCCACCTGGGGGCCCGGGCGGCGATGCCCGGGCTCCAGCGCGAGAGCCGCGCGGGTTCCGCGAAGCCCGCCCCGTGGAAACCCGCGGCGCGCGCGGCCTCGATCAGCTCCGCCCTCGTCACCGGCCGCAGAGCAGCCATCGTCCGATGACGACCAGCCCGCCTCGCCTCAGGCGCTCTTCTCGAAGTCGTCCTTGCCGGCTCCGCAGACGGGACAGACCCAGTCGGCGGGAAGCTTCTCGAAAGGGGTCCCGGCGGGAACGCCGGCCGCTGAATCGCCCTTCGCGGGATCGTAGACATATCCGCATACCGTGCACACGTACTTCTGCATATCGACTCCTTCCTCCCCGCCGCATCCTACCCGAAACCGTGGGAATTTTCAATTGACAGCAGAAACCATTTTTCTTACCATGTGCGATCATGGGTCCCCAGAATCGCGCGCCGACCCGATCGACGGTCGAGAGCGGAGAAACATCCCCCCGAGGATTTCTCGAGTGGTTGGCCGCGCTGTTCGCGGGCGACGATCCCGAGAAGCAGAAGCAGAGGCTCCTTCGGGAAATGGCCGGCTACCTCAAGAAGTCGCGGCCCCGATACTATAATCCTTCGCAGCGCCTCGCCGAGCCCGCCTTCGCGAGGTTCTTCTACGAGATCTATCGCGCCTTTTCCGCCGCCCAGATACTGTTGAAAGGCGCCGAGACCTCCGTGGCCCTGCGCACGGCCCTCGTCGACATGAGCCTCGGCCCGGCGGAGAAAGCCCTGAAGGAAAGGCTCGCGGAGGCCTCCATCGACGAGCGGGCCAAGAAGGGCGCGGACCCCGCGGCGATCACGGCGGAGGTGTCGCGCGACCTTCGCGCTCTGCAGGAGAGGTTCGACCCCGCCGCGGCGAAGGAAATCGACGCCCTGTACAACCGGCTGCTCGTCCTTCTGGACCTGATCGGCTTCGACTCCTACTTCCTGCTCAGGAAGTTCGATGCCGGCCTGCCCGAGCGCGACCTCGTCTACAAGCCGCGCTTCGATGCCGTGAACGGCGAGCACGTGCTGGAGGAGCTCCAGGATTTCCTCGAGATCATGCCCTGCGTGGACCCCGACGCCGACTGGGACCGTATTCTCGACATCCTGAAGGAGCACCGGGGGGTCGAGGTGGTGCCCCGCGAGGCCATGAAGAGGGCTCTGCGCCTGATCCGCGACGCGCAGCGGACCGGCATCCTCCTCATGATCGCGCGCCACCTCGAGGGGGACCCGGGTTGGAAGCCCATGACCCGGGCGCATCGGGAGCGCATCGTCGCGCCGTACCTCGACAGGCTCAAGGCGGAGGCGGAGCTGACCACCCGCAAGGTCACGCAGAGCAGGACGAACGAGAAGATCGAGGCGCTGGTCAAGGAGGTCTTCGGGACGGCCACTCCTCCTGGCCTGGCCAACTACTCCGCGAAGGCGAACGAAGGCTTCACGCAGAAGATGCTGGGCGGGTACCTGCACGTCACGGCGCTCGCCTGCTTACGCGCCTTCCTCGCCGACTACCTGCACAAGAGCGTCCGCGAGGTCGTCGACATCCTCCTCATCAAGGGGAAATGGATCAACAACGGGCCTTCCCAACAGATGTCGGAGGCCTTCCACCAGCTCCTGAAGGCGTCGGAGAACATCGCGCGGTTCGACGGAGACCTCGCGGAGGACGGAGATACGGGCAGGAGCATGCGGACGATCGCGATCCGGGCCGAGAGGGACAGGCGGGCTCTCACCGACATGCGCGCGCTGCTTCAGAGGACCAACGATCAGGCCCACGGCATGATCGGCGGGGCGCTCACGCACCTCGTCTCCCTCGCCAAAGCCCTCAAGCTCGCCTACGAGGACTGCGTGAAGCAGGCCCCCCAGCTCGTCGCGAACTGGCGGGAGCTGCGCGCGGCAACCGACAAGGACGTGCGCGGTCTGATCGCGGCGGTCTACAGGAAGATCTACAGCTTCGTGCAGCTTCTTCAGTTCTACAGGTAGCGCGGCCCGCGGCTCAGGAGCCCTGGATCGAGACCACCGAAGGAATCGTGCGCAGGCTCTTGATCACCCGGGCGAAGTCCTCGCGGTTGTCAAGCTCCACGGTGAAGGAGCCGCGCAGCGTGTCCCTCTCGTCGTCGAGCTTGCCCTCGATCAGGTGCCCGCCGAACTTCTTCAGCGCGCCCTCGATCTCCGAGAACAGATTCGACGTCCGTCGAGCGGTCACCTGGAACCGTCGGGTCGTCTTCGGCGAAACGGTCTCCCACTCCACCTCGATGCGCCGCTCGGCGAAGTCCTTGATCGAGGCCAGGCTGGGACAGTCCGCCTTGTGCACGGTGATCCCGCGGCCGCGCGAGACGTAGCCGACGATCGCGTCTCCCGTCGAGGGCGTGCAGCACATCGCCGTGCGGATGAGCATGTTGCGCTCCTGGCCGATGCGGATCGCCACCTTCGAGGCGTCGCGGATATGCGTTTCGGGCTCGGCCTTCGCGGGCGCCGGCTTCTGGGGGGCGGGGGCGGGCATCTCCTTCTTGCGCGCCACCATGTTCCTGTCGAAAATGAGTCCCGGCTCGTTCTGCGCGAGCCAGTGGCGGATCTTCGACCGGGCGCGCGCCGTCCTCACGTAGCGCAGCCAGTCCAGGTGGGGATGGGAGGTTACGGATGTGAGGATTTCCACCACCTGAGTGTTCTTCAGGGGGTCCTTGAGGGGCACGATGACGCCGTCGGCCTTGGCCGCCATGCAGTGGTCGCCGATGTCCGTGTGGATCGTGTACGCGAAGTCGATCGCCGTGGAGCCCGACGGCAGCTCCGTCACGTCGCCCTTGGGGGTGAAGACGTAGATCGAGTCGCGGAGGAGCTCCTTCTTGATCTCGTCGAGGAAGTCACCCGAGACCGTGCTCGCGCTCTGCCACTCCTTGAGTTTGTTGATCAGCGAGAGCTCGGTCGCCTTCGCCTCCTCCCGCGGCGCCCCCCGCTTGTACAGCCAGTGAGCGGCGATCCCGTTTTCCGCCGTGCGGTGCATCTCGTGGGTGCGGATCTGGATCTCGATGACCTTGCCGCCGTAGCCCATGACCGTCGTGTGGAGGCTCTGGTAGCGGTTGGACTTCGGCATGGCGATGTAGTCCTTGAACCGGCCCTCGATCGGCATCCAGATCTTGTGCACGACGCCGAGCAGCTCGTAGCATTCGCTCGCCGTCTCGCACTGGAGGCGCAGCCCGAGCATGTCGTAGATCTCCTCCAGCGGCTTGGCGCGCCTCTTCATCTTCTGGTAGATCGAGTAGAAGTGCTTTGCCCGCGTCTCGATCGCGACGGCGATCCCCGCCGCCGCCGCCTCGGCTCGGATCGCCTCCCGCACCCTCTCGAGATAGCCGGCGCGCTCGCCTTTCCTGTCGGCCACGAACTGCCGGATCTGGTCGTACACCTGGGGCTGCAGGTGCTTGAGGCTCAAGTCCTCCAGCTCGTCCTTGATGCGCGAGATCCCCAGCCGCCCGGCGAGCGGGGCGTAGATGTCGAGGGTCTCCATCGCAATGCGCTTCCTGTCCTCCTCGCCGAGGAAGCCGAGGGTGCGCATGTTGTGCAGCTTGTCGGCGAGCTTGATCAGGATGACCCTGATGTCCTTCACCATGGCGAAGAGCATCTTGCGGATGGACTCCGAGTGCTGGTGCGAGCGGGACTTTCCCCGAATAATCGAGATCTTCGTCACCCCCTGCACGAGCGACTCGACCTCCCGGCCGAACTCCTTGCGCAGCCCGATCTTGCTCGTCTCGGTGTCCTCCAGCACGTCGTGCAGGAGCGCGGCGATCACCGCCTGCGCGTCCATCTGGATGTCGATGAGGATCGAGGCGACGTTCAGAGGATGGACGATGTACGGATCGCCCGAGGCCCGCATCTGATCGCCGTGCAGCGTTCGAGCCCACTCCGCGGCGGCGAGGATCCGCTGCTTCTCCTCGGGAGGGTACGTGGAGAGTTTTTCCGAAAAGAAGGCGAGCAGCTCGGCGACCTCCTCCGAGGTCTTCGCGGCGCTCTCGGGACGGTCCTCATCCATCGAGGGCGCGCCTCCCGGCGATCACGCGCTCGCGCCCCGCGAGATCCTTATCGACCGCGACGTCGATGAAGCCAACCTCCGCCATTACGGCGGAGAGCCGGGCGAATTGCGGGGGGGCGGCCTCCAGCGCGAGCCACCCCCGATCGGCGAGCCTCTCGGGCGCCGAGCGGATCAGCCTCTCGGCAATCTCCGTCCCCTTCGCGCCGCCGCGCAGGGCGAGGGCGGGCTCGGGCCAGCCGATCTTTCGCATGTCGGCGACCTCCGCCTCATTGAGGTACGGGGGATTGGCGGCGATCAGGTCGAACTCCCCAGGGACCTCCGCCAAGAGATCCGAAAGGAAGAAGGGGAGAGGATCGGCCAGCAGCCGCTCCGCATTGAGCGCGAGCACCTCACCCGCGTCCGGCGAAACATCGGAGGCGCTCACCTGAAGCCGCGGCTCGGCTTTCTTGAGGGAGATGCCGACGCAGCCCGAGCCCGCGCAGGCGTCGTGCACGCGCAGCAGGCGGGGCTCCGCGCGCAGGATGGCGAGGGCGCGCTCGACGAGGGTCTCGGTGTCGGGACGGGGAACCAGAACGCGCTCGTCGACGTAGAACTCCAGGCCGTGGAACTCCTTGCACCGGCGGATGTAGGAGACCGGCGTTCCTTCAGAGCGCCTGTCCAGAAGCGAGCGATAGCGCTCTTCGGTGTTAGGCTCGACGGCATCTGGCAACCGGGCGAGGAGCCTCTCTTTCGTGATGTCCGCGGCAAAGGCGAGCAGGACGAGGGCGTCGAGCAAGGGGGTGTCGACCTCCGCCAGCAGCAGAGTGGAGGAGCCCTGCCGAAGCAGGGACCGGAAGGTCATGCGCTCTCCGAGGAAAGGTAGGACTCCTGGGCATTCATCTTCAGCGCCTCGACGAACTCCCCGATGTCTCCCTTCATCACCGCGTCCAGCTTGTACAGGGTGAGGTTGATCCGATGGTCGGTGACTCGGTTCTGGGGATAGTTGTACGTTCTGATCTTCTCCGAGCGCTCCCCCGAGCCGATCTGGCTCTTGCGGGCCTGGGCGCGCTCGGCGTGCTTCCTCTCCTCCTCGGCCTCGTACAGGCGCGCGCGGAGGATGCGCAGGGCCTTCGCCTTGTTCTTGTGCTGGCTCTTCTCGTCCTGGCAGTGCACGATGATGCCCGTCGGCAAATGGGTGATGCGCACGGCGGAGTCGGTGGTGTTGACGCTCTGTCCGCCGGGGCCGCCCGAGCGCATGACGTCGATGCGCAGGTCGTTCGGGTTGATCGCGATCTCCGTCTCCTCGATCTCGGGCAGCACGGCGACCGAGGCCGTGGAGGTGTGGATTCTCCCGCCCGCCTCGGTGGCGGGCACGCGCTGGACGCGGTGCACGCCGCTCTCGTAGCGGAGGTTGGCGTACACGCTCTTGCCGGTGATCGAGAGGATGATCTCCTTGAACCCCCCGATCTCCGTGGGGCTTGAGGAGAGCACCTCGATCTTCCACTTCTGCGATTCTGCGAAATACGAGTACATGCGGAGAAGGTCGGCGGCGAAAAGGGCCGCCTCGTCCCCTCCGGTCCCGCCGCGGATCTCCATGATCGTGTCCTTGAGATCCAGCGGATCCCTCGGGATCAGGAGGACCTTCAGCAGCTCGAGCGAGGCCGCCTTCTTCTGCTCGAGTGGGGCGAGCTCCTCTCGGGCGAGCTCCACGATCTCGGCGTCGAAAGCCGCGGCGACGGCTTCGGCGCCTTCACCGCCGGCTCCTTCGATCAGGGCCGTGTTGGAGGCGATCTCGGCCTCGAGCTTCTGGTATCTCTGGAACTCCTCGACCAGGTCCGCAAGCGAGGCATGCTCCTGACGCAGCTCGCGGTAGCGGTTCTGGTCGCGGATGATTGAGGGGTCGGAGATGAGGGCCTGGAGCTCCTCGTATCTCTTCAGGCTTTTCTCGAGCTTCTCGATCACGGTCGGACCTTCATTCGCTCACGATAGCAGAAAGGACCCCCGTATTCAACGCGCGAGGAGCGCCTGGATCTCGGCCGTGCGCGCGAGGGCGACCTCGCGGGTGCGCGCCTCCAGGCGAAGCCGCAGGAGAGGCTCGGTGTTGCTGGCTCGCACGTTGAACCAGAAGTCGTCGAAGGAGATCGAGACCCCGTCCAGCCGATCGATGCGGCCCGCCGCAAACCGACGCTCGACCGCCGCGATCGCCTTCGCCTTGTCCGCCACCTCGACGTTGATCTCGGGGGACTGCGCGTAGCGCCCCCGCAGAGGCTCGACAAGCTCGGAGAGGGGCCGGCCGCGCTCGGCGAGCAGCTGCAGGAGCACGACCAGGGCATAGGCCGCCGACTCCGTGTAGTAGCGGTCAGTGACCTTGAAATACACGTGGCCCGAGGTCTCCGCGCCAAAGGCGGCCCCCTCCGCGACCATTGCGTCGTAGAGGAACGTGTAGCCGACCCGCGAAACCACGGGCCGCCCGCCCAGCTCGACGATGCGCTCGGGCAGCACGCGGGAGGAGATGAGGTCGTAGACGATGGCGGAGCCCGGCGCCCGCGCGAGAAGCTCCTCTGCAATCAGGCAGGAGAGGAAGTAGTTCTCGATCCCCCTTCCCTTCTCGTCGATGAAGAGGATCCTGTCGCCGTCGCCGTCAAGAACGACGCCGAACCGGGCGCCGCCCGCGACCACCGCCTCGGCGGCCTGACGCCTGCTTTCTTCCTTCAGGGGATTCGGATCATGGTTGGGAAACCTGCCGTCGGGCTCGGCGTTCAGCAGCGTCGCATCGACGCCCAGCCTCCGAGCGAGCCCTCCGAATACCCTCCCTGCCGAGCCGTTCGAGATGTCAATGACGATCCGGCCGTCGAACTTCAAACCGGGCGCATGCGAGGCGATGAAATCGATATACGCATCCAGGCTGTCGATCTCGGGGAATCTCTTCCGCGAGTCCGGCCGCGGCGCGGCCCCCTCTGCCGCCATTCCCGCCACGATCCCTTCCACTTCCTTCAGGCCTTTCTCGTAGCTCAGCGAGCCGCCCGACGAGTCGAAGGCCTTGAATCCATGGTACTGAGGAGGATTGTGCGATGCGGTCACCATGATCCCGGCTTCGAAGCTCTTCTCCATTTGCGTGAAGTGGAGCTGAGGAGTGCTCGCGAGCCCGATGCCGGTGGGCTTCGCGCCCTCCTTCACGAGGCCGGCGCAGACGGCACGGTACAGCTCGGCCGAGTGCAGCCTCGCGTCGTGACCGACCAGCCAGGTGCCCGCCTTCACGTACTGGGCGAGGGCCCTCCCGAGCCGGTAGGCGAGGGTCTCGTCGATCTCCTGCCCCCATACACCCCTGATGTCGTAGGTCTTGAACACGCTCATGAGCGGATAGTATCTCGTGTCGGCCGGCGTTGACAACCCGGTTGCCGGGCAGTACCCTTACAGGATTCGCGTTACGCGCCACGGAAGGGAGAGATGGGACCGACCCTCATCGGGTTGCTGCAGGAATCAGTCGTCAAGTACGCCTCCCTTGCGGCGGTCAGGTCGCGCAATCCCGACGGCAGCATCCAGACACTGACATACGCCGAGCTGTACTCGTCGGTGAAGGAGCTGGGCACGGGCCTGATCTCCATCGGCCTGACCCCCGGCATCCACGTGGCCATCGTGGCCGAGAACACGCACCGCTGGCTGGTGTCCGATCTGGCCATCCTCGGATCGGCGGGGGTGGACGTGCCCCTGAGCGCGCGCCTGGCCGACGATGAGCTGGAGCACGCGCTCTCCCACTCCGACGTCGAGATCGCCCTCGTCGAGAACCCCGCGATCCTCTCGCGCCTTCTCGCGATGCGAAAGCGCCTGCCCCGGCTTCGCAAGATCGTGGCCATGGACCTCCCCGGCCCCAAGCCCCACGCGGGCAGCGGCGAGGAACGGGTCATGATCTACTCGTGGGACGACGCGCTCAAGAAGGGCAGGTCCAAGATCGAGCGCGGGGACAGGCAGTTCGACCTCCGCGCCGCGGGGGTGACGCCGAGCGACACCGCCACGATCCTCTACACGTCGGGGACGACGGGAAAGCCGCGGGGGGTCATGCTGACCCACGGGAACGTCATGCACAACGTTTCGACGGTCCACTCGAGCATCAACCCCAAGCCCGGCTCGATCTGGCTGTCGATCCTGCCCGTATGGCACGCCTTCGAGAGGGCCGTCGAGTACTGCACCATCTATTTCGGGGGCGCCATCGCCTATTCCCAGCCGTCGGACTGGAAGATCTTCGACGACCTGAAGACGCATCGGCCCGACTACCTCGTCATCGTGCCCTCCCTCCTCGAAATCATGCAGAAGAGCATCGAGAAGAGGGTGAACCCCTTCGACTCCTTCCTGATCAGGTTCGAAAAGTTCTACCTCGTGTTCTCGGGGTACATCATGGGGAGGTACCCCCGGTTCAAGCGCGAGGAAAGGCTGCTGGAGATCTTCGCCGCCGTCCTCCCCCTCCTTCTGCTGGCCCCCGTCAAGCTCGCCTCGCATTTTCTGCTGCGCCGCAGGATGAGGGCGCTCATGGGGGGGAACCTCAAGGAAATCATCTGCGGAGGCGGGCCGCTCGCCATCTCGCTCGACAGGTTTTTCACGGCGATCGGCATCGACATCCTCGAGGGCTACGGCCTCACGGAGGCCTCTCCGCTCGTGAGCGTGCGCCCCGAGAAGTCCCCTGTGCTCGGCACGGTCGGCAGGCCCCTGCCGGACACCGAGATCCGCATCGCCGGCGAGAACGGCGAAAGTCTCCCCTCCGGCCGCAAGGGGACGGTCCACGTGAAGGGGCCGCAGGTCATGCAGGGCTACTATAAAGACCCCGCGGCGACCCGCGACGTCCTTTCCCCCGACGGGTGGCTGGACACCGGCGACCTCGGGATGCGCACGATCGACGGCAACCTGATGATCACGGGGAGGATGAGGAACGCGATCGTGCTGCGCTCGGGCGAGAGGATCGAGCCGGAGCCGATCGAGACGGTGATCCAGGAATCCCCCTACGTGCAGGAGGCTGTCGTCGTGGGGGACGGACGGGAGAACCCCGGCATCCTCATCGTGCCGAGCGTGGACACCCTGCGCGTGTGGGCGGCCTCCCGTGGAATCGTGGCCTCCGATGACGCCGAGCTCATCCACAATCCCGCCGTCTTCCGCTTCCTCCAGGAGGAGGTGCAGTCCCGGCTCATCAACAATGGGATCACGCTGCCCGGCAACGGGGGGGCGAAGCTGGCCCTGCTTCCGGCCCGGTTCGAAATCGGGCGGGAGCTCACGCGCACCCTCTCGAAGAGGCGGGAGGTGATCGCCGAGATGTACGCCCCCGTGATCGAGAGGCTCTACCGGTCCTGAGGCCGAACCCCGGCCAGACTGGTTTTCAGCTCCCCCGCCTGGGCGGCGAGATCCTCCCACCGCGCCATGGCCTTCGCGTGGCTGGCCTGGTTCGCCTCGTGGCTCCTTGTGAGCTCGCGCATCCGCTCTCCGTTCGCGTAGGCATCGGGCTGTGCCATCGCGTGCTCGATCTCCGCCTTCTCTTTCTCGAGCGACTCAAGCTCGGCGAGCACCTCTGCTTCTTGGCGCTCGACAGAGCGGAGCGCGCTCTTCAGCTTCTTCTCCTCCGTGCGTTCCAGTTGGGTGGGAGTCGCCTGGGCCTGTCCTCGAATGCCGTCGCGTTCAAGCGACGGCGCCGCTTCCCCCCCTGCCTCCTCCTGCGCTCGGCGCCGCAGGTAGTACTCGTAGCCGCCGGGGAACAGGCGCACCGCCCCGTCCTTCACCTCCAGCACTGAAGTGGCGAGCCCCTCGATGAATGCCCTGTCGTGCGAGACGAAGATGACTGTTCCCGCGAACTCCTTCAGGGAGGCGAGCAAGACCTCCTTTGAGGCGATGTCGAGGTGGTTGGTCGGCTCGTCGAGGATCAGGAGGTTCGCCGGCTTCAACAACAGCATGAGCATCGAGAGCCTGCTCTTCTCCCCGCCCGACAGCACCGAGACGCTCTTGTAGATGTCGTCGCCGCGAAACAGGAACGCGCCCAGAAGTGTGCGAAGCTGCGGGATCAGGTCTGTCGGGGCCGCGGCTTCCAGCTCCTCGATCACCTGACGATCGCTCATCCAGGAGTCGGCGTTCTCCTGAGAGTAGAAGGCCGGCGCAACGCCCGCGCCCCACTTCATCTCACCCGCATCAGGCCGCTCGCGGCCCGAGAGGATGCGCAGGAGCGTCGATTTGCCCGCCCCGTTCACGCCGACCACCACGAGCTTCTCGCCGCGCGAAAGCTCGACCGCCACGCCATCGAACACCTTGGTCCCGCCGTACCACTTGGCGAGGCCCGACGCTTCCAGGACGATGCGCCCCGAGTGCGGGGGAGGCGGGAAGGAGAAATGAATGGTCTTCACGACAGGGGGCACCTCGATGCGCTCCAGGCGCTCGAGATAGCCAACCCTGCTCTGCACCTGGCGCGCCTTGGAGGCTTTGTAGCGGAAGCGCCGGATGAAGACTTCGATGCGGGCGATCTCATCCTGCTGGTGCGCCCAGTGCGCCATGATGGCTTCGAGCTGCCCCGCCCGCACCTGCTCATAGTGCGTGTAGGTGCCCTGAAAAACGGACACCCGTGCCATATAGATCTCAGCCACGCTCGCAACGCTCACGTCGATGAAGTACCTATCGTGCGACACCAGGAGCAGCCCGCCGGAGAAGTCCCCCAGGAACTCCTCCAGCCACGTGCGGGCTTCCAGGTCGAGGTAGTTCGTCGGCTCGTCGAGGAGCAGGATATCGGGGCTCTCCATGATCGCCCGAGCAAGCGCGATCCGCATCTGCCATCCCGCGGAGAACGAGGAGCACGACCGATCGAGATCCCCCTTCGAGAAACCCAGGCCGCCCAGGACGCGCGAGATCGTCTCGGCCCGGCCGTGGTAGCCGGTCGCATCCAGCCTCTCCTGCAGGCCGTGGTGCTTCCACAACAGCGCCTCCGCCTCCCGGGAACCTTCGGAAATCGAGGCGAGCTGCTCTTCGATCGCCCGCATCTCGCCGACGACCCGGTGACCGTGCGCGAAGGCGTTCTCGGCTTCCTCGTGCAGAGTGGCCTCCCCCTGCACGACGCCGGACTGCGGCACGTACGAGACGCGCGTCTCCTTTTCGCGAACGACAGTCCCCGTGTCCGGCATGAGCGAACCTGTCATGATCCGCATCAGGGTCGTCTTCCCGCTCCCATTGGGGCCCACCAGAGCCATGCGCGTGCCGGATGCGATGGTGAGATTGACCGAGTCGAGGAGCCTCCTCTCGCCATAGGCGAGGGAGACTCCCGAGAGGCTGACAAGGGGCATCTGCTTACTGCGCCGATTGGCTGAAGAAGATCACCAAGGGGGAGATCCCCGTCCCGGTCGCAACCAGATCCTTCACGCTGTCCCGAGCGAGCGCGGTGAGGCGCAAGCCGCCGCCGATGGACTTGTACAGGAAGTTGACACCGGCGTCGACGTATTCGTCGAACAGGAACGTGATCACCCCGTCGTAGGCGCCGACGAGCTCCTTGGCGAGATGCAGCGAGAAGTCGACCCTGCCGCCGCCCTTCGCCCCGGCGCCGATGACCGAGGGCACGAGCCTGTCGAATCCCTGCCACGCGAAACGCATATCCTCCCCGAGCCGGATGGTCCCGTACGCGCTGCTCGCCAGCGTGGCACCCGGCTTCGTGAGCTGGGCGTACACGTCCTGCCGCCTCTGCTGTTCCGCGGCGATCACCTCGGCGAGGTCTTCAGTCATGATCGCGTACAGGCCGCTCACGGCCTGGTCCTTGATGCGGTAGTTGACCGTGATCCTCTCCTCATCGAGGACGGTGATGCGGAGGTCCGTGCCCGTGAACACGTACGAGCTGGCCCCGAGCTTCTCGATGCCCGTGTAGGGGAACTCGAAGGTCGACAGGGGAAGCTGAAGCCTCATGATGTTCTCGGAGGGACTCGGGAAAAGGCCCACGTCCTCGCGGAAGACCGAGAGGTCGATCATGCCCTTGGCGACCATCTCGCGAAAGTAGTCAGGGCGCCAGGTGCTGCCCAGGAGCCTCTCGAGGGTCTCGTCCTGGCTCATGAGCCGCCCAGCCTCCGCCGCGGGATCGCCCTGCACGGTGAAGATCTTCAGGAAATGCCCGAAGACCCAGCCGCCGAAGCCGTCCTCCGTCACGACCTCGTACCAGTAGTCCGTATACGGCTTGATGGTCTGCTTCTCGGCCGAACGGCTCACGATCTTCACCATCTGGTTCGGCTTCAGCTTGTAGACGGTCTTGGCGTCCTGCTTCGCCTCCTCGCGGATGGGAAGCGGCGGGGGATCCTGCTTGCCCGAGAAGCCCCAGGTGGCGACGTTCTCCGCATAGAGCTTCGCGAAGGCGGCGGCATCGCCCCTGCGCTTGAAGAAACGGACCCTCCCCATCGGCACGTCGACTCCCGTCTTCTTGCCCGGCACGGCAAGGAGGTACGTGGAGGCGATCTGCGATTCCCTGATCACCGCCGCGACGCTGCCGGTCGCCGGAAGGCCTGAAGGGTCGTCGACGCCCGGGGCGCCCCACAGCATGACCCCGTAGCCCGCGGCGCGCGGGCCGCAGGAGCCGAGCGCGAGGGCTGCCAGAACGAGGAGAATGATCATGAATGCGCCGGGACGGCGCGTGACGCCAGCCATGCCCACCATACTGGGGCGAGGGTGAGTTTTTTTCAAGTGCCGGTGCGCTTGCGCGCCGGGGCGCTGAGGCGCTGGGGCACAGGCGCGCTGGCTCCCTTGCGCGAGGCTGCCGCCCGGCGTATACACGAGTGACAGGAGGTGCGCGGTGGACGTGCGGGAGATACTACGGAAGAAGATGGAAGAGAAACGGCAGCTGATGATCGATCTGCAGAGGGACCTGACAGCCGTGCCCGCCCTTGGGCCCGAGAACGGCGGAACGGGAGAGGCCGAGAAGGCGGGCGTCCTCGCCAGGTGGATCGAGAGGCTCGGACTGGGGCCATGCGTCGACTACCCCGCCCCCGATCCCCGGGTGCCGAAGGGGGAGAGGCCGAACCTCGTGGTCACCCTCCCGGGGAAGCTCGGCGGCGGTTCCTTCTGGATCATGACCCATATGGACATCGTGCCCCCCGGCGAGGCGTCGCTGTGGGAATCCGACCCCTATGCGCTTGCCGTGAAGGGCGACAGGCTCGTCGGCAGGGGCGTGGAGGACAATCAGCAGAGCCTCGTCGCCTCGGTATTCGCCGCCGCCTGCGTGCAGGAGCTCGGTCTCGAGCCCGCGCGCGCAACGAAGCTGCTGTTCGTCTCGGACGAGGAGACTGGCTCGATGCGCGGGGCCTGGCACGTGGCGCGAAACGCGTCCCTCTTCACTCCGAACGATTTCGCCCTGGTGCCCGACAGCGGCTCGCGCGACGGTTCGGAAATCGAGATCGCGGAAAAGAGCATCCTCTGGCTGCGCCTCTCCACCCGCGGGAAGCAATGCCATGCCTCCACCCCGCACAAAGGCGTGAACGCCTTCGAGGCAGGCTCCCACATGGTGGTGCGCCTGGCCGAGCTCGCGGAAGCCTTCCCGCGGACCGATCCGCTGTTCGATCCGCCCGTCTCCACGTTCGTCCCGACGAAGAAGGAGGCGAACGTTCCGAACATCAACACGATCCCCGGCGACGACGCATTCTGCCTCGACTGCAGGATCCTGCCCACCGTCGACCTCGATGAGGTCATGGCGAAGATCAGGGCCATCGCTGACGGGATCCAGCGCGACTTCGGAGTGAGCGTGGAGGTGCGGACGGTCCAGCGGGCTTCCTCGCCCGCCACGCCCGCCGGATCGCCCATCGTGGCATCGCTGAAAGAGGCGATCCGCGCGGTCTACGGGGTCGAGGCGCGGACCGTGGGGATCGGCGGGGGGACGGTGGGCGCGGTGCTTCGCAACCAGGGCATCCCGACCGCGGTGTGGTCGCGCGTCGAGGAAACCGCCCACCAGCCCAATGAGTCCTGCCTCGTGTCGAACATGATGGGCGATGCCGTCGTGATGGGGCTGCTGATGCTGGGCGGGTCCACGTAGGGGGCGGCTACTCGAGGCTCTCGTACACGACGACGATCTTCCCCTCCCTCAGCAGCGCGATGTTCTGGTCGAGCGTCAGGAGCTGGCGGGCGGCCTCCGAGGAAATCACGATGTCCGTGGGGCTTTTGCCGAACGCCGCGCGCGCGGCGATCCGCAGGGGATTCGGGCCCGCCCGCGTGAACACGACGTCGTCGTCGAGGCTGCCGGCGTACCCCACCATTCCCCATCGGGCGATCGCCTCGGGGCTCACCATCGCCTTCTCCAGCACGACGTTCATCTCCTGGTCGAACAGCCGCGGGAAAAGCGCGGGCTCAAGCGCGCCTTCCGCCGATTTCCCCGACAGAGGCAGCTTCCCCTGGGCGGAGATGAGCAGGCCCGTGAAGGGACGCGAGGGCGTGTATCCCAGGCGCTTGCGGATGGGGGCCTCCTTCCCGTGCGCGAGGGCTGCGGCGATGCCCCTCTCGCCGAAGAATGGCACCGAGTAGCGGGCGATCAGCCTGCTGAAATCGGAGGAGAGGAAAAGCGCGTCCCTGCTCGCGGAAAGGGCGCGCTCGCGGATGCTGGAGAAAATGATCGGGTCGGCGGAGAGCAGGTCCCCGAATGAGCGCGCGGAGTCCAGCTGCACGGCGGAGAGCGCCTCCACGAGCAGGGGCGCGAGTCGCGCCTCGATCTCGGTCTCGGCGTCGCCCTTTGCCCGAGGCAGGGAATCCGTGGACGGGTCAAGGTCGCGGGTAATCTCCACGGAGAGCAGGCCATGCTCCCAGTCCATCCTGCCCGTCGAGGCGAAGCCCGGCTCGACCGCGATCGCAAGAGGCGCGGTGAGCAATGCGAGAACAGCGGCGGCGAAAACGGCGCGCAAGCTCATCCCGTACTCCTCCCCCCGGTGCGTGGTCCCGTGCGCGGCACGAAAAGCTTCGAGCCGATCCGCAGGGCGAGCGGCTTCGCCGATGGATTGAACTCGAGGATCATCCCCACGCTCACCCCGAAGGCCTCGGCGATCTCCGACAGCGTGTCGCCCGATTTCACGACGTGGATGGCGAAGTCCAGCAGCGGAACCGTTGCCGCGGCGAGCGTCGCTTCGACCGCCTGCCGGTGCTCGACGGGCACTTTCAGCATGTATCCATAGGAATGGGGAGGCGTCATCGGGAAGTTCAGCTCGGGGTTGGCCTGGCTGAGCGCCTCTGCGGGCACCCCGGACTGCCGAGCGAGGATGCGGATGTCCACGCTCCCCTCGACGGGTACGCGCGCCCACCGCTGCAGCGGCTGCCACCCCACATCGAGCCCGTATCGGGCGGGATGGCTCAGGATGCGCACGACGGCCATGAACTGGGGGACGAATGCCGCTGTCTCCCGGGGAAGCACCCCATTCCTCCTCATCGACCAGTAGTCCTGCTCGGGGCTCTGCCGCATGATCCGCGCGAGCTTGCCCGCCCCGCAGTTGTAGGCGGCCAGGGCGAGGGCCCAGTCCCCGAAGCGCCGTCTGTTCTCCTCCAGCTTCGCGAGGGCGGCCTCCGTGGACCTCCAGAAATCCCTGCGCTCGTCGATCCACTGGTCCATGCGCAGGCCATAGGGAGATGCCGTGTTTCCCATGAGCTGCCACAGCCCCGTGGCGCCCTTGGGCGAGACGGCGCGGCTCTGGAAGCCCGATTCGACGGCGGGAAGGAAGGCAAGCTCACGAGGGAGCCCCCGGGCCTCGACCTGCTCCGCGATGAAGCCGCCGTACAGGCGGCTCCGCTCCAGCACCGCTTGCAGCCACTCCCGTTTGCTCGCCAGCAGGCCCGCCATGTACCTGTCAATGACATCTTCGTCAGGAAAAGCGAGCGAGTACACCTCGGGGCCCCGGTGGGTCTGGGCGGGGGCGAGGGCGCCGAGGGCGCTTGAGGCGCCGATGCGCCGGGCATCCTCCCAGGGCAGGCTGCTGCCGGGAAGCGCCCCTGCGAACGCCCCCGCCGGGGCTTCCATCGGCAGCGGCGCGGCGGCCCCGGCACGAGCGGCGGCCAGAGCGCAGAGAGCGAGGGCTATAATTTTTCGCCGAAGTAGATTCCAGCCCATTCCCACTGGCCGTTCACGTCTGGATTGGCGGGGAAGTCCACCTTGCGGAAGTACAGGTACCAGGTCGGGGGTCGGAAGTTCCAGTCCGTGGTCTTCAGGTACGCCTCGCGATCGTTCGAGAACGGGGCGAGCTCGGCGTCGATGTGGACATTGGAGCTGTACAGGTACCCCGCGATGTTGAACTCGGCAGCCTCCCCCGACATGGTCTCGTCCGACGGCGCCTGCTGGTCCCACCCCTCGGCAAAGAAGTTCACCTTCGCCTTGAACCGGTTGAGCTTCGCGATGTTCCTCGTCGCGATCGCTTCCCGGACTCCCGCGACGAGCGCCGCGATGTCGGGAAGCATCCAGTCCTTGACCGAGTAGAAGAACAGGACCTTCTCGGCCGCCAGGCGCGAGGCATTGGGAACTTCGGGGATCTCGGGGTCGGGATAGTCGAGGTACTTCTGGTAGGACTGGATTGCCTGCTCCCACTCGCCCAGCTCCTCGTAGCTCTTCGCCATGTAGTAGGAGGCCGAGCCGAGGTGCTCGATCTGGTCGCTGAACCGGGAGATGAGCTCCTTGTAGTACGCGATCCTCTTCTCGGGGTCGGTCTCGAGGACGATGAGCTCCTGCAGGCAGTACAGGTGCACCGATCTGCCCTGGACAAGCAGATCGGCGTGATTGTTGAGGATCCGCCGGTAGTAGTGGATCGCCAACGGGATCGCCTTCTGTTCCTTATAGGAGTCCGCGACGAGCGAGAGGTAGTACGCGTTGAAGATGTCGGCGGGATTCCTCTCGACGTGCGTGGTCAGGAAGAGGATCTCCTTGTCCTTCTTGCCCGCGTTTGCGAGGTTGGCGGCGATCTGTTGGATGAGGACGAACCTGTTCTCCTCGTCCCTCTCCTGGCCGAAGAGCCGGAAAAGCTCCCGCAGCTCGGGGTTCTGCTCGAATGTGCCGAGGTACGGGCGCGTGTCCGCCGCCGCGCAGCCCGAGAGGAGGGCGGCGGCAAGGGCCAGAACGAGGAGGGAGGAGGCAATCCGTGGCGTCATTTCCGTGGCGAAGGGTAGCAGGAACGGCGGAGGTTGGCAAGGCCGTTGCGTTCTGATAGGATGCCCGGCGACACCCATGAGCGAGCTGATCACGACCACACCCGCGGGACTCTCGGTCCCGGACAACCCCCGCATCCCCTTCATCGAGGGGGACGGCACGGGACCCGACATCTGGCGGGCCGCGCGGCGTGTGCTCGACGCCGCGGTCTCCCGCTCGTACGGGGGCCGCAGGAGCATCGACTGGATGCCCGTGCTCGCGGGCGAGCGGGCCTTCACGGCAACGGGAGACTGGCTTCCGCCCGAGACGGAGGAGGCGTTCCGCACGCACATGGTCGGCATCAAGGGCCCTCTCACGACGCCCGTCGGGGGGGGGATCCGCAGCCTGAACGTGGCCCTTCGCCAGAAGCTTGACCTGTACGTGTGCCTGCGCCCCGTGCGCTGGTTTCCCGGGGTCCCTTCTCCCGTGAAGCGCCCTGAGCTGGTGGACATGGTGGTCTTTCGAGAGAACACAGAGGACGTGTATGCGGGGCTCGAGGTGAAGGAGGGCACCGAGGAGGCGCGCGCGCTCGCCGGCTTTCTGAACCGGTCCTTCGGGTGGTCCATCCGCGAGGACGCCGGCATCGGCATCAAGCCGGTGAGCAGGATGGGCTCTGAGAGGCTCGTGCGCGCGGCGCTCACCTACGCGGTGTCCCGCGGGAGGAAGAGCGTCACCCTCGTGCACAAGGGCAACATCCAGAAGTTCACGGAGGGCGCCTTCCGCGAGTGGGGCTATGCGCTGGCGAAGCGGGAGTTCGCCGACAGCGTGCGGACGGCTGAGGAGCCCGAGCGGGAGGGGGCGATCCTGGTCAAGGACACGATCGCCGACAACTTCTTCCAGCAGGCCCTCACTCGGCCGGCCGAATTCGACGTGATCGCCACGACGAACCTCAACGGCGACTACATTTCCGACGCGCTCGCGGCTCAGGTCGGCGGCATCGGCATCGCGCCGGGGGGCAACATCAACTACGAGACCGGCCACGCGATCTTCGAGGCGACGCACGGGACCGCCCCCAAGTACGCGGGCCGCGACATGGCGAATCCCTCCTCCGTCATCCTCTCGGGGGCGCTCATGCTGGACTATCTCGGATGGCGCGAAGCGGCCTCTTCGATCGAAGAGGCGGTGACGGCCGCGATCGCCGGCAAGGCCGTCACGTACGATTTCGCGCGCCTCATGGACGGCGCCACGCAGGTCTCCACGTCACAGTTCGGAGAAAGGATCGCGGCACACCTCGCATGAAGACGATCAGGAAGAATCCCCCCACCAAAAAATCCCCCACCAGAAGGACCCAAAGGTCCCGCTACCCCCATGCGCTGCTCCTCCTGGGCGCGGTGATCCTGCTCGCCGGCGGAGTGCTCCTCCTGGGAACGCTCGGCTACCTCCCCCAGCCCGGGCCGCTGTGGCCTGTGCCCGTGATGCTCGCGGGGCTCGCCCTGCTGTACCTGGCCTACGCGAGGAACTGGCGCGAACGGTGGATCATTCCCGGCATGGTCCTCAGCCTCGGAGGGCTCGTCGTGCTGCTCGCGAACACGGTGCTGCGGGAGGAAGGCCTGGCGAGGATATGGCCCTCGTTCATGCTCGTCACCGGGCTCTCCCTCATCCCCTACGGGTACAAGAAGCGCGGATCGGCGCGGATCGCGATCATCGTGCCGGCCGTCTTCATCTCGGCGCTCGCCGTGCTTTTCTTCTTCTTCAGCCTGCGCGCCGGAGGGGGTTTCGCGGCGTTCGTGCGGCAGTGGTGGCCGATGATCCTCGTCATCCTCGGGCTCGCCTTGCTGATTTCATTTTTCAGCACCCGGCGGCCGAGTAGTAAGGTATGAGCAAACGGCTCATCCTCCTCATCGCCCTCGGCCTGATGCTCCTGTCTTCGGCGGGCATCGTCACGTTCCTCAGCGCGCAGGAAGGGGATGCGCCTGCTCGCCCCGCCTCCGCGCGCGACGACGCGAACGACAAGAAGCGGGAAGACGCCGCGCTTGAAGCCGACTTCGCTCCCGACCGCATCTATCGGACGGGCTCCGGCTCCGTCTGGAGGGTCTCCTCTGAGGAGGGGCTCCTCGTCTCCGTTGACGGGGGCGCGAGCTGGGACGATCGCGGCGCGGGCCTTCCGTCCCGAGCCGTCTGGCCCTTCGACAAGGCGCGGCCGCCGATCGTCACGGGGCTCTCGGTCGATCCAACCGACGCGAACAGGGTCGGCCTCACGACCCTCGACACGCTGTTCCTCTCGGAGAACGCCGGCGTGAGCTGGGAGAAGGTGGAGCTGAAGGATCCGCTGAAGGCCAACGACCAGCTCACCTGCGTGGCCCTCTCGCCCCTGGATGCGAACGCCGTCATGGTCGGCACCTCCTTCCATGGCTTCTTCGAGACTCTCGACAGGGGCACAACCTGGACCTCCCTCTCCGAGCCTTTTGTCCCGCTCCAACTCGGCGGGGGCAACTACGAGGAGATCTCGGCGGTCGCCTATCACCCCGCCGAGCCCGGCATGATCTACTTCAACCTCGGTTTCGGAAAGGGGTTGTACTGGTTCCGCAAGGGCGCGAAGACGGTGAGCCGCGTGGCCTTTCCCGGCGGCGAGCGCTCGCCCATCCGCGACATGGCCTTTCGAAGGGCATCGCAGGAAAAGCCGTTGGAGCTGGAGGTCCGCACGGATGAGGCGCGCTGGAGCTGGATGCCGGAGACGGGCGCGTGGACCCTGGTGGAACCGATCGGGACCCGGGCTGCCCTGGCTGCCGACAAGGCCGCGCGGCTCCAGACCGCGTCCAACAAGTTCGGCATCTACGTCTCCTCGTTTTGGGCGAGCGGCGAGCTGCTGCAGACGCATCTCGCCTTCCTGAAGAAGCACGGCCTGAACAGCATCGTCGTCGATTTCAAGGACGACTTCGGCTACCTGACCTACAACACGGCCCTCGCCGCTCCCTGGAGGATCGGGGCCGTGCAGAAGAGGTTCCGCATCGAGGACATCGTGCGCACGGCGCGCGAGAACGGCCTGTACCTGATCGGCAGGATCGTCGTGTTCCGCGACAAGCAGCTGTACAACGCGGACGGGTACGCGTACGCGGCATGGGACCGCGCTGCAAAGGGGCCCTGGCGCTACCTCAAGAAAACCGTCGACGAGACCACGGGCGAGGAGAGCGCGTTCCAGGGCGAGTACTGGGTGGATCCGTACTCCGAGTACGTCTGGGACTACAACATCGCGATCGCCCGCGAGCTCCAGGACAAGGGCGTGGACGAAATCCAGTTCGACTACATCCGCTTCCCTTCGGATGGCGACCTCTCGAGGGTGAGCTTCCGCTCCCGCCGGGAGGGCATGGGCAAGATGGAGGCCCTGGAGAGCTTCCTCGCCAAGTCGCGCGCCTCGCTCAGCATCCCGCTCTCCGCTGACGTCTACGGCTACTGCGGCTGGGCGCGGATCTCCAACTGGGTCGCCCAGAACATCGAGATGTTCTCGCGGTACGTCGATGTGATCCAGCCCATGTTCTACCCCTCGCACTTCCCGCGCGATTTCCTCGGCACCATGGAGTACCTCCCGCGCGCGGGCTACATCTACCAGGAGGGAACGAAGCGCTCGGCGTGGATCGTCGAAGGCAGGAGCGTGATCCGCCCGTACGTGCAGGCCTTCCGCATCGGCGCCGAGACCAGCTTCTCGATGCCGGTGTCCGCCACGTACCTCGTAAACCAGGTCCAGGGCTCGCTCAAGGGCGCCGCCTCGGGCTTCACGCTGTGGAACGCCTCCAACGACTACTACATGGCGACAGTGCCGCTGGGACCGATTCTCCAAGACTACGCGAAAGCGGGCAGATAGGGCTCGGGCATCTCATTCCAGCCTCCGCGATTCCTCGAGCGCGATCCTCACCCAGTCGATCACGTTCTGCGGGTTGCCTCCGATCGTGTGCGTGTCCTGCATCAGCACCTCGACCCTGCAGCCCTTGGTCGCCTCGAAGGCTCGGCGCAGCGTGCGCCTCACCTCGTCGCGGTTCAGCAACGGCCTGGCGAGATCGGCGGGGTGAGGCTTCATGCAGAAGCAGAACCCGTCCTCGAGCTGGCCCGCCATCATCTCCAGATCGGCGAAGCAGGAGACGGAGACCTTCCGCAGGCGCGGGATCTGCCTGATGATCTCCCACCTGCGCTCGAGGGGCTCGCAGCAGCCGTAGGTGGCGAGCCCGAACCTACGCAGCACCTTCACCTGGTAGGGAAAGATGAACTCGGCGAACATCTCGGGCGAGACTCCCACCGACTCCTGGCTTTCCGCGAATCCCCACATGTCGGCCGTGCGAACCGTCCCGGCGAAGCCTTCTGTCGGGAGCTCATCCGTATAGCCAAACCCTCCGGGGGGCAGATACGCGTCGGTATTCAGGCTCAAAAGCCCGTTCGCTTCGAGGAAATCGAGCTTCGCCAGGGTATTCTCCGTGAGGAACTCCATCATCTCATGCACGAAGGACGGCTCGTCGACCATGTCGAGCATCGCCTGCTCCATGCCTCGCAGGACGACCAGGTCCGTGGTCATGCCCAGGCTCCACCACCACGCGCCCGTCGTCCGCACGTCGAGCAGGTCGCCGAAAATGTCCCCCGCGAGCTCCACCGCGCGCCGCGTTGTCTCGCGGTCCACCTCGATGCGCTGGAAGCGGAGCTTCTCCAGATCGCCGCGTTTTTTGATCGCGGGCACCCACGTGTAGGACCCGCCCTTCTCATTCTGGATGTAGCGTTCTTCGACCCCGAATCCGCTGTCCGTGCTTGAGTAGCCGATGCGGAAGACCGGCTCGATCGGCCTGTCATCGAGGATGCGCTCTCCCCAGAACACGTCCTTGCGCAGCGCCATTTCCCAGTGCTTCGCCAGCCGCGAGGTGCACTGAAGCTGGTCTTCGGTAAGAATCTCGTTCCACCCGTTTTCCGGGTCGCAGACAATGAGCGGCCTCGCGGCCTCGAGGCGATTGTGTCGCCGCCAGAGGTCTTCCAGCTCCGCCTCGCGCGGCCTGCGGGAGAGCCGGGCAACGACCTGCGCGAGGCCTCGGAGGATCTCACGCTCCCGGCCCGTGGCCGCTGTCTCCTCACCGGGCAGGGCAGCGGTGTACAGCGGTGTGCTCCCGAGGTCGGACACGTCCCAGTAGCCTGTTGCGTTGGACAGGGGCATCGCTATCGCCCGGGCGCGATGATCAGGATGACACGCGCCTAACCGACCCCGTAGCGCTTCTCGAGGGATTCGTAGTAGTCGATCGCCCGCCTCACGAACTTCCTCTTCTGCGGGTAGGGGTGGTAGTAGAACGACCGCTTGAAGCCATAGACGATGATGTCCTTCAGCTGGTCGGGCGGGATGGCGAAGTTGTCCAGCGCAAGGCGCAGCTCCTGGGTGACGGAGGTGTGCGAGACCAGGCGATTGTCCGTGCAGAAGCTTAAGGACAGCTTGTGCGCCAGCATCTTCGCCAGTGAGTGGTCGGTCACGCGCGTGAGAGTCGGGGAGGTCTGCATGTTGCTGGTCAGGCACACCTCGATGGTCGTTCGATTCTCGGCGAGATAGTTCACGAGGTTCGCGATGTACGCCCGCTTGTCCTGCACGCTGCCCGAGAAGATCATCTCCTCGTCGAAGAGGTGCAGGCCATGGCCGATCCTGTCCGCGTGCAGCTTGGCGATGGCCTGGAAGATCGACTCGGGGCCGTAGGCCTCCCCCGCGTGCACGGTCTTCCTCATGAAGTGCCTGTGCACGTAGTCGTAGGACTCCTCGTGCTCGCTCGCCGGGTAGCCGTACTCGCTGCCGGCCAGGTCGAAGCCGACGAGCTGGATATCGCTCTCGGCCCGCAGGCGCACCGCCGCCTTGGCCAGCTCCAGGCTGGCCATCCGGATGACCTCCTGGGGATTGGAGAAGGAGAGCGCGCGGGAGATCTCGGCGTAGTACTCGGAGAAACCCGACGTGAAGAAACGCATCGCGCAGACGATGATGCCGTAGTCGAAGGGCGGCTCCTCGGGGGTGAGTGAACCGTTGATCCGCTCGCGCGCGCGGCGCAGTCCGCTGTCAACGGCGGCGAGCACCGCGTCGAAGCCGAAGCTGCGCGACATGTGAAGCTGGGGCGCGAAGCGCACCTCCAGGTAGCGCACCCCCTCGGCGCTGTTGTCCAAGGCCAGCTCGTACGCCGCGCGCGCGAGCCCCTCGGCATCCTGCAGCACCTTCAGCGTCCACGTGAATCCCTTGAGGTACTCGTTCAGGTCGGCGTAGGAGCCCTTGAAGACCAGCTCGTTCATCCCCTCCTCGCTGAAGGAGGGCAGCGCGATGCCCCGCTCCTTCGCCAACTCGATCAGGGTGAGGAGGCGAAGGGAGCCGTCGAGGTGGACGTGGAGGTCGGTCTTGGGGATCGCTCTTATGAACTCGTCGCTGTAGGCGGGCATACGCTGGGCTGAACGATACAGCGGCCGGCGGCGGGGGTCAAGTGCGCGATGCGGCAGTGCGCGATGCGGCAAGCCCTTGACCCGTGCGCACGGGAGCCCGTACATTTTCGCATGCGCCGGATGAAATGGGAAATCCTCTTCGCCGCCTTTCTGCTCGTCGCCTCCGCGGCGATGTCGCTCGTCCACTTCCTTCTCTTCCGCGACGCGAGAAGCCTCTTCTTCTACCTTTTGCTCGACGTCGTGTTCATCCCGATCCAGGTGTTGGCCGTCTCCCTCATCCTCGACAATCTTCTCGCCCGGCGCGAGAAGCGAGGCCTGCTCAAGAAGCTGAACATGGTGATCGGGGCCTTCTACAGCGAGGTGGGCACCCGGCTGCTCGGGCGCCTGGCCCGCTACCTGCCCGATTTCGAGGAGCTGCAGAGGGAGATCCGGCCCACGGGCGCGTGGTCGGCAAAGGAGTTCGACGGGCTCGCCCGGCTCGTCGCCGGCCGTGAGATCCGCCTCGATGCGGGCAGGAGCCCCCTCGAGGAGCTGAAGGAGTTCCTTTCTGAGAGGCAGGACTTCATCCTGCGGCTGCTCGAGAACTCCACCCTGCTGGAGCACGACTCATTCGCGGAGTTGCTGTGGGCGCTGCTGCACGTGGCCGAGGAGCTTGAAGCGCGGCCGCGCCTCGAGGGACTGCCCGCGGCCGACCTCGCCCATCTGTCCAGCGACCTGACCCGGGCCTATACGCACCTGCTCAGGGAATGGATCGCCTACCTGCGCCACCTGAAGGAGGACTACCCCTACCTCTTTTCGCTTGCCGTGCGCACGAACCCCTTCGACCCGGGCGCGTCGGCGGTGGTGAGCTGATCCGTGGCCGAGGTCGAATGCGTGGTCCCGGCAGCAGGCCGGTCGCAGCGCATGGGAGGGTTCAAGCCCCTGCTCCCCTTCCGCGGCAGCACGATCATCGAGACCGTCGTCGGGAACGCGCTCGAGGTGTGCGCGCGCGTGCTGCTGGTGACGGGCCATCGGGCAGAGGAGATCGAGCGGCTTTTCGACGCGGAGAGCCGGGTTGTTCCCGTGCGAAACCCCGATTGGGAGACGGGGATGTTCTCGTCTATTCGGTGCGCCGTTCCCCGGCTCGGCGCCGCGCGATTCTTCGTCACGCCGGGCGACATGCCCTTTATCGAAGCCGCGATCTACCGGGCGCTCCTCGCGAGCGCTCCGGCCCAGGCGGTTTTTCCGGTTTTCAATGGGATCCGCGGCCACCCGGTCCTCTTCTTAGAGAGCGTGCGGGAGGATGTGCGGAAGGCGGACCCCGCCACGGGGTGGATGAAGGAAATCGCGCGCGGGCTCGATTGCCGGGAGGTCGAGTGGCCGGACGATTCGATTCTGCGCGACATCGACACAAAAGAGGAGTACAACAGATGGGTTCCATGAAGAGTGCCTTCGCATCCCTCGTTCTGCTCGCCTTCCTTCTCCCCGGCGGTTGGGCCGGAGGAAAGGCCGAGCTGCCGGCAGCGCCGGTGACAGCGGGCGCCTACCGGGTGACGGACGCGCTGGGCAGGACGCTCACCTTCCAGAAGATCCCCGAGAGGATCGTCCTCGCAGGCAGGGCCGTCGTGTTCACGGTCAACGCCGTGTACCTTTTCCCCGGGGCGCGGGAGCGCGTCGTGGGCATCGGGATCACCGACCAGGGCCTCGGAGACTTCTATCCCCTGCTGGATCCCCGCGCCGGCCAGAAGAGCCGGTTCGACAACAGCGCGGGTCCCGAGCAGCTCGCGGGGCTCAAGCCAGATCTCGTCATCCTCAAGGTCTTCATGAAGGAGAGGCTCGGCGACGCTCTCGAGTCGATCGGCATCCCGGTGCTCTACGTGGACCTCGAATCCCCCGCGGCGTTCGCCTCCGACATCCGCATGCTCGGCGACCTTTTCCAGGACCCTGCCCGGGCCGCCTTCGTGAACCGATTCTACGAGACGAGGGTCGAGGCGGTCAGGAGAAGAACAGCGGGCGCGGAAAGGCCGACCACGCTCGTGCTGCAGCACACCGAGCGCGACGGGGCAGCGGCGTTCAGCGTTCCGCCCACGGCATGGATCCAGACCCTGATGGTCGAGATGGCGGGCGGTGAGCCGGTCTGGAAATCCATCGCCGCCGGCGCCGGCTGGAACAAGGTGAGCTTCGAGCAGGCGGCGGCCTGGCAGCCGCGGCACGTGCTGGTCATCTCGTACCAGAGGCCCGCGGCGCAGGTCGTGGAGAGCCTGCGCGGATCGGGCAACTGGAAGGGGAGCCTCGCTCCCTTCCCCGCGGACTTCTACTCGTGGGACCAGCCCGACACGCGCTGGATCCTCGGGCTGCAATGGGTCGCGCGGACGATCCATCCCGAGCTGTTCGCCGGCCTGGACCTGCGGCAAGAGGTCTCCTCGTTCTACGGCGAGCTGTACGGAATCGACAAAGCCGTGATCGACGCGGAGATCCTGCCGCTGGTGGAGCAAGCCCTTGCGGCCAGGTGATCTGCGGATCCCCCTCCTCGGCATGCTCCTCGCTCTGGTGGCTGCGGGATCGCTCCTGCTGGGCCGCTACCCCGCGCCCGGGCTCGCCTCGATCGGCGAGGTTCTCCGCGATCCGCTCGCCGTGCGGCTGCTCCTCACCCTCCGCCTGCCCCGCATCCTCGCGGGGATCCTGCTCGGGGCGACGCTCGCCGCCGCGGGCACCGTCTTCCAGATGATCTTCGCCAATCCGCTCGTCGAGCCCGGATTCCTGGGCGTCTCGCAGGGTGCCGCGTTCGGGGCCGCCCTCTGCATCATCGTCGTCACCGCGGCCCCCGCCGTCGTGCAGGCCGTGGCCTTCGCTTTCGCGCTCGCCGGGTTGGCGCTGTCCTGGCTGCTCGCGCGCGCGTTCCGGTTCGGGGGGTGGATTCTGCGCCTCGTGCTGGCGGGCATCGCCGTATCGGCGCTCTTCTCGGCGGGCATCGGCGCCCTGAAGCTCGCGGCCGATCCCGTGCGCCAGCTCTCGGAGATCACCTTCTGGCTCCTCGGGGGCCTCTGGAGCGTGACATGGAGGAGCGTTCTGTTCCTCCTGCCGCCCGTCGTCGTGGGGCTCGCGATCGTGTCGCTCCTCCGCTGGAGGCTCAATGTGCTCTCCCTCGACGACAGGGTCGCGCATTCGCTGGGAACCGCCCCCGAGCGGGAACGCCTGCTGCTGCTGCTCGCGGCGACCATGGCGACGGCGGCAGTGGTCTCGGTGAGCGGCCTGGTCGGCTGGATCGGTCTCATGGTCCCGCATGCCGCGCGCAGGCTCGTGGGGACCGACGCGCGCAAGGCGCTGCCCGCCGGGATGCTCATGGGCGCGCTCTCGATCGTGGTCTGCGACGACATCGCCCGCACCATCTTGCCCGCGGAGATCCCGCTGGGGATCCTCACGTCGCTCGTCGGCGCCATGATCTTCATCGCGCTCATGGGCACGGCGGGAATACGGAGGGGCGCGTGAGCCTGCTCGAGCTGCGCAAGGTCTGGTACGCGCACCAGGGCGGGCGGAGCGTGCTGCGAAACCTGTCCCTCGAGGTGGAGAAAGGCTCGATCGCCGCCATCCTCGGGCCCAACGGATCCGGCAAGACCACGCTGCTCGACATCTGCCTGGGCTGGAGACGCCCCGCTCGGGGAGAAGTCCTGCTGAAGGGCCGTCACCTTGCGGAGTTCAGCCGCAGGGAGCGCGGCGGCCTGATGGGCCTGGTGCCCCAGCGCGAGAATGTCCGCTTCGATTTTACAGTCATGGAGTACGTGCTTCTCGGTCGGGCGCCCCACCTGCGGCCCCTCGAGACGCCGGGCAGCGAGGACGAGAGGATTGCCCGCGAAGCCCTGGCCGCGGCGGGGATCGCGCGGCTCGCCCGGCGCTCGATCGCCACGCTGAGCGGCGGCGAATACCAGCTCATGCTCATCGCGCGCAGCCTCGCCCAGTCGCCCGCGCTGCTCCTCCTCGACGAGCCGGCGAGCCAGCTGGATCCCGGCAACCAGCTCGCCGTCATTCGCCTGCTGAAGAGACTGCGCTCGCGCGGGATTACAGTGCTCTACACGAGCCACAACCCCCAGGCGGCCGCGATCGCGGCGGACGCCATCCACATGCTGAAGAACGGAAGCTTCGCCGTGTCGGGGCCTCCTCGGGAGGTCCTCACGAGCGCCGCGCTGAAGCGGGTCTACGGCGTGCCGTTCCGCGTGAGCTGGGAGGGAGAGCTGCCGCAGGTCCAATGGGATGAGCGGGAGGAGAAATCGCGGCGGGTCAGCGGACTCGCTTCTCGAACTCCGCGAGCGTTCCCGGAACACCGTCCGCTGCCGTGACCCTGGCGAACTCGAAGGCTGCCGCGCCGATGCACCGTTCCCTGTTGCTCTCGTCGGTCGGCATGTACAGGAACCTGCCTCGGGGAAGCTCGTTCGCGATCCGGGGGTAGTGCGACTGGTCGTGGACCTTGTCATTCGTCCCGTTCAGAACGAAGACCTCCTGCCGCATCCCGCCAAGAGCGCCGAAAAGCTCGAGATCCTTCGCCGCCTGCGCCGAGCGCTTCCATCTCCAGGGATCGGCGGCGCGCGCGAAGGAGTAGTCCCGGCCCTTCTGCGTCTGTTCCTCCATGTCGCCGATCAACGCGGCGACGATCAGCCAGCGCAGGGCCCCGAGCAGGAAGGAAGGCGCGAGCGGCGCGACGTAGCGCAGGAGCCACTTTGGGAACCACAACGTGTGCATGGGATCGGCGACGAGGATCGTCGGCGCATCGAGCACCCCTTCCCGAAGTCCCTCCAGGATCAGCGTGGAGCCCCAGCACACCCCTGTCAGGACGAAATCCTTCTTTCCCCGCAGTCCCAGGGCATCGAGGGCAGCCCCGATGTCGCGGGCGCTCCTCTCAGGGGACATGTCCGCGTTTCGGCCGCGAATCCGGCTGCTCCCCTTCTCCCTGGTCTCGATGTAGTAGAACTCGGCCTTGCCGCGCACCGACTGGTAGAAGTCCTGGTAGCCCGCCGGGATCACGCCCCAGCCGGGCACGAGCACGATTGGACGCCGGGCGATCGGGCGGCTGGGAACGCAGTGCAGGACCCGGATCTCGGCGCCCTCGACAGGGACCCATATCTCCTCCCCTTCGCCGGGCTCCCAGAATCCGGGTGCCGTCCGATCGGCCTCCCGGAGCAGCCTCTCCACCTTCTCCTGCTCGGCTTCGCTCGCCGTGATGGCGCGGGTCCAAAGGTCCTGGTCGGCACTCATCCTGTTCTCTCCGCGGGCACGATACGACATTTGACTCGGGGACTCAAGCCGTGCTCAAATCTGCGCCATGGTGACTTTCCAGAAGTCGATCGCGGCAGTCGAGCGGTATTGCAGGGACAAGGGGCTCGCCCACATCTTCACAGGCGTGCGCCGGATCGACGTCGTGCGAACGGAATCCTTCCACAACGAGGATACCCGCCGCATCGGGCTCAACCCCAGGGACCTCCGCCGCCCCTACGCGGCCTTCCATCGCGCGCCCTACCTCCTCATCCACGAGCTTGGGCATGAGTTTGCCCTGGTGAGCCTCACGGCAGCGGACAAGCGGGCGATGGAGCCCCTGTTCGGCGACTACGACAAGCACTACCGGCGGGCGCGGAAGCCTCGCCGGGCGGGCCTGGATTTCGTCTCGCGCTACGCCATGGTGCATCCAGTCGAGGATTTCACCGAGACCTTCGCGATCTGCCTCTGGAGAGACTGGGATCCGCGGGCTGTCGAGCGGCTGATGCGGGAGAAAAGCTCCCTGTGCAGGCGGAAGCTCGCCTTTGTCGCGCGTCTCGTTCGCAGGGAGGCGAGACGAGCGGCGTGAACCCGACATGCGGCGTGAACCCGACTAGCGATTCGAGGAAAGGAAAAACCCTCGAATTCGCGAAGTGAGATTCACGCGCGAATCGGGGCGGAGCAGGAAGACCTCCTTCGCGTGATGGGGCAGGAATCCTGCGACCCGTTCGACGAGCCCGGGCCTCGTGACCACGAGGAGGTCGCCGCTGCCCGCCAGTATCGAGAGAATGGGAAAGAAGCCTTCTTCCCTCTCGATCTCGACGGGCCCGATTTCATCCACGACGACGACAGCATCCCGACGGGCAAGCGCTTCGCGAAGGCATTGCAGGGCTCGCGCGATCCCGTCGGCCGAGAATGAGTACTTTCCGAAGATGGGGCCGTCAAGCGGAGTATCCGAGCGCCCCAGCTCCCACCGCGCTCCCGTCGAGAGGCAGAGCGCCGAGAACCCGACCTTCCGGCCCTCCCCGTCGAAGAGCGGAGGGGCGGCAAGACCCGTGAACAGGCGCCGATCCCGTGCAAGCTCGAGGCAGAGCCCGGTCTTGCCCACGCCCCTCTCGCCAGTGAGGAGAGCGGCTCTGGGGAGAGGGCCCACGCTACTGCGCCCGGTTCTGGGCTCTCGCGAGCATCCCGGAAAGGGCCGCCGCCGGGTTCTCGGCCCGGGCGGCAAGGATCATCGCGGCGATGATGTACGGCTTGTGACCCGCTTGCTTGTACAGGGGAACGCGGAAACGCTCGAACACGTCGGCCGCCACCTCGCCCTCCGCGCAGCTCACCCCCGAGATGTCGGCAGGCAGGCAGTGAAGGTAGAGAGCCTCACGCGTTCGGGACATGAGCTTCTCCGTGCACTGCCAGCCCTTGAACCTCGCATTCTGCTCCAGGCAGCGCTTCTCGAGTTCCTCGAGCTTGCGCTTGTCGCCCGTCTCCACCAGGCGCGTCCGCTCCTCCATGACGGCGAACGGCGCCCAGCTCTTCGGGTACACGACATCCGCGCCCTCGAAGGCCTCCTCCATGGACCCGCACACCCGAAAGCCCACCCCCGCCTCGGCCGCGAGCTCCCTCGCCTTTGCGAGGACTTCCGGCATCAGCGAGTAGCCCTCGGGGTGCGCGAGGGTCACCTCCATGCCGAAGCGCGGAAGCAGGCCGATCACGCCCTGCGGAACCGACAGCGGCTTGCCGTACGACGGGGAGTACGCCCAGCTCATCGCCACCTTTTTCCCTTTCAGCGCCTCGATGCCGCCGAAGTGGGAAACGAGGTGGGCGAGGTCGGCCATGGTCTGCGTCGGGTGGTCGATGTCGCACTGCAGGTTGATGACGCTCGGCCGCTGCTCCAGCACTCCCTCCAGGAAACCCTTCTCCACGGCGTCGGCCACGGCTTTCATGTAGGCATGTCCCTTGCCGATGTACAGGTCGTCGCGGATGCCGATCGCCTCGGCCATGTACGAGACCATGACAGAGGTCTCGCGAACGGTCTCCCCGTGGGCGATCTGCGACTTGCCCTCGTCCAGGTCGACAGCGGTGAGCCCCAGAAGGTCGCAGGCCGAGGCGAAGCTGAACCGGGTGCGGGTGGAGTTGTCGCGGAACTGCGAAATCGCCAGCCCCGAGTCCCACATCCGCGTGGAAATATTCTCGCAGCGCAGCGCCCGCAGGATCTCGGCGATCGCGATGATCGCCTCGAGCTCCTCCCTGCCCTTGTCCCAGGTCAGGAGGAAATCCCTCCGATGGAGGTCCCGCAGCCGCTTCTTTTCCAGCCGCGTGATCTTCTCCCGGATCTCTCGTGCCGTCATGGCGTCGCCTCCAGCTTCCCCAGAGCCCTCAGGATTTTCTCGGGCGTGATCGGCCACTCACGGATCCATGCTCCCACGGCGTTGTGGACGGCGATCGCGATCGCGGGGGCCGCGCCGTTCACGCTGATCTCCGCCACGCTCTTCGCCCCGAATGGGCCGAACGGGTCGTCGGTCGGAATGAAGCGCACGTCCACCTCGCGAGGCAGCTCCTGGATCATGGGAGCGCCATAGTCGGCAAGGCCGGTCGTGAGGCATCGCCCGTCGCCGTCGAAGATCATCTCCTCGTACATCGCATGCCCGATCGACTTCAGAAGCGCGCCGTAGACCTGGCCGAGAGCGAGGTCGGGATTGACGGGCGTGCCGCTGTCGTGCAGCGCGTGATATCGTCGAATCTCGATCGAACCGGTCCGCGCGTTCACCGCCGCCTCGCAGAAGTGGGCGGCATACGGGAAGGCGCAGTCGTCGGTGGTGTACGATGCCGACCCGGTCAGGTCGCCCCTCCCCTCCCCGCCCTGGCAGGCGTGGGCGATCGCCGCGTACTCCACGGCACTCCGCTTCCCCGCGACCTTTCCGGGGTGCTCCAGGCGCAGATCCTCGACAGGCTCCCCGAGCATCGCGGAGGCCGCGGCGAGGAGCTTCCCGGCCAGGTCCTCAGCCGCCTTTCGAACGGCGTTGCCGGTGAAAAATGTGCCGCTGGAGGCGTAGGCCCCCTTGTCGAACGGGGTGGTGTCCGTATCGCCCGTCAGCACCGCCACGCACTCCATGCCGCAGTGGAGCGTCTCGGCCGCGACCTTCGCGAGCACGGTGTCCAGGCCGGTCCCGAGGTCGGCGCCGCCCGAGTGCACGATGAACGTTCCATCCGAGAGCAGCCTCACATCCGCGCAGGACTGGTCAAGACCGGGAAGGCCCGACCCCTGCTGGATGATGACCGCGCCCCTGCCGATCTTCACGTCGGGATCGGGGTCGGCGGGCCGCGGGCCCCAGCCCATGCTCTTTCTGCCCTCCGCGAGAGCCGCTTCCAGGCCGCAGCTCCTCACCCGCACGGCCGCTCCCGGCCGGCCCTCGCCGAGCGACTTGAGGATCTCCAGGACGCTCCCCTCGCGCACCCTGTTCTTCTCGATCAGCTCAAGCTGGCCCATGCCCAGCTCCGCTGCGAGCTCGGCAGCGGCCAGCTGAACGGCGAACGATCCCTGCGGCGCTCCGTAGCCCTGGTAGGCGCCAGAGGGTACATGGCTCGTGTACCAGCTCCTCACCTCGAATGCCGTGTTCGCGCAGGGGAAGAGGGGCAGCGACTTGGAGCAGGCGTTCATCGGAACGGTGAGGCAGTGGTTGCCGTAGGCGCCGGTGTCGGCGTCCAGCGTCATCTTCACGGCGGTGAGGGTGCCGTCCCTGCGCGCCCCCATCTTCACGGTGATCCTCATGGGATGGCGGACGGTCGCCCCGATGAACTCCTCCTCGCGGCTGAACTTGTAGAAAACCGACCGTCCTGTGGTGAAGGTGGCCCACGCGCACACGTCCTCCAGGAGGATGTCCTGCTTCGTCCCGAACCCCCCGCCGATCCGCTCCTTGATGACGCGGACACGGTTCTCGCGGATGCCCAGCACGCGGGCGACGATCCTGCGCAGGTGCCAGGGCACCTGGGTGGAGGCGTGGATGACCAGGCGCTCCCCGTCCATGCGCGTGAAGACCGAGTGCGGCTCGAGCGGCGTGCACTGCACCCTGCTGGTCGTGTACGTCCGCTCGACGACCGCATCGGCCTCGGCGAAACCCCTCTCGACGTCGCCCACGCTCCCGCTCGCGCTCGCGGCGAGGTTGCGGGCCGGGTCTGCTCCGATTGGGAACTGGTAGACGACGGGGTCGTCGGGGCCGCCGTGGATCGCGGGCTTGCCTCCCGCGATGGCTTCATCGAGTGAGAGCACGGGCTCCAGCAGCTCGTACTCGACCTTGATGCGCTCGAGCGCCGCGAGCGCCGTCGCATCGTCCTCGGCAACGACGGCCGCGACCCTGTCTCCGACGTGGCGCACCTTCCTGTCGAACATCCTGCCGTCGTAGGGGGACGGCTCGGGGAACCCCTGTCCCGCGCGCCCGTACAGGAGATCGGGACAGTTCCCGTGCGTGATCACCGCGACAACGCCCGGCATCGACTCGGCGGCGGCCGCGTCGATGGCTCTCACGTATGCGTGAGCATAGGGGCTGCGCAGCATCTTCATCACGCAGCTCCCCGGCTCGACCATGTCCTCCACGTACGCCCTGCCGCCGGAGACGAGCTTCACCCCGTCGATCCTGCGGCGCGGCTTGCCGACCTCGCGAAGGCCATTGGCGAAATCGGGCGCCGCGGCTTCGCTGTACCGTGGGTCCTTCCTGCGTCGGGAGGCGAGCCGCACGGCGAGGAAGAACTGCTTGTAGCCCGTCGATCTGCTGAAGAGTCCCGAAAGGGCGTCGCGCACGTCCTCTTCCGTCGGCTCCGCCTTCCTGCCGAGGAGGTCCTCGAGCAGGAGCACGGCGGCGGGTGCATTGTAGGCCGACTGCACGACCCCCGCGTCGAGCATCGCTTCCTGGAGCGCGGAGAGCCGTCCACCGGTCATGAAGCGCTCGACGGTGTCGATCGAGCGGCCCTCGGCCTGGCCCGCGACCATGAGGCCTGCGAGCACGGGCTTCCCGTCCAGCAGGATCGTGTCGCTGCCCGCGAAACCCTCCCTGTCGTCGCTCGCGCGGACTGAGTGCATCCCGATCCTCTGCAGCAGCGCCTGGAGGCTCTCGCCGGGATCGGCGGCGATCGTGCGCAGGACTCCATTCAGCGAAAAGGTGACGCTCATGCCGGCGCCCCCTTGCCTGCCAGAGCGCGGAGCAGGTCCGCAGCGAAGACCCCCGCTAGGGAGGACTTGTAGGCGGCCGACGCGTGCATGTCCGCTGCCGGGGAGAATGCGCCGCGGACCATCGCTTCCAGCCGGTCCCTCGAGGGCAGGGCGGCTCCCTCGAGGGCATTCTCGATCCCCGAGAGCCTGAGAAGCTGGCCGCGGCAGTCGCTCACGACCACGCGGAGGCCGCGAGCAGCGGGTGATGCCGCGCCCGCTGAAACCGCCACGACGAGGCTCATCATGCTGTGCGACGTGCGCGAGAGAGTTCGCACGCCGCACGGCAGGGCGGTGTCGGGTATCGAGACGTCAAGGATCAGACCGGCGGGCCTTTCGCTGCAGTAGCGCTCGACCTCAATGGCCTTCCTGCCCGCCAGACGCACCCGGGCATGCAGCGCGATCAGGACCGGCAGGAGCGTCGAAGAGTGGGAGAGAAGCCCGAGCTCTCCTCCGATCGTCGCCATGTTCCTGAGGGTGCGGGATGCGGTCCGGGAGACGGCATCACGCAGGGCGGGGGGGATCCTCGGAGGACCGTCGAGGACCTGCTGGAAGCTCACGGTGGCGCCGATCGTGCACTGCGACTGCGCGCACCGGATGAACCCCAGCCCGAGGCGCTCGAGGGATATCAGGGCAAGAGGCCGAACGGCCTTGCCCGAGCCGAGCCATGTGCCGCCGCCAAGGTATGCGGCGCCGGGCTGGTTGCCTGCCCGCAGCGCCTCGCGGATCGATGTCGGCCGAAGGATCTCCATGCCCATCACATGACCTCTCGGCCAGAGTATGGTAACATTTGCCCGACCCTATCAAGTGAGGCGGAGGATGAGCATGGAATGGAGAGCGAGCCATATACTGGTCAAGGACAGGCGCCTGGCGGACGAGGTGCTGCGGAAGGTCAAGCAGGGAGCGCGCTTCGAGTCCCTGGCCCGCGAGCACTCGACCTGCCCGTCGAGGTCCAAAGGCGGCGACCTTGGCTGGTTCGGCCCGGGCAAGATGGTCGCCGGCTTCGAGAGCGCCTGCAAGAGGCTCTCTCCCGGCTCAACGAGCGACGTCGTCTCCACCGGCTTTGGGTATCACATCATCAAGCTCACCGGACGCAAGGAGTGAGCCGGACGCGACGACCGCAGCCAGCTCGAAGAAAGCAGCGGTGAAGGCGTCCATCAGCCCTGCCGCCGCCGGCATCTTTCCTTCCTGGCCAGCGCGCTCGAGAGCCAGGGCTGCCTCAGCGAGCCTGCCTGCCCGCAGGTTCAGCGCTCCGCCCTTCACCGCGTGCGCCTCGAACCGGACCGTCTCGCCGTCGCCCTTTTCAACCGCCGCGCGCAGCGCGGGCATGCCTTCGGCGGCCCGACGCATGAACCCCGCAAGGAGCTTCCGCACGGTCTCCTCGCGTCCCATGAAGGCGGCAACGGCTGCGGGAAAATCCAGGATATCGGAAACCGGCGGGAGGGGTGGCGCGGGCTCGGCGGGCGCAGCAGCGGCGACCGGGCTCCCAACCAGCCCCTGCGCGCTCGGAGGAAGCCACGCGCGCAGGACCTCCGCAAGCTCCTTTCGGCGGAACGGCTTGGCCAGGAAGGCGTTCATCCCGCTCGCGATGCACCGCTGCTGCTCCTCGGCTCGGATGCTCGCCGTCACCGCGACGAGGGGGACCCGTACGCCGGCCTCCCGCATTGCGCGGGCCGCCTCCGGTCCCCCCATGACCGGCATATTCACGTCGAGGAAGATGAGGTCGAACGCCTCGGCCGCGGCCTTCGCCACCGCCTGCCGTCCGTCATCGACGGTCTCCACCGTGTAGCCCGGCTTCTCGAGCACCGCGCGGAAAAGCTCTCGGCTCGCTTCATTGTCGTCTGCCACGAGAACGCGAGCGGGACCGCGCGGCAGCGGGTCCTGCTCCTCCTCCTCGACGGCGATGGGCTCGAGGTCGAGGTCCGCCGAGGTGACGGTGAAGACGGCTTCCAGCAGCGGGGCCTTGCGAACGGGCTTCGCGATGTACCCGTTGAACCACCGCAGGAGCTTCATCTTCGCCTCTTCGCCGCTCATGCCCAGCGGCGAGAGCAGCAGCAGGCGGGTGCTGTTGATCGACTTGTCCGCGTTGATCTCGCTCGCAAGCTGCCACCCGTCCATTCCCGGCATGCGCAGGTCGATCAGCGCCAAGCGATACGGGTTGGGCCCCGACGACTCAGCCCGAAGGACCGCGAGCGCCTCCAGCCCGCTTGCGGCGCCCTCGACGGCGCACCCCCACGAGCCGAGGTACTCCGCGAGGATTCCCCTCGCCGTGAGGTTGTCGTCGACAATGAGCACCCGCAGCCCCGCGAAAAAATCCACGGGCACCGCCGTGTACTGATCGCTGAGCGGCTGCTTTCCGAGGGGCAGCGTGAACCAGAACCGGGAGCCCTTTCCCTCGGAGCTTTCCACGCCGATCTCCCCGCCCATCATCTCCACGAGGCGCCGCGAGATCGCGAGGCCCAGACCCGAGCCGCCGTACTTCCGGGTCGAGGAGGAATCAAGCTGGGTGAAGCTGCGGAAAAGACCAGAGACCTTGTCCGCAGGGATGCCGATGCCGGTGTCCCGCACAGCGAACTCGAGCAGCGCCGAGCGCTCGTCCTCCCGGCGGACCGCCACGCTGACCTCGACCTCCCCCCCGTGGGTGAACTTCACGGCATTGTTGATGAGGTTCACCAATACCTGCCGCAGGCGCACGGGATCCCCCCGGACCAGCGTCGGCAGGCGGGCGGGAAACCGGGTTGCCAGCTCCAGCCCCTTCCTGTGCGCCTCCAGCGCGTTCAGCTCCGCGGCCCCCTCGACAGCGGCGGGCAGGTAGAAGTCGATCGTTTCGAGCTGGAGCCTCCCGGCCTCGATGCGCGAAACGTCGAGGATGTCGTTCACGAGGCCCAGCAGGGCCTCGGCCGAGGCCTGGACGGTGCCCGCGTACTCCCTCTGCTCGTCGTCCAGCCGGGTGTCGCGCAGGAGCTCCGTGTTGCCGATGATCGCGTGGATCGGGGTTCGGATCTCGTGGCTCATGCTGGCGAGGAACTCCGCCTTCACGCGCGCGGCTTCCTCGGCCTGGTCGCGCGCGCGCCGCAGCTCCCCCTCGCGAACCCCGCTCTGCCGGGCGACGCGGATCGCGAGCGCGACGCCGAGAGGGTCCAGCCGGGAGCTCACGAGCACGCCGGCGGCCCCCCTCTCGAGTGACTTCATGTCCAGGCTTTCCTGCCCCGGGCCCACGACGAGCACGACGGGGGCCTCGGGGTTGCGAGCGTGGACGGCGCCGAGCCGTCCCGGCTCGGCCAGCAGGACGACGTCAATGCCGGCCGCGATCGCGGCGAACCCCTCCCGCGCCGTTCTGACGTGATGCGTCTTGTACGTGAAAAACGGCGCCCTTGCGAGCACACGCAGGAGCCGGGACGCGAGCCCCTGATCGGCGCTCCAGAGCAGAACCCTGCACGGCGGAAGTTTCTTCACCGCGACCCCCGGGCCCACGATACCACCGGCAGGGCCGCGCGGAAAGGCCCCTAGGGGGGCGCTTGTGCAGCTTCACGTTCGTACCGAAGATTGAACAGGGAACAGCTTTAATGGAAGACATCCTGAACGTCCTCCTTATCGACGACGATTTGACCCAGCTCGCCCTGCTCAGTGCGATCTGCGGCTCCCAGGAGTACCCGAAGGTTTCGTGCAAGACCGCGCAGACGGGCGAGGAAGGGCTCGCGGCCGTCGCCGGCTCGCAGGTCGATCTCGTGCTGACGGACTACCGCCTGCCCGACATGAACGGCCTGGAAGTCCTGAAGCGGGTCAAGACGATCAACCCCGAGGTCCGGGTCGTGGTCATGACGGCCTTCGAGAGCGCGCGGGACGCCGTCGAGATCCTCAAGGCCGGAGCCGACGACTACCTCATCAAGCCCACGCGCGAGACCGACATCGCCCACCTGCTCGTGCGGGTTCACGAATCGCTCACCCTCCACCGGGAGGAGGGCGCAATCCGCGAGGAGATCGAGCAGGCATTCGACACGAGCGCGGTCGTCTTCCGCAGCAGGGGGATCATGCGCGTCCTGCAGACCGCGGCGCGCTGCGCGGCGAGCGAGACGACGGTGCTGATCACGGGAGAGAGCGGGACGGGCAAGGAGCTCATCGCGCGCATGATCCACCGCACGGGCCGGCGCGCGGACAGGCCCTTCATCACCGTCAACATCTCCGCACTGCCCGAATCCCTCGTCGAGAGCGAGCTGTTCGGCCACAGGAAGGGCTCCTTCACGGGCGCCTCCGAGGACAGGATGGGCCGGTTCGAAGAGGCGAACAGGGGAACGATCTTCATCGACGAGATCGGAGACATCAGCCCGGCCCTGCAGGTGAAGCTTCTGCGGATCATCCAGTTCGGCGAGGTCGAGCGCATCGGCGAGAACACTCCCCGAAAGCTCGACGTGCGGATCATTGCGGCCACCAACCGGGACCTCGACGGCATGGTGAAGGGGAACCTTTTCCGAGCCGACCTGTACTACCGGTTGAACGTGATCCCCATCCATGTTCCGCCGCTTCGCGAGCGTCGCGCGGACATCCCCGTCCTCGTGCAGAGCTTCATCGCCCGGTTCAACGAGAAACACGGAAAGGCGATCGCGGGGATCAGCCGGGAGGCGATGGACGCGCTCATGCGCTTCGGATTTCCCGGCAACGTGAGGGAGCTGGAGAACCTCGTGGAGAGGGCTGTCGTCCTGTCCAGAAGCGAGACGCTCCTGCGCCGGGACTTCCCCGAGCACGAGGCTCAAGCGGAGAAAGGTTCCGAAGGAGGCTTCGAGGAGCAGGTCCGCGGCTTCGAGTCCGGTCTGATCGAGCAAGCGCTCGAAAAGGCAGAGGGCAACCAGAGCAAGGCCGCTCAAGGCCTTGGCATCACGGAGAGGCACCTGCGGTCCCGCATGGAAAAGCTCCACCTTCAGAACAAGTGGAAATGATGCCGCTCGACCGTTGAGGCGAATTATTCGACCGAACGGTCGAACGAAACAGGTGTTGGAGGTAGCCTCGATACCCATCTCGGACCCCAGCATTAAAGTTAATTTGTTACTTAATAAATAGTTACTGTCTATTTTCCTCAATAACTCTCAATTGGCACGACCCTTGCAAGATTGTAGTCGCAAGGAGGATCGAAGAAATGAACAAGATGAAATGGATTATCGCGGGTGTCGCGCTTCTGGTGGCTGCCCTCCCTGGTTTCTCGGCCACCACCGGAACGCTGGTTCTGCAGGGTACGGTGCCCGGGATCCTCGAGATCACGGTCGCCCCTCAGCCCGCCGCTTCCGCGCTGGACCTCACCTCGAACCAGAGCAACCTGCTGGTGGCGAACGTGACCGAGCGCAGCAACAGGAAAGCCGGCTACACGGTCAGCCTGCAGTCGGCAAACGCGGGCGCGGGGAACGCCTTCTTCTTCAAGAGCGCGGACCCGTTGAACCTGGACACCCTGGCCTACACGCTCAGCTACAGCGGGGCGCCGGTCGCCCTGGTGGCGGGAACGGCCCTGATCAGCGACGCCTCGGCGAAGACGCCCGCGGCGGGAACTGTGAAGAGCCTGGCGATCTCCTACAGCGGCGCGGCCTCCTACCTCAACGAGGATGCCTACGCCGACACCCTGACCTTCACCATCACGGCGAAGTAGGGGTATGATCCCCGCCATGAACGGCAAGGGACTGCATCGGACTGGACGCGGGGCGTCCAGTCCGCTTTTTTTCCTGCTCGCGGCGGGCCTCCTCGTCCTGATCGGCTCCCCCGCTTCGGCATTCTCCTTCGAGCCCATCACGCAGGAGTTCACCCCGTCGGGCAGTGGGTCCGTCCAGACCTTCAGGCTCGTGAACGAGGCCGCGGATTCCGTTGCCGTGCGGATCAGCATGCTGAGCCGGCAGACCGACGCCGACGGCAGGGAGACCAATGAACCGGCCGACGCGCTGTTCGTCGTGTACCCCTCGCGCGCGGTGCTCGGGCCCGGCTCAACCCAGGCTGTCCGCGTCCAGTGGAAGGGACAGTCTACTTCGAAGGTCGAGCTCTGCTATCGAATCCTGGTGGAGCAGCTGCCTGTCGATTTCAGCGCTCAAGGGAAGCAGAAGGGGGGCATTCGCGTGCTCTTCCGCTACCTTGGCGCCGTGTACATCGTTCCCCCGGGCGCGAAGCCGGATGTCGTGCTGGAATCGGCCCGGCCGGCCACTGACGCGGCCGGCCGGCCCGGCCTCGCCCTCGTGTTCGCAAACAGGGGCGCCGCGCACGCGATCCTGAACGAGCTGTCGCTCACCGTGGCATCGGGGGGGACGAACGGGCCTGAGCAGATGACCTTCGGACCCCAGGAGCTTGCCGGCATCAGCGGCGAGAACCTTCTCCCCCAGACGCAGCGACGGTTCTTCCTCCCCCTGCCGGACCGTCCGTCCGTGGAAGGCCTCGATGTGTCCTTCACCTTCGACGCGATCCGCTAGGCCGATCGCGCGGAGGCTCCTCGCACCTCTCCTCCTGTACGCCGTGCTCGCGTTGCCTGCCTTCCCGCAGGAGCAGAGCGCGGGCGGCGCGGACAGCCTCAGCGTGCCCATCGACCTGTTTGTCGACGGCCGGGCCGAGGGAACGATCGGGGCGCTGATCTCCGAAGGCGAGGTCTCGGTGGACTGGGCGCGTCTTGTGGAGACTCTCGGTCCGCGCCTGAACGAATCGGTGCTCGCAGAGCTCCGCTCGGCCGGGACCGCCCCTGAGGACGGCACGTTGATCCCGCTCTCGCGGCTCGCAAGCCTCGGCATCGGGGCGGAGTTCGACCCGTCGTTGATCCGTGTGGAAATCCACGTCCCTGCTGAGAAGAGAAGGCCTCGTACCATCGAGATCACAGGCAGTAGGACGCCGCAAGGCAGCGCCGTGGTGGCCCCTTCCGACTTCAGCGCTTTGGTGAACCTGCGGGCAAGGGCGGAGCTGTCCGTGGGACCGGCCATCTCCTTCCCCCTGCACCTCGGGGTGCAGCCCGCGCTCAACTGGCGGGGATGGGTGCTGGAGGCCGACGCGACGGCGAGCTTCGAGGCCGCGTGGGAAGCCGAGCTTCAAACCGCGCGCCTCGTGAAGGACTTTCCCTCCTCGTCCCTGCGCATTGCCGCGGGTTCGCTGTTCCTCCCCGTGACCGGCTTCATGTCCGCCCCTTCACTCGCCGGCATCGAGATCATCCGCAGCTCTGCGGCATTCCGCCCCGAGCAGCCCGGCAGGTTGGTCGGGGAGGAGCTGCTGGTCGCCGAGAGGTCCCTTGTCGACATTCTCCTGAACGGCAGGCCCCTGGGTTCGCTCGACCTGGACCCCGGCCGCTTCCTCATCCCCGACATCCCATTCGTGACGGGAATCAACGACCTCGTGATCGGAAGCGAGCGCAGGCTCATCGCCTACGACACGCGGCTTCTGCCGGCGGGCGAAACGGCCATCTCTGCCTCCCTGGGCGTGCCCCAGTGGACGCTGGCATCGCCCGTGGCCTCGGGGTTCTTGCTGAGGGGGTTCTCTCCCTTCGTGACAGCCGGCGTAGACCTGCAGGCGGGTCTGGACAGGCAGCTCGGGGGGGTGGAGGTCCTGCTCGCCACCCGGGCCGGCAGCATTCGGGGACTCGCCGGCATGAGCCTCGCGCCCGGGACAGGGGCCGACTTCTCCGGCCTCTTGGAGTATCGGCTGGCTTTCCCCGCAGCCCCCCTGCTGCCTGCGATCGGCCTTTCCGCCCGCTACACGGGCAGATCATTTCTCGGGCCCGGCGACGAGCGGAGCGAGAACCCGTTCTCCTGGCAGCTCGCGGGGTCCGTGAGCCAGGCGCTCCCCTTCGGGTTCGGGATGAATCTCGGGCTGGGCTGGCAGGCGGGCCGCGCGCCGACCCCCGACTCCGCCGCGGCCTCCCTCACCCTCACCCGGTCTTTGAGCACCGGCACGTCACTCGCGCTCCTGCTCACCGCGCAGTTTTCGCCGAACGCTCCGGCAGACATCCGGGGGCTCTTCACCCTCGCCTCTTCTACGGGAAGCCGTCGATCCGCGGCCATGACCGCGGTCCTGAGCGGGGGCGCCTCGTCCGTGGACGTGCAGGTGCAGCCCGGCGCCCAGGGCGCCCCCTCGTTTTTCGCGTCGCTGAAGGGACTGCCCACCGATGCCGGGGGCATGAGCGGGAGCGTCGGGGCGCGATACTCGGGGCCCCTGCTCGAGGCGACATTGTCGGATTCCTTCTCCACCGGTCTCGACACTGGCCTCAACACCCTCGCGCTCGAGGCCGGGATGGCGCTCGTCACGGCAGGAGGTGCGGTCGGCGTCTCGCGTCCCGTGGCCGACAGCTACGCGCTGATCATCCCCCGGCAGAACATGAGGGACCAGAAGATCGTCGTGAACTCCGGCGGGGGCGGGCGGGAAGCAGTGGCGGAGCGCGGCAGGCCCGGCGTTCTGCCCTGGCTCGCCTCATACGCTCCGACATCGATCACCGTCGAGGCGCCGGATGCGCCGCCCGGCTCGGAGCCCGGGGACTATCTGCGGACCCTCGCGCCGGGCTACCGGAGCGGAGTCGCCGTCAAGGTCGGCACCCAGGCGACGATCTACGCCGAGGGATACCTGCTCACCGGCGAAGGCAAGGCGGTCCCTTTCCTTCCGGGAGAGGCGCGCCCGGAAGGGGACCCGCAGGCCGGCCCGATCACCTTCTTCACGGACGAGAACGGCCAGTTCCAGATCTACGGTCTGGCGCCAGGGAGCTGGGAGATCCGGTTCGGCGGAGACGAGCCCTTCACGGCGATTTTCTCCCTTCCTGCCGACGCCCAGGGCCTGTACGAGGTCGGGAGCTTCCGGCTGCCGATCCTCCAACGAAAGGGGCAATGACATGAGTCGACTCCGTCCGACGCTTCCCGGCCTCCTCGCGATCCTTCTCGCGACGGGCTTCCTCGCCTCGCCGGCCCAGATCCAGGCGCAGACCCTCCGCTTCCTCAGCTACCCCGCTGTCGTGAACGGCACCTTCGACCCAGATGCCGGGACGATCCTCACACAGACCATCACGATCAGGCACAGGGGCATCGCCTGCGTATATTTCGTCACATTCTCCACTGGCCAATCAGGCAACTTTACGGCGCGCAGGGCGTCGAGCGGGGCGAATCTCTTGTCCTACCAGATCTACGACTCGATGAGCGGCCGCAACGTGCTCAAGGACCTGACCGCCAACCCTTCGCTCTCGGAGGTGCTGACCGGGAGTTTTCCCGCGAGCGGTACGACCTGGATCACGCAGAACATCTCCTACACCGTGCACCTGCCGCCAGGGCAGCTTCCGCCCGCGGGGACCTACAGCGACACGATCGCGATGGAGGTGTACGTCGGCACTCCCGCCAGCCATGGCGCTCGCCAGCAGCGGGTGAGCTTCTCGCTCGGCATCACCATGACCGCGGCGCTCGACGTCTCCCTCGTGCCGACAGGAGCCGGCTTCAGCGCCTCCAGCACCGCCCTCACATTGGACTTCGGCCCGCTCGCCGCGGGCGGAAGCAGGGCCGGGGACCTGGTCGTGCGGTCCAACTCGCTGAACACGATCACCGTCATGTCGCAGAACGGAGGGGTGCTGAAGAACCCCGATCTCGCGGATACGAGCCAGGTGCCATACCAGCTCACGGTGAACGGAACGGCGATCGCGCTTCCCGCGGGGGTTCCACGTCCCGTCGCAACGAGCGCCCCGGCCACCGGGTTCAGCGGCACCCGCTACGGTGTGTCGGTTATTATCGGGACTTTCGGCTGGGCGACGGAGGGATCCTACTCGGATGTGCTGACGATCCAGGCCGCGGCGAACTAGACGCCCGAGATCCTCGCGGCCGATCGGCCCGCTCCGCGCGCGAGCTCCTCCTCGTCGATCCCCGTGAGCCGCCCCGCATCCACGACAACCCGGCCGTTGCAGACCGTGAAGGCCGCCCCGTGGTCGTAGCCGGCGAAGATCAGCGCGGCGAAAGGATCGGAGAGGCTCCCGCAGTATTCAAAACCGCCCACGTCGAAGACTGCGAGGTCAGCGGCAAAGCCCGGCGCGATCTTTCCGATTCGATCGAAGCCGAGGACCGAAGCGCCGGTCTCGCAGGCCATGCGGAGGACGTCCCGAGCAGTGAGAGCGCCGCTCCCCCGCAAGACCCGCTGGAGGAGCAGGGCATTGCGCATCTCGCCGAGGAAATCGGAGGAGTCGTTCGACGCGGACCCGTCGACGGCGAGGGAGACCGGAATGCCGAGATCGAGCATGTCCCGCACCCGGCAGACCCCCGAGCCCAGACGCATGTTGGAGGTGGGGCAGTGCGCGACCTGCGACCCGTGCCGGGCCAGCCGGTCCAGCTCGTCGTCCGTGAAGTGGATGCCGTGCGCGAAGGACACGTCGGGCCCGACGAAGCCGCAGCGCTCCATCAGCGCGAGGGGCCGCACGCCGTAGCGCTCCACGCAGAACTCGTTCTCGTCCGCGGTCTCCGCGAGGTGCGTGTGCAGGCGCACGCCGAGCCGGCGCGCGAGCGCCGCGGTCTCCTTC
>CAYGXO010000089.1:0-74380 GCA_964353885.1 uncultured Spirochaetaceae bacterium
GGAGACCTTCGTCTTCGACGCGATCCCCCTCGCACGCAGGGCGGTCTTCTTCGAGGTCGAGCGGGCAGAGGAGTTCGCCCCCCTCAAGAACAGCGCGGGGGTCGATTCCATTGAGACCTGCGCGCGGGGCCAGATCGAGAAGGCCGCCCGCTGGCTCGAGGCATGCGGGGTCGAGGTTCCCCGCGACCCCGCAGGAGCGCCCGCGCACGCGATCGAGATCAGCCCGCTGTTCGCACTCGAGACCAGCATCCTCGGCGCAAAGCGAGGGAGCCTGAAGGATCGTATCGATGAGGACACTCTCCTGGTCTAGGACCGCCGCATTCCTCTCTCTCCTGTGCGCCGTGACGGCGGCGCGCGCGCCCTGCTCGCCGGCGAGCGGTCTCGCCGTGCCGGAAAACGCCGAGGCGCGGGTGGCCTTGAAGGAGGCGATCTTCGGCTCCGTGCGCGCCGCAGCGGCCGAGCCTCGTCGGGTGATCGAGCAGCCTGGGAGCCGCTCGAAGGTCGCCTTCGAGGCCGACGTACAGGAGGGCGCCCTCTACCTCGTGTTCGCGAACCAGGCCGGTGCGGGCTTCCCCATCGCGGGGGCCGGCACGTTCATCATCAAGAGGAGCCTGAAGGACGGCACTCTCCTGCAGGCCAAGGTTTTCCTGCAGCCGGATCCGGGCTGTTTCCTGCGCATCTCCCCCCTCGCCGGTGGCGCGCGCACATCGATGAGCCTGTACCTCTTCAGCGAGCCCTTCCAGAGGGACATCGTCGTGCCTGCCCGGTTCGAGGGTCTTCTCACCGCCCCCGTCTCCCGCCTCATTCAGCTCACCAGCAGCGCCGTGGACTGGCGCCTGGCATTGCCCCCAGCGCGCAGCTCCGCAGATGATCGCATCGCGAGGGTGGTCGCCGCGCTGCGCCCCCGGCTCGCACGGCTTGGCGACGTGGAGGATGGCGCCATGGACCGGGATGGGAAGTTCGTGCTTATCACGGATGGCAGCCCGCAGCGCGGCCCAGAGTCGAAGGGGCTGAAGGGCGGGTTCAATTGCTCGGGATTCGCCAAGTGGGTCGTCGACGGCTTTGTCCGCCCGCTCACGGGTTCGTTCACCGATATCGCCTGGCTTTCGCAGCGCGGCACCGCGTCGCGCGGAAACCGGTGGAGCGCGCCTCGCGAGGAAGAACGCGACCCGTACTTCGGGCTCGACTGGACGCGGAACCTCGCCCGCGCCCTCGAGCAGGCGCGCACGGGAGAGCTGCCCGGTCCCGAGGCGATGGACGTGCGCGACGCGGAGCTCTTTCCATACGTCGAGGATGTGGGGTATCCGGTGGAGAACCTTCCGACCATTCTCTACCTGCTGGCTCGTCGCGCTCCGGGCGTGTTCTACCTCGGCTCGGTGAACTCCTCACCCGTTGCCGGCGCCGCGAGTGGGGGCATCCGTCAGCACCATCACGTCGTTGTGCTGTTCCCCCATGTTGACGAGCGGGGCGTGTTCCGTCAGGTCGTGATGGAGAGGAACGTCGAGACCAGCCTTGAGTCGATGCGCAAGCGGTACGCGGGATCCTTCGTGCACCTCGTGCGCCTGGACAGCGACGGAGAGTTCGCGCCGCCCGCGGTTGAATAAACCCCTCGCGGGGACTATCCTTCCTGTTGACATGATCGCGCTCATCCTCTGTCTCCTCATCGGCCCTGTTTCCGCCCTGCACGCCGTCTCGACGGAAGCGGAGCTGTTCTCCGAGGCCGAGAGCCGCTACCTCGGCAAGAATTACGCGGCGGCCCTCGAGGCCTATGACGGTTTCCTTCGCGCCCACCCCGTGTCCGAGCGGGCGGCCGATGTCCAGTACAGGCGGGCCGTCTGCCTGTTCAGGCTCGAGCGCTACGGCGAAGCGGCCGCCCAGCTCGAAGAGGTCGCACGGCGGTACGCCTCGACGCGATACATCGCCTACGTTCCGTTCTGGAAGGGCCTCGCCCTCTACAACCTGCAGAGCTATTCCCTCAGCGTCGCGTCACTCGACGAGTTTCTCGCGCGCGAGAAGGATGCCGAGCTCACCCCGCAGGCCCTGCTGCACAAGTCGCTCGCGCTGCAGGCCCTTGGAGCCGACCCGGAGGCGCGCGCCGCCCTCGAGAGCCTCCGAACCGGCTACCCTTCCTCGAGCTTGTATCCGACGGCGGTGGTCATGCTCGGTTCGCTGCTGCAGAAGGGCAAGGTGTTCGATGAGCTCGGCCGCCTGCTCGAGGGAATCGATTCATCAGGGTTTCCGCAGCCGTGGGCCGCCCGTTTCCTCCTGCTCCGCGCGGAATCCCTCAGGGAGAGCGGGCGCGGGGCCGAGGCTGCCGAGATCTATCGCGGACTAGGCTCAGCCGAGAACGATGTCGCGCTCGTGGCCTACCGCCGGCTGTTCGCCGCAGCCCAGGGCAAGGCGGACCTCCAGGAGATGAGGGCCTTGACGCAGGCGGCCGAGGACAGGTTCGCGGGCCAGGCCGGGGTGCTCGCCGAGCTGTGGACGCGCGTCGGGGCGGAGAGCTTCCGGCAGGGCAACAGGGAAGCGGCGGAGCTGTTCCTCCAGCGGGTGTGGAACGTGCGCCAGAGCCAGCCCATGAGCGAGGTCGTGCCCCTGTACCTCGCGGAGATCGCACTCGGCCGCGGCGAGCAGGACGCCGCTCGCGGGCTGCTGGAGCAGTACGTCGCGCAGGGCGCCATCGGCACGGGCGCCGCGGTCATCCGGCTGGGAGACATCGCGTTGCGTGCGGGCGACTTCGCGGCCGCCGAGGCTCAGTATCGCCGGTTCCTCGAGGCCCTCCCCGGCTCTCGACGGGCGGCAGAGGCGGAATACCTCCTCGCGTTCTGCGCGTTCAAGCAGGGACGCCTCGTGGAAGCCGCGGAGCTCGCGGATAATTGCCTGCGCAAACCCGTGGACGCGGAGCTGCGCCGGCAGGCCCTGAAGCTGCGCATCGTGCTCCTCAAGCGGGGACGGAAGGTCGCCGAGGCCGCCTCGGCCCTCGAGGAGTACGTCCGCCAGTACCCCGACGACCTGCGCTCGGCTCTGGACCTGCTGCGCCTGGCCTTCACCCTCAAACAGTACGAGCGGATAGTCGCGGAAAGCTCCGCCGCGCTCGTGCGGTTTCCCGAGATGGCCAGGACCGACCCCTCTGCATTCCTCATCGTGTCGTACCTCCGCGGCCTCAGCATGGTCGCCCGAAAAGACTACCGTTCGGCGGTCGGCGACCTGCGGGCCGTGCAGGAGCCCGCTGCGCAGGCGGCCGGACTCGCCGTGATCTACCCCTACGCCCGCTACTACCTCGGATGGGCGTACGTGCGCACGGCGGCCTTCGACAGGGCGGCTGCAGTGTTCGACGAGCTCGCGACGGGCTATCCCGGCCACGAGCTCTCCCCGATGATCCTGTACCTCGCCGGTTGGTCGCACTTCAGCGCCGGCTCCTACGAGCGAGCCGCTGGGTACTTCTCGAGCCTGGCGAAGGGGACGGGCCCCACTGAGCTATCGCAGAAGAGCTTGTACCTGTACGCGAAGAGCCTGCTGAATGCCGGCAGGCGGCGGGAGGCGACGGAGGTCCTGCAGGCCATCGCGGAGGCCTCTCCCGCATCGCCGTACGCCGACGACGCGCTGTTCGACTCTGCCGGGATCCTGGACGAGGCGGGACAGGCGAGGCAGGCGGCCGATGCCTACCGGCGGCTCATCGACGGCTTCGCGGACAGCCCACTGCGCGAGGAGGCTTCCTACCGCAGGGCCGAGACGTATTTCCTGCACGGCCTGTTCGCCGACGCCAAGGCCGCCTTCTCCGACTACCGCCAGAGGTTCCCCACGGGGACGCTCGTCGACGCGGCGCTGTTCTGGGGCGGCTCGGCCGCCTTCTCCGCGGGAGAGAGCTTCGGCGCCGTCCTGTTCTGGGAGCAGCTGATCGAAGGGCACCGCGCGAGCTCGTTCCGGCCCGCCGCGATGCAGAAGACCGCGGAGATCTACGCCGAGGCGAGGAATCTCCCGAAAGCCCTCGACCTGTACACGCGATTCCTCACGGAGTATCCCGACGAAGCCCGTTCCGCGAAGGCGGATATCCGTGCCGAACAGCTTCGCTACCAGTCCCTCGGGCTGAGCGACAGGGAAGCGGAGCTCACCACGAAGATCACGCGCGAGACCGGGGCCGTGCGCAGGGAGGCTCGCTTGGAGCTCGCCCGGCTCTACATTTTCAGCGGCGAGGCAAAGGCGGAGACCGGCCGGCAGCTCCTCGAACAGGTGAGGAAGGAAGGGGAGCCCGAGAGCTCGGCACGGGCCCAGGCCCTCCTCGGGGAGTATTCCTACCGGCTGGGCGACCTGGCGGAGGCGAGCCGGCAATTCCTCGCCGCGGCGGTCACCGCGAGCGCCGCTGCGCTGGGCGAGCGCGGCGCGGAGACTGCCGCCTCATCGATCTACAGGGCCGCCGAGATGATGAAGCTCTCTGGCAAGCCCGAGGAGGTGGCGGCGCTCGCGAGGAGGCTCGCCGACAGGTTCCCCTCTTCGCCGTGGACGGCGAAGGCCCGCAAGCTTATGGAGGCTGCTCAGTGAGCGCGATGCGTCGTTCGATGGCCCTTGCCGCGGCGCTCCTCGCCTTCACGGCGGCCGACCTGCCCGCGGCCGAGGCGGGTGTCGCCGAGCCCGCCGATCCCGAGATCGTCCTCCCTCCGATCGTCCTGGAGATCGAGGACCTCAGCGTGGAGAGGGTGGAGGCGAGGCTGCCCCCGGAGGAGGAGCTGCTTCCTCCTGCGCGCGAGGTTCCGCTGGTCGACGTCGGGGCTCTCGTCATCGCCGATCCGTCGGTATCGACCTCGGGGAGCGCTTCGGGAGGCTCTTCAACGGGCGCGCGCGACCGGTTCGTGGCCGCCGAGGTCGCTCTCGGCGCGGGGACGCTGAACCACGTCGTCGGCAGCGTCGCCCTGAAGACCCTTGGGGGCGTACCGCGATTCACCCTCGATTTCGCGCATGAGACGTTGGACGGATCCTCGGCGAATCCTCTGGCGCCGGGCTACGGCAGGCGCACCGACGAGCTTGCCGGTTCTCTCAAGCTCACGGCGGGCGCATTCGAGCTGGGTCTCTCGGGGTCATTCGCCGAAGGCGAGTACGGATTGCAGAACCAGAGCCTTCTGTTCCTGACCCGTCTGGCCCGTTCGATCGACGCGGAGGCCACGGCCTCGGCGCGCGCCCTGGATTGGCTCACCATCGCCGCTGCCCTCGCCGCCGGCTCCGACTCGGTCACTCTCGAGGGCTCTGCCGCCCTGAGCCAGGAGAGCGAGTACAGGATCGCCCCCTCGCTCTCTCTGGATGCGCGGTTCGAAAAGGTCCGCTTCGGTCTCTCGGCCCGCTACATCTTCCGCTCGAGCACCCCGGGCGGAGGCAGCCAACTTCACCGCTTCACGACGGGCATTGCTTTCGGCGCTGACCTCGCCTCCTCGCTGCTCCTCGACGGATCGGTCGGCTGGCATGGCAGCAGCGCGGGGGCGAGCCTCGTTCCCTTCGAGATCCGCCTGACAGGCACGCCTCTGCCGTTCCTCACCCTCGCCTTGGGCGGAGGCTTCAAGGCGACCCCGCTGGATATGCGCGACTGGCTCGCGCTGAACCCCTTCGTCCTGCCGGCCGCGCCCGCGGACGACAGCGGGTGGTTCGCCGATGCCTCTTTCCGCTTCACATTCACGAAGGACCTCTCGGCCAGCGTGAGGGCGGCGCTCGTCTCGAGCGATGCGATGCTGGACGCCGAGGCGGCGGCCGATCCGGTCACTGGCCTTCTCCCCCTCGCGCCGAGGCAGGGACTGCGCGTGTCCTCGGACATGGGACTGCGCTGGGGGATCACGCAGGAGATTTCCCTTTCGGCAAGCCTCGCGCATGAGTGGCTCCCCCTCGCCGTGCTCGTCCCGGTGGACAGGCTTCTCGTGGAGCTGGCGGGCCTCCAGGCCGCCGGCCGCTGGGGCGGGAACCTGTCTGTGGACGCCACGATCCCGCAGCCAGCCGCGGGGAGCCCGCAGCTTCCAGTCGTGAGCGCGTCGGGTTTTCTCGCCGTTTCCGACGTCGTGACGCTCCAATTGGGGGTCGCCGACGTCCTGGGGCCGCTGCTGCCGGGCGGGACCCGCATCGACATCGGAGCCTACGGGAAGCCGGGCTTCCGGCTCACGGGAAGCGTGAAAATGAGTTTCTAGAGAGGAGAGTGCAATGGTCGACATCATCCAGAAGGGCGGGATCGTCATGTACCCCATCCTCCTGTGCTCCGTGGTGGCCGCGGTGATCATCGTCGAGCGGCTGATCTACTTCTGGAGGATCAGGGTGAACGAGGTGGCGATGATCGCCCGGCTGCGCGCGACCCTCGAGAAGGGGCACTACGACGAGGCCCTCTCCATCTGCGAGACCAACCCGTCGCCGATCACCAACCTCATGCGGATGGGCATTGAGCACCGCGAGGATCCCCCGAACGTTCTGCGCGACTACATCGTCGACGCGGCGAGCATGGAGATCCCGAAGCTCGAGCGGTTCCTCTCCGCGTTGGGGACGGTCGCGAACATCTCCACGCTCCTGGGCCTGCTGGGCACCGTGACCGGCAACATCAACGCATTCGGGGTGTTCGGCCAGTTCGGCGCCTGGGGCAGCTCGGGGCAACTGGCGAAGGGGATCTCCGAGGCCCTCATCACGACCGCCGCGGGGCTCATCATCTCGATCCCCACCGTCATCTTCTACAACTACCTCGTCACCAAGGTGAACCACATCATCATCCGCATGGAGAACAGGGTGAACGACCTGGTGTACATGCTGGGCGGGCGGAGGGGGAAATGAAGTTCCGGCGACGGCTGGAGCTGCAGTCGAACCTCAACCTCATCCCGATGGTGGACGTGGTCTTCCAGCTCGTGCTGTTCTTCCTCGTCTCCACGACGTTCGTGCTCGCTCCGGGCATCAAGCTGACGCTCCCCGCCTCGGGGACGGCCGAGAGCGTGGTGCTCGAGCAGATGATCGTCACGATCGTCTCGCCCGGTGAGGTGTACCTGAACAAGGAAAGCTTCGGGAGCCTGGGCGAGCTTGGGGAGCGGGTCTCCAAGATGCCCGAGGCGGAGAGGAAACAGGTCGAGGCGGTGATCATTGAGGCCGACCAGGATGTCGCGTACGGCCTGATGGTGCAGGCGCTGGACGTCCTGCGTCAGAACGGCTTCAAAAACGTGGGGTTGCGGACTCGCGATGTCGCACCGTGAGGTCAGGCTGAACTCTAGACGGCTCCTGATCGCAACGGCCATCGCCGTTGCCCTCCATGCGGGCCTTTTCTTCCTCATTCCCCTGGTCGCTCATCTGGAGGGCAGCAGGAAGCCCGAGTACGGCGGGACCGTCCTCGTTCAGTTGGAGGAACCTACGCCGGCGCAGGTAGTTGTTCCCGCGCCCGAACCGCCTCCTGTCGTGCAGCCCGTCCCCGCACCGAAGCCGGCTCCCGTGCTGAAGCCCGCGCCGCGGACGCAGCCGGCGGCCAGGACGACGCCTGCGGTCAAGGCTCCGGAGCAAGCGGCGGCGAAAGTCCCCACCCCGCCGGCACCCCTGCCGGCCACGCCGGCAATGCCGACCGGTCCCGCCTTCAAGGAAGCGGGGGGAAAGACCGGTATTGTCCAACCCCTTGCAGCGCCCGAACCGCTCGGATCGACCCCCGTCGCGCAGGCCGTCCCGGGCCCCGAGCCGACGCTCCCTGGCGCGGGCGTCCGGTCGGGTGCGGCAACGGCGGGCGCGTCGGTCCAGAGCTCGGGCGTGGCCGTCCCCGTGCCCGCGCCGCCGGCGAAGCCCGCAGGCACATCATCCGGCAGCAGCCTCGATCTCGGGGCCCTGGACAAGGCTCTGGCCGGCAGCGCGAAGCCGGGGGCGACGGCGGGGAAGGCGGCCGCTGATGCTGCCGCCGAGGCGCTGAATTCCTTGGTGGACTGGGATGAGCCGGATGCGGGAAAAGGCAGGGACCTCCTGTCGGCACCGCTGCCGAACCTGCCGCAGTGGGTGGCGGACCAAGGCCTTGCGCTCGCCGTGACGGTCTCCTTCGCAGTCGCGCCCAACGGGGTCGTCGCGCAGGCCCGCGTGGCGCGCTCCTCGGGCTACAGCGACGTGGATGCCGCGGTGTTGGAGGCGGTCCGCCGATGGCGGTTCAGGTCCGCGGAGACCGCGAGGACCGTCCGAGGCGCGATCCCCTACACGATCCGCGCTCGTTGACAGCGGGAGGGCAGAGGAGTACTATAGCGGAAACCTCTGGGGAGGGGGACTATGCTCTTCTCAATCGGTGACCTGATTACCCTTGTCGCAGTCCTTCTGATCCTCGTCGTTTTCCGAGCCCTCGACCGCAACAACCGTTCCCTCGAAAAACTGAAGCGTTTCAGCGACAAGCTCATGGAGAACCTTTCCGCTTTCGTCGAAGAGAAGACGGGGGCGATCCGCGATCTCTCACTCGAGCTGCAGGCCAGCCTCAAGACGGGCCGCGAGATCCTCAAGCGCTCCCGCGACGTCGAGGAAGCCCTTCAGGGCAGGGCCGGCGACATCGAGGCGATCCAGAAGCGCCTCGACGACTACGACCGCGCCCTCGCTGAGCTCTCCGCGATGTCCGACCGGGTCGACCAGAATCTCGAGAAGGTGCGCAGCGAGGCGAGCTTCGTCGAGACGGTGGGGAAGAGGATCAAAGAGGCCGCGGGCCAGCTGGAGCGGATCGAGAAGAAGGTCCCCGGCTTGGAGGGGGAGTTCGCGGCATCGGGGAAGAAGGCCCTCGGCGAGGCCCGGGCCGAGCTGCTCGGGGGAATCGAGACATCCGTCGGAGCCCTGCGCGAGAGCGTCGGAGAATCGGACCGCAAGGTGCGGGACTTCGCCGCCTACATCGCGCGCCTCGAATCGCGCACGGAACAGATGGAGAAGGAGAGGGTCGCGGCGCTCGCGCAGACCCTGGACGGTTTCGAGACGGAGCTTCGCGCGAAGCTCTCGCGTGCGGCCCAGAGCGCCGAGGCGCTCGAGGGGGATGTCTTCGAGAAGCTCGCCGGGCGCATCCAGGCGAGCGAGGCGACGCTCGCGAAGTCGATCGAGTCGCTTGAGGCGCGCATCGCCGACTACGAGGGCGACGTCGACTACAGGTTCCGCACGCTGCAGGAGGCGTCCGCCGATCTGGATTGCCTCGGCGCCTCCCTTGGCGCCTCCGTCGAGAAGGCGGCCGCCGGCGCGAAGGCGGAGATGAAGGACCTCGCGGACGAGCTGGTGGCGACCTGGAAAGCGGAGGTCGCGGGGGCGACGGCGGCGAAGGAGGAGATCAGCGCGGGTCTCACGGAGGTCGCCGCGGGTCTTGCCGAGCTGAAGGAGAGATCCTACCAGAGCGTCTCCGCGAGGCTCACCGTCTTCGAGGAGGAGTTCTTCGCCGACCTGCGCGCGCGCTCGGCGGGCGTGCAGGAGAAGTTCCAGGCCTGGCAGGCCGACATGGACAAGCGGACGGCCGAGTTCGAGTCCGACGTCAAGGACCGGATGTCCGTTTCGGAGGAATCCCTGCAGGGTCTGCGCGAGGGGCTGCGCGGGGAGATCGAGCGCGCGCGCAGGGACGCCGCGGTCTCCTTCGAGAAGGAAATCCTGGGCGTCAAAGACTCGCTGGAAAGCGCGACCCGCAGGATGCAGCGCGAGATCGACGCCGGCCTGAAAGACCTCGCCTTGGGCCTCGAGGCCGGCAGGAAGGAGCTGGCCGATCTCTCCGGCGCCTCCCGCGCGGAGATTGCCGATTGGCAGGCAAAGGCGAAGGAGAAGCTCGCGGAGGCGGAGGCCGCCATGGCCGAGCGGCTCTCCTCGCTTTCCTCCGAGGCGGCCGCCTCCGTCGCGGCCGTGCGTGACGCGTTTGCCGCCCAGACCGAGGAGATAGTCGTCGGGTCGAACGAGGAGCGCGTGAGCCTGAGGGCCGAGCTCAAGGGGATTGGCGAGAGGGTCGCCGGCTTCGACGCCGATATGAAGAAGACCGTCGAGGCCGCCCGAGAGAGGTTCCGCGCCGACGCGGAGGCGTTCCAGCTCGAAAGCCAGAAGAGGATGCGCGACCTGCACGCGGAGGTCGAGGGCCGCATCCGGGACTACCGGCAGCTCCTGGCCGACAATCGCGAGAAGGCCGAGGCGATGCAGGAGAAGATGTCCGCGAAGATCGAGGAGGGCTCCCGGCTGCTGACGGCGAGCCTCGGCGAGATCGACAAGCGCGTGAAGAACTTCATGTCGCAGACCAGGATCTTCGAGCGCGCCGACACGCTGAAGATGTCGCTGGACGGCACCATCGACGAGATGAAGAAGGAGATGGCGAAGCTCGCCGCCGAGCGCTCCGAGGTCGGAGAGATCGAGGTCCAGCTCGCCCGCACGCGCAAGCTCGCCGAGGAAGTCTCGGGCAAGCTCTCGCGGTTCTTCGCGGAAAAGAGGCGCATCGAGGAGATGGACGGCGACTTCAAGAAGATCGTCACCCTCTCGCGCGAGGTGGACCTGAAGCTCGAGACGCTGACGGCGAGCAATGACACGCTGCAGCAGATCCAGGCGAAGATCCGCCAGTTCGAGGAGATGGGCAGGGCGGTCGAGACGGGCTTCGAGCGGCTGGAGAAGAAGAAAGAGATCCTCACGGTGACCTCCGAGGCCGTTGACAGGAACTTCCAGCGCCTGGAGGGGCTGGAGAAGAACCTCGAGACGACGGACAGGGATCTCGATGCCCTCGCCCTGAAGGTCCAGTCGATGCGCGGGGACTTCGACCTGCTCGCGGGCAACAAGAAGGACGCCGATTCGGCCATGGAGACCGTCGGCAGGCTCAACGCGATCATCTCGGAGCTCGAGGGGCGCATGGACAAGGCGCAGAGCGCCCGGGAGTGGCTCGCGCGGACGGAGACCCGGTTCCAGGAGGTCTCCCAGCAGGCCCAGGAACAGGTGCGCCTCCTGGAGAGCATCGTGAAGACCGAGGCGAAGAAAGAGAAGACGGATCGGGGCGCGCCGCCCCTCGACAAGCGCGAAACGGTGATCAAGCTCTCGCACCAGGGATGGTCCGTTCAGGAGATCTCCCGTGTGACCCAGCTCTCGCGGGGAGAGGTGGAGCTTATCCTCGAGCTCGCCCCCAAAGTCTAGCCCGTTGCCGCAGCCGTCTCCTGTCGTCCTCGTCGCCTGCCCGGACTACGACAGGCAGCGCGTGGCGCAGGCCGTGCGGAAGGGGCTCGCCTTGCTGGACGGCGGCTGGCCGGCGCCCGATCTGCTCGCGGCCGGGACCGCGCGGCCGGGCCCCATTCTCCTCAAGCCGAACATGCTGCGCCCCGCGCCTCCCGAGAAAGGCGTGACGACGCACCCGGCGGTTTTTTCGGCCGTCGCGCGCTGCCTGCAGGACAAGGGCGCCCGGCTCACATTCGGCGATTCGCCGAATGGGCTCTTCAGCCCGTTCGAAGCCGCCCGGCAGTCCGGGCTTCTCGCCGAGGCCGAGGCGCTCGGCATCCCCCTTGCGGATTTCGAGACGGGACGGGATGTGAGCGACGCGAGCGGCGGGCGCTTCAGGAGGTTCCCGCTCGCGCGAGGGGTCCTGGAGGCGTCCGCCGTCGTGAACCTCCCGCGCCTCAAGACGCACGCCCTCACCAGGATGACGGGAGCTCTGAAGAACACCTTCGGCGCCGTTGTCGGCAGCAGCAAGGCCGCGATGCACATCACGCACCCCGACGGGGAGAGCTTCGGCAGGATGATCGCCGACGTCAACCTCCTGGTCCGATCCCGCTTGGTGGTCATGGATGCCATCACGGTCATGGAGGGAAACGGCCCGGTCAGCGGAAGGCTCGTGGATGTCGGACTCCTGATATTCTCAACCGACCCCGTTGCCGCGGACGCCGTCGGCTGCCGGATCCTGGGCATCGATTCCCTGTCCATCCCCTTCATCCGCGCGGCGTGGGAATCCGGCTTGGGCGCTGCCCGGGAGGAGGAGATCGAGATCCGTGGCGAGCCCCTCGCGCGCTACACAGGCAGGCGACTGGCAGTTCCGGTGAGAAACCCAACCCGAGTGATCCCTCCTTTTCTCTGGCGGGCGGCAAAGGACCTTCTCATCGCAAAGCCCGTGATCGATCCCGCCGCGTGCATTGCCTGCGGCGAGTGCGTCGCCTCCTGTCCGACCTCGCCGAAGTCCCTTGCCCAGGAGCGGGGAAAGGTGCCATCCTACAGCTATTCGACCTGCATCCGCTGCTACTGCTGCCAGGAAATCTGCCCGCAGGAAGCCATCGGTGTACGCCCGGCGCCGCTCGCCTGGCTCCTCGGCGGTCGGGCCGAGAGGAAACGGGGCTCCCGCGGCGGCTGAGCTGACCGCGCGGGCCCTTCGGGGAGGAAGAGATGGCCATCACCGTCGATTACCGCTGGATGATTCCCCCGCTGGGGGCCGAGGTCGTGCATTCCTATCGCGCGCGCATGCTCGCGGTGCACGAGGATCTCCTTGCCAAGAGGAAGGCGGGAAAGCTCCCGTTCTACGACCTGCCCAAGCAGGACGTGTCGGGCATCGAACGCTACGCGGCCCGTATGAAAGGCGGCTTCAAGACCCTGGTCGTGCTGGGCATCGGGGGTTCCTCCCTCGGCCTGCTCTCCCTGAATGCCGCCCTGCGCACGCCCTTCCCGGCGCTGGAGCCTGCCCCGCGCCTGGTGGTCCTCGACAACATCGATCCCGTGCGGATCGCGAGCTTCCTCGAGGCCCTAGACCCGCGCGAGACCCTCCTGAACGTGATCACCAAGTCCGGCGACACGGCGGAGACAATGGCGAGCTTTCTCGTGTTCCGCAAATGGTTTGCCGACTCGCTCGGGGCCAAGGCCGCGGCGGAGAGGATGGTCGCGACAACGGATAGGAAGAAGGGCGCCCTGCGGAAGATCGTCGATGATGGGGGCCTCGCGAGCTTCGAGGTCCCCGACGGGGTCGGAGGAAGGTTCTCCGTCCTCACACCCGTGGGGCTTCTGCCGGCAGCCCTCCTGGGGATCGACATCCGCGGCCTCCTTGCCGGCGCAGCCGGCATGGACCGTCGCCTGGCCAGCGGCGAGCTGATCGAGAATCCGGCCTACCTCGGGGCCGTGCTGCACCGGGTCGCCTATGGCGAGGGCCGCCGGATCTCCGTCATGTTCGCCTACTCCGACCAGCTCTACCTCCTTGCGGATTGGTACCGCCAGCTATGGGCCGAGAGCCTCGGAAAGCGCTTCGGGCTGGATGGATCGGTGGCGGCGGTCGGGCCGACGCCCGTGAAAGCGCTTGGGGTGACGGATCAGCACTCCCAGGTCCAGCTCTACAAGGAAGGCCCCGACGACAAGGTCTACACGTTCCTCGGGGTGGAGAAGTTCTCCCGGACGGTGCCGATTCCCCCGGCCGGCAAGGGGCTGGACGCCATCTCGTATCTAGGCGGGCACACGCTGAACGAGCTGTTTGCCGCCGAGAGGCTCGCAACGGAGGTCGCCCTTTCGCGCGCGGGCAGGCCCGTCAGCCGGATCCTCTTCCCCGAAGTCAGCGCGGAGAATGTCGGGGAGTATTTCCACCTCCTGGAGGTCACCACGGTCGCCGCGGGAGCCCTTTTCGGCATCGATCCCCTCGATCAACCCGGCGTGGAGGAGGGGAAACAGTACGCCTACGGGATCATGGGCAGGCCGGGCTATGAGGAGATGCGCAGGGAGCTTGCCGGCACGGCCGCGGGGGAGCCCCGGCTGCTCTTTCGGCCCCCGGAAAGTGCTTGACCCGGCATAAACCGCCTGAGTAACTTAACCGTACATAATTTTTTCACCAGGCGGTTTCGATGTCGAAGAAGAAGGACCGTGCCGAGGAGCAGGCGGGGGGCGCGCGAGGGGATGAGAGTATCTCCTCGGGCGCTTCCCGGTCTCCCTCCCCCGATCAGAACGCGGATACTCCCCCTTACTCCCCGCTGACGGAGGCGCCGGTCTCCGCCGAGGCCGTGAGCGCGCAATCCGGCTCACCCGAGGATCGCCTGCGGGCCCTCGAGGCCGAGGCGCTCGACCTGCGTGATAAGGTCCTGCGCAAGCAGGCCGACTTCGAGAACTTCAGGAAGAGGATGATCCGTGAGAGGGACGACGCGGCGCGATACGCGAACGCGGCCTTGCTGACCGACGTCATCGCCACGATCGACGATTTCGAGAGGGCGATCCGGTCGGCCGAGGAATCGCGCGACTTCGACTCCTTCCTCCAGGGAGTGAGCATGATCGAGAAGCAGCTCCTGGAGACCCTCGAGAGCCGCTGGGGCCTGCGCCGATTCACCTCAATTGGAGAGGGATTCGATCCGAACAGGCACGAGGCCGTGCTTCGCGTCGAGGGGCCCGCGGAAGCCCGTCCGACCGTGGTCGAGGACTACCAGAGGGGATATTTCCTGCACGAGCGCGTGCTGCGGCCCGCCCGTGTAAAGGTCATGGTGCCCGCCCAGTCGGCGGACGCCGCCCAGGCGGAAAATGCCCCCCAGGCGGCGAATGCCGCCCAGGCGGCGAACGCCGCCGGCAAGCCCGAGGAGCCGCGCTGATGGGGAAGATCATCGGCATCGACCTCGGGACCACTAACTCCTGCGTCGCGATCATGGAGGGTGGGCAGCCGGTCGTGATCCCCAACTCCGAAGGGCAGCGGACCACTCCGTCGATCGTCTCCTACACCGGGTCGGGCGAGCGCCTGGTCGGGCAGCCGGCGAAGAACCAGATGATCACCAACCCCGAGAACACCGTGAGCTCGATCAAACGCTTCATGGGCCGCAGGATGGATGAGGTGCGGGAGGAGACCCGCCGGGCCTCCTTCGGCGTCACAGACGCGGGCAATGACGTGCGGGTGAGCGTCCATGGAGAGCTGTTCTCGCCGCCGGAGATCTCCGCCGCTATTCTGCAGAAGATGAAGAAGACAGCCGAGGACTTCCTCGGCGAGCCGGTCACCGAGGCGGTCATCACCGTGCCCGCGTACTTCAACGACGCGCAGCGCCAGGCCACGAAGGACGCCGGGCGTATTGCGGGGCTCGACGTGAAGCGCATCGTGAACGAGCCCACGGCAGCGGCCCTCGCCTATGGGCTGGACAAGAACGGCCGCGAGGAGACCATCGCTGTCTACGACCTGGGCGGAGGCACCTTCGACATTTCCATCCTCGAGCTGGGCGACGGGGTCTTCGAGGTCAAGTCCACGAACGGGGACACCCACCTCGGCGGCGACGACATCGACCAGCGCCTGATCGACTGGATGGTGGGCGAGTTCCGCCGCGAGACGGGAATCGACCTTTCGAAGGACCGCATGGCGCTGCAGAGGCTGAAGGAGGCCGCCGAGAAGGCAAAGATCGAGCTGTCCAGCGCCCAAGCCACCTCCGTGAACCTGCCCTTCATCACGGCGGACAGGGCGGGCCCGCGGCACCTCGCCTATTCGCTCACCCGGGCCAAGCTCGAACAGCTGGCCGGAGACCTGGTCGAAAGGACGCGCGGGCCCTGCGTGCAGGCCCTGCGCGACGCGAACCTCTCTCCCGCCGACATCGACCACGTCATCCTCGTCGGCGGCTCAACCCGGATACCCGCCGTGCAGGCCATCGTGAAGGAGATCTTCGGCAGGGAGGGGAGCAAGGGAGTCAATCCCGACGAGGTCGTGGCCGTCGGAGCCTCGATCCAGGGCGGGATCCTCGGCGGGGACGTCAAGGATGTCCTGCTGCTGGATGTGACGCCGCTGTCGCTGGGCATCGAGACCCTCGGAGGGGTGTTCACCCGGCTCATCGATCGCAATACCACGATTCCCACGCGGAAGAGCCAGACATTCTCCACGGCCTCCGACAGCCAGACCGCCGTCTCGATCCACGTCCTGCAGGGCGAGCGGGAGATGGCGGCGCAGAACAGGACCCTCGGCCGCTTCGACCTCGTGGGCATCCCGCCCGCGCCGCGCGGCGTGCCGCAGATCGAGGTGACCTTCGACATCGACGCGAACGGCATCGTGCACGTATCGGCCAAGGACCTCGGGACGGGCAAGGAGCAGAAGATCCGCATCGAAAGCTCCTCGGGGCTGGGAGAGGATGAAATCAAACGGATGGTGAAGGAGGCGGAGACGCACGCGGCCGAGGACAAGGAAGAGCGGGAGAAGGCTGAGGCCCGCAATGAGGCCGAGAGCCTCGTGTACTCCACCGAGAAATCCCTCAAGGATCTCGGGGCGAAAGTGCCCGAGACCGAGCGCGAGGCGATCGAGGCGTTGCTCGTCGAGGTGCGCGCGGCCCTGGATGCGGGGGACGCCGCTCTCATCAAGGGACGAGCAGAGGCTCTCCGAGAGGCCGCCTATCGTCTGGCGGAGGAAGTCTACAGGGAAACCCGCGGCGCGCGCGCCGGGGACGAGGCCGGGAAGCCGAGGGCCGGCGCCGAGAATGCCGACTACGAGGTCGTCGACGGCGGCGCGGCGAAGACCTGACGCACATGGCGAAACGCGACTACTACGAGGTCCTCGGGGTCCCGAAGGGCTCATCGAAGGACGAAGTCAAGAGGGCCTACCGCAAGCTGGCCATCGCCCACCATCCCGACCGCAACCCCGGCAGCAAGGAAGCTGAGGAGAAGTTCAAGGAGGCCACGGAGGCATACGAGATCCTCGCCGACGACAGGAAGCGCCAGGCCTACGACCAGTACGGATTTGCCGGTTTGAGCGGTATGGGCACCCCCACGCAGCAGGATTTCTCGACGATTTTCCAGGGCTTCGAGGACATCTTCGGGGACTTCAGCGGGTTCTTCGATTCCTTCTTCGGCGGGGGCGGCGGCAGGCGCAGGAGCCCCTCGCGCGGGCACGGGCAGCGGGGATCGGACCTGCGCTACGACCTGGAGATCAGCTTCCTCGAGGCCGCCTTCGGCGCCAAGACGGACGTTTCCTACCCCCGCGCCGAGCGCTGCGAGACCTGCGGCGGGGCGGGAGCGGACAAGGGCAGCGGGCGAAAGCTCTGCCCCACCTGCGGGGGCTCGGGCCAGGTCCGGCGGAACTCCGGCTTCTTTTCAATCGCCTCCACCTGTCCTGCCTGCGGCGGGGACGGGGAGATCGTCGAGAAGCCCTGCGCCGATTGCAGGGGCAGCGGGGTGCAGAAGCGCACCCGCAAGATCAAGGTCACGATCCCGCCCGGCATCGAGGACGGCAAGCGGCTGAGCCTCGCGGGGCAGGGCGATGCGGGCGCCAACGGGGCGCCGGACGGCGACCTCTACGTCTTCATCCACGTGCAGCCCCATCCGCATTTCGAGCGCGACGGCACCGATCTGTACTGCGCGATCCCCATTTCGATCACGCAGGCCGCCCTGGGCGCCGATATCGTCGTTCCCACCCTCGAGGACAAGAGCGTTCGGGTGAGCGTTCCCGCGGGGACGCAGAACGGGAAGGTCCTGCGCCTGCGCGGCGAGGGGGTTCCCGAGCTGCACAACCCGGGGCGGCGCGGCGATCTGTACATCCGCGTCGTCGTGCGTGTGCCAACGAAGATCAACGCCCGGGGCAAGGAGCTGCTGCGGGAGTTCGCCGAGGCGGTCGGGGAGGAGAAGAGTCCGGCGCCCATCCCCTTGTCCGAGCTGAAGCAGTAGGCTATGCTCTCCCCCATTCAGAATGGGGGAGACGTCAGCCGTTCTCACAATCATCACCCTAACCCTTCTCGCGGCGGAGCTTGCGGTAGTAGCGGCCCGTCTTGCCTCGTGCGTCGAACGGAGGGAGCCCGCGTGGATGCTCGCCCTGCTCTTCATCCTGATCCTCCGCCTGGCGTTCGCCCAACCGCTGTCAGCGCCGATGCTCCTGTCGATCGCCGCGATCTGGGCCGCGGCCGGCCTGCTCGCCCGGATGGACGGCCGGCCGCTCGCCGCGGCCTGGCACCTTGGCTGCGCGGCGCCCGCGTTCGTCATCCTCGCCGCTCTCGCGATCGGCTACGGGAGCTCGATTCCCCTTCGCGCGTTCCATGGGTTTTCCGTCCTCCTGCTGGCAGGCTTCTCGGTCCCCGCGCTCGCGCGTGCGTGGAGGCGCACTCGGTCCGTCCCTCTCCTCGCGGCCGTTTTCTGCGCACTCGCGTGGGCGGCCGCATCGGTGGTCCGCGAAATCCTCCTCGCGGCGGGCGCCTCCGTCCCCGACCTCGCCGCGCTCCCGCTTTTCTTGCTCGCCGGCTCGATCGGGGCGCTCGTGCTCCTCGACGGTTACCCGTGGGCCGGCGGGCTGCGCGGGCGCGCCCGTGAAGGTGAGGCGAGGGGGAAGCTGCTGAGCGCGGCCTACGCGAGGCTGCTCGAGACGGAGAACGCGCTGGTGCTGCAGGACAGGCTGATCGCCTCGGGCTTGCTCGCGCTCGGGGCGGCGCATGAGTTCAAGAACTCGCTCTCGCACATCCGGGCCGCGGCCCAGGTCGGGCTCAGCGCGCGGGACTCCGGCTCGAAGGACGAAAGCCTGCGCTTCGTGCTCGAGCAGGCCAGGGCGGGCAGCGGCGCCGCCGTTGCGTTTCTCGAAAGGCTCTCGCGCGAGGGACGAGAGCAAGAGCGTGTGATGGACGCCCGCGACGACCTCGAAGGTCTTCTGCGCGTGTCGCGGGCAAGCGTCCGGCCGGACGGCATCATCATCCGCGCAGCGCTGCAGGCCGGGGTGCGTTTTCGGGCCCGGCCGAGCGAGATCGGTCAGATCCTGCTGAATCTCGTAGACAACTCGGTCCAATGCCTGCGCGGGCGGGAAGGCGAGGCCGAGCGCCTCGTCGAGATCACGGCAGCGTCGAGGGAGGGCCACGCGGTGATCGAGGTGCGCGACAACGGGGGAGGGATCGCGCCAGAGGCGGCGCAGAGGCTTTTCACGCTCCACTCCCCGACGGAGGAGGGCACGGGGATCGGGCTGTACCTTTCGCGGAGCCTCGCGGAGCAGAACGGCGGCTCCCTCGCGCACATCCCCCTCGACGGGGGAAGCTGCTTCCGCCTCGCCCTTCCCCTCGTCCCGCAGCCGTCGACCGTCGCTTGAACCCACACCCAGGGGCTGGTAGTATTGCCCCCGAATGGCCGTCACGATACTCGCGATCAATCCTGGTTCGACCTCGACGAAATGCGCCGTCTACCGCGACGCCGAGGAGCTGTGGAGGCAGGGCCTGAATCACGGCTCCGAGGAGCTCGGGCGGTTCTCTAGAATCCAGGATCAGTTCGCCTTCAGGGCAGGGGTCATACGGGAGAGCCTGCGCGGCGCCCCTCGCGTGTCCCTCGCCGAGGTGGGCGCCGTGGTGGGCAGGGGAGGGCTGCTGAGGCCGCTCGCGGGCGGTGTCTACGAGGTGAACGAGCGGATGAAATCAGACCTTCTGAGCTGCCGCTACGGGACGCACGCCTCAAACCTCGGGGCGCTGATCGCGGATTCGATCGCAGCGGAGCTCGGGGTGAAGGCGTACATTGTCGATCCGGTCGTGGTGGACGAGCTGGACCCGCTCGCCCGCTACTCGGGCGTGCCCGAGATCCCGCGCCGCTCGATCTTTCACGCGCTCAACCAGAAGGCGACGGCGAAGAAGGCGGCGGGAACCCTCGGCAAGCCGTACGGGGAGTGCATCCTCGCCGTCGCGCACATGGGAGGAGGGACGTCCATCGGGCTGCACGTGGGGGGGCGGGTCGTTGATGTGAACAACGCGCTCGATGGGGAGGGACCTTTCGCGATCGAGCGGGCGGGGACGGTGCCTGCCGGCGACTGGATGCGCTACGCGCTCGCGCACCAGCACGACCCGCAGGGTCTGCAGATGAAGCTCACTGGCAAGGGGGGGCTGGTCGCGTATCTCGGCACGAACGAGTTCCCCGAGATCGAGCGGGCGGCCGAGGCTGGCGGAAGCGGCGCCCTGGATGGAGCGCTGTGCGCCGAGCTCGTCGATGCGCTCTGCTACCAGGTGGCAAAGTGCATTGCCGGCCTCGCCGCCTTCACGGCGGGCCGGCTGGACGCCGTCGTGCTCACCGGAGGGCTCGCATTCTCGCGGCGCGTGGTGAGGGAGATCTCCCGTCGCGTCGCGTTCCTCGCGCCTGTCCTGGTGTTCCCGGGCGAAAACGAGCTGGAGGCGCTCGCCGCGGGGGTCCGCGAGGTGCTTCGGGGCGAGGCCGAGGCGAAGATGTACACGGGGTAGGAGGCAGGTTCATGGCGGAAATGGAAAGGGTGTCCTTCAAGCGGCGGAAGAAGCTCATCAACCGCAGGTTCCAGTTCAGGAGCATCGCCACATGGCTCACGGTCGTGCTGGCGGGCTTCCTCGTGTGCGCCGCGGGGCTCGCGCTGTCGTACTGGATCTCCTACGCGAGTGGGGACGCTCTCGCGAAGGAAACAGTCGTGCGGCGGCTCGAGATCCTGCTCCCCCCCCTTCTCGCCAACGACCTCCTCATCATGATCATCGCCATCATTGCGGGGATCTTCACGACTCATCGGGTCGCCGGCCCGATTTTTCGAATGGAGAGCGACATCGATCGTGTGCTGTCGGGAGAGACTCATGCGCGCGTGCGACTGCGCCGCGGCGATGCATTCCCCGAGCTGGCAGAGAAGGTCAACGAGCTGATTGAGCGTCTCGACGACTCCCGCAAGGGCTGATCCGCCCGCCCGCCCGTTCAACGCGGCGCCTCAGGCGCCTTTCGCTAGGAAATACCTCGGCTCGAAAAGGCTGCTGCGGGCCTGGATCTGCGACCGGATCTGCGCGCGCGGAGGGGGCGAGCCGGGCGGCAGCCACCCCGTCTCCTTCCTGGACGGCTTCTGCGGCACCGCATCGATCGCGGTCGAGATGGCCGGCCGGGGGACGCGGCGCATCGTGGCGGTCGATTCCCTGCTTTCAAACTGCGTGATTCTCCGGGGGTGTTCAGCAGCGGCCGGGATCGGGGAGGAGCGCGCCGCTCGCCTGATCGGCGGGCTGAACGGCCTGCCGCCCTCCCCGGGGTACATCGCGGAGAGCTTCGCGGGCACGTACTTCACGGTGGAGAATTGCGCTCGGATGGACGCGATCCGCGAGGCGATCGCGGCGGACCGAGCTGAGGGACGTCTCACCGAGGCGGAGCACGATTACCTGCTGGGGAGCTTCCTTCTGGCCGCGGACAGGGTGGCGAATACCCTCGGCCAGTACGACTCGTACCTCAAGAACATCGGCTCCGCGAGCGTCGTGGGAGGCCGGCACTTGCGCGACGGGAGGGTGGCGAACGATTTCTGGCTTCGGCCGCTCGCGCAGCTCGAGGGCGCGGGCATCGAGGCGATCGTGGGGGACATGCTCACCCTCGCCCCGACAATCGACGTGGAGGCGGCCTACTACGATCCCCCGTACAACGGCCGTCAATACTGCGACAACTATCACGTGCTCGAGAACCTCGCGCGCTGGGAAAAGCCGTCCCTCTCGGGCAAGACGCGCAAGTTCGACCGAACGGGCCTGCGAAGCCCCTTCTGCCGCAGGGCAGAGGCGCTCAGTGCGCTGCGGGAGCTCGTTGAGAAGACCTCTGCCCCTCACCTCTTTCTCTCGTACAGCTCCGAGGGGATCCTCTCGCGCGAGGCCATCCTCGAGCTGTTGGAGAAGCATGGCAGGGTCCACGCATGGGAGCGCGCCTATCCCGTCTTCGGCAATGGGGCCGGGGTCTCCAGGCGGCGGAGCCTCGCAGAGTGGCTGTTCCATCTCGCCAAGGGATAGCGAGATGGCGCGAGGGAAACGCGAGATCTTCAACGGGGACGGCGCGTCGCGGGGCTTCTACTCAGAGGCCAACAGGGTGAACGACCTGACGGGGAAGGAGTGGGTGTTCTGGACGCGATCGGTGATCACGAAACCCTACCCGCCCACCCTCCAGCACGCCTTGAGGAACTCCCACGGAGGGCAGAAGCCGCCCGAGCTGTGCGCGGACCTCCTGCGCCTCTTCACGAAGGCCGGACAGGCCGTGCTCGATCCCTTCATGGGCGTCGGAGGCGTCCTGCTGGGCGCCTCGCTCTCGGGCAGGAAGGCGCTGGGCATCGAGATCGATCCCCGCTGGATCGAGGTCTACCGCGAGGTCTGCAGGCGGGAGGGGTTGGGCGAGCAGGAAGCGATCCTCGGCGACTCGCGCGAAGCCCTGCCCGGCCTCGGCGAGAGGCAATTCGATTGCGTGCTCACCGACGTGCCGTACTGGACCATGGACAGCGCCCGCCGGTCGAAGGGGGCCTGGAAGCGGGTCGGCGAAACAGCGTCGCCCGCCCAGGCGAGCAAGCTCGCCGCCTTCAGCGCCGAGCCCCTGGAGACCAAGGAGCAGTGGCTCGGGCGGATGACGGAGATCCTGGGTCTCGCCGCCGCCCGGCTCGCCCCGCGCGGCTACCTCGTGACGTTCATCGGCGACATGTACAGGGACAACCGCTACCACTGCCTTTCCGCCGAGCTCGCCGCCGCCCTCGGCGAAATCCCGGGGCTCGTGTGGAAGGCGAGCATGGTCTGGTACGATGTGTCCAAGAAGCTGCACCTCTACGGCTACCAGTACTCGTACATTCCCTCGTTGATCCACCAGAACATTCTGGTCTTCCGCCGTGAGACGAGCGGATGAGCGGCCCGCGGGCTATCAATTTTATCGCACGCCCTGTCGATGGGGAGTACTGATGAAAGCAACCGCGATCCTCCTCCTGGCGGGCCTTCTTGCGGCGCCCGCCCTGTTCTGCCTCGAACGGCAGGCCTCCGGCGCCCCTGGCCTGCCCGCGATCCCTCCCTTGGCCGCGGGCGCCGATTCCGGCCGGATCGCGGGGGTGAAGAACGGGATTCTGGAGATGGACAGGAACGATGACGGCCGCGTCGACTTCGCCCAGTACAATGACGCCTCAGGTCAGCTCGCCCGAGAAGAGCTGGACTTCAACCTCGATGGGATGATGGATGACGTTCGCTACTACAAGGCCGGGGTCGCGGTCCGCGAGGAGATCGATTCCGATTTCGACGGGCGGATCGATATATGGGTCCACATCTTCAAGGGCGAGTACATCGAGCGCTACGAACGGGACACCGACGGCGACGGCAAGCCCGATATCTCGAAGAGCTTCGGGGGGTAGCGGGATGCTGGACAGCATAGTCGGTCTGCACTCGATCGAGGAGTTCCTGAAAAAGGGCAAGACGCGGGGGACTCTTCTCGTGTCGCGGACGAACGCGCGTATCGCCGCGCTGCGCGAGCTGGCCGAGGCGAGCGGGGTGCTCGTCGCGGAAGCCGAGGACAAAGAGCTCGCGGCCGCCTGCGGCTCCGATGCCCACAAGGGGGCGGTGCTCGTGCTCGAGATGGCCTCCACCGCCCTTCACGGAGACTTCCGCCGCAGCGTGACGGGGCTGCGCGCCGAGAGCGCCATCTGCCTCGTTCTGGACGGCATCACCGATCCGCAGAACCTCGGCGCCGTTCTGCGTTCCGCGGACCAGTTCCGCGCCGACCTGGTCGTCATCCCGTCCCGCCGCTCCGCCCAGGAGAGTCAGACGGTGACCCGGGTCTCGTCGGGGGCGAGCGCGTACGTCCCGCTCTCTGTGGTGCCGAACATCCCTTCAGCGCTCGAGCTGCTGAAGGAGAACGGCTTCTGGATCTACGGCGCCGACATGGCGGGAGAGCCGGTCGATCGCATGGACCTGAAGGGCCGTGTTTGCCTTGTCATGGGCAGCGAGGGCGCGGGCATGCGGCGGCTGGTCAGGGAGAAGTGCGATTTTCTCGTCCGCATCCCAGCGGCCGGGCATGTCGATTCGTTCAACGTCTCGGTTGCAGCCGGCATTCTGATGTACGAGGCGCGCAGGCAGCAGGGCTTCCCCGGCGTCACATTGAAATCCAGGACTTGAAGCCGCGCTGCGGCAGGGCCAATCCCGCGTTCAGCATTTTTTCCTGTTGACTTCCAGGTCGTAGTGAGATAGATTTAGACCGACCGGTCGGTCTAAATGGAAGCGCTCAGAGGGGCCAAACTGCAAAACCGAAGCGAAGAAACCCGCACCCGCATCTCGCAGACAGCCCTTCGCCTCTTCGGCGAGAAGGGGTACGAGGCCACAGGTGTGGCCGAGATCTGCGCCGAGGCTGAGGTGAGCAAGGGCGCCTTTTACCACCATTTCCATTCAAAACAGGAGCTATTCGTCGGCCTTCTCGACACATGGCTGCAGGAGGTCGATGCCGGGCTCTCCCTGGCTGCCAGCGGCGCCGCGAGCGTTCCTGATGGTCTGCTCGCGATGGCAGCCCAGACTCGCGAAGTGTTCGCGGCGGCTGACGGGAGGTTGGAGATCTTTCTGGAGTTTTGGGAGCAGGCCCGCCACGACCCGCAGATCTGGAAGGCGTTCATCGCTCCATACCGGCGGTACAGCGGATACTTTGCGGAGATCGTTCGGAAGGGGATCGAGGAGGGCTCTTTCCGCGAGCTCGATGCCCAGGTAGCGGGGCAGGCGCTCGTGGCCCTGGCCGTTGGAATCGTCGTGCAGGGAGTGCTCGATCCGCAGGGTGCGCCGTGGGACAAGGTCACGCGGGATGCGGTTGCCCTGCTGATGGACGGGATGAGAAGGAGATAGGCGATGGTGCTAGTAACGGGTGCCGCTGGACATGTCGGGAGTGCGCTCGTTCGGGAGCTGCTGGCGGACGGCGAGACCGTGCGGGCGCTCGTCATGCCCGGCGAGGACATCGCAGGGCTGCGCGGTCTCGACGTGCAGATCGTCGTGGGTGACGTCCTGGACCCCTCCACCCTCGAAATGGCCCTGTCGGGCGCGGAGGCGGTGTATCATCTCGCGGGGATCATCTCCATCATGCCGGGCAAGGACGCCCCCATGCGCCAGGTCAACGTGGTGGGTACGGCCAATGTGGCGCGTCTCGCCCGGCTGGCCGGCGTTCGCCGGATGGTCTACGTCAGCTCCATCCACGCCCTTGCCCGGCCGCCGAGGGGCGTGCCGATCGACGAGACGGTGCCTTTCGATCCGCACAATGCAGCGGGGGAGTATGACAGGACGAAGGCGGAGGCCTCGCTCGTCATCCTCGAGGAAGTGCGCCGGGGGCTGGATGCCGTCATCGTCTGTCCCACAGGCATCATGGGCCCGTTCGATTTCCGCGGCGGCGCGATGGGAAGGCAGATGCGGCAGTGGATGAAGCCGGGGAAGCACCTCATCATCGACGGTCACTTCGATTTCATCGACGTGAGGGATGTCGCCCGGGGCATGATCCTCGCCTGCCGCAAGGGGAGGCGGGGGCAGACCTACCTCCTGTCGGGTGAGCGCATCTCGGTGGGGCAGTTGGTGACCCGGGTGCGGGAGGTGAGCGGCACCCGCGGGATGCTCGTCCGAATCCCGAGCTGGGTCGCGACGGTCGGATCTGTCCTCGTCACCGCGGCCGCCCGGCTTCTGCGCAAGAAACCCCAATTTACGACATACGCGCTGGAGACCCTGCGCAGCAATTCGCTCATCTCGGGCGCGAAGGCGCGCGACGAGCTGGGCCTCCATCCCCGGCGCATCGCCGAGACTATTGCTGACACGGTGCAGTGGCTCGAGGAGAACCCGCCCGCCGAGGCGATCCCGCCAACAGCGGCCTCCGCGGCCTCCGCGACCCCGCGCCCCGGGCGCCAGAAGGTCGCCGTGGTGACGGGAGCCTCGGGCGGAATCGGCGCGATCGTCGCCCGCAGGCTCGCGGCGCTGGGGTATCGGATCTTCCTCGTCGCGCGCCGGACCGATCGGCTGGACGCTCTCGCCTCCGAGATCCAGGCTGAGGGGGGGCAAGCGGATGTCCTCGCCGTGGATCTCGTTCGGCCCGAGGGGGTACAGGCCGTCTTCGATGCGGTGATGGAAACGGGCAACGGCATCGACGTGTTGGTGAACAATGCCGGCTTCGGGTGGTACGGGTACTGCTCTGACATGCCGTGGGAGACGGCCCTCGAGATGATACAGGTGAACAACGCCGCCCTCGCCCAGCTCATCGTCATGTTCCTGCCGGTCATGCGCGGCCGCGGATACGGACACGTGATAAACGTGAGCTCGGTCGCCGGCGGCTTTCCCAGCCCGTGGGCGGCCCTGTATTCGGCCACGAAATCCTTCATCGACACTCTCTCGACCGCGCTGTATCGCGAGCTGCAGGGAACCGGGGTGCACGTGAGCGCGGTCCGTCCGGGGGCCGTGCTGACGGAGTTCTACCGCACCGTCACCCGACTTTCGGCCGGTCGCTCGATCCCGGTGGAGAGGTTCGCCGTGGCTCCGCAGGCGGTCGCCGAGGCGATCGTGCGCCTGATCCGCAGTCCTCGCAGGGCGGTCTACGTGCCGCGCGGGCTGCGCATCGTGCCCTGGCTCGAGTTCAGCTTCGGGTGGCTCGTCGACAGGGTCGCGCCGTTCTTCCTTCGCCGGATGGCTTCGCAGGCCTGAGGGTCGGCGGTCGCCGGTCCTCACCGGCCGGGCATTGTCAGGATTCTCTCCGCCAGCAGGACCGCATTGATCACGCCCTGCTTGCCGATGCCCATGGTCGCAACGGGCACGCCCTTGGGCAGCTGGAGGATCGACAGCAGCGCATCGACGCCCGCCAGGGAGCCCGATACAAGGGGGACCCCGATCACCGGGCACCGCACGAGCGAGGCGACGACCCCGGGGAGGGCGGCCGAGAGGCCGGCAGCGGCGATCGCCAGGCGGAAGCGAGGCCCCTCGGCTTTCAAGAAGCTCGCGAGCTCGTCGAGATCCCGGTGCGCCGAAAGCACCTTCAGCTCGAAGCCGATGTTCTTCTCTTTCAGGAGCGCGAGCCCCGGCTCCACCGCCTCCCTGTCGGACTGCGAGCCGATCAGAAAGAGCACATCCGTCATGGCCGGCCTCCATCCATGAAGAACCTCCTGCCGATGTCGCGTCGATACCATCCGCCGTCGAACCGGACCCGCTCGACCGCGTGAGAGGCGTTCGCGGATGCTTGGCGAAGGTCTCCGCCGAGACCCACGACAGTGAAGCAGCGCCCCCCACCCGTGCGCACGAGGCCATCGGCGCCTCGGCTCGTCGAGGCGTGGAACACCAGCGCCTCCTGGGAGGGGAAGGCGGGGATGGGATCGACGGCGACGCCTTTCTCGGAGGACTCGGGATACCCGCGGCTCGCCACGACCACGCCGAGGGCGGCAGCAGGTCCGCGAGGACCTGCGGGAGCCCCGAGGGCGGCCCCCTTGGCGAGCGACACACTCGGAATCGCCCCTGCAAGCTCTGCGAGCGTCCCGGCCGCCATCGCCTCGACGAGCTCACCGAAGTCCAGCCCAAGCACGGGGAGGAGGACCTGCGTCTCAGGGTCGCCGAACCGGACGTTGAACTCAAGCACCTTCGGCCCGGAGGCGGTGATCATGAGCCCGAAGTACAGCACCCCCGCGTAGGCGAGCCCTTCGCGAGCAAGGCCAGCATAGGTCGGCTCCACCACCTCGGCGCGAATTCGCGCCGAAAGCGCCTCGTCGACCCACGGAACGGGGCAGATCGAGCCCATGCCGCCAGTGTTGGGGCCCGTGTCGCCGTCGTGCGCTTTCTTGAAATCCGTGCAGGGGGGGAGGAGCGTGTGACTCTTCCCGTCGCTCAGGCCGAAGATCGAGACCTCCCAGCCCTCGAGGAACTCCTCCACCAGCAGCCCATCGTCGGCAAGGATCGACCGGCCGAAAGCGATCATCTCCTCCGTGCTCGAGGATTCCAGCACGCCCTTCCCCGCGGCAAGTCCGCTCTTTTTCACCACGAGCCGCCTGCCGGGCTGCCCCCGCACGTGCGACTCGAACTCAACGGGATCCGAGAACTCCCGCGCCCCCGCTGTCGGTATCCGGTTCCTCGTAAGGAACGCCTTCGAGAAGGCCTTGCTCGATTCGAGGCGCGCCGCCGCTTTTCCCGGCCCGATCACCGCAACGCCGTTCGCGGACAGGTGATCGACGACTCCGGCGGCAAGCGGCGCCTCGGGTCCAACGAAGACGCAATCGATCGAGTGCGCCCTGCACGCGTCGAGAACCGTCTCGAAGTTCAGCGGATCCACTTCGGGCGCGTTCGCCGCGATTTCCGCCGTCCCCGCATTCCCCGGCCCGACCACCACGGCATGCACCCGGAGACTCGAGGCGAGCCGCCAGGCGAGGGCGTGCTCGCGCGCGCCCGATCCCAGGACGAGCACCTTCATGGTTTCGCCCCCCGAGCCTCGATCTCATCGAGCATGCCGATGATCACGCGGGGGAACCACTCGTGCTCGAGGGCATGGATCCTCTCCTCGATCTGCTCGAGGCTCTCGGCGCCGGTCCTCTTGAAAGACTTCTGGAGAATGACGGGGCCCGTGTCCACGCCCGCATCGATGCGGATCACGGAGATGCCCAGCTCCTCGTCTCCCGATCGGTAGCTCTCCTCGATGCCGTGCGTTCCCGGATACTTGGGCAGCAGGCTGGGATGGAGATTGACGACCGGTCCCTTGAACGCATCGATGAAGTACGGGCTGAGAAGCCTCATGAAACCGGCCAGGGCGACGACATCGACCCTGCGCCGCTCGAGGTGCCGGACGATCTTTTTCTCGACAGCCTCTCTCGTCTGTCCTGAGTAATTCACTGGGAAGACGGGTATCCCACGCTCTCGGGCCCGCTCGAGCGCGTGAGCTCCCTCTCTGTCGCAGAGGAGGAACTCGATCCCATGCCTGCCGGTGGCACGGAGGGCGTCGGCGATCGCCGCGAAGTTCGTGCCCCTCCCCGAGGCGAAGACGGCCAGGCGAGCCATTATTCCAGCTCCCCGATGCAGCGCACCTCCGCTCCGACTCTCCGCCCGGCCTCCTGTACAGCGCCGAGGTCGGCAGGCCGGGCGATCATCGCGATCCCGATGCCGAGGTTGAACACCCGTCGCATCTCCTCATCCGACACGTTGCCGAGCGATTGGATCTTGTGGAAGAGAGAGGGGACCTGCCACGTGAAGTTGAAACGGGGGCGAAGCTCGGCCGGAATGACCCTTTGGAGATTGCCGAATAGCCCTCCTCCCGTGATGTGGGCGGCCGCGAGGAGCTTCCCCGTAGCGAGCAGGGCCTGCATCTCCCGCACATAGATCAGCGTCGGGGTGAGCATCTCCCGCCACGCCGCCGCATCGCTCTCGGGGATGAGCTTGCGCGCGAGCGAAAGCCCGTTGGAGTGGATTCCCGAGGAGGGGAGGCCGAGGATGAGGTCGCCCCTGCGGATCTCCGCCTTGCGCGGCAGGACCTCATCCTTCTCCGCGAAACCCACGGCGAAACCTGCGAGGTCCATGTCGTCGGGACCGTACAGGTCGGGCATCTCGGCGGTCTCCCCGCCGCCCAGGCTGCACCCCGCGATCTCGCAGCCCCGCACGATTCCCCTCATGACATCGTGCATCCTCGTCTCGTCGATCCTGCCGCAGGCGATGTAGTCGAGGAACACGACGGGCCGGGCGCCGCACACGATGAGGTCGTTGACGTTCATGGCCACGAGATCGATGCCGATCGTGTCGTACCTTCCGAGCTTTCGAGCCACGAGGAGCTTCGTGCCGGTCCCGTCGGTCGTTGTCATGAGCACGGGCGAACGCAGCCCGAGGGAATCGAGGGGCAGCGCCGAGGAGAACCCTCCGATGCCGCCATCCACGGCCTTGGAGCGAATCCCCTTGATGAAATCGACGAACCGATCGCCCCTCTCGATGTCGACTCCCGCTTCGCGATAGCTCCGCATGGCTCCTCCTCCGGTGTCGGGGTCAGCACGTGCGCGTGACCGGTGCATCCCGCACCGGGCAGGGATACTCGCCGCTGAAGCACGCGTAGCAGAAATCGTCGGGGCTCGCCACGCACCCGCGCAGGGACTCGATCGGGAGGAACCTCACAGTGTCCGCCCCGATCTCGTGCGCGATGGCGTCGGGGTCCAGCCTGTTGGAGACCAGCTCCTCGCGTGTGGGGATGTCGATGCCGAAGTAGCAGGGGAAGCGCAGCGGGGGCGACGAGAGGCGGAGGTGCACTTCGCGGGCGCCGGCGTCACGCAGGAGCTTTACCATCTGCCGCGCCGTGGTGCCCCTCACCAGCGAGTCGTCGATGACGGTCACGCGCTTGCCGGCGATGGCCTCGCGCACGGGGTGAAGCTTCATTCGCACGCCGTTCTGCCGCATGGCGACGGTGGGCTGGATGAATGTCCGTCCCATGTAGTGGTTGCGGGTGAGGCCCATCTCCAGAGGAACCCCCGAGCCGGCCGCATATCCCAGAGCCGCGCTGTTGCCCGAATCGGGGACGGCTGTCACGATGTCCGCCCGGATCGCATCCTCCCGGGCGATGCTCTCGCCCATGCGCCTGCGGGCCATGTGCACCGACAGGCCGAAAACCTCGGAATCGGGCCGCGCGAAGTAGATGAGCTCGAAGATGCAGTGCGCCCGCCGTGCGGGGGGCGGGCCGGGCAGCATCTCGCTCTGCACGCGCGTGCCCTCCACCCTGACGATCTCGCCGGGAGCCACTTCCCGCACATCCTCGGCCTGGAACATGTCCAGGGCGCATGTTTCAGAGGCGACGAGCACCTGGCCCATTTTCCTTCCCAGCACCAGGGGTCGAAAGCCATGGGGATCGCGCACGGCGACCATGGTCTCGCCGTGCATGAGGAGAAAGCAGTAGGCGCCCTCGATGCGTCCGAGGCACTCGACGAGCGCATCATGGAAGTCCTTGCGCGGCGAGCGGGCGATCATGTGCAGGAGCAGCTCCGTGTCGGTCGTGCTTTGGAAGATCGAGCCTTCCTCGATGAGCGCCCGCTGGAGCTGATCCGAGTTGGAGATGTTGCCGTTGTGGGCGAGGGAGATCTCCCCCTTGTTGCACGAGACAACGATGGGCTGCGCGTTCTCGAGCTTGCTCGTGCCGTGGGTGGAGTAGCGCACGTGCCCGATGCCGGCGCGCGACGGGTGGCTCTCTCCGAGGTAGTGAGAGAGGGCGCCCGTGACCATTCCCACGTCCCTGTAGGATCGGATCTTTCCATTCCGTAAATAGGCGATGCCCGCGCTTTCCTGGCCCCGATGCTGGAGCGAGAACAGGCCGTAGAAGAGCAGCTCGGGCATGTTGACCTCCTCCTCCGAGGAGATCCCCACGATCCCGCAGTGATGCCGAAGCGCCTCGCCGCCGTCTTCCACGGAGCCATGAAACACGAAACAGGGGGCGCGAGTCAACGGGAACGGAAGAGAGGGCCGGTCCTTCGGGGGCTTTTCGTTGACGGTCCGCGCCGCCGATGGTAGGCTGGCGGGGATGAGCTCGCCCCCCTCCTCCCCCTCCGCACAGCCGCCCGAAGCGCGCGAGCCCCTCGCCGAGCGGATGCGTCCCCGATCTTTCGATGAGTACGTCGGCCAGCACCGCATCCTCGGCCCGGGGAGCGCCCTTCGCCTCATCCTCGACTCGGGACACCTGCCCTCGCTCATCCTCTGGGGGCCCCCTGGCTGCGGCAAGAGCTCGCTCGCGCGGATCATCGCTCAGCGCTTTGGGTACTCCTTCCATTTCTTCTCGGCCGTCGTCTCGGGCATCAGGGAGCTGAAGGACCTCTTCGCGGACCTCGAAGCCGGGACCACGGGGAAGAATCTCGTCTTCATCGACGAGATCCATAGGTTCAACAAGGCCCAGCAGGACGCGTTCCTTCCCTATGTCGAGAAGGGAGTCATCACGCTCATCGGCACGACCACGATGAACCCCTCCTTCTCCATCGTCTCTCCGCTGCTTTCCCGCTCGCGCGTGCTGATCCTCGACACCCTCGAGGGATCGGAGATCCGCGGTGTGCTCGACCGCGCGCTCGCGGACCGCGAGAGGGGCTACGGCTCTCTCTCGATCTCCTGCGGCGAGGATGTGCTCGATCTCATCGCGCGCACCTCCGAGGGGGACTGCCGCACGGCTCTGAACGTCCTGGAAATGCTCGTGGAGTCCGCGCGCGCGGACGCAGGCCCGCACGACGGGAAGATCTCCCTGACGCGCGAGCGGCTCGAATCGATCTTCCAGGGAAGGCTTCCTGACTACGACAGGGACGGGGAGGGGCACTACAACCTCATCTCCGCGCTGCACAAGAGCATCCGGGGATCAGACCCCGACGCATCGCTGTACTGGCTCGCGCGCATGCTCGAAGGCGGCGAGGACCCGCTGTACATCGCCCGGCGCCTGCTCCGCGTCGCCTCGGAGGACGTCGGGCTCGCCGATCCGCAGGCCCTCGTGGTTGCGGGGGCGGCCCAGGAGGCGGTGCACTTCCTGGGAATGCCGGAGTGCGACCTCGCCCTCGCGGAGACGGTGCTCTACCTCGCCACGGCCCCGAAGAGCAACGAGATCTACACGGCGTATTCAAAGGCGAGGGAGGATGCCCACGAGCACGGGGCCGAGCCCGTTCCTCTGTACCTGCGCAACCCCGTCACCTCGCTGATGAAGAAGGCGGGCTATGGAGACGGGTACCTGTACCCGCACGATTTCGACGGACGGATCGTGCGACAGGACTACTTTCCGGTAAAAATGAGAGGCCGCAAATACTACACTCCCTCGGAGTTCGGATTCGAGAAAACCGTGGGCAAGCGGATCCTTTGGTGGGAGGAACGCAGGAGGAACGCGCCGGAGAAGTAGGCGGACCTGCTGCCGTCTACGAAAGCTCGGCGGGCGCGCTGAGGAATCCTTCCATGATCCTCTCGTACTCGGCGATCGAGGCGGCGTGGACGACCTCCTGGCGCAGAGCGGCGCCGCCGACCATGCCGCGAGTGTAGGCGACGAAGTGCTTGCGCATGTCGCGGCAGGCCTTGGCTTCGCCGACAGAGCCCGCGAGCAGCCCCAGGTGTCTCATGGCCGTGTCGAGCCGCCTCTTCGGGGTGATCGTTTCGATCGGAGGCCTGCCCTCGAGGAGGGCGCGGGTTTCCGTGAAGATGAAGGGATTGCCGAGGCACCCGCGGGCGATCATCACCCCGTCGCAGCTTGTCGTCTCGATCATGGCACGGCAGTCCTCCGCTGCGAACAGGTCTCCCGAGCCGATCACCGGCATCGCCTCCCCGAGGCTCCGCTTCAGCTCCGCGATCTCCCCCCACCGCGCTTTCCCAGTGAATCCCTGGGCGCGTGTGCGCGGGTGGAGCGTCACGAGGGCTGCCGCGGCGGTCACGGCAGCCTCCGCGCATGCGATGAAGTTGATCGACGAGGAATCCCACCCCGAGCGAAGCTTGATCGTGACGGGGATGTCGGTTTCCGCCCTCATCGCGGACACGATCGTCCCGATCATGCCGGGGCTGCGAAGGAGGGCGGCCCCGCAGCCGGTGCGAAGCACCTTGGGGACCGAGCAGCCGCAGTTCAGGTCGATAAGCACAGGCTCGAGGGGTGCGATGAGCCTTACGGCGGCCGCGGCAGCGCGGGGCGTCGAGGCGAATATCTGGAATGCGATGGCCGCCTCGTTGGGAGCGCGGACAAGCAGGCGCATCGTTTTCGCGCTTTCACGGGAGAGCGCCTCGGCCGACACCATTTCCGTGTAGCACAGGCACGCGCCGGACTCCACGCAGACGGAGCGGAACGGGGCATCCGTGTACCCCGCCATCGGCGCGAGAAAGACGTTTCCGGGGACGGAGGTCGAGCCGATCCGAACCGGATGATACAGGCCGCTACTCGGAGATGCCGAAGAGCCTGAGGCTATTGGCATACAGGATCTCGGTCAGCTCCTCGACGGGGACCTCGCGGGTCTCGGCGATGAACGCCGCGGTTTCGCTGATGTAGGCGGGCTTGTTCCTCTTGCCCCGGTGGATCGCGGGGACCATGAAGGGCGCCTCGCTCTCGATCAGCATCCGCTCAACGGGCATTTTTTTCGCCGTATCCTGGAGGTTTCTGGCATTGCGGTAGGTGACATTGCCCGCGAAGGAGATATAGAGGTTGAGCTCGAGCGCTTTCCTCGCGTACTCAGCGTCCTCCGAATAGCAGTGGAGGATGCCGCCCCGCCGGGGCAGCCGCTCGCGGAGGATCTCCAGGACGTCGGAACCGGCATCCCGATTGTGGATGATCACGGGCAGGTTGAGCTTCTCTGCAAGCTCCAGCTGGCGGATGAACAGCTCTACCTGTGAATCCCTGTCGCCGAACTTCCGATAATAATCGAGACCGATTTCTCCGATGGCGACGACCCTCTCCAGCTTCACGCCATCCTCGATCTTCGCCTCCCAATCGTCGCCGGGCTGCACGACAGAGGACGGGGAGATGCCGATGCTGTGATAGATCTGCGACTCCGTCTTGAGGTTCTCGTACACCTGCTGGAAGTCGACGAGATTGTTCGAGACCGTGACGATGTGCGCAACTCCCTCCTGGCGCGCTTCCTGCACGATGATGAGCTGGTCGATGGGGTCCTCGGTGATGAGTCCGATGTGTGCGTGCGTGTCGAAGTAGCGCATAAATCTCCACCCGGGAATGATTTCGAAAGAGGTCCCGACAGTCTCTCGAGTTTCGATGAGGATACCATGACGGAACCCCCAAGTCAATCTTTTTCAGCGCTCGAGGCGAGGCGGGGACCGCGCAGGCGAGCGTATTCTTAGGGCAACGGTTTCGCTGCCGGCGCAATACCCCGATTGACAAGAAGCCGCGCCTATTGTAGCCTGACGGAGATTCTCGTATACTGTCCAATAGACGCCATTGCAGGAGAGGGAAGAGTCTTGCCCGTTGCCCAATACAAGAAGGTCGAGAAGGAGTTCGCGGACAGGATAGGCACTTCTCTGCGGCGGCTCTGGGCGTCTCTCCTTTCCTTTTTCAAGTACGTCATGCAGAAGGGGAAGCAGCGGTTTACCGTCATGCTTATACCCCATTCTGAAAAGAAGATCTTCAACTTCCAGATCTCGTTCTTCACCCTGATCTTCCTCACCTTCACCCTCGGTGTGCTCCTGATCGGGTTTTTCCTCCTCGCCACCCACTTCACGAGCACGAACGAGAGGTACACACGCGTCACCCAGGAGCTGGCCTCGAACGAGACGACCCTCGAGAACCTGAAGGACGAGATCTCCGGCATCCGCAAGGCCGGCAGGAGCTTCAAGGCGCGGATGGACGGCGTTCTGAAGATTCTCGGCAACCAGGACTACCTCGCTGCAGGAACGGGCGGAAGCCCCACGATCTTCATGAACCCCGACGAGGCCGAGGCGGGAAGCCTGAAGGAGCTGAGCGAGCTGAAGGGCATGACAAGTCTCATGGAGAACTCGATCGAGCCGCTCGAGGAGATCCAGAACGTGCTGTCCACCTATAAGGACCTCCTCGCGGACACTCCCACGTTGTGGCCGCTGAAGAACGTGCGGGGAAACGTCACCACCCGCTACGGCTGGACCCTTCACCCGTTTACCCGTCAGGGCTACCTCCATACGGGAGTCGACATCGCCTGGGGCCCCGGCGTGCCCATCGTCGCCACGGCGAACGGCGAGGTCGCGCAGACCGGCTACAGCGACCAGCTCGGCAACTACGTCACCCTGAAGCACAAGTACGGCTTCTTCACCAAATACGGCCACCTGTCGGGCATCGCGACCCGCAAGGGCGCCAAAATCAACCGCGGGGACACCATCGGCTACCTCGGCAGCACCGGCCTTTCCACAGGTCCGCACGTGCACTACGAGGTACGGCTCGGCGCCGACTATGTCGATCCGCAGAACTTCCTCTCGATCAAGCCCGATCTGACGGCCGTGAAGATAAACGGAAGGAACGGCGAATGAGCGATACCCACATCTCCGACGATGCCTTCATCAATTCCATCATCGGAGAGGGCACACGATTCAAGGGCGAGTTCGATCTGAACGGCCTGCTGCGCATCGACGGAGATTTCACGGGCGTGATCCGCACGAAGGGCAAGGTCCTGGTGGGCCAGAACGGGCGGGCGGAGTGCACCCTCCACGCGGGCACCGTCGTGATCGGCGGTGTGGTGCGCGGCGAGGTGTTCTCCACCGAGAAGGTGATCATCCTCTCGACGGGCTTGATGCTGGGCAATGTGCCGACGCCCCGGCTCATCGTCGAGGAGGGCGTGATCCTCAACGGGTCCTGCACGATCACGGCCCCGGCTGCCGACGCCTCGGGAGCCCCTTCGGGAGCTGCCGTGGGAGCCCCCGAGAGGGCTTCTCGCCCGGCGGGCAATGGCGCGCGGCAGTCTGGAGCGAAGTCCGAATGGACGGCTTCCCCGCGCGAGCCCACTCGGGAGCCCGCCCCGGCCCCGGGCCAGAAGAGATAGCCAGGACCCGCCATTCCCATGGCGCGGATCGATTCCCTCGGGGAAGCTTCCTCCTGGCACATTCCCGAAAAGAAAAAGGCGCACAAGAAGGAGAAGGCGCCGATGCGCGCCTTCTCGCAGATGGTGCAGTCCGCCGCGGAGGGCGAGGCGCTCTCGGATGAGCCTCCCGACCGCGACAGGCGGCGGACGATCGAGGAGCTGCTCGACGGGGTGTTCGCCGCCGGCGACCAGCTGAAGTCGGCCCCCACGATCGAGACGATAAAAGGATACCGCCAGAAGGTGCGGGCATTCGTGAAGTACGCGGTGGACCACATGATCAGCGTCGAAGAAACGACCTCGGGGGCGAACATCCTGAAGAGGAAGAGGTTCACGCTCGTGAAGGTGATCGACGAGAAGCTCGACAGCCTCGCGGCGTCGGTCCTCGCCGCTCAGCGGGAGCAGCTCGCGATCCTCGCCCAGATCGACGAGATCAACGGACTGCTCGTGGATCTGGTATCCTGAACACGGGTTCGAAGAAAGGCGCGCGCATGAGCGATATGGACGATCGGATTCCCGAAGAGGATTTTCACGAAACAGAGGGCGAGGAGGCGCGGCCCGCCGGCGGCGCGGTCGCCGAGGTTCCGCGCGGCACGCCGATCTACCGGGTCAAGATCCTGTATTCCAGCGCGACGGAGCTGTGCACCTGCCCGCCGGGCATAGAGCCGGCGATCGGCGCTCAGGTGGTCGTGCCGACGAAGTACGGCAATGAGCTCGGACGGATCATCGGCAGGGAGAGCGACCAGTCGGGAGGAGGAGGCGAGCTTCGCGCGATCCTCCGGGCGGCAACCCCCGGGGACCTCTCGCGCGTGGAGGACAATGACCTCAAGGAGGAACGGGCGTACGCGGTGTGCCGGGAGAAGATCGGGAGCCGCGGCCTGGACATGAAGCTGGTGAACGCCCACTACCTGCTGGACGAGCAGAAGATCCTCTTCTTCTTCACCGCTGAGAACCGCATCGACTTCCGCGAGCTGGTGAAGGACCTCGTTTCCGTGTTCAAGATGCGGATCGAGCTGCGCCAGATCGGCGTGCGTGACGAGGCGCGCGTGGTCGGCGGCATGGGCATCTGCGGTCGGGCGCTGTGCTGCAATTCGATCACGGACAAGCTGCGGCCGGTCTCCATCAAGATGGCGAAAGAGCAGAACCTCACGCTGAACTCGATGAAAATCTCGGGACCCTGCGGCCGCCTGCTGTGCTGCCTCTCCTACGAGTTCGACGTCTACCGCGAGGCGCGTCAAACGCTGCCCGCGATGGGAACCCGGGTCGCCTTCGACGGGGAGGAGTTCCGGGTCATCGAGACGAACGCTCTCGCCCGACGCGTGCGGTTTCAGGGCGAGAGCGGGAGGGTCCTTGATGTGGGCTTCGATGCGCTTTCGCGCGATCCCCACACGCAGGCCTGGGAGATCCATGTCAGGGGCGGAGCATCTCCGACCCCCGCGACATGAATCAGTCGGCGAGCTTCTCCCCCGCGATCAGCCGCGCGAGAGCATCCCGCATCGCATTCAGTTGAGTCTTCGCGATCGCGAAGTCGCACGCACCTCCGACGAAGACCGCGTAGAAATCCCTGTCGTACGGCACGTACGAAACGGTGACGTCGCGCACCGTGCCCTTGTTCAGAAGGAAGCGGGTGCGCACCTCGGGCTTCCCCGATGGAACCGAGCGCACCTCACCCTCCACCTGGAGCCCAATGACCTTCTGGTAGAACTCCTTGAAGGAACCCTCCTCCACGCTCTTCCCATCGACCTGGTATGCCGTTACGGTCTCCTCGGCCTCGCCGCCCCGCTCCTGCGCCGCCTGCTTCGTCCGCGTGAGGGAGAGCACGTGGGTAGCGCCTCCTGCGCTGATCTCGAGCCCGTCGACGTCTTCGATGTACGGAATGAAGGCGAACTTGTCGACGAGATCGAAGGCCGGGATCGACATGAAGGAGAGCTTCTCGGCCTCGACTGCGTAGACGTTCGGTTTCCCCCCAATGCGGAAGTAGGACATCCCGTCCTTCCTCTTGGCGCCGAAATGGAATATCAGGGTGTTCGCCTTGTCGCGCACGAGCACCTCTCCCCATGGCCTGGCGAGGCCGTAGGCAGCGAGATCCTTCGGATCATCGTCGATGAAATCCGCGATCGTGATGCCCATGGGGCCTTTGAGAAGCGCTTCCTGCTTCTCGGCGTCGAGGCCTCGGGGATACCGGTAGGGGCGGGTCATGATGTAGCGGCTGAATCCGAACTGGGATGTGTTCGACTCATATCCCGATTTATCGCAGATCTCAATGATCGAGCCGTCCGCGCGCGCGATGCGCAGAGAGGCGATCTCGTCGGGGTTGATCGTCGGCGTGAGAGTCCTGTCCCGCAGGTCATTCACCGTCCAGTGGAAACGCTCCCCGACGTTCCTCCAGACCAAGTACACCTTCGGGTCGCCCTTCACCTGCAGATAGTACGAGCCGCCAGTCGGCGATAGGTCTCCGAGGAGGAATATTTTCGCGGTCCCATCGGACAGGCCGCCTTCGATCCGCGCTCGTGCCGGGGCAAGACCGTACTGCTCCAGATCAATCGGGTTTGCGTCGACGGTCCGCTCCGCGACCAGATCGGTGAAATTGGATGCGAGCTCATCGATTTTCGAGCCGTCGAGCGTTGCGGTCGGGGCAGAGCTCGCCCTCCAGCCTTCCGGCTTCTTCTCCAGCACGAGGGAGCCCTCGACCCTGTCGCTGAGGACCATCGTCACGAGGGCTTCCCGATCGAGCGCGGCGAGAGTCGGCCTGTCCTCATCGACGCTCGAGGGGGTTTTCTTCGGCCGCTTGAGGTACATCGTGACGCCGATCGATGCGGCGATGACGAGAAGGACAGCGGCGAGCGTCCACCAGTGCTTTCTCATAGGTGGCGCCTTTTCGTCCAGACGAGAAAGCCCCAGCCGAGAACGATCAGGGGCATGAGGATGACCACGACGGCCGAGAAGATCCATCTCTGCGCGTCGTTCAGATTGAGCGGAAACTCGATCATGCTCTTCGCCCGGATCGTGATCGTGTCCTTCTTTTCCCTCAGCCAGCCCATGCAGTTGAGGAAGAAATCGGTGTTGCCTGGCGCCTGCGCGGCGACTTCGGGCACGAGGAACGTGGATGCCCCGATCACGATGATCTTGGTGTCTCTCCCCCCCTGCTCGGCAGCGGGGTCCGTGATCGCCACCGCGACGGAGAAGGGCCCCTCGGCGTCTCCTGGCTCTCTGCGCAGGCTGCCGATGTTTCCTGAATTGGCCTTCGCGAAAGCCTGATTTGTGGTGGAGAGCAGGGGCTCGATCTTGAGCGTCCTCCTTCGCAGCTCGAGTGTCTGGATGGGCTGCGCGAAGGGCATCAGGATCGGGTAGTTTTTGGCCCGTAGTGGCTCCAGGATCTCGTGGCTCTCCTGGTTGGGCACGAGGAAAAGCGGATTGCCGTAGGCGGCGCGGTTGGCGTCGGGCTCGACCACAAGAAGATTCTGCATCGCGATGCCGTAGCCTTTGAGCACGCCCGCGAGGTTCGGCAGGGCTTGTGCCCTGTTCTGCACGTCGAGGAGGAGCACGGCTCTGCCGCCCGAGGCGAGGTAGGCGCGGAGCTTCTCAGCCTCCTGCGCGGGGAAATCGCTCTTCGGGGAGAGCACGAGCACCATGTCCGCTCCGGCGGGAATCGCGGCCGAGGTGAGGAGGTTCACCTCCTGCCTCTCGTAGTTCTCCGCATCCACGGCGCCGGTGAGGCCATAACCGGCGAGGGTTTGCTCGCCGTGACCCTGGATCGTGTAGGCGGTGACGTTCCTGTCCGCCGTCACGTACGCGAGGGCGGAGCTCACCTTCTGCTCGACGGAGAGGCTCATGAGCCGGGGCTGCTGACCCGACATGTCGTAATTGTACATGTCGAGCGCGTCGATCGTGCGGAAGCGCGCTCCCCGAGCGACGACGAGGCTTCCCTCGCGCAGGCCGCTGCCGGAAGAAGCGTACTGTTTCGACCAGCCGGGGTTCCTCTCGGGATCGATGGTCGCGAGCTTTATGTGGCCGCTCTTCTGGGCGTAGCGGGCGAGGATCTCCTTGATGGTGGGGTCTTCGTTGCCCTTGCGGGCGATCGAGGTGATCGCGACATCGTTCGAGAGGCCGCGGAGGATCTTCAGCGTCTCCTCGGACAGGGAGAACAGCCTGTTCTCCGTGAGGTCCAGCTTGGCTGGCACCTGTTCGACGAGGATGTTGACGGCGACGACGACGGCGAGGCCGGCGACGATCATCAGCGTCGCGTAGCCGCCATGGCGGAACTTGCTGCTGCGCAGGGAACGGAAAAGGGTCTGTGCTTTCACGTGCGTGCCTCCCCTACATCCATCGCCGTTTTTCGATCATCCTCATGGTGAGGAAGACGAAGGCGCCGCAGAAGGAGATGTAGTAGACGATCGGGCTGAGGTTGAGAATGCCGAGGGTGAAGTCGTTGTACCTCCTCAGCAGCGAGAACCAGGCCAGAACTTTTGCGATCAGCCCCTCGAAGAGCCCGCGGGTGAAGAGGTACAGCAGGACAACGGCGGCAGCGGCCGCCACTCCCGTCGCGGCGGTCGCGATCGCGCTTCGCGTGCTGAAGAACACCAGGAGCGCGAGGAACACCGCCATGATCGCCAGGAAGACGAGGCCCGATTGCGCGCTGGAGGGCACGCTCGCGCTTATCACGTCGAGGATCCAGATCAGGAGCAGGGCCGCGAAGGTTTCCATGGCCGCGACGATCTGGTTGTCGGTGAGCGACGAGAAGAACAGCCCCACCGCGATGAAGCTGGAGCCTAGGAGGAAGAACCCGATGTACCCGCCGACGATCTGCGCCCAGGCGAGGCCGCCGAGCGCGAAGAAGCTCATGATGACCGGATAGACGACGGTCACGAGGAGCGTGAGGAAGAACACGCCGACGGCGGCGAGGTACTTGCCCATCACGATGCCCGTGACCGTGAGGGGGCTGGTGAGAAGCAGCTGATCCGTCTTCTGGCGCGTCTCCTCGGTCAACAGGCGCATGGTGAGGATCGGCACGAGGAAAAGGAAGATGAGAGTGAGCGAGGACAGAAGGTCAGCGTACCGGGCAGGGGAGGGGTTCAGGAGGAAGGTCAGAGCGAAGAAGACTCCCGAGATGAGGATGAAGAAGCCCATGAAGATGAACCCGATGGGCGAGGAGAAGTACGCCTTCAGTTCCCGACGAAAGACTGCGAGCATGTCAGGATGCCTCCTTTTCTTCTGTGATGAGGTTGAGGAAGATGTCCTCGAGGGTGAGGTCCATGGTCTTCATCAGGAGGATGGGGCGGTCCGCCCTGGCGAGAGCGGTGAATACGGCGGCGCGGATGTCCTGGTCCTTCTCCGCTTCGACTATGACATCGATCGTGCCGGTTTCCCGCTGGCCGATGCCCTGGGCTTTCACGACATGGGGGATGCCCCTGAGCGCGGCGAGCGCCTGCTCCTCGGTCCCTGCAACGCGCAGGGTGAGGCGGTTCTCGCCGAGGATGCCGCGCGACAGGTTCTCGGGAGTGTCGCTCGCCACAATGCGCCCCCTGTTGATGATGAGGACCCTGTCGCAGACCGCCTGCACCTCGGGCAGGATGTGGGAGCTCAGGATGATCGTGTGCTCCCGGCCGAGATCTCGGATGAGGTTGCGCGTCTCAATGATCTGCTGGGGATCCAGGCCGATGGTCGGCTCGTCGAGGATGAGGACGGGGGGGGTGCCGATGAGGGCCTGCGCGATGCCGACGCGCTGCTTGTAGCCCTTGGACAGGTTCTTGATCAGCCGCCCGCGCACATCGAGGATCTTCAGCAGCTCCATCGACCTGTCCATGCTCTCGCGGCGGCGCGAGCGGGCGACGCCCTTGATGTCGCAGACGAAGGCGAGGTAGTCCTGGACGGTCATGTCGAGATACAGCGGGGGATGCTCGGGCATGTAGCCGATCCGCCTCTTCACCACCTCTGGTTCCTCGAGGATGTCGTGGCCGTCGAGCCTGACCGCCCCTTCAGTCGCCGAGAGGTACCCCGTGATGATGTTCATGGTCGTGGACTTGCCGGCGCCGTTGGGGCCGAGGAAGCCGAGGATCTCGCCGCGATTGACGGTGAAGTTAACTCGGTCAACGGCAACGCGCTGCCCGTATTTTTTCGTGACGTTCTCGACCTGTATCAAGGCATTCTCCTTTCTCCTGGATAGCTCTGCGATGACTCGAGCGCGGTGGTCGGTGCCATCATTCCTAGGCGAACCTCTCCAACTCGCGAAGATCTCGGATCGTGTACAGTGGCGCCGGTTCCGCCTCCGGCCAAATCGCATGATTCGGCGCGTACCAACAGGTGTCGATTCCGGACGCGCGAGCGCCCCTGATGTCGGTCCTCGGGCCGTCTCCGACGCACAGCAGGTCGGCCGGACCAAGAGCGAGCGCCTCCGCGGCCATGCGGAAGAAGGCCGGGTCGGGTTTGGAGACCCCGATTTCCTCGGAAATGAGGACGGCGGCGAAGAACCCGCCAATGCCCGCTTTCTCGAGCCTCCCGCGCTGGACAGAAGCGAGCCCGTTCGTGACGAGGCAGAGGAATGACCTCTGTGCGAGACTTTCGAGGGTTTCCTTCGCGTGGGGGCACAGGAATGCCTTTGTCGCGAGCCCTGACAAATAGCGCTCGGATATCATGGCAGGATCGCCTCCCACGCCGAGAGCCTCCAGGAGCGCGCGGAACCGCCCAGGCTTGAGCTCCTCGAGGCTTACTGCGCCTTCCTCGAATCGTCGCCAGAACCCCGCATTGATGGGTCTGTACAGGGCAAGTGCCGCATCGACCGGGGCGCTCGGGACCAGGTCGCGGATCGTTTCTGTCAGGGCTTCCCGCTCCGCCCTGTCGTAGTCGAAGAGAGTGTTGTCGGCGTCGAGGAGGAAACCCCGGTAGCTCTTCATCGGGAGGCCATCATGGTGAAAATGCCGCCGAAGGGCAAGAGGGCATGTCAGCTTCCGTGCGCCCAAAGGCGAGCGACACCAAAGGCGAGCTGCGCTTGACATTTTTTCGCCGTATCATTAAATTCCACCGTCTCCGAACATTGTAGAGAGGCGCTCAAATCCTGGGAAAGGAGGTAGAAAAATCATGGCTGAGGTACTGAGCAAGAACGCGAGGGTCGGGATCGTCACACAGAAGTTCTTCTGCACCTGTGGCGGCGAGGTGAAGATGAAGCTGGTGTTCAAGACCGGGAAGCTGCGCAACGTCGCGGAGTGCGAGAAGTGCAAGCGGTCCGAGAGGAAACCAAGCGACTTCAAGGCCTGAGCAGGCCACGACTCGACCCATCCCGCAAGGATGGGTTTTTTGTTGTGTCTGGCACAGCGCACCATCAAGGCCGGCGGTCGTCATGCCATCCGCTCCTCGTCCAATCTTTCGCCCCTTATCCGTTACCCGCTCCCCGAAATCCAGTCTACGCTTGGCGCGGGGGAGCACTTGCCCGACCGGCTCTGCCATGCCCGGGGTCCTCCATCGACGAGTCGCTGGGGCCCGGGCGAAAGTCGGGAGGGGTCTTGCTAACCGATTCGACAGGGTCTATCATGAGTGCATTCAGGAGGTGCTTCATGAAAAAGGTTCTTTTTTATTGTCTCACTCTGATGGTACTGGTGGCGCTCAGTTCCTTCGCGGGCGGCGCCAAAGAAGCTCCTAAGGCAGCAGGCAAGCATCAGATCAAGAACAACACGATCACGATTGCCTGGATCCCCAAGGCGCTGAACAACCCGGTCTTCGAGATCGGCCGCGAAGGCGCGCTGAAGAAGGCCCAGGAGCTCACCGCCAAGGGACCGTACAAGGTGGAAATCCTGTACGTCGGTTCGGTTGCCTCGGACATCGCAGAGCAGGCCCGCGTCGTGGAGGACGTGATCGCCAAGGGTGTCGACGCGATCGGCATCTCGTGCAACGAGCCGACCGGCTGCGTGGATCCGATCGCAAAGGCCGTGAAGGCCGGCGTCGAGGTCATGACGTGGGACTCCGACTCTCCGAAGAGCGGACGCTTCACCTACCTCGGGGTGGACAACTACGAAGGCGGGAAGGCTGCGGCCGACCTGCTGGTCAAGACGATGGGCACCAGCGGGAAGGTTGCGCTGCTCACCGGGGTGCCGGGGGCGTTCAACCTGGAGGAGCGGATTCGTGGGTTCAAGGATGGGGTGAAAGGCTACCCGGGCATCCAGATCGTGAAGACCGTGGCCTGCAACGACGACATCAACCAGGGCGTTCAGGTGGTGGAAGAGACCATGCTGTCGAACCCTGACCTGACGGGATGGTTCTTCGTCGGGCTATGGCCCCTCTTTGCAAACCGCGGATCGATGAAGAGCTGGGAGGAGGCTGCACTATCCGGCGCGGTCAAGACAATCGCCTTCGATACATTGCCCGTCGAGCTGGACTACATGAAGAACGGCTACCTCTCGGGGTTGGTGGGCCAGAAGTACTGGGGCTGGGGGTATGACACCGTCCAGATGATCTACGACAAGATCGTCAACGGCAAGACATATGAATCCTTCACAAATTCCGGCATGGACATTGTGACCTCGAAGAACGTGGAGGTGATGTCGGAGATGTGGGCCACCAAGGACTTCACCAAGACGCTGCCGTCAGCGTTCTAGATCGTGAGGAGAGTGCGCGAATTCTGGCCGGGGTCGTTCTCGATCCCGGCCGGCCTTTTTTCCTTCCCGCATCGGACACGCATCGATGAGGGAGGTCCCTGAGCCTCCGTTATGGAAACGCAGCCGCTCGTTCTCATGGAGGGAATCTCAAAATCATTCCCCGGCGTCCAGGCTCTGGATTCGGTGGACCTGGAGGTGCGCACAGGGGAGGTTCTCGCCCTCGTCGGCGAGAATGGGGCCGGAAAATCGACCCTGATGAAAATCCTCAGCGGCGCGCATCGCAAGGACGGCGGTCACATCCTCCTCGCCGGTCAGGAGGTCGAGATCGAGAGTCCCCACCATGCGCAGAGGCTCGGCGTCTCCATCATCTACCAGGAGTTCAACCTCACCCGCAACCAGACCGTGGCGGCGAACATCTTTATCGCACGCGAGCCGAGGGTCCGGGGCCTGGGCGGTCTGCTGGGCTTCGTCGACCGCAGGCGTATGGAGGAGGATGCCCTGAAGGTCCTGCAGAGCATCCGGGCCAGGTTCCCGCCGGATGCCCTGGTGAAGAACCTTTCGGTCGCCCAGCAGCAGATGGTGGAGATCGCAAAGGCCATCGCGGTGAAGGCGAGGATCCTTATCATGGACGAGCCCACCGCGGCACTCGGAGAGAGCGAAACAGAGGTCCTCTTCGAGACGGTCCGCGACCTAAAAGCGGAGGGCATCGCCATCATCTTCATTACCCACCGCCTGGAGGAGATGTTCCGCATCGCCGACCGCGTTGTGGTGCTGCGCGACGGCCAAAGGGTCGGCGAGCTTCCCATCGCGGAGGCCACGCCCGAGCGCGTAGTCCAGATGATGGTGGGTCGAAGCCTGAGCGAAGTGTTCCGCAAAGAGGCGGCGGAGATCGCGGACCCGATACTGGATGTGCGCGGGCTTTCCCGCCGCGGCGCTGTCAAGGACGTCAGCTTCACCCTGCGCAGGGGGGAGATCCTCGGTTTCGCGGGGCTCGTCGGCGCCGGGCGCACCGAAACGGCCCGGTTGCTCTTCGGGGCGGACGCCAGGGACGCCGGGGAGATCTTCCTGGAGGGGAAGCCTCTTCACATCTCTTCCCCGAGCGGGGCGGTGAAGGCGAGAATCGGGCTGGTGCCCGAGGACCGGGGCATGCAGGGACTCGTGCTCAAGCTGCCGGTCCAGGAGAACATTGTCCTGGCGACCCTGAACCGGCACAACGCCGCGGGGTGGATGGACAGGCTGGGGATCTCCCGCACGGCGCGGGAGTACGTCGAGCTGCTCTCCATCAAGACGCCGCACCTCGGCCAGAAGGCGATGCTCCTGTCGGGCGGCAACCAGCAGAAGGTCGTGCTCGCGAAGTGGCTGGCATCCCGGCCGAAGGTGCTGATCATGGACGAGCCGACCCGGGGAATCGACGTCGGGGCGAAGGCGGAGGTACACGCTCTCATGAGCCAGCTCGCGCGCGAGGGAATCGGCATCATCATGATCTCCTCCGATCTGCCGGAAATCATGGCCATGAGCGATCGGATCGTCGTGATGCACGAGGGCAGCATCGCCGCCATCCTCGATCGCTCCGAGGCGACACAGGAACTGGTCATGGCGTACGCAAGCGGCCAGCAGAAGAGGTGAGGCGAATGGCAGAACGACCGAGCATATCCCCTGAGCGGACCGGAGGCGGCCGAGTGATGTTCCGCCGCATCGTGCGAGCCCAGGAGTTCGGGGTTTTCCTGATCCTCGGGGCCATGGTGCTCTTCCTCAGCGTCTTCACCAGGACCTTCCTCGCCAGCACGAACATCTTCAACATCCTGCGCGCCTTTTCGTGGATCGCCATCAGCGGCTTCGGCGAGTGCATGGTGATCATCACGGGGGGGATCGACCTGTCGGTTGGCTCGTTGATGGGATTCTCGGGGCTCATCTCGGCGATGCTCCTGCGCGCCTCGGTGAACACTCCCGTGGCGGTGCTCTGCGGCCTTGCCGCCGGAGTGATGATCGGACTGCTCAATGGGTTGATGGTTACAAAGGCCAAGCTCCCCCCGTTCATCGCGACCCTCGGCATGCTGCTGATGGCGCGAGGGTTATGCTACGGACTGACCGGAGGGTGGCCGGTTCAAGACCTGCCGTCGAGCTTCAGGAACCTTGGACAATACGACATCCCCCTGCTTGGAGCGGGGGTGCCCCTGCCGCTTGTTATCCTGCTGGTCATCGCGGTCATCATGGCGCTTTTCCTCAAGCGCACCGTGTGGGGATACCGCATCTACGCCGTGGGCGGCAACGAGGTGGCCTCGGGGCTTTCGGGGATCAACACCGACCGGGCGAAAATCATGGTCTACACGCTGTGCGCGTTCCTCACGGCGGTCGGCGGCATCCTCATGACCGCGCGCCTCGGGGTGGCATCGCCGACGGCGGCTGACGGGTACGAGCTGGACATGATCGCGGCGGCTGTCGTGGGCGGGACGAGCCTCTCGGGCGGCGAAGGAACGATCCTGGGGGTGCTCATCGGCGCCGCCATCATGCAGGTCCTGCGCACGGGGCTCGTGCTCACAGGCGTGTCCGCCTACTGGCTGCAGGCGGTTCAGGGTCTCGTGATCGTCGTGGCGATCATGCTCGATCAGCTGCGCAAGCGTCGACGGTAGCGAGACTCGTGGGCAGAAGTCCACGCACCCCGCGCGGCCGTACTCCAGGGTGGGTACGATTTCTCCGGACTTGGAGGCGTTCCTTCCCTAGAACATCAGCGGATTGATTGTTCCTTGGAGACGAAAAGCTCCTCGCCGCGCAAGATCGTTTTTCGGATGGCGAGTCTATCCAATCCATCATGCCAGTCGAAGAGCGTCAGGTCCGCGGGCGATCCTAGTTGAAAAGGTACTCCCGGCACATCGGTTTCGAGCAAGGCCGAAGGGTTGACCGTGCACAGGCGAATGGCCTCCTCGAGACCAACGTTGGCGAACTTGACGAACTGTGCGATGCATCGGTCGAGGAGATGGCCGGCTCCCGCAAGGTACTCGGTCCCCACCAGGCCGAGGTGCCCGTCTTCATAGACCTGCACGTCGATATTTCCCCACCTGTATATCCCTGGCTTCTTTCCGCCCATTGTGGCCACGTCGCTGACAAGTACGATTCGCTGCGATCCCTTGACCCGCCAGATGACCTTTACCACGGCGGCGGGCAGATGGTGACCGTCAACGATCAGGCCGGCGCAAAGACGATCGTCCGCCAGTTGCTCCCAAAGGTGGTTGTGCAGGCGCGGGAGCATGTTCTGACACCCATTGCCCAAGTGCGTCGAGAAACGCGCTCCAGCGGCGACAGCCTCGCGGATGCGCTCTGGTGAGGCTGCGGTGTGACCGATGCTCACGATGACCTTCTGCGCGCTCACTGCCTGGATGAACTCCAGTGCACCATTGCGTTCTGGGGCCAGGGTAATCAGCCGGATCCGCCCGCCCGCCGCATCCTGCCACTGCTCGAACTCCTCCAAGCTTGGATCTCGAACAAAGGCGGAGTCGTGCGCTCCGCGTGGTCCGTCTTCCGAAGAGATGTAGGGCCCTTCGATGTGGATCCCCGGAATAGCGGCGGCTGCTACCGGCGAGGATTCCACGGCGCTGGCAATCATGCGTAGATTGCGAAGCATCCGGTCATTCGGACTCGTGACGATTGTCGGCAGGTGCTGTGTCGTGCCGGATGCCAGAACGTATCCGATCATGCTCAGCACGTCCTGCGTGCTGAGATTGGCAGCGGTGTAGTCGAATCCGGCATATCCGTTGACCTGGATGTCGAAAAAACCCCTTGAAAGGTAGGGAGCATCGGGGGAAAGATCCGATTCCGCTACCTTGAGAATACGTCCGCCACCAATGGTCAGGTTGATTCCCTTCCCGGACGATAGAGAACGACCCGAGAGCACGACTTCCCTGTCCTGGTTCACATTGCCTCCCCGCTTGTATGATTCTGCCTCATGAGACCTCCTGCGATACTACCGGAGAGGGACGCGGGGAGAGAGGCGGCCGATATCGCTTTCGGAGATGATGGAACTCCCCCTAGTGATTGTCAAGCGGGCTCCTTCCCGCGGCGCTCCTTCCCGCGTGCGCACTCGGGACACGGGCCGCTCGCCGACTCGCGCAGATGGCCTGAACTGGGGGAGAACTACACGAGACTCATTCCACTCTATGGACCGCCGCTCCGCCAGGCGCGGATTTGCCCGTCAAGCTCCTTTTCGATCGTCGCCAGGAGGTCCAGCATCTCCCGCTTGCCCTTCGGGGCCGGGTAGAGCGTAAGGGGCTTCACCCTGTAGCGGCTCCCGCCAAGGCGAGTGAGAAGTCGTGGGATATTGGATATCCTCCATCCACCGTCAACCGCTACCGAGAGCACGGGGAGACGCGCGCGCTCAAGGATGATCCGCACCGCGCCGGCCTGAAAGCTTTTGACGAATCCAGTTTTCGAACGGGTCCCCTCTGGGAAGACGGCGGGGCAGATGCCCCTCTTGGTGAGGTCTGCGAACCGGACGAGCTCCCGGTGACCTTCACGGAAGTCGCTCGTGCGGGAGATCAGGGCATGGTATCCCCGCCGCAGCGCGACGGAGACATAGGGCAGCCCCCGGCCGAGCTCCTTCTTGGCGACGAACCGCAGGGCGCGGCGGGGGAACGCGGCCATGAGGGCGGGGATGTCGATCATGCTCTGGTGGTTGGAGACGAGCAGGAAGACCTTGGGAAGAGGCGGGCCGCGCCAGCGCTCGATGTCGAGACGGAAGCCGGCGACCATCCGGGGGAATGCGAAAAGGCCCCGGGAGATCACGGGCTGCGTCTCGTTCACATGGTCGAGCAGGGCGTCCGGACGAAACAGGGCAACCAGCCGCAGCATGATCCCCGCCCGGATGAAGATGAAAAGGGCGCAGAAAAGAGCCAGGACGGCGGCCATCGTCACCTCCCACGGATTCGCGCGATGCTCTTTCCCACCTCGCGGATGAACCGGGGATCCGTTCCGCAGCAGCCGCCGATCACGTCCACGCCCGACTCGATCAGGGCGGGAACGAACGACGCGTACTGCTCAGGGGTCAGGGGGTAGGTCACCCTGCCCCCGACCAGCTGCGGCACGCCGGCATTCGCCTTCATCCACAGCGGCTGGGAGGTGAGCCCTCGGAGGACGGGGGCGAGGGGGACATAGTCCTCAATGCCCGTCCCACAGTTGGCGCCGATCAGTGACGCGCCGGCGGACTCCGCCTTCCTCACGCACGTCTCGGGGGAGTTGCCCATCATGGTCCTGTAGCCCCGAGGCGTGCGGTTGTAGGTCATGCTTGCCACGACGGGCAACCCCGTCGCGTCGCTCGCGGCGCGCACGGCGATCTCCATTTCGTCGGCATCGGCCATCGACTCGACGACGATCCAGTCCACGCCGCCGTCGCGCAGGGCGCGGGCCTGCTCCGTAAAGGCTTCCGCGAGATCGCTCGGGGTGACCTCGCCCAGGGCCATGATTCGGCCGCTCGGCCCGATGTCTCCCGCGACGAGCACGCGCTGGCCGACGACCTCGCGGGCGAGCTCGGCCGCGCGAATGTTGATCTCGCGCACCTTGCCCGAAAGCCCGTGCGCCTCCAGCCGGAAGCGGTTCGCGCCGAAGGTGTTCGTCAGGATGACCAACGCGCCGGCATCGAGGTATTCGCGGGTGATCTCCCGCACGATCTCGGGATGTGTGAGGTTCCACTCGTCGGGCGGCGAGCCCTGCATGAGGCCGCGCTTGAAGAACTCCGTTCCCCATGCCCCGTCGGCGAGGAGGACCTCTCCCTTTCCCCAGGTCTTGCCTAGAATCTCCATGATCCTCCTATTGTACAGGGGAGCCGCACCCATGAACAGCGCCCGAGGCGAGCGACCGCGCCACGAGCAGGGGAAGGTCGCCGGCTGCCAGAACGGGGATCCCGAGGTCTCGGGCGACCTGCTCGCTCGCCACGTATCCCCACGATGCCAGGTGCACGGACACTCGCGGGAAAGGGTTGTTCTTGAGAAAGTCGACCTGATCGTCGATGAACACGGCACCGTCGAATCCGCCGTCCGCGCGGATGCGCTCGACGATTGGAAGCTTGGGCTCATCGCCCGAGTGCAGGATCCGGTCGGAGGGAACCGAGAGACCCGCGTGGCCGAGGATTTCCTGGATGAACTCGGGCCTTTTCGTCGAGAGGATCACGAGGGCCGCCCCGGCGGCGTTCTGGAGGGCCGTGCGGGCATTCGGGTAGATCCTGTTCATCGACATCCAGGCAACTCTGTCCCTTTCGAGGAGCTGGATGCGCGCCTTGTAGAAGAGCTCCCGGTAGCGCGCCATCTTCTCGGGCCCTTCGCGGCTTTTCAACTCGTCGAACCGTTCCTGGTCGCGCGCGGTGATGCCCCTGTCGCTCAGCTCGTGGATGAGGAGGTAGTCCTCGCCCGTTCGGATGAAGGGCCGCAGACGGGCGAAACCCGCCCGTCGATCCGACTCGCTCAATGAGGGGATGGTCTTCTGCTGCAGGTCGTAGTACGCGAGGGAAGAGCTTGTGAAGCACTCGTCGATCGAGTCGCAGATCACGCCGTCGAAATCCAGAACGACAATGGACCGCCCTGTCATGCATGCCGCTCCGAGGCGCCGAGCAGCGAGAGGTGCCGTCCGATATGCGCATCCAGCGCCGCCCAATAGGCGGGCAGGCTCGAGCCCAGGACGCGGAAAAAGCTCTCCCGCAGGCGGGCGACGCTCAGCATCTCGCCGTAGGTGATGTGCAGGAGCCGGCGCGCGTGCGCGTCGTCCAGGAGCTTGACGGCACTCTCCGGCGAGAGCTCGGCAGGCGGGGGGAGGGCGGAAAGGTCGGGGGTGACGTGGTACAGCTTGCGCGCATCCTCGTAGCGCTCGAGGGCGCGGGCGTACAGGTCTCGGAAGAGCCCGGGATCGCCCGTTGCGATGACCCGCAGGGCTTCCAGCCAGCTCGTGCCCGCCGTCTTGATGTGGAATGCTCCCCTTGCAAGCTCCCCGATGGAAGGGAACACCGAGAATTTATCGCTTCCCGAGTGGACCGAGATCCGGTGGCCGAGGCTCCTCGCGATCGCCGCGTGGGTCGCGAAGGATGTCCGAAAATCCTCCACCGTCCCTATGTAGTCGATCGCCTTCTGGAACTCGCCGGGAAACCTCGGGGCGAGCGATGCGAGCGTCAGGCCCCTGCGCTTCGCCTCGAGGGCGACGAAAAGGTGAGCCTGGGGCGTGGTCGGCGTGGCCGTCTCGTCGATGGAGAGCTCGAAATCGAATCCGGCCTCCGCGACGGTCTCCGCAGCCGCCCCGTATAGCCGCGCCGCAAGCTCGATCGCCTCCCGGTAGACGAGGACCGTCTTCTTGAGCGCGACCTCGGCGAACCGGACCGCCTTGCCCGACTCGAGCGGAAACGAACGCCCCAGGTAGCGCTTTTCGACATCGGCCTGGTAGGCCGGGTCGAGCCGCGCGTAGGCGCTTCGGACCTCAGAGGCGGGCCGGTCGGCGTGCTCGCCGTGGATGGCATCCGAGACGTCGGCAGTGATCATCGTGTAGCCCGTCGAAAGGGCCTTTCGCACCCAGTCCTCGGTTTTTAGGTGATCCGCATCCGCTCCCCAGGGCTCGCGCAGCCCTTCCTGGAACGCCGCCCATGTCGAGGCGTCCAACACATCCTCGAATGTGCGGCCGGTGAGCGTGAGCTCACGCACCGACTGCTGGGCGAGGACCGGCGAGGCTGCGAACCTTCGAAACGCGCGGATGTGGCCCGGACCGGCCACGCCGAGCCTGTCCCCGACGCCGAAGGTGATGCCGGGGGCGCCGGCGCTGCCCGCTTTCCGCGCGAGTGGGGAAGGCGCCGCGTGGGGAAAGATCCTGCGCAGCCTATCGGCGTTCGCGTGGCTGAGGGGGCACAGGCTCAGCACCTGGGAGCCCGAGCGGAACTCCTGCTCGACTTCGAACCCGGCGGCCGCTCCGTCCGGCCCCGAGATCCCCAACATCCGCTCCGTTCCGATCTCGACGATCGCAAAGGAGACGCGGTCAGCTTCGGCGACGGACTGTCCGCTGACGGCGACACGCCTGCCCGGCCGGGCCCTGCTCAGCTCCTCGAGCAGCTCCAACGAAATCATCCGCTGCCTCCTTCGCGCTCGCTCGAAAGCCGATGGAGCACTTCCCCCGCGTGGGGCACGAGGAGGACGCCCTCCGCCTCACGCGACGAGTATGTCTCTGGGACGATCGTCGCGGGGTCGATGTACCCCATATTGATCGCTCGGCAGGTTTCGGGCGGGATGCCGGTGGCGAGGATTACCTCGATGCGGGCCTTCTCGACCCCGTCCACGAACGTTCCGACGCCCCGCACGTGCGTCGAGTGCGCGAGCACCCCGCGCGGGATGTCCCGGAAACTCTCCATTCGCGTGAGGAAGTAGTCGCGCACATGGTAGCCGATCCGCTCGAGGGCCGCTCCCCATGTGCGGGAGACTTCCCGCACGTGCGGCGCATAGATGATCAGCCGCCCCCCGTCAGCCACGACTGGCTCCAGCTTGTACATCACCTTGCCGGCCGTCCACAGCTCGTCGTACATATCGGGAGCGATGCCCAGGACCGTGTGGAACGGCTTCTCCTTGTAGACGACATGGATCCGCGCGGACAGGTCCGCTGCGCGCGACCAGGATTCCCGAGGATCGCCGACGAACAGTCCCGCCAGGCCACCCGATGGATCGACGACCATCGAGAGACAGTGGCGCGCGACAGGGACCATCCCCGCCGCCTCTTCCAGGACCTCGCGCACCGGCGTTTCCTTGATCCCGATCGTCTTCCAGCAGGTGTTCACGGCTCCGAGCCAGTGAAAGAAATGCACGAAATCCCCCCCCGAGATGCCGGGGAAGAGGTACTTGTGGCCGCCCGAGAAGCCGACCACCTCGTGGGGGAAGACCGGACCCACAATGAGGATGAGGTCGTAGTCGAAGACGGCCCTGTTGATGACGACATCAACGCTCTCGCGGAAAACCCCGCGGGTGAGCTGCTCGATGCGCGAGGCGTCGATGCGGCCGATTGTGTGAAGGGTTTCGGGAAGGTCCCATCGATGGTTGAGGAAGCGGATGCCGCGGAAGGTCGTCTCCCTTTCGCCGGGACGAATGCCGTACAGCGAGTCGATCCGCTCGTCGCTCATGGGCTGATGCGTGCCGAGGGCGATCATGAAGTCCAGGCGGACGGCGCGAGGGCCGACGAGCCGGGCGACGGCGCGCGTCATGAGCGGCAGCGGGCAGGTCCGCGTGGCATCGGGAGTCAGCACGAGCACCCGCTTGCCTTCGACCAGACCGGGCGGGATGCCCTGCTCGAGGGTCCCGAGAACCTCCTCCTCCGTGAGTGTCCTGTCCGTACCTACGCTGCCGATGATCATCCATTGCCCCTCGAGCCAGGATACCGTAAACAGATGGCAGAAGGAAGGGGAGTGACAGCCCAAATCCTCTTCCTCTGGGCGTCGTTGAAGATCATTCGGAAATCCGCTATCGTGCCCCCGATATGGCGAGGCTGTTTTTCGAAGACTTCATGTCCTGGTTCGATGCGGGCGGCGTTCTCTCCTGCGCCTGCGGGCGCCCGCACAGGCTGCGCACCCGCACGATCATCGTGGAGCAGGGCGCTCTCGAACGCTCCGCGCAGCTTCTCGCCCGCGAGCGGAGCTCGCGCGCCTCGCTGTGGGTCCTGAGCGACGAGAACACCGAACAGGCCGCGGGAGACAGGTGGAAGTCTGGTCTGAAAGCCGCGGCGATCCGCTCCCGGGTGCTGCCGGGCCGTCCGCGGGTCGTGCCCACCCTTGAGCTGGCCCAGCAGCTGGCGGACGAGGTGCGGGCCGCCTCGCCTGATCTGCTCGTCTCGGTCGGCAGCGGCGTGATCAGCGACCTTGTGAAGAAGGTCTCACTCGACACCGGCGTGCCCAACTGGGCGGTGGCCACGGCGGCATCTGTGGACGCCTACACCTCCGCGACCTCCGCCATCCGGATCGGCGGATACCACTATCCCGTGCCGACAGGGGTTTCCGAGGCGGTGATCTGCGATCTGGACGTGATCGCGGGCGCTCCGCGAGAGATGTTCCTCGCGGGTCTCGGCGACCTTCTCGCAAAGTTCCTCGCCTACCTCGACTGGAACCTCTCGCGCATCATGACCGGCGAGCATTACTGCGCCCTGATGTCCGGCGAAGGGCTTGAGTCGGCGCGGACGGCGCTCTCCGTGGCGCGGCGGCAGGCGGCCGACCCTCTCGCGGCCGCCCGAAGCCTCACGGACGCGGTGCTCACGTCGGGGCTGGCCATGCAGAGCTTGGAGAGCTCGCGATCGGCCGCCTCGGCGGAGCACACGATCGCCCATTTCTGGGAAATGGCGGGAGCTGTGGGCAACGAGGCGTACGATCTTCACGGCATCCTCGCGGGAGCGGCGAGCAGGCTGGTCCTGCACGGCTACAGGCGGTTCTACGGGCAGTTGGAGACCTGCCTGCCGGACGCCGAATCGCGGCTGTCCGCCTATGAGCGCGAGAGGCCATGGCGCGAGGCGCTGGAGCCCGGCCTCGCGCCCTTCATCGCCAAGGTGACCGAGGAAATGGGGCACAGGAGGTTCGATCGATCGATCCTCGCGCAGAGGCTCGAGCGCTTCGAGCGCTCCCGCGAGGAGATCATGCGCCTGGCAGGCCCCCTGCTCGAGGAGCTCGCCTCCGCCGTGGGGCTGCTGGAAGGGATGGGATACCCCTTCGATCTCGAGCAGCTCGGCGTATCGCGCGAGTCCTGCATGCTCCCCGCCAGAAGCGTTCGCCTGCTGCGTTCCCGCTACTCAAGCTACGATCTGGCGTACGAGCTGGGCAGGGAAGGCGAGATCGTCGAAGGGATTCGCCAGCTCGCGGAATCCTGATTCATCGGTCGGGTCCGCGCCTCCAGGCGTTCAGGTGCAGACGGCTAAATTGTGAAGTCCTGGTCAGCCTCGAGAGCGGTCAGGTATTTCTTCCCGTTTTTCGCGCAGATATCCTGCAGGCTGATCCCCGACAGGAAGGTCTCCATCCTCTCCTGCAGGCCAGTCCAGATCTCGTGCGCAGGGCAGGGCTCGGGCCTGTCACAGAGGGTCCGCCGCCGCAGCGTGCACGGGGTGAGCCCACGGGTCTCGCCCACGGCGTCGAGGATGTCCTTCACTGAGATGTCGGCGGGTTTCCTGTTGAGCACGAACCCTCCGCCGGGACCGCGCACGGACCGGATGACCCCCGCATTCTTCAGCTTGAAGAAAATCTGTTCCAGGAACTCCGAAGAGACCTTCTCGTCCTCGGAGATGGAGCTTATCGAGATCGGCCGATTGTGGTAGGTCATGGCGAGATTGATGACTGCGCGCAGGCCGTAGCGTCCCTTGGTGGTGATCCTCATGGAGTGTATGCCTCGTTGATGAAATATTAGTATTTATGTAATCTATATTCAACAGGATTTCAATGGGTAGCGGCCGTTTTCTCGCAGGCGATGCGCGCGGGACGATCATTCTCTTCCTCGCCCTCTCCGTCATGCCGCCCTGGCATGTCCAGGCGTCGCCGCGCGTCGCGCGCAGCGGGCCAGCACAGGCCGAGCTGGTCGCGTCCCAATCATCCATCAGGCCGGGCGAACCATTCACCGTCGGGCTGCGCCTGGCGGCAGACCCGGGATGGCACACGTACTGGAGGAATCCTGGCGATTCGGGGCTCGCGACCAGGATCGTTTGGGACCTTCCCGAAGGGATCCGGGCAGCCGCCCCCGATTGGCCGGTTCCTCAGGTCTTCGAGGATCAGGGTCTCACGACCTACGGCTACGAGGGAGAGGTGACGCTCCTGTTCGCTCTCACGCCTTCGGCAGACCTCCAGTCGGGCAGGACCGTCACCCTTCGCGCCCAGGTGAGCTGGCTCGCCTGCAGGGTGGAATGCGTGCCGGGCTCGGCGGAGATCTCACTCGATCTGCCCGTCAGAACCTCCGCGCCGCTCGAGGACGCGCGGGGCAGGCAGGCGATCGGCGCGGCGAGGGCCAGAATGCCCGGGGCGGACTCCGCGATCGTGTTCAAGGTCGGGCTTGCGAAGGATTTCGTGGACCTCCGCGCAGACGGCCTCCGGGTCTCTTCCGGCGCAATGGTGTTGTTCCTCCCCCTCGCGGGCGGATTCATCGACCACTCGAAGCCTCAGACCGCAGCCATCGACACGTCGGGACTCTCGCTGCGCCTGGCCAGGGTCCGCGCGGGCGCCGAGCCTCCCGATCGCCTGCAGGGTCTCCTCGTCGCGTCGGGGGGAGGAGTACCTCGCGGCCTCCTTGTCGATGCACGGCTGCCAGTGCCCGGGGGAGTCGCGGAGGCCGGCCTCGGGATCGTTCTCGCTCTCGTGTTCGCCTTCATAGGCGGGATATTGTTGAACCTGATGCCTTGCGTATTGCCCGTCCTGTCGCTGAAGGTGGTGAGCCTTGTTCGCAATGCGCGGTCATCCAGACGCGGCGCGCTCGCTCACGGATTCGCTTTCTCGGCGGGCGTTCTCGTTTCCTTCTGGCTGATCGCGGGGCTGCTGCTCGCCCTGCGCGCGGGAGGCCAGCTGCTGGGCTGGGGCTTCCAGTTCCAGAGCCCGGGTCTTGTTGCCGGCGTCGCCATGCTGTTCTTCCTCGTGGGGTTGAATCTATTTGGCGTTTTCGAGCTAGGGGCGATCGCGGCGTCCGCGGGCGCGCGAGCCCAATCCCGAGGAGGCTGGACAGGCTCGTTCGCGAGCGGGCTCCTCGCCACCGCGGTGGCGACGCCCTGCACGGCGCCGTTCATGGGAAGCGCCCTGGGGTATGCCCTGTCGCGGCCTCCTGCCGTCGCGCTCGCGGTTTTCACAGCTCTGGGCCTCGGCATGTCGCTGCCCTACCTCGTGCTCACGGCCGTTCCCCGGCTCCTCGAACGGCTCCCCCGGCAGGGCCGTTGGATGGAGACGCTGAAGCAGGCAATGGGCTTCCCGATGATGGCAGCCGTGGTTTGGATGGCCTCGGTGCTGATCGCGCTCTCGGGCGCGGCATCCCTGCCGTCTCTGCTGGCAGCCCTGGTCGCGAGCGGGATCGGCGCCTGGGTCTGGGGGCGCTGGGGCTCGATCGACAGATCACGATGGTCGCGCCTCGTGGCCGGAATCCTCGCTCTCGCGCTGATCGCCGCCGGCGCGGCGGTCGCGGTCAGGGCGGCGGAAACGGGAAAGGCTGCGGCCACCCCCGCCGGCAGCGCTCTCGCTGCAAGGCCATCGTCGGATGAGATGTGGGAGCCCTGGAGCCCCGAGCGGGTGGCTGAGCTTCGACAGTCCGGCAGGTCCGTGTTCATCGATTTTACCGCCCAGTGGTGCCTCACGTGCCAAGTGAACGAGCGGGTCGTCCTTCGTCGAGGAGGGCCTGTCGAGCGGCGCTTGCGCGAGCTCGGCGTGGCGGCGCTGAAGGCGGACTGGACGGATCGCAGCGATCGGATCGCGGCCGCGATCGCCGGCTACGGGCGCGCGGGCGTGCCGCTGTACGTTTTGTATGCGCCGGGAGCTGTGCGGCCCGTGCTTCTCCCCGAACTGCTCACGCCCGGGATCGTGCTCAACGCTCTGGACGCGCAGCGCTGAGGGCGCAGCGCTGCGCGCATTGACCCTCGACGGTCGGCTCACTATACTTCTTCATCCTGTTCCAGGAGGTTTTTTCGTGAGCGTTCGCGTGCGCTACGCCCCGTCCCCGACGGGTTTCCAGCACATTGGGGGGGTGCGGACCGCGCTGTACAATTATCTCTTCGCCCGTTCCCGAGGGGGGACTTTCATCCTCCGCATCGAAGATACGGACAGGGAACGGTACGTGCCCGAGGCGCTGCAGGACATCTACGACACTTTCAAGTGGCTTGGGTTCCATTGGGACGAAGGCCCCGACGTCGGCGGGCCCAAGGGGCCATACTTCCAGTCCCAGCGCCTGGATCTGTACCGGGCGCATGCCGAGCAGCTTCTCGCGGGGGGCTTGGCCTACCGCTGCTACTGCACCCCCGAGCGGTTGGAGAGGCTGCGCGAGGAGCAGGCGGCGAAGAAGTCGGGGACCGGCTACGACCGGCACTGCAGGAACCTCACCGAATCCCAGCACCGGGAAGCGCGGGAAGCGGGGACGACTTCCGTTGTCCGCCTGAAGGTGCCCCTCGAGGGCGCAACAGCCTTCACCGACACGCTTCTGGGCGAGGTCGTGGTGGAGAACAGGGACATCAATCCCGACCCTGTGCTGATAAAAACCGATGGATTCCCGACGTATCACATGGCCAATGTTGTCGACGACCACCTCATGGAGATCACACACATCATGCGTGCGCAGGAGTGGCTGCCCTCCGCGCCGCTGCACAGGATCCTCTACGACGCTTTCGGCTGGGAGCAGCCCGCGCTGTGCCATCTGCCCATGGTGATGGGGAAGGATGGGCAGAAGCTTTCCAAGCGGCATGGCGCCACGAGCGTGCGAGAGCTCAAGAAACAGGGGTACCTGCCCGAGGCGCTCATCAACTACCTCGCCCTGGTAGGATGGTCCTACGACGACGCCCGGGAGTTCTTCTCGCTCCCTGATCTCGAGAAGCTTTTCAGCATGGAGAAGATCAACAAGGCGCCCGCCGTCTTCGACTACCAGAAGCTGGAGTGGTTCAACGGGAGCTACATCCGCAAACTGAGCCAGAGAGGGTTCGCCGAAGCGATCGCTCCCGTGCTGAAGGAAGCCGGCCTCCTCGCCGGGACCGGTCCCGAGGCTGACGCGCTCCTGCTCGCCATCGCGCCGCTCATCCAGGAGAGGGTGAAGCTGCTCTCCGAGGTGCCGGCCATGGTCCGGTTCCTTTTCGAAGAGCCCGCGCCTCCGGCGCCTGAGGATTTGGTGCCGAAGAAATCCACCCCGGCGAAAGCGCTGGAGGCTCTGTCGCGGGTCGAGGCGCTGCTCGCCGAGCTTCCCGATTCCCCCGAGGAGACGGAGAGGCTCTTTCGCGCCCTGGGCGAAGAGCTGGGCATGAAGCTCGGCGACCTGCTCGCGCCCCTGCGGGTGGCGGTGACAGGCTCGAAGGTTTCCCCGCCGCTGTTCGAGAGCATCCGCTTGATGGGAACTGTGAATGCGCGCGCCCGCGCCTCGGCGGCGATCAAGATACTCGGTGACTATGCAACAAGGAGCCAGTGAATGCCCGACGACGCCCTGACCATGGATACCCTCGTCTCCCTCTGCAAGCGCAGGGGGTTCATCTTCCCGTCCAGCGAAATCTATGGTGGTCTCGCCTCAGCCTGGGACTACGGCCCCATGGGGGTCGAGCTGAAAAAGCGCATCCAGGAGACCTGGTGGCGCCAGATGACGCAGCTCAACCCCAATATCGTGGGCCTGGACGCCGCGATCATGATGCACCCGCGGGTCTGGGAAGCCTCGGGCCACGTGGAGAACTTCACGGACCCTCTTGTGGACTGCAAGAAGTGCAAGCAGCGCTTCCGCACCGACCAGGTCCCTGAAGAAAAGATGGCTGCCCACGTCTGCCCCGAGTGCGGCGGCCAGCTCACCGAAGCGCGCAAGTTCAACCTCATGTTCACCACCCACATGGGCCCCGTCGAGGACGAGGGGGGCCTGATCTACCTTCGTCCCGAGACGGCGCAGGGCATCTACGTGAATTACAAGAACGTTCTTCAAACGGGGAGAGTGAAAGTGCCCTTTGGCATTGCCCAGGTCGGGAAGGCGTTCCGCAATGAGATCACCACGAAGAACTTCATCTTCCGCACGTGCGAGTTCGAGCAGATGGAGATGCAGTTTTTCGTGCATCCCTCCGAGGATGCGAAGTGGTTCGAGCACTGGAAGGAGAAGAGGTTCCAGTCCTACCTGGATCTGGGGGTGCGCGCGAGCAAGCTGCGCTTCCACCAGCATGGACCCGACGAGCTCGCGCACTACGCCAAGGTCGCCTTCGACATCCAGTACGAGTTCCCGTTCGGCTGGAAGGAGCTGGAGGGGATCCACAACAGGACCGACTACGACCTCAAGCGCCACATCGAGTACTCGGGCAAGGATCTCTCGTACCTCGACGAGGTCACCCACGAGCGCTACATCCCCTACATCATCGAGACCTCCGCGGGGCTCACCCGCACCGTGCTCGTGGTTCTCGCCGACGCGTACGACGAGGAGGAGGTGGAGGGCGAGAAGCGGGTCGTCCTGCGCTTCCATCCCCGCATCGCCCCCGTTACGATGGGCATCTTCCCGCTCATGAAGAAGGACGGCCTCGCCGAGATGGCGCACAGGCTGGACGATGAGCTGTGCGAGGAGTTCCGCACTTTCTACGACGAGAGCGGCGCGATCGGCCGCAGGTACCGCAGGCAGGACGAGGTCGGCACTCCCTTCTGCGTCACGTTGGACTACCAGACCAAGGAAGACCAGACCGTCACCATCCGGTACAGGGATTCCATGAAGCAGTCCCGGGTGAAGATGGCCGAGATCGCCCCCACGATCCGCGCGGCGATCAAGGAGTACAAGAGGGTGGGCGCGTGAGCTCGGTCTTCGACGTGCTCAGGGAGCGGGGCTTCGTCAGCCAGTGCTCCAATGAGGAGGGGCTTCGCAGGCTCCTAGATACCGAGAAGGTCACCTTCTACATCGGATTCGACCCCACCGCCGAGAGCCTCCACGTCGGTCACCTGCAGCAGCTCATGTTCATGGCCCACCTCCAGAGAGCCGGCCACAGGCCCATCGCGCTGGTGGGAGGGGGCACGACGCGGATCGGCGATCCCACGGGGCGCACCGAGAGCAGGAAGATCCTTCCTGTCGAGACCATCGCCGCCAACGCGGAGCTCTTCCGCCGGCAGATCGCGCGGTTCCTCGATTTCAGCGAGGGCAAGGCTCTGATGCTGGACAATGCGGAGTGGCTCGCCCCCTTGAACTACATCGATTTCCTGCGCGACATCGGGAAGCACTTCTCGGTGAACCGCATGCTCTCCTTCGAGGCGTACAAGATGAGGATGGAGACGGGGCTGTCGTTCATCGAGTTCAACTACCAGATTCTCCAGTCCTACGACTACCTCGTGCTGTTCCGCCGGCACGGCTGCAGGCTTCAAATGGGCGGCGATGACCAGTGGGGCAACATCGTGGCCGGCATGGATCTCATCCGGCGCGTGGAGGGCGTGGAGGCCTTCGCGCTCACCTCGCCGCTGATCACCCGGTCCGATGGCAAGAAGATGGGCAAGTCCGAGGGCGGCGCGCTGTTCCTCGAGGCTTCCCTCGTGAGCCCGTACGAGTTCTACCAGTGGTGGATCAACGTGCCGGATGTCGACCTAGAGCAGTTCTTCCTGCGCTTCACCTTCCTGCCGGTCCCGGAGATACGCGCGCTGTGCGCCGCGAAGGACGAAGCTGTCAATGAAGGGAAGCGCCGGCTCGCCTTCGAGATCACCTCTCTCGTGCACGGCGAAGCCGCTGCCCGCGCGGCGGCCGACGCGTCCCGCGCGGCCTTTGCCGAAGCCGGGCCGGGAGACCTCTCCGCTGTTCCCGCGGTCGAGATGGACCGCGGGGAGCTCGCGAAGGGGATCGGCGTCGTGGAGCTGTTCGTGCGCGCCGGCCTCTGCGCCACGAAGAGCGACGCCCGGAGGCTGGTCTCGCAGGGCGGAGCCTCCGTGGGGAGGAAGAATGTCACCAACATCGACGCGGTGATCCGCGCCGATGCCGCCGAGGGCGGGACCATCCTCCTGCGCGCGGGCAAGAAGAGGTATTTCCGGATCATCGTGCGATGATCGGGACGGCGCGGCCTCAATCGCTGCGTTCCCTCGTTCTCCGCCTCGCCCCGTTCCTGCTTCTGCTCCTCGCCGCGGCGGAGGCCGTCCCCCTCGCGCGTCTTTCGGGGTTTTCCTCCTCGGACTGGCTGTACGCGGTTCTGCTCCTGCTGCATGCCGCGGCGGGCGCGGCGTTTCTCCAATGCTCGATGCGCGGGCGCCGCGCGGGACAAGCTCGCCAGCCATTCCTGTTCCTGGTCTTCCGCTCCCCGGAGATCCTTTTCACGCTCACCCTCGCGCTTTTCCTCTTCGCCTACATTTTCGCCACCAATGCGAACATGGACTACGTGCAGAGGTTCATCGCATCGGGCGGGAACCTGAGGCTCGCCCCGGATTCTACTCGCGAGCGGCTGGCAGCCTGCCTGCGCTACCTCCCGTTCCTCGCAGTCGACGCATTCATGCTCGTGTTCCCCCGGCTGGCATTGCGCGCGCTCGCCAGGGCTGCCTTCAGGAGCGTCTCACTCCTGCGGGCATGGGCGCTGCCGCTCAGCCTCGTCTCGGGGTTTCTTTTCTCGCTCTCCTTTCCCTCTTTCCTCAGCACGAACGGCATCCCGGCGCTCGGCTGGATCTGCCTGATCCCGCTCCTGATGGTCCTCTTCGAGACGCCTCCCGGGTGGGGGACCTTCTACGGCGTGGCGGCAGGCGCCGTGCAGACCATGATCACGAACTACTGGCTGGGGACGTTCAACCTCCTCACCCTCCAATTCGTCACCGTCGTGACGACCCTCCAGTACGTGCTCTTCATGGCAGCGTGCACCCGCATCCTGCGCCGGTCAGGCCGGCTGGGCTGCATCGTTTTCCCCGCAGGCTGGGTGCTTTTCGATTGGCTGCGTTCGCTCGGCTTTCTGGGCTATCCGTGGGCCATGCTGGGCGCCTCGCAGTACACCTTCATCCCCCAGATCCAAATCTCCTCGATCACGGGGGTGTGGGGGGTGACCTTCATCGTCATCCTGTTCAACTCCGTTGCCGCCTGGTGCCTGCTCTCACTGATCCGGCGGCAGCCGATGCCCAAAGGCCCCGCTGTGCTCATCGGCGTCGTGCTCGCCGCATCCCTCGGCTGGGGAGCCCTGCGGATCGGGAGGGAGCAGGCAGCCGCGCGAACGGGAAGGGCCGCAGGGGCAGGGGAGGGGGCCGAGCGCACGATCCGCCTGGCCCTCGTCCAGCAGAACTCCGATCCGCGAAAGGATGACTACGAGGAAGTCTACCAGACTCTGAAACGGCTGACCGAGAGCGCCCTGCCCGGAAGGCCCGACATGGTGATTTGGTCCGAGACGGCGTTCGTCCCCAACATCCGCCGCTGGAGCGCGGAAGACCCGGAAGCGCACCCCCTCGCGAGGCTGGTGCGCGAGTTCCTCGCCTGGCAGAAAACCATCGGCGCGTGGCTGATCACCGGCAACGACGACTACGAGCTCGTCCAGAGCGCCTCCGGGGAGGAGCGCCGGGACTATAACGGCGCCGTGTTGTTCTCGCCCTCGGGCGCGAGGATCGACACGTACCACAAGATGCACCTCGTGCCCTTCACCGAGTACTTTCCCTACAAGAAGCAGCTTCCCGCAATCTACCGGCTGCTCCAGAGCTTCGATGCGTACCTCTGGGAACCGGGCCGGGACAGGGTGGTGTTCCGCCATCCCCTCATGTCGTTCTGCACCCCGATCTGCTTCGAGGATGCGTTTCCGAACGACGTGAGGCTGTTCATCCGCGCGGGGGCCGAGGCGATCGTCAACCTTTCAAATGATTACTGGTCCCTGACCGAGGCAGAGGCCATGCAGCACGCGGCGAATGCCGTGTTCCGGGCCGTTGAAAACTCGAGACCGCTGGTGCGCGCGTCGGCCTCGGGGCTGACGTGCTCGGTGGACACCCTCGGGCGGATCACGGCACGAAGCCCGATATTCGAGGAGAGCGTGCTTGCCGTCGACCTGCGCCTCGGGCGCCGCCGGACCACCCTGTACACGCGTTGGGGCGATTGGTTCCCCCTCGCGATGGCGGGGTTTCTCCTGGCAGCGCTCGCCGCGGGGATCCTGGGCAGACGGACGTGATCGCCCGGCTGTACCCCCTGCTTCTGCGAGCCTACGGTCCACAGGGCTGGTGGCCGCTCGCGAGCATGGCCGGCCGCCGGGGCTTCGACGCCAGGGGCTATCACCCCGGCAATTTCTCATTCCCCCGCGCCCCCGGCCAGAGGTTCGAGATCGCCGTCGGCGCTGTGCTCACCCAGAATACTTCCTGGGGCAATGTCGAGAAGGCGCTCGCTGCCCTTTTCTCGGCCTCCGAGTCTCGCGCGCCGCGCGATCTCCTCGACTTTTCGGTCGAGCGGCTGGCAGGCCTCGTGCGTTCCTCGGGCTACCACAATCAGAAAGCGAGGACGCTCCGAGTCCTTTCGGATTTCTTCCAGGCGCCGGCCAGCCTGCGCGCTTCCAGCCCTCCCGCACGCGATGAGCTGCTTTCTCTGCGGGGCATCGGCGAGGAGACGGCCGACTCGATATTGTTGTACGCATTCGGCCAGCCCGTTTTTGTCGTGGATGCCTATACCCGGAGACTCCTGTCCCGGATCGGGGTGATCGGGGGCAGCGAGAGCTACCGCGAGATCCAGGCCCTCTTCCACGACGCGCTGCCGCAGGAGCGCGAGCTCTTCAACGAGTACCACGCGCTCATCGTCGCTCACGCGAAGGCGCGCTGCCGGACACAGCCGGCCTGCGGGGGGTGCCCGGTTCCCCGCTGCCGCTTCCGCACTTGATCGGGGCCCCGTTTTCCTTCACTATCGCTCGTCATGGAGAGAATCAGACGGAAGCACGCCGAGAGGCAATCGAAGCGGCGCATCGTCGTTTGCGGCCACCTCTGTCTCGACCTCATTCCCGGGTTTCCCCCCATCGAGGGCACGCATGACTATTTTCGCCCCGGCCGTCTGTCGGTCGTGGATGCCCCCGTGATCTCGACCGGGGGGGCCGTGTCGAACGTCGGCCTCAGCCTCCATCGGCTCGGCCTGCCCGTTCGTCTGGTCGCGAAGGTCGGGGGCGACCCCTTCGGCCGGATCGTCCTCGAGGGGATTGCCGGCCACGGCTCCGCCCTAACGAAGGGGATCACGGCGGTTCAGGGGGAGACGACCTCCTACTCCTTGGTCCTCAATCCCCCCGGCGTGGACAGGATCTTTCTGCACTGCCCCGGCGCGAACGACACCCTCGTCGACAGCGACGTTGAAGACTCCGCCCTGGAGGACGCGGCGATGTTCCATTTCGGGTATCCCCCGCTCATGGAAAAGATCTGGTCCGACGGCGGAAAACGGCTGGCGCGCCTCCTGCGAAGGGCAAAGGAGCGAGGGGCGATCACCTCGCTCGACATGAGCCTGCCCGACCCCGCCAGTCCTTCCGGGAGAGTGGACTGGGATGATTTCCTCGCGCGCGTTCTGCCGCACGTTGACCTGTTCGTTCCCAGCGTCGAGGAGCTTCTCTACATGACGGACCGCCCGTCCTTCGACAGGCTCGTCGCGCGCGGGGGCGGGGATGCGATCATCCGCGCTATCGGCTTTTCTCAGCTCGGCGAGCTCGCGTGGAAGGCGATCGGCCGCGGAGTGAGCGCGATCATGATCAAGCTGGGAGACCGAGGCGCCTACCTGCGCACGGCAGCGAAGGGCGTTGCGGGCGCGAAGGGATGGGAGAACCGCGAATTGTACACCCCTGTGTTCGCTGTCCCCCGGGTCGCCGGTACGGCCGGGGCCGGGGACGCGACCATCGCCGGGTTCCTCGCCTCCATCTTCAGGGGACTCGCGCCCAACGAAGCCCTCACGATGGCAGTTGCAGTGGGCGGCTGCTGCGTCGAGGCGCCCGACGCCACCTCCGGGATCAGGTCGTGGACGGAAACGGCTGCCCGGGTGCGCAAGGGATGGCAGCGCGCCGCCGCAGTGGTGACCGAGCCGGGATGGGCGCGCGGGGAAGACGGCATCTGGCGAGGGCCGAACGACTCGGCCTCGTGAAGGCTTCCGGCAGCGCCCCCTACTTCCCAGAATCGAAAATCGTTTTCCCCACCTCGAGCTTGCGCAAATCCACCGTGCGGCGGTAGCGGTCCAGGTCGGCAAGCTCCCTCTCCAGCTCAACGAACCTGTACGCGAAGGAGCCGTCCTTCTCCTGGAGGATCGGCTCGGCCTTCTTGAGCGCGGCGAAGCGATCCAGGATCCGCTTTCGGGCTGCGGCAAAGGCCCTCGGATCGATCGGGGATTGCGACGGCGGGATGTCGTCTGGGCGCACCGACGCGGGGCTCGACAGCACCCTCGCATAGATCCTCTTTCGAAGAGCCTCCTCCCTGATCCGCGAGTTTTCCCTGTCTAGCCGGGCCTTCCGCATGATCGGAACCAGGAAGAACAGCACCGAGAAGACCACGGGCACGATTCCCAGGACCGCAGCCATGAAGGGGACTGGCGAGATGCCGACATTCGCGAGGAGCCTGCCCGTGAACGAGTAGATCAAGGGACCGTTGCGGCCGAGAGCGGCCGTTCCCTGCAGGAGGCTCACCAGGAGGAAGTATCCACCGAAGGCGAGGTTGAAGGCGTTGAAGAACGCGATCCACCCGTTGGTCTTCGGTTTGTTCGACGAGAAGGCTACCAGCTTCTTGCCCGTCGGATTGAGAACTGGAACGGCCGTTGCCGCCTTCTGCTCGGCCTCGGAGGTGCGCAGGAGCTCGGGAAAGGCGAAAACGAGTGTGCCTTCGTCGGTGACCCTCGGCTCCCCTTCGTACTCCACCATGTAGCGGTTGATGAGCCGCTGCGCCTCGTCGTATTCCGTCCCTGTCAGGGTCATGAGCTCCTCGATCGTGATCACCCCGCGCCTGCCTCGGATATACGACAGCGCGTACTTGCGCTCCCGCTCCTCCCAGTCCCGGTTGGGGTCTCCCTCGCCGAGGACGAAGGCGAAAACCGACTTGTAGAACGGGCGGCCCGGGGGACGCTTCGGGTCGCGGATCAGGTTGGAGACGAACCACATCCGCAGCGCCGTGTCCAGCAGGCGCATGAAGAGGAACGTGCCCCCGAAGCCCCCGCCCGATGAGCGGCCCCCGCGGCCGCGCTCGTTTCGGGAGGCGGCGCTCGCCGCAAAGGAGGCGAGGATCGCGGCGAGGAGGATCGCGATGAAAGCGACGAAGTACCCCACGAGCATGGCCACGATCCAGACCTTGAAGAGGAAGGAGAGGACCTTCGCGGCGGCCTTGGCGAACGCCTTCAGGAACCTTCGGAAGGCGGGTCCTGCTCCGCGGGTCGTGCTCCTCATGCCCGAGGGGAAGGAGTAGAGCAGCTCCCCGGACTCGGTCACCTTCAGTTGGCCCGCGTACTCGTCCAGCACCGCGCGGGCCGCCCGCTCAACCTGGTATTTCGGGAGGCCCGTTCCCGCGATCATGTCGGCGACCGTGGACTCGCCGCGCCTCTTTCTCAGGAAAGAGACGAGCTCGCCCTCGACCTTCTCCATCTTGAAGTCATAGACCTTCGCAGCCGTGCTCACGGGGATTCTCCTTTGTCGCCCCTACGCTACACCGCAGAGGGGCCGTTGAACAAGGGCGAGATGTACTTGACACTCCCGCGCTGTTTCTGTAGTTTCATAACTCGTTGCGCTTGCAACAATTGTAGGATACAGGAGGCACACCATTGGCCAGGAATCTCTCGGCCGAAAAGAGCGACAGGCAGGGCGAAAAGCGGCGCCTGCGGAACAAGATGATCAAGAGCAGGGCCAAGACGCTCGCGAAGGATTTCATCGATCTCGTGGACGAGAAGAAGAAGGACGAGGGGAAGAAGAAGCTCGTCGAGATCTCCTCCTTCCTCGACAAGGCGGTTTCGAAGGGCGTCTACCACAGGAACACCGCGGCGCGCAAGAAGTCCCGGATGAGCGCGCTGCTCGCCAAGCTGGGCTGAGCGGGCTGACGCCGTGGCCAGGGACAAGCTCTCAAAGGCCGAGATCGTGGAAAACGTCTATCCTCTGGTCAAGGTGAGCAAGAAGAACATCCATCGGATCATCGACCTGTTCTTCGCCCAGATCAAGGCGGGGCTCCTCGCCGACAGGGTGATCGAGCTGCGCGGCCTGGGCACCTTCGAGATCCGCACCCGCAAGGGAAGGAAGGCGAGGAACCCCAAGACCGGGGACTCAGTCGTCGTCACGAACCATGGAGTCGCTCACTTCCGTCCGGGGAGGGAACTGAAGCAGAAGGTCTGGGACCTGCGGAGCTGACGTGACCCTCGCGAAGAAGCAGCCGCTCCTCGGGTCGGTCCTCCTCGACCTCGCGCTCCTTGCCTTCTCGTCCCTGCTGTTCGCCCTCGCGTTTCCCAGTTTTCTTTCGGATTGGGGGTGGGCGCCCCTCGGATTCGTTTGCCTGATCCCGCTGTTCGCCGTCGTGCACCGCGCGCGCTGGGCGGCGATCCCCTTCTACGGCATCTTTTTCGGTTCAGTCAGCTACGCGATCTTCAATTTCTGGCTCGGCCGTTTCCACCCGCTCACGCTGGTGGTCGTGCCCCCGATCTACGCGGCCTGGTTCCTCCTGACCCTTCCCGTGCTCAAGCTCGCCGACACCCTCTTCCCTTCCTACGGGTACCTCCTCCAGACCGCCCTGTGGGTCTGCTACGAGTACTTCATCAAGTCGCAGGGCTACCTCGCATACGCGTACGGGATCATGGGTTATACGCAGTACCTCTTCGTGCCCTTCATCCAGATCGCCGACGCGGCGGGCGTCTGGGGAGTCTCTCTGATGGTCGTCTACCCCTCCGCGCTGCTCGGCAACGCGGTGAAGGACGGCCTCGCGAGCCTTCGGGAGAACTGGAGGGGCCTCCTCGCGCCCGCGGCGGCGTACGCCGCGCTTTTCGCAGCCATTCTCGCCTACGGCGCCTTCTCGCCCGTCGACACGAGCGGCGCCCGGCAGTGGAAGCTCGCCCTCGTCCAGCAGAATATCGATCCGTGGAGGGGCGGGTACACGGCCTACCGTGACTCCTTCGAGATCCTCGCGCGGCAGAGCGAGAAGGCGATGGCGGAAGCCCCCGACATGATCGCCTGGTCGGAGACCTCCTTTGTCCCGGCCATCGACTGGCACACTCGCTATCGGACCGACATCCAAGTCTACGACCTCGTGCGGAGGCTGCGGGAGTTCCTCGACGAGCAGCCGGTGCCGTACCTGATCGGCAACGACGACGGCCGATTGAAGCGGCGGGAGTCGGGGGAGGAGGTCCGGGTCGACTACAACGCCGCGATCCTCTTCGAGGGCGGGCGGATCGTCGACACGTACCGCAAGCTCCACCTCGTGCCCTTTACAGAGCATTTCCCCGACGCATGGCCCGTGCGCTGGATGCGCCGCATCCTCACGAGCATGGACACCCATTTCTGGGAGAAGGGCGAGCAGTACACCGTCTTCGAGACGGGGGGCGTGAAGTTTTCCACCCCGATCTGCTTCGAGGACACCTTCGGGTACCTCTGCCGCGGCTTTTTTCGGCGGGGGGCGGATGTCCTGGTGAACATCACCAACGACGCGTGGTCGTCCTCTGTCGCCGGAGCCGCGCAGCACATGGGCATGGCCGTCTTCCGCGCGGTCGAGAACAGGCGGTCGGTCGTGCGCTCGACAAATGCCGGCATCACCTGCATGATCGACCCGAATGGCCGCATCCTGCGTGTTCTGCCCCCCTTCACCGAAGGATACCTTGTCGGGTCGGTCCCCATCGTGAGGGGGCGGACAACCCTGTATACGGCGTGGGGAGACTGGCTGCCATGGGCCCTGCTCGCGCTTTCCGGGGCTGCGATCGCGGCGGGAATCCTCCTGCGATTGACAGGACGGGGAAACTGGTCCAGAATGAGGCGCAATGAAGCTTCGAGGCCGAATCCTCATCGTTGACGACGAGCCGATCAACCTCGAGTTCTTCGACGTCATGCTGAGCAAGCTCGGCTTCCAGGTCGAGAAGGCGGCCGACGGCGAGGAGGCCCTCGAGAAGCTCCGCGCCTCCACCCCCGACCTCATCATCCTCGACAACATCATGCCCAAGCTCTCGGGGTGGGAAGTCACCCGGATGCTCAAGCACGACGAGGCCTGGAGCGCGTACCGCGACGTCCCGATCATCATGTTCTCGGCCATGAACGAGGTGAAGGACAGGATCGAGGGCTTCGAGCAGGGCGTGGACGACTACATCACCAAGCCGTTCAACTTCTCCGAGGTGCTCGCGCGCATACGAGCAGTCCTGCGAAACCGCGAGCTGGCGAGGGAGCTTCTGCGCAGGGAGAAGCGGATCGCGGTCGTGGAATCGCTCAACAATTCGCTCGTGTTCTTCACCCAGCACATCAAGAAGCCGATTTCGGATCTGATCGAGCGCGCCGAGTCGCTGGATGCGGGCGATAGGGGGGCCGTGGAGGAGCTGGTCGGGACGATCCGCGCGGAGGGCGGCGAGATCCTCGCCACGCTGCGCGGGCTTTCGGACGAGGTCGAGGAGCTGCAGGGCAGGGGCGAGAGGCTGCGCCGGGGCGACCTGTCCGTCGAGGATCTGGAGAAGAAGCTGCGCAAGCGCCTGCGGGACTGGAAGAAGCGCCAGGAGTCGCTCGACGGGGCTGAGGAGGTGCCGCGGTGATCAGCGAGGAGAGAAAAAAGGTCCTCGAGCTCTTTGCAGAAGGAAGAAAATCCTATAAGCTGATGAAGTTCGAGGATGCGCGGGACACATTCGCCCGGGCGCTCAAGGTCGACCCCGACGACGGCCCGTCGAAAGTGTACTACGCGCGCTGCAAGCACTATATCGAGAACCCGCCCCCCGACGACTGGGACGGCGTGTTCGTGATGAAGACGAAGTGACGGGTATGGCAAAGAACGAAGACCACAAGGGAATCGAGAGGATCACCACCACCCTGGGCAGGGAGACCGACTTCAACGGGACCATGCGGTTCAAGGACTCCCTCAAGATCGACGGAGCCTTCTCGGGCGAGATTGTCTCGACGGGCTTCCTGTACGTCGAGCAGGGCGCGACGATCACGGCGAACATCCACGTCGGGTCGGTCGTCGTCGGCGGCACCGTGAAGGGCAACATCGAGGCGGCGGAGAAGCTGGAGATGCTTTCAACAGGGAAGGTCTACGGAAACATCCGCACGGCGAAGCTCAAGATCGCGGACGGGGTGGTCTTCGAAGGCAAGTGCGAGATGATCAAGAACCCGCAGGCTCTCAACATCTTCGCCAGCCCCGTGGACCAACTGAAAAAAACCGCGCAGAGTGTGTGAGCCGCGGACCGCCGTCGTCATTTCGGCGGGCACCGAGCTGACGGAAGGAATTGTCCAGGATTCGCATGTCCGCTTTCTTTCCGCTGAGCTGACGGGCCTCGGCTTCACCGTGCTGAGGGGGGTCCAGGTGCCCGACGCTGCCGCGCTCTTCCGCGCGGAGCTCGACAGGGCGACCCGGGATGCGGGGCTCGTCGTGATCACCGGCGGCCTTGGCCCCACCTCCGACGATCTCACGCGCGAGCTCGTCGCGGAAGCAGCCGGAGTGGGGCTTCAGTTCCACGAGGAAGCCTGGGGGCGCATCCTCGAGAGGTTCAAGGGCCGTCCGGTTCCCGATGCGAATCGGAAGCAGGCGACCGCTCCCGCGGGTTTCACGCTCATCGCCAACCCGAATGGCACGGCGCCCGGTTTCCATGGATCGGCGGCGAAAGCCCTGGTCGTCGCGCTGCCGGGACCGCCGGCGGAGTTGCGGCCCATGTTCGCCGCGAGCGTCGTCGCCCTCCTCCGCGAGCGCTTCTCGCTCGACAGCGCGGCCGCAGGGAGCGTTCTGCGGGGCACGGCCTTCATGGTTGCGGAATCCGCCCTGGAGGAAGCCCTCCGTGCGTGCAGGAGGCAAGGGGTGCATTGGGGCACCCGGGTCGACGAGGATCGCATCGCCTTCAGCCTCCGCGAAGGCGGCCAGGCCGACAGGGAAGCCTGCTTCGCGGACCTCGAAGCCCGCCTGGGCTCCTCGCGCGTCCGCCGGGGCGAGAGACGCCCAGCCGATGTTCTCAGCGAGGAGCTGCTTCGCAAGGGCGTGACGCTCGTGACGGCCGAATCCTGCACGGGGGGCCTGCTGGGAAAGTACATGACCGACCTGCCCGGCAGCTCCCGCGTGTTCTGGGGCGGATGGGTGGCCTACTCGTACGAGGCGAAAAGCCGCCTCCTGGGCGTGGATGCGGGGCTCCTGGAGGCGCAGGGGGCCGTGTCGCGGGAAGCGGTCGCCGCCATGGCCCGGGGCGCGCTCGAGGGGTCGGGGGCGGGCGTCAGCCTCGCGGTATCGGGCATCGCGGGGCCCGACGGCGCGACGGCCGACAAGCCCGTCGGGACGGTCTGGATGGCCTGCTGCGTGCGCGGCGGAGCCGAGGCGGCCCATCTTTTCTGGTTTTCGGGCGGCAGGGATGCGGTCCGCAGGAAGACCGCCGTGGCGGGGATGCTCTTCGCGGAGAGCGCCCTCGACGGCCGGGAGTTCCTTGACACCTTGACGAAGTGGTAATATATTCTTGAGGAAAGAACCCCGTGCCGTCCCGTAGACCCGCGTGCAGATAAATCCGGAAAAACCGAGCGATTCCATCGGGCATCAAGAAGCAAGAGACGGAGCGATCGAGATGGGAATGAACGACCAGAACAACGATTCTCCCCAGCAGCCGCGCGATGTCGAGCTCACCAACGACTCCCTCATGAACGGGGAGAACGGGGGCCGGCCTCAGCCGCAGCAGAACAGGGGCGGCCCTCAAGGGCAGCACCGGCCCAAGAGGAGGGTCACCCGGCGCAAGATCAGGGTGGAGCTGATCAAAGAGCCGGCGATCGACGCCCGGGGCGAGCTGATCGACGCCGTCTCGGCTGAGGAGGCGAGCTTCGCCGCCTCCGCTTCCGCCGCGAGCCCCGCTCCCGCGCCGGCGAACGCGCCGACGGCGGTCGAGAACCAGCAGCGGCCGCCCGCGCTCACCGGCACCGACAATCGCCTGCACATCAACGACCTCACGCAGATGAGCATGCCCGATCTGCGCGACCAGGCCACCAAGATGGGGGTCAACCACGAAGCCCTGATCTCCATGAAGAAGCAGGAGATCATCTTCCAGATCCTGAAGGCGCACACGGAGCGGGGAGGGGCTATCTACGCCTTCGGCGCCCTGGAGATCCTGCCCGACGGCTACGGCTTCCTCCGCTCTCCCAACTACAGCTACCTTCCCGGCCCCGACGACATCTACATCTCCCCCTCGCAGATACGCCTGTTCAACCTGAAGACCGGCGACACGGTGGCGGGACAGATCCGCTCGCCGAAGGAAGGGGAGCGCTTCTTCGCGATGCTCCGCGTCGAGAGCGTGAACTTCGACCCTCCGCTCGTGGCGCAGACCCGCATCCCCTTCGACAACCTCACGCCCCTGTACCCCGACGAGAAGCTGAACCTCGAGACGACGACCGAGGAGATTTCCACCCGGCTGATCAATCTCTTCTGCCCAATCGGCAAGGGCCAGCGCGGGCTGATCGTCTCTCCCCCGCGCACGGGCAAGACCATCCTGCTGCAGAAGATCGCAAACGCGATCACGGCCAACCATCCCGAGGTTTTCGTCATCGTGCTCCTGATCGACGAACGCCCCGAGGAGGTCACCGACATGCAGAGGAACGTCAAGGGCGAGGTGGTGTCCTCGACCTTCGACGAGCAGTCCACCCGTCACGTCCAGGTGGCCGAGATGGTGATCGAGAAGGCCAAACGCCTGGTGGAGCACAAGCGGGACGTCGTGATCCTGCTGGACTCCATCACGCGCCTGGCCCGCGCGTACAACCAGACCGTGCCGACGTCGGGCAAGATCCTGTCGGGCGGCGTGGACTCCAACGCCCTGCACAAGCCCAAGCGGTTCTTCGGGGCGGCGCGCAACATCGAGGAAGGCGGGAGCCTCACGATCGTGGCCACGGCCCTGATCGAGACGGGCAGCAGGATGGACGAGGTGATCTTCGAGGAGTTCTAGGGCACCGGCAACATGGAAGTCAACCTCGACAGGAAGCTCTCCGACAGGAGATTGTTCCCCGCCATCAACATCAAGAAGTCGGGCACCCGCAAGGAGGAGCTGCTTCTCGGCGAGGAGCACCTGCAGAAGATGTGGGT
>CAYGXO010000090.1:0-55631 GCA_964353885.1 uncultured Spirochaetaceae bacterium
CCATCCCGGCCTACTGTCGCATGTGACTGCGACCCTCCCCCTGGGTCTCCAATGCGCTGATGCTGTGCCTCCATTCTGCCCCTCCTTGGGGTGGGCAGAATTTCTGGAATCTATGTGGCCATAATTTCTGGAACCCGCAAATCGCGGGTAGAGGGCATCATCCTCTACGGTTCCCGAGCGAAGAAAACATTCCGCCTCGGGTCCGATATCGATCTTTGCCTCGAAGCGCCTGGCCTCGACTCCCCAACCCTCCTGCGAATTGAAAACGAGCTCGACGACCTCCTCCTTCCCTGGAAGATCGACATCGCTATCCGGGATCGAATCGATGATCCCGACCTCCTCGAGCATATCGCGCGCGTAGGGAAGACGCTCTATCTACGGAAGACCGCTTCCTGAGGCCGTCATGCAAGCTTTCCGAACACGCTCGGGTACCGCTTGACGATGGCGGCCCAGTCATCGTGATGTCCGAAGCGGATCACCATGTACCCGTGGTTCTCCATGCTGGTCGTTTGCCCCGCATCCCTCTCTGCGCGACGAGGGTCATCGTGCGGCGGTCCGTCCACATAGATCGCGGTCTGGTGGTCGCCGTACAGGAAATCGGGCCGGGTAGAGCACTCCGCGACTAGTGGCTGCGCCGATGTGGGGAGCGCGAGATCGCGCCCGTGCATGAAGTCGAGCCAGCGCCGCTCGAGCCCCGAGCCGCACTGGCGTGATAACCACTCGAAGTGCTCGCGTCTGCTGCGGGGACCGGCAGAAGCTTGGACGCCCGCGGAGCGGAGAGCGAGCAGAGCGTCCTTGACCACGGCGCGGTCGAGCAGGCGATGGTCGGGCTGGTTGGTGTAGCTCATGAGGCAGTCGTAGCAGGCTGCTTCGCAGTCTTCGCGCGCACGGGGTGCGCGCCGGAGGTCCACGCCGGTCTCAGGGTCGTAGTGGAGGATGCGAAGGGCCTCGGTCGCCAGGAGGCCAAGCGCTTGGGGGTCCTCTACCAGACGCCGGAGCACGCCGGCCCCGCCTTCCGCCGCCTCGTAGAGCAGGATCTTCCTACGGTCGTCGACCGACGGCAGAGGTTCCGCGGCAAGCTCGTCCTCCTCCAACTGGTACGTGGCGAGAAGCGCGTTCTTGAGAGCCGCCTGCAGTGTGGGCATGAATCGTTCGGCCCCATCCCCTACCGGGATTGCAGGCTCGAAGAGAAGAGCGTTCCTGTGATCCTCCACGTACGGCATGACCCGCGCGGTGCGCTCGGACAGCGGCGAGTCCTGGTCCTGCTCGTCCTGGTCGTTCCTGCCCCAATACCCGCGCTCGATGTCCAGCGTGAAGCCTGGCGCCGTGTCCGCGCCTCTGCGCGACCAACCCCGGTTGATGCGCCATAGGGTGGCCGCGGGTCCGTATGCTAGGCGCGCGAGCACCGACCCGTCCGCGGCCGCGGCATCCGCGCGCCGCTCCATCCGCTCACCCGCGTGCTCGGCAAATCGGAGGACCGTGCGGATCTCGTAGCCGAATCGCACACGCTCTTCCTCGTCGCTGTTGATGCGATCCACACGCCGGGTGGACACGTTCTCCAGGCGGAAGAGGGAGCGCTCGGCCCGGGGCAGGAGCGTACCGCACTGCTCGCAGTTGTCAGGGCCGGGACCGTCGGCGATGGGATGTAGATACCCGCAGGTCTCGCAGACCTTGGCGCTCTGCAGGGCCACGAGCTCTGGGTCCTGGCGCAGGGGCATGATGACCCTCTCGATCCGGTAACGAGAGCCTTCGTGGTACAGGAAGGAGCGCGGCCCGAACTCGGAGATGGCGAGGAACCGTGGCCGGGAGATGAACTCATCTCGGCCCGTCCGACGCCGCCGCGCGGGCACGTAGGCAGACAAAGGCAGGCGAGGGAAATTGTATCCCGGGAGGAACCCCTCGCCCGCGAGGTAGCGATAGGTGTAGAAGTCCGCCTCCATCACGTTCTGCGATTGCGCGAGAAGCCCGATCTGCTGCTCTGCCTCGGCGCGGAGCGCCCTGGCCTTCTGCTTGTCGCCCGCGGTTCGGGCCGCGTCCAGTACGACGCGGTTCTGCACCGCCTGCTGCCGCACCGCCGCGCGGTAGAGGGTGCGCCAACGGTCGCAGGCGCGATCGAACGCCTCGGGCACCCGGTCGAGCACTTCACCACACCACTCCTCGGTGAACCACGCCGCGCCGGCCAGGTCCGGCCGTATGGACTCCACGATCCTGCGCGCCGCTACCAGGGCGGAGCCGCGGTGGCGTTGTGCGAAGAGATCGTCGCGGACTCCCGGCAGGATCTCCAGGGTCGGGTCCTCCCCCTGGCAGTCCAGGATCGTGCTCAGGCTCCTGTCGAATTGGAACTGAGTGGCCGTTAGCCACAGGGAGTGCACATGCGATCGCACCAAGTCCTCGTTGCCCAGGTCGATGCGCGGCGGCGTGACGCTCCCCGCCACCATCAGAAGCGGGCGGCGGAAGAAGTACTGGTCGTGAGAGCGGAACGTCGAGCAGTAGGAGAAGACCAGGGCCGGCTGCCCGCTCCTGCCGGCCCGGCCGGAGCGCTGCGCGTAGTTGGCGGGCGTGGGCGGCACGTTCCGCATATTCACCACGTTCAACCGCGCGATGTCCACGCCAAGCTCCATGGTGGCCGATGAGTACAGCACCGCGAGCTTGCCGGTCTTGAAGTCCTCCTCGCGCTCCTGGCGCAGCTCCGGCTGCACCTGCGCCGTGTGCTCCCGCGCCTCCAGCCCCAAGGCCTCCTGCGCGACCTCGCTGTACAGGCGCACGAAAAAGGGGTTGGTCCGCCCGCCGCCCTCGGCCAGGCGGGGCATGCGGATGGGATCGCGGAGCGGGCTCTTCCCGTCTCCGGCCTTCCAGATCAAAGCTCCGGCCGGCACCTGGTAGCCCGGAACGTCGTCGTCCTGGCGCACGGGCTCCACCAGGCCGTACCGGCTGAGCGCCTTCAGGAGGTCCTTGATGACGACATCGGTTTCCTGCAGGGGGATTTTGCCCGCGTGGGCTGGAAACGTGGCCGGCCGCCTGAGGAGCTGCCCGAATCCGCTCCGGGCGCTCAGGCACACCGTGCCCTCTTCCTCGCGGGGCCGGCGTGACCGTGGGAACACTATCCTGCCTCGCTCCATGGTCTCGTTCTCGTCGATGCCCCACGGCGGAACAAGCCGTTGGTCGCTCTGACTCTTGAGCCGTTCCTGAGCCACGGGATCCAGGGCATCGACCCTGATGGCAAGTTCCTGGCGCATGAACGCGAGGAGGATACGGCACAGCCGATCGCGCACCGCGGGCGTCGCGCTCACCAGAACTGCGTGCTTGTCCTGCCAGACCTCCGTGTCCGCGCACAGCTCGGACAGGGAGAGGTAGTCCACTGCGAGAAGCCCGCACTGCTCCAGGTTGGGGGCGGTGATGCGCCACCCGCGCTCCTGGTCGCGGTAGATACGGTACGAAAGGGCGCCTCGGAGAGCAGTATCCGTGGCGATGGCGGCCGCGCCCTTGAGCCCGGGCTCGCGCGCGTAGTGCACGTCCGTGACTCCCATGCTCTTCAAGGCAAGGAACACCCGCTGCTCGAGCTCGTCGTGGCTCACGCCGGCGGGTCCCGCCGTGGAGACGGCCCGGTAGAGCGCCGCGCGCAGGAGCCCCACCTCCACGAAGTCGTTGAAGTGCCCGGCCTGGAGCGATGCGTCCTGCCGGTTGTCTGTAAAGGAGAGGAGCTTCTGCGCATCCGCAGGCAGGCTGCCGTCGCGCTTGAGGTGGCGAATGGCGGAGAGGCTCAGGATCGTGGTGGCCGTGCTCCGGCCCTCCGTGGCCAGGGTGGCGAGCTTGGTGTAGTCGCCCATGCGAGCGGAGCCGTAGCTCACGCCGCATTGCAGGCAGAAATGAAACGGCGCCGGGATGAAGCTCGCCGCGATGCCCCCGGATGCTTCGGCCCCGTCCGTACTCACGGAGATGCGTTGCGGCAAGTATTCTCTGTGGCTTGCCTTCACTTGCATGCCGCCCCTGCGTTCCTCCAGCCACTCCTCCGGCACGCGCTCGAGGATCGCCTCAGCTTCGTCAGGCCACGGATCGTCCACACTCACGTACAGGAATCCGGATTCACGCTCGCTGCTGTCATCTCGCGTTATGTCCCCGAGTTGACGCGGAACGGCTGCGCGGCCGCCATTGCCGCTCTCAAGATGCACGCAGTAGTACTCCTGCCCGCACACGCGGCAGAATACCAACGGCAGAAGAACGCGGCTCCTGTCGCCGGGTACGTACTGCTGCCCGAGCAGCGTGAGGTAGCGTACGTCTTCCGACTCAAGCGAGGCGTGCACCGTGTCCCCCCGGCTCAGGAACTGGTGCAGCCGGAAGGCAAATGGCGGGAAGCCGGTCTCGGGGTCTGCCACCTCGGGGTTGTAACTCGCCAGGAGATGTCTCTCAATAGCCTTCCCGCAAGCCGTCTCGTCCGCGCCCGTTGCCTGGGCAAGGAGCGCCGCGGCGCCGCCCGCGCCGCTCAAGCTCCGCGGTTCGGTTCGCAGGAGGCGGCTGCCGCCCTTCTCCACAACGAGGCCGAGCTCCCCCTCGATCCAGCTCGAGAGCGGGTCGTCCAGGAATGCCGCGTAGGTCGCAAGCGGCTTCGCCGGCCCCTTTTCCACCCGCCGCCTGAGATCGTCTCGCGCCTGTGCGCTTGTGAAGTCCCGCTTAGGCGTAGCGCGCGTGAGCGTTTCTCCCACCACGTGCTCCGGCTTCACCGCGGCGCCGAAGAGCTGGGTCGCCACGCGCGCCACCTCGTTCCGCTGCTCTTCCGCACTGCCCGGACCCGCAAGTGTCGCGGAGGTTCCCACGCACTGGAGCTGCGTCACGCTGAAGGCCTCGCGCAGGCGACGCAAGAGCATGGCCACGTCCGCGCCTTGGCGCCCCCTGTAGGTGTGAAGCTCGTCCAAAACCATAAAGCGCAAGAGCTTGCCGTTTTGCACGAACGGGCGCTCCCGGGGCCGGGTGAGGATGAGCTCGAGCATGACGTAGTTGGTAAGGAGGATGTCCGGGGGGTTGGCCAGGATGCGCTGCCGCTCCTCCTCGCCCTCCTGCCCGGTGTAGCGATCGAAGGTCACTGGGGGACTGCCGGCGGGCATCCCCAATTTCAGGAACTTCTCCAGCTCGTGCTTCTGGCTGTTCGCCAAGGCGTTCATAGGGTAGATGACGATGGCTCGTAGGCCCTTACCGGATCCGCCCCGGAGCACGTGGTCCACGATGGGCACCATGTAGGCGAGACTCTTCCCGGACCCGGTCCCGGTGGTGAGCACGTAGTTGTGCCCGCCCGCGGCGATCCGGATGGCTTCCTCCTGGTGGCGGTGCAGGCGCAGCATCGTCCCACCTCCCGCCACGGTCTTCCCTACACGGAAGATGCTCTGACACTCTTCATGGAGCACACCGTCGGCCACGAGCTCGTCGATCGTATTCGCGCGCTCAAAGGACGGGTTCAACTGGATGAGGGGATCCGGCCACAGCTCGCCGTCGTCGAGGTGCTGATTTACCGCGGCGTTGATCCTGTCGTCCCGGATCACAAAGAAGCTTTTGATATACTCTTCGTAGTCGCGGATGAGGTTGTTGCGAAGACCAAAGACATCCATGCGATCACCCCGCAGCTTTAGAACTCTTTGAATTGCCCGGACTCAGTATAATCGACTGACTCTGGAAAAGTGCTTTCGAATACTTTTGGCCAGAGATCCATCCTATCACATCGGAAGGTGATGAAACAGTCGATGGAATCAAGATTCTTCACGATCCATCCACCATTGCACCACCGACGGGCTCCTTCCCAATACTCCCGGCCGTAGCCTGGCTCGGCTCTTTGGTACAGACTTTTCACTGACGGTGATACCCGATAACTGGTGACGATGAGTGGGGCCGTTGTTTGGCAGTGACTCCGCCGCTTGCTTGTCCTTCGGAGACGATATTGTTCTCCTCGGTGAGCTGCACCCCCGTTCGCCTGCTCTTTGGTTCGGGGAGCAGAGAGCGATTCGATCTGGTTCCTTATGGCCAAGACCACGGAGAGCGGGTTTCATCAGCCCTTTTTGATGGGTCTGAGCGGCTAATCCTCCAAAGAACGAAACAACTATTTGACGATCTTCGGGTGCAGCATTTGGCCGGAATGAAACGGCACCACGACCCGCGTATTCCTCCGCTTGTAGATTCTGTGGCTTCCCTTCCCGCGAATGAAGGCGAAACCATGTTCGATCAGCACTTTCTCAGCCTCAAGATCGGTCAACCGCGGAAGTTTAGGCAATACTGACCTCGAGGGAGGTAGTAAGGATTTCCTTGCTGAGGCGCTGTTTCCGCTCCTCCTCATCCATCGTCTCGAGATAGAGCTCAACAGCTTCGCGGATATTCGCCATTACCTCCTCCAGCGTATTGCCCTGTGTCTGGCAACCCTCGAGTTCAGGGGCGTAAGCATAGTAACCCTCTTGATCCGTCTCGATTATGATGTTCACCTTATATGACATCCAATTACCCTTCTTCCGTTTCATATGATATCACGAGCATCAGCGGGAAGCAACTGAACGCAGTCAATCGCCAGGACCTGGGAGTCGCAGAGCGCCAAGCCGTTCGCCTGCTGCGTGCTTCGGATCTCCATTTGCGTTTACCCTACTGAACTACCGCCCCGTTTCCAAGTTGAAAGTCCAAAGGAGATCAGCATCTCCTTTCCCTCTTGCTCATGGCTGTAAGCCCGAAGCTCATCAATTAGGACGGGCAAGATCGGAGAGTCAACTGGCCACTCCTGTATTCCGCCACCTGTCTTGAAAGCCGAAGTGGTTCGCGATAAGGATAGCAGGGAGATGAGACATGAGGAGAACAATGGCCGGAGACAACAGAACACCGCCCAAGAGAAAGGCTCGAGGCAAGCACCCACCGAACGCGAAGCTCGACCGGATGATCGACGATGCCGTTGTCGACGCTTATGGGGAGTCCGAGCAGGTGGTCGGGTTCTACACGATGTTCGAGGATAACCTTGTCGTGCCCTTCGATACCGAGATTCTTGGCGTCGAAGTAACGGTCGAGCGGGTTGACATGACCGATGATGAACAGATCGTTGCGGTCTGCACGCACGGGAAGCCGCGCCAACGCATCCCGATCCTCGACCTACCGCTGCCCGATCCGCCTCCCGCGGGCGCGGAGTGGATCGACGCCTTTCGCCGCTGGGCACGGGGGAGATAATCTTGGCCAACCGACGGATCGATCCAGACAAGCTTCGGGCGGACGCCCACGGGCTGGTCAAGCGTTGCATTGATGCGCGTCAACTCAAAGAACTACGTGGAGAAATCCACCGGCACCAGAGCGTGGATCGCCGATTGTCACCGGCTTCTCGACTGCTGCGTGGTCCAGGAAGAGAAGGGCGATCCCGCCGAGTTGCGCCAGGCCTTCGAAATCGTCTTCGGGTTATTAAACCACATCGACGAGTGCCGCGATGACGTCATTTTCTTTGCAGACGAGCCGGGATCTTGGCAGGTTGGCGTCGATTGGAACATGGTCCTGCCCTCGTGGTTCAGGGTTCTTTCAGCAGCTGCCGGGCCCGAAGAGTACGCCGAAAGGATCACTGTTCTGCTGGAACGCCACCACAACAGCGAGAGCGAAAAGATGCTCACCGTCGCCCGCAGGACGGCGACAACGTGGAAGGAAACCATGAGCGAGTACCAGTACTACGAATTCCAGGCGATCGACCGGCCGCTCAGCGCGAAGGAGATGAGCGAACTGCGGTCGTACTCGACGCGGGCCCGCATCACGCCGACGAGCTTCATCAACCACTACGAGTGGGGCAGTTTCAAGGGCGACGCGGACCTGTGGATGGATAAGTACTTCGACGTTTTCCTCTACCTCGCCAATTGGGGCACGCACGTGCTCAAGCTGAGATTGCCTTCGAGGCTGCTCGATCCGGCAACGGCAGGAAAATGCTGCAGCGGCAAGAGCACCTTGATCCTCGAGAAAGCCGGCAAGGTCATCCTGACATATGTGTCCGACGATGAGGAAAGCAGCGAATGGGAAGAGGGTGAAGGTCAGCTTTCTTCGATGATCTCCGTGCGGGCCGAGCTGGCGCGGGGCGATCTGCGGGCTTTGTACCTGGGTTGGCTTCTTTGTGCGCAAGCCCGGGAGCTCGATGATGAAGATATCGAGCCGCCCGTGCCGCCGGGCCTCGGTCAGCTCAGCGCTTCGCTGGAAAGTCTTGCATCGTTTCTACGAATTGACGCCGACCTGCTGCACGTCGCCGCCGAGACCAGCAGGCCGCTTGGAGACACGAATTTGGATCGGAACGAGGTCCGAGCGTGGGTCGGCAAGCTTGTAGCCAAGGAGAAGGACGCGCTGATCGTAGATCTCATGGTGCACACCGACCACGGCCCGGTCATGGAGCTGCTACAGCGATTCCTCAAGGAGCGATCTGCTGAAGCCGCGACGGGCACGGTCCCGAGGCGGACCGTGAAACAGCTCCTCGGGGAAGCCGAGACCTGCGCAAAGAAGCGCAAACACATCGAGGCGCAGATACGCGCCGAGGCGAAAGCCCGTCGTGAACTCGAAGCCGCAACCGCCAGGGAGAAGCATCTCCTCAGCCTCGTCGGCCGTGAGCAGAAGCTGTGGGCCAAGGTGGACACCCTCATCACCACGACGCAGCCGACGAGCTACGACCTGGCCGTTAAGATCCTCGTCGACCTGCGCGATCTCGCCGCCCGCGGCAAGGGCGGCGGCTTCAAGCTGCGCATGAAAACGCTCCGGCAGGCTCACGCTCGAAAGCCGAGCTTCATCGATAGGCTCGGGAAGGCAGGGCTGTGATGGCGGCGAACAAGCGCACCCAAAAACCGCGGGTTCGGCATAAAAGAACGACGCCGAAATCGACCAAAGACAGCCGGAAGAGCGTCTTGGACAGAATGGCCTCGCCCGAGCTCGCCGTCGTCCTGCAAGCTCTGCTGAAGAGGCACCCGGAGCTCAAGGCCGAGGCGGAGGCAGCCGCTATCGGGATGGTATCCGCCACATCCGTCGAGGAGATTGCCGAAGGCATGTTCGATGCATTGACATCGCTCGGCCTCGATTCCCTTCACGGCCGCGCGGGCAGTCACCCGTGGGGCTATGTGGAGCCGTCCGATGCCGCCTGGGAATTGCTCGAAGAGCCGGTCGAGAACGTCATCGCAGACATGAAACGGTACATAGGCCTTGGGCTGAATACGGCGGCTGAAACGATCTGCTGCGGGATCGTTGCGGGGCTCCACAAGGCCAAGAGCGTCGGCTCAGACGGTCTGCTCGGGTGGGCGCCGGACTTTGCCGAAGAGCAAGCGAGTAATGCCGTCTTCGAGTTGATCCGCGCGTGCCCTGGCAAGGACCGCCGTGCTGTCCACGACAGGCTTGTCGAGGCTCTCGCCGACCTCGTCCCGAACTGGCACGAGATGCTCTCTCGAACGGCTGTTAGGGCGTTGCACGGCAAGTAGGCATCGTGAGAAACCGGGCGCCCTTCGAAGAATTGTGCGAGGAGTTCGACGCATAGAGACATAGATCTTGCGGGACATTTTGTGGAATTCTTCAATTCGCCCCGATCCCGCACAGTCAGCTGACGCCAGAAACGAGTTTTCGAATACTTTACCAGAGGTAGATCCGATCATATCGATGGAGTCGCCGCAAGAGAGCAGGGCTCAGGCCCAGAACATCTTCCCCGGCACCTCCTGGGTGATCAGGTCCTTCAGCACCGATGGACTTGGTTGGCGCATCTATTCGGATCGACCTTCTTATCGTTTAGCCTGCAACGCTGCCAAGAATTCTTCGATGGTTAACCCTGCCCGTGCGATGAGGCTGCGGAGCGTTCCCCTGGCAACGGTTGGATGGTTTGGCACTGACAGTGTCGCGATATGACCAGGTCTCGTAAGGATCAATGACTGCCGCGCTGGCGGGCAATTTCCCAGCCGAGAACCTCCAAGGTCTTGATCACATCTCGAGGTCTGAGGACCGGGACAGGGGGCATCAGACAAGAACCTCGACCTGGCGGGTAGTCACGGTCAGCGGCATCCCCTTCTCGGCCCTGACCTCAAGGCATTCTTTTATTGCTTCCTGAATGTTCTTCTCGGCCTCGCTCTCGGTCTTTCCCTGACTTACGCAGCCCGGGATCGCGGGGCACTCGGCGACGAACACACCGTCCTCATCCTCAGATATAGTTACTATGAACTTCATTCCCACACCCCCTTGAGAAGCGCACTTTCACGGTGGCACCCAGCACGAATGGTAACCTAACGTGCCCGGAAGATCTACAACGAACGGCCCCTCTACTCGCCCCCCGACAAAGAGTTCTTCGCGGTCGATCTGCGTATCGCACGTGTCACCCCTCAGGGGCGGAAGGAGACTCATGTCGAGGTACCGCCAGCCATCTTTCACGGGCGCGCCTGCTGGCAAAGGTCTACGAGATAGACCCCCTGGGCGGCGGCAGCCTGCGAACCGAGCTGCGAGAGCCCTCTGCAGTGGCTGTTGTGCGTCCCGCAGCTCAGGCCCAGAACATCTTCCCCGGCGTCTCCTGGGTGACCACGTCCTTCAGCATCGCAACAGCCTTGGCAAGGCCTTCGTCGATGGACATCAAGGCGTCCTCGTGTTCGATGGAGATCACCGAGTCATAGCCCACGATGCGCAGCGCGCTCACGACGTCCTTCCACGTCTGCTGGTCGTGGCCGTAGCCGATGGTGCGGAAGGTCCAGGACCGGCGAGGGATCTCACTGTAGGGCTTGGCGTCGTTGCAGCCGTTGACCGCGACGTTCTGCGCGTCGACAGCGCAGTCCTTGCCGTGCATGTGGAAAATCGCCCCGCCGAGCTTGCGGATCGCGGAAGGCGCATCCACGCCGTTCCAGAACAGGTGGCTGGGATCGAAGTTGCAGCCCAGAACAGGGCCGACAGCCTCCCGCAGCTTCAAGAGGGTGTCCACGTTGTAGACGAGGAAGCCGGGGTGCATCTCGACGGCGATCTTCACGCCGTGCTCCTCGGCGAACTTGCCCGCGCTCTTCCAGTAGGGGATCGCGACCTTGTTCCACTGGTAGTCCAGCATCGCCAGGTTGTGGGGAGGCCACGGGCAGGTGACCCAGCTCGGGCACTTGTCGCCAGGGGCGCCTGCGGGAAGCCCGGACATGACGTTCACGACGGGCACGCCGAGGAGGCTCGCGAGCTTCACCGTCTTCCTGAAGATCTCGTCAGCCTCGCGCGCGATGGCGGCATCGGGGCTGAGCGGCTCGTAATGGCAGCTCAAGGCGCTGATCGCGAGGTGACGCGATGCAATGGCTTGAAGGTATGCCTTGCGCTTTGCCTCGCTCGACAACAGATCATCGACAGGACAGTGGTGGCTGCCGGGGTATCCCCCGGTCCCGATCTCGACTGCCTGGATGCCCGCTTCCGCGATCCTGTCGAGGGCCTTCTCGAACGGCATGTCCTGGAAGAGAACGGTGAATACCCCGATTTTCATGCGATCCTCCCAAGCGCTACTGCGCGTCCTGCTGCCTGCGCAGCTTCACGACCGTGCTCGATTCATCCAGCTCTACGTGATCCCAGGTTATGACCTCGCCCTTGCGGGCAGGCTTCACCATCCTCGCCCCCGGGGCAAGGCCGACAGGGAGCGCGCGGAGCTTTATGGCCTCCTCGGCCCTGTCCATGCTTCCATGGAACGTATACCCGCCGAACGCGTCGAGGGTCTCGCCCGCGGCAAGGTCCTTCTTCGCGATGGTGATGACGTCCGCCACAGGCCTGTCGAGGGGAACGAGCCATGGCTCGCCGTAGAGGGCGGCCCGGGCAACGGAGATTGGCGCCTCGATGAACCAGAGGTGATAGGGGCGGAAGAACGTGGCGTAGCGGCCGGTGCCGACCTTCAGGTACTTCAGATCGTCGCCGATGCGTGCATTGTCGACCCTTGCCGTGATGAACACCCCTCCGCTCATGTCGCTTCCCTGCACGAAATCTACGACGCCCGGGAAGGGGCAGATGCCTCCGTCCTGGGTGAGCGAGAAGATGCCCGTGATAGTCTTCCGGTCCGCTTCAGGGCCGACCATCCCCCTCCTTATAGGTAGGCAGCCAGTGGCATTTGCTATGCAGGTCATCTCGAACATGGTCTTCGTGCCGTCAACGTACGAGGCGACCTGGAAGGGGTCCTTGCCGTCTCGCTTCGCGGATTGTGCTACGGAGTCTGGCGTGGCCGAGGTGTCCAGCGCGTTGTTCTTGCCCTTGCCGATCGCGACAGGCTCAAAGCCCAGGGTCCGCACGTACTCCCATAGCTCCATGAGGCAGCCGGGCTCATCGCCATTCGAGACCGTGTACAGGACGCCCGCCTTGTCAGCGAGGCGCTTGAGGATCCTCCCCACGGTGACATCGGCCTCGATGTTGACCAAGACGACGGTCTTCCCGGACTCGATGCACGACAGAGCCGTCTCGGCTCCGCTCGCCGGCGAGGGGGTGACGTCGGTCACGACGTCGACCTCTGGGAGCTGGGCAGCAAGGGTGTACGAGCCGGTCACTACCCTCTTGCCCCTGCGCAGAGCGTCCGAAGCCTGCGAAGGGCTGGAGGCCTCGATGACGTCGTCACGGGCGATGCCGGTGCTCTCGAAGACCGATCGGGCCTGGCCAACATCTTCGTCCGCGAGCAGCGTCACGGTCATGCCCTTCATGCGGGAGACCTGCGTCACAAAGCCACTGCCCATCCACCCTGCCCCGCTCACCGCCACACGGATGCGCTTCCCCTCACTCTCCCTCTTCTCTAGGTCCTTCAACAGCACGGCTTCATCCTTTCCGCTTCGAGGCCACGGCCGCTCTGGCAGCAGCCGCCACATCGGCAGCGGCAAAGCCATGACGGGCCATGAGCTCCTCGACCGAGCCAGATTCCATATACGTGTCCCTGATCCCGACGAACCTCATTGGCACGGGGCACTCTTCAGCAACGACCTGGGAAACGGCCGCTCCCATCCCCCCGCGCACCAGGTGCTCTTCGGCCGTGACGATCGCCCCCGTCTCCTTGGCTGCCTGCACGATGGCCTGCCTGTCGACGGGCTTCACGGTGAGCATGTCGAGCACCCGAGCATCGATTCCTTCCTCGGCCAATATGGCAGCAGCGTCCAAAGCCACGCCTGTCATGAGCCCGCAGGCGACGAGGGTCACGTCCCGGCCGGACCTGACCGTGTTCGCCTTGCCGATCTCGAGTGACGCGCCGTCGGGGTAGATGCGGGGGAACTCGCCGCGGCTCGACCGGATATAGACCGGGCCGACGTGCTGGGCAGCCGCTTTTACGACAGCCCTCATCATCGCCTCGTCGCTCGGTACGAGGATGACGAAGGGAGGCAGACCGCCGATCAGGGCGAAATCCTCGATGCTCATCGAGGTGGGCCCCTCGCGCCCGGTGGAGATGCCCGCGTGGCTTCCCAGCAGCTTCACGTTGAGCCCCGCTATCGCGACCTGCAGCCTGAGCTGGTCGTACGCATTGGGGAGCAGGAACGACGGGAGGCTGCCCACGAATGGGATGAAGCCGCTTGCCGCAAGGCCCGCGCTCACGCCCACCAGGTTCGCCTCGGCGATCCCGATGTTGAAGAATCGCTCGGGAAAGGCCTTGCGCATGCCCGCCATTCCCGTCGAGCTTGAGAGGTCCCCGTCGAGCGCCACGATCCGATCGTCGGCCCGGGCGACCTCGAGCAGCGCCTCGCCGAAGGCATCGCGCATCTGCTTCGTGCCGGGCGCAAGGCCCGCCTTCTCACCGATCCGCATTCAGTATCTCCTCCCGGGCCTGCGCGAGCTGCTCGCCGCTGGGCGACCTCGCGTGGAACGTGTAGTCCTTTTCCATGAAAGACACTCCCTTGCCCTTTTTTGTATGGGCGATCACCACCTGCGGCCTGCCGGTGATCTTCCTCGCCGAGGCGAGCCGGTCGGCAAGCTGCTCCATGTCGTGCCCGTCAGCCTCCTCCACGTGCCATCCGAAGGCGCGCCATTTGTCGGCGAACGGCTCCAGCGCCATCTCACGCTCGATGGGTCCCGTCTGCTGGTACTTGTTGTAGTCCACGATGGCCGTCAGATGGTCAGCGCGGAAGTGAGATGCGGCCATCGCCGCCTCCCAGACCTGGCCTTCGTCGCACTCGCCGTCACCCGTGAGAACGTAGACCCGGTAGCTCCTCTTGGCGAGCCGGCCGGCGAGGAGGCAGCCCAGGCCGAAGGACAAGCCCTGGCCGAGTGAGCCGCTGGTCGCCTCGATGCCGATCGAAGCGTTCTGCTTCGGGTGTCCGTGGTAGGGTGAGTCCATGACCCGGAACCTTGCCAGGTCGGCGAGCGGGAAGTACCCGGCCCGAGCGAGCACGGCATATAGGGCCGGCGCCGCATGCCCCTTGCTGAGGATGAACCTGTCCCTATCGGGCCACTCGGGCTCGCTGGGCCTAAAAGAGAGGATCCCGCCAAGATACATGACGGTGAGGATCTCCACCGTCGAGAAGCAGCTCGTCGGGTGGCCGCCCATGCGCGAGGTCATCTCCAGCACGTCGAGACGCACCTGCCGCGCGATCTCCCGAAGCTCCCCCATCGCCAGACCCTTTTCCTTCATGGCCTACTCCTCAGCGCCGCGCAGATACGCGCCGATTTGCTCGCCCGTCGGCTGCACGGGATCGGGGTGCAGACCTGGAATATAGCGGGTCGCCTCGTGCAGGGCGGCCGCGTATTTGCCATGAATGCCGGCGACGTGATGGATGTAAGGCCCGCGGATGATCCTCTCCTCCCACAGCGGCCAGTCCGGCACCTCGACCCAGAGGTAGGTCCCGAGCGTGAACGGCCCGCCAGTGCCGCGTCCGTGCCCTACGAGCAGGGAGTACTCTCCCCCGATGCCGTCGAAGCGCGCGATCGTGATATCCCCGCCCTTGATCTCGAAGTTGCCGGTTCCCGGGCGGTGAGGAGGGATGACGAAGTGCGTGCCGAGGAACGCTTTGTCCGGCGCCTGGACGAGCGAGTGCGGAAAGTTCCCGCAATGCCAGAGCAGCTCCGCGTTGTCGTTCGTGGGATGACGCACGGTGAGGTCGGCAAAGAACGGGGGCGCCGCCCCTCGGGCTGCTCCCTGCAAGAGGACCGCCGACAGCGCGCCGTGGATGTCCGTCTCGCAGGTCACCGGCACGCCCCGGGAGGCGAGCTCGCCGTTGGCAAAGCAGGGGTAGATGCCCAGCGCCTCGGGGAGGTCGTCGTGGCACTTGAAGGCGATCGCCGCAAGCTCCTCCTTCTCGGCCCAGTCGGAGAGGAACAGGCGCAGGGCCGCGATCCGGCCCAGGGCCTCCTCGCTCACGCCCTTCATGGCCACCCGGGCCCGGATCGCGGCGGCCTCGTGGGGCACGCGTGCGTCGGATGCCGCCATCGCGAGCACGGACTTCGTGAGCACCACGAGGTCCAGGGGGACCATCTCGATGCCCCAGCGCTGGATGAGATCCTGCTCGTTCACGATCACCGTGTAGAAATTGGGCGGCCGGGTGCTGACCTGACCGATCCGCGCGCCGAGAAAGCTCTTGGCCGCGGACACCGCGGAGAGGAACGTCCGCACTCCCCTCTCGAAAACAGGATCATCGAGGCGAGAGTTCACGATGTACGAAAAAGTGACGCCGTGCTTTTTCAGTACATTCGCCGTGGCGAAAAGGCCGCATTGCGTGTCGCGCAGCCTGCTGCCGTCCGGCAGGGGCGCCTCGTCCCGCGGCCCCCACAGAAGAACCGGCTTGCCCACGTCGCGCGCGAGCCTCGAGACGACCTCCTCGGTGCCGAAGTTCACGTGCGGAGCGAAAACCGCGTCAACCCCCGCCTTCTTGAAGAGCTCCGCGGCCGCGACCGCATGCCCCCGCTCGTACAGCAGGCCTTCCCGGTTCACCGAGTCGATGTTCACGAACTCGACTCCCCAGCCCTTGAGCTTCTCCTCGACCAGGACCTTGTAGCGCGCGGCGTCCTCGGCCGAGAAGACGAACCTCCGGGTCGGGGCGAGGCCCAACAGCAGCTTCTTCCTCATCCACTGCCTCCTTGCAGCTCGTTGTGCAGAACATAGCGGTCGGCTCGGTAATGGACCCGCAGGTACTCGATGGGAACGTCGGCCTGCGACCAGGTCACCCGCTCGATGTACAGAAGCGGAGCGCCCGGCCTGACCGAGAGCAGGCGCGCGATCTCGGACGGGGCGGCAACAGCCTGGATGGTCTGCTTCGCGCGCGTCCACAGGATCCCGAACTTCTGGTGCTTCACCTCCCGCAGGGATTGCGCGGCGAAGTCGTTCTCGAGGATTCCCGGCAGGTACCTGTGCACGAGCAGCGAGTCCTCCACGCACATGGGCTCGCCGTCGGCGAGGCGAAGGCGCTGGATCCGGGCGAGCTCCTCTCCATCGGGCACGTTCAGCGCCGCGGCGATCGACGCGGGGGCGGGCATGAGCCCGGAAAACAGGACCCTGGTGCTCGGCGTGAATCCCCTCTGGCGCATGTCGTCGGTGAAGCTCACGATCCTCGTCATGCCGTGGGCGAGCTTCGGGTGGGCCACGAAGCTCCCCCGGCCGCGCTCGCGGAGGATGAGGCCTTCCTGGACCAGCATGTCGAGCACCTTCCGCACGGTGATCCTGCTCACGCCGTGCCGGGCGGTCAGCTCCGATTCTGCCGGGATCAAGTCTCCGGGCTTCCACTCACCCACCCTGATCCTGGTCTGGAGCATCTCGTAGAGCTGGTGATAGAGGGGAAGCCGGCTGTTCGGGTTCAGGGTTTCTGATATCATGTGGTCCCCGCAACCAGGGGTGTTGACGCTCGATTGGTCATAATATATTGATGTTATGACATTTAGCATGAATTAAGGGGCCTGTCAAGGGGCCTTCTTAGCGAAAGGAGATCACGATGGAGGATTTCTGGGAGGTTGTCTGCATTGGCGAAATGATCCTCGACATGTTCGCGGCGGAAACTGGCAGGGGGTACGATACGGTCACGGCATTCCTTCCCGTTGCCGGGGGCGCTCCCGCTAACGTCGCGGCTGCGGCTGCCAAGCTAGGCAGGAAGAGCGCGTTCATCGGCAAGGTCGGCGACGACCCCTTCGGCCGCAGGCTGGCCGCGGCGCTCTCACAGAACGGGGTGGAGACCCGGGGCATGCGCTTCGACTCCTCGGCCCGGACCACCCTGAACTTCATGACCATCCCCAACCCGAACACCGTCGAAACCCTCTTCTATAGAAACCCCGGCGCGGACATGATGCTGCGACCCGATGAGCTCGACCGCGGGATGATCGAAGGCGCGCGGTTCTTCCACTTCGGGTCCGTGAGCCTGACCGAGGAGCCTTGCCGGAGCGCAACCTTCGAGGCTGCCCGGATCGCCAAAGCCGCGGGTGTGCCGGTTTCTTTCGACGTCAACTACCGACCGTCGATCTGGCCGGAGGAGCGCGCGCTGCCCGAGATACGCCGGGCGCTCGTCCTGGCCGATCTCGTCAAGGTGAACGAGAAGGAGCTCGAGATTCTTGCAGGGTCGGGAAGCGCGGCGGACGCGGCAGCAGGTTGCTTCAAGCTCCTTGAGGCCGGCCCCCGGCTCTGCGTTGTGACCCTTGGCCCACGGGGATGCGCCTTTGCGACGCGCGAGGCGCGCGGCACTGTCGAAGGGTTCACCGTGAAAACGGTGGATGCGACGGGCTGCGGCGACGCGTTCACCGCCGCACTCCTGTGCGGGCTGATCGCGGCGGGAGCGGGAAAGGAAGCGGGGAAGACGGTCTGGGGACGGTCGCTCGGCCGGGACGCCCTTGTGGAGTCCCTCGCCTATGCGAACGCGGCAGGGGCGCTCACCGCGACAAAGAAGGGGGTGATCCCCGCCCTTCCCTTTGCCAGGGACGTCGAGGCGTTCCTTGCCCACGCTCGGCGTGACTCTCGGTAATTCCTATCGATGCACCTATCACCGCACCGCCAGGTACCGTGAGAGGAAGTCCTTGGCCTGCACTATTGCGTCAGTGGCTGCTTCAGGGTCGTACTCGGCATGATGGCCTAGGGAGTCTTCCTTCAGCCCCTCGAAATCGAAGGCATGGTACGCATTCGGGTAGACCTTCAAGGTGAACTCATATTTCGACTTTCTGTACTCCTCGGACTTCTTCAGATATTCGCACAAGATCGCCGGGCACCAGTCGTCCTTCTTCCCGATCAGCACGAGGAGTGGCGTGTCGGGCTTGTATATAGTCTGGCAGTACGGATAGAAGGCGACGGCTGCCTTGAACGGGGCTACCGTCTCGTCTCTGTAGTATCCATCGATGATCCTCATCACAGACCATCCCCCATGCGACCATCCCATGACCGCGATCCTCTGGGGGTCGACGAGCGGGAGATCCGACAGGTACGCCTTTGCGGCGTACGCGTCATGGGACCTCTCGCTATCGCTCACGGTTGAGGTATCTTCGCAGATGTTGCTCGAGCCGCGGGGGCTGAAGCTATCCACCCGCAACGCAATGTACCCCCATTCGACCAGCCTCTGAGCCCAGGTGGCCTGGTGTCTGGCATCCTCTTTCTTGTCGAAGCCCCCGCATCCGCAGAGCATGACCACGGCCGGAAAGGGGCCGCTCCCGCCCGGCTTGTATAGGATGCCGGGCAGCTGCATTTGCTCTCCCGTCTCCGTTCGCCCTGGTATCCTCACTTGTTCCGCGGCAATCGCGGGAAGAGCCGCGACAAGAAAGGCCAGGAAAAGCCCGTTCATGAAGACACTCGATCTCGCACTCATGGTTTCCTCCTTCCAGGTCCGTTGTGCGCCCCGGTCTATGCCATTGCGGCCGGGATGCCTGGTGACATGGAGCACGGGTTCCAAACAAGGTAGCGGGTGTGCGGGCGGGGTGAGGTAACGATCCTACCTTTTTATCTTCTGTTTTTATCTTCCGCTGACTCCATCACGGAAGCAAGAATCCGTCAAGGCGCTGCGTCGGGCCTCAGATAGCTCAGATCAGCGAGAGGCGGGCTACTGTCTCGATGTGAGACGTCTGCGGGTAGAAATCGAAAATGCGAAGCCCTTCCAAAGCGTAGCCGGCCCGCACGAGCTGCCCGAGGTCGCGCGCGAGGGTGACGGGATTGCACGAGACGTAGACCAGCCGGGGAGCCTTGAGCGCGCAGAGGTGATGTCGGACCTCGGGGCCAAGGCCCGCCCGGGGCGGGTCGACGATCACGGCATCGGGCGGCTTTCGCGCGGCCCCTGATACGATCCACTGCTCGACGGTCATGGGGAAGAACTCGCTTTCGGCTCCGCGGATGTTCCGGCGCGCAAAGGAGACGCTCAGGCTGCTCGATTCGACGGCCGTGATCCTCTTGAATCGAGCGCCCAGAAGACCGCCGAACAGCCCGACCCCGCAGTACAGATCGGCAGCCGTGTCGCCCCCGAGCCCCTCGAGTGCGAACGAGGCGAGCCTGTCCAGGACCGTGAGGTTCCCCTGAAAGAAGCAGCCCACCGACAAGGAAATCGGGGTTCCAAGAACGGGTATCGAAAGCTCGCGGTCGTCGTCGATCCCTTCGCTCGCCAGCCACTCGCCGTTGCTGAAGACGATGAACCGATCGAGGCTGCCCGGGACATGAGAGTTGCCCCCGCCCCCCCGGGTGCCGCGCGCGCGGAAAAGCCCATCGATCGGCGCCACTGCGATGGGGCAGCCTTCCACGGGCACGATCCGAACGCTCCGGGCGCCCATGTACCCGAGGCGCCCTTCCCGGTCCCTGTGGATCTGGGCCCGGTTGCGGTAGCCCAGGGGAGGGCCTTTCTCGATCCCGATCTCACCGTACTCCATGCCGCCGCCCTCGATGCCACCCGCACGGCGCATGCTCTCTCGCAGGATCTCCCGCTTGAGCTCGAGCTGCCTCTCATGCGAAATGTGCATCCAATCGCACCCGCCGCAGACGCCGGCGACCGGGCACGCCGGGCTCACGCGGTCGGGGGAGACGGCGCGCACCTCCAGGAGCTGGGCCCGATCGAAGTCCCTGCGGCGCTCGACGAGCCTCACCCGCGCGGTTTCGCCCGGCAGGACGCCGGGCACGAACACGGCCTTGCCGTCCAGAAAGCCCAGGCCGTCACCGCCTGCGACCAGCTTCTCGACGGCGAGGTCATGCTCGGAGACGCTTCTCGGCATCATGCCGGTCTCACGAGAAGAAGTGCGCCTCCAGCATCGCGCAGAGGCAATGGTACACGGGAAGGTGAAGCTCCTGCACCTCGTGGGTCTTTTCGGCCGGGACTCGGATCAGCACGTCGCACTTGCCGTTCATGCGCCCGCCTCCCCGTCCCGTCATTCCGACGGTCTTCATGCCGAGGGCTCGGGCGACGCAAAATGCCGCGAGCACGTTTTGCGCATTGCCTGAGGTGCTGAGCCCCAGCAGCGCCCCGCCCTTTCGGCCATAGCCGTTCACCGCCTGGGCATAGGCCAGCTCGGGGCTCACGTCATTGCCGAAGGCGGTCGAGAAGGAAAGCGCCGAGGCGAGGTTGATCGCGGGCAGCGCGCCCTGCAGCCGCGCGCCGACGGCGACCCCGATCTCGGCATCGGCGGCCGCGAGACGCGCGCGCATGTCCTCGGGAAGCGGGCGCTGCTTGAGAAAACCCTTCATCAGCTCGCCGACGATATGGTCGGCGTCCGCCGCGCTTCCCCCGTTGCCGCACACGAGCAGCGTGCCGCCGGATGCGAAGCAGTCGACGAGGATGCGGCAGCCCGCCTCGATGGCCGGCCGGCAGTCGGCGAGCGCGGGATACCGCGCGAGAAGCTCATCAAGAAAATCGGTCTCCTTCATTGCGCCCCTCCTGATTGCGTCACTCCTGCCAGACCCCGCGCCGCGACGGCGAGGCTCGCGTAGTCGCCGATCCGCTCGCCCAGCGCGGCGGGCACGATCTCGCACGCTCCGGCTGCGAGGGGGAGCGCCTCCCTGCGAATCTCCTCCTCCATTGTCGGCTGGAGGAACTCGCGGCAGCGCACGTAGATGCTGCCGATCACGATCCTCTCGGGATTCAGGACGTCGATGATCATCGCGAGGCCTCGACCGAGGGAGCGGCCGCTCATTGCCAGGATCTCGCGCGCGAGCGGATCGCCCGCGGCAGCAGCCTCGCCGACCGCCTGGGCGGTGATCGACGGGATCCCGGCCTCGTCGGCACAGAAGGACACGCTTTCGCCGCGGGTGAACGCCTTCGCGACGACGGCCTGCGCGAGATTCGCGATCCCTCCACCGCTGCAGAAGCCCTCGAAAGAGCCCTTCTTGCCGTAGCCCTCGGGACCCTCTTCAGCGAGGCGCACGTGGCCGACCTCTCCCGCGAGGTCATTCGCGCCCTCGTAGAGCCTGCCGTCGAGGATGAGGCCTGCTCCCATCCCGGTGCCGAACGTGAGGAACACCATGTTGCGGCACCCCCGACCCGCGCCATACAACCATTCGGCCAACGCGCAGGCGTTCGCGTCGTTCTGGAGGTGCGCGGGAGCTCCTAACGCGGCGGCAAGGGAGGCGGTGATGGGCACGCGGTCCCATCCGGGAAGGTTGGGCGGTGAGAGGATGAGCCCCGCCCTGCTGTCGAGGGGTCCGCCGCAGCTCACGCCCATCCCGAGAATCTGGGAGGACTTCGCACCCGCCTTCTTCATCAGTGCACGGATCGATTCGACGATGCGCTGGACATGCTCCCCCCACGGCACGCGAGTGTCGGTCGGGAAAGCGGATCGCTCGACGATCGAAAGACCATTGGCCGAGCTGGAACGCGGCCGGGCGGGCGCTCCGAGGATGACGGCGGTCTTCGTTCCCCCGATATCGATGCCGACGAGATACTTCACACGCCCCCCTGCCACGCGCACTGTAGCATTTCGTCGTTCCCGTGGACAATCGCCCGCAGGGAGCAGGAGGTCGGTCTATCGGCTGTGGCGGCTAGGGTGCGCCGAGCGTGAGCCTCCAAATATCAGGATCCCCGCTCGTCGTGTAGAACAGCGGCAGGAGCCTCGCGCCGACGATGTTGAGGGTCTCCTCGGCCATCCGATCGGTGATGTAGGCGCGCAGCTCTCCAAGGGTGACCGTGCCGTCCCGGGCTCCGGCGCTCTTGTAGCCGTCGGCCCTGCCGCCAAGCGCCTCCAGCAGCACGTGCGTGAGAGCTCCGTTGTTCCAGGCCTTGTCCTCGTATGCCTTGCGGTCAGGGTCGGCCGATGCGATGAAGACCCAGCCCTTCGGCACCTGTTCTTTCCTCTGCATCGCTTCCAGGGCAGGCACGACGCTGATTCCCTTTGGATCGCTCGAACGGATGACTTTGCCCGAATGACAGGTGTCGGCGATGATGACGACGTTCCGTACCTTGCGCTCCTCGAGTGTCTGCCTGACGCGATCCATCCGCAGACCTGATGAGGGATCCGCCGGATTGGAGTCATAGCAGGCGAAATACGCCTTCTCGGGATCCTCGGGGTCGGGCCAGCCGTGGCTGGACCAGAAAAGAACGATCTGGTCATCGGGGCCCGCCCGGCGCAGCCATGTCTCGAGAGCCTTCTCCACGGCGCGCTTTGTCGCCTTCTCATTCGTCACGAGCGTGATGTGGTCGCTGCCCCAGCCCAGCTTCTCCAAAGCCTTGGCGAAGTCCTGCGCATCCCTATCGGCAAAAGCGAGGTCCTTCACGACGCCCTGCGCCGCCAACTGGTACCTGGCGATCCCCACGATGACAGCCCAGCGGTCGGGAGGGGGCGCGGAGGCTCCCCCGGGCGACTGGCGCGACGATTCCGGCTGGACCGGCGCGGGCGTCGATGGCTGCGCGGCCGAGGCAGTCGACGCGGGATGCGTCCGGCGCTCCGCGACGTATGCGGCCAGCTTGTCGGCGCTGTCGAGGCTGCGGGTGAACTCAGCGAACGCGTCATCCCTTGCGGTGCTGAACTTGAGGCTCCAAGCGGGAAACGGAACCGTGGAGGTTCCCTGCCCGGCGACCTTCTCGATCAGTTGTCCATCCGAGTCGACGAACAATCCAGCGAGCTGGACGGTGTGCTTCTGACCAGGGGAGTTCGCCACAAGGACCCGCGCGTCGAAGACCATGATGAGATCGCATTGGGCCCTGCCCGCCTCCGCCATGTCCGCTGCCAACACGACGCGTTTGAACCGGGGGATCAGCGCCTGATCGATCTTCTCCGTGAAAAGCTTGGGATCGACTTCTTTTGCCATCTTCGGAGTCCGCCACACGGCATACTTGTTTGCCAATTCAGTCAAGGACCGTGTCGCATCTCGTGTATTCTTCGCGATGACGACGCAGAGGCTTTGATCGGAAAAGGGGGAATCGACCGTCCCGCGCAGCTCGATCGATTCGGTGTCGGTCGATCTGTAAGGGACAGAGGCCAGGGGATCCGCGTATCGCGGCTGCGTCGTGCACCCGGCAAGGTTTATGAGAGCTGCCAGCGCGCCCACGAGGACAATGCAGCGCCCGCATGCGAAGCGCACGAGGCTCCTGCCAGCGATTGCGTTCATGTGGGACCTCCGATCCGATCATCACCTCGTGCCGGGGGACTGACGGAAACCAGCCTGCGTTTCATTCTCTATCCTCTCCCGAGAGAGGGATGGCTTTCTCCTTCAGCGGACATTTTCCTGGTTGATCCTACACCGAATGTCCGGAGCGCTCAAGAGCGCGCGCTGATGCGAAGCCCATTGAAACAGCGATCGCCCGCGGGCAGCAAGAGGCCAGGGCATCCAGCCCCTCGATCTCTTGAAACGGGTGCTTGCGCGTGACAAGCTTGGCCACGAACATGAAGTCAAACTCCTGCCTGACGGCTCGGCCGATGATGGCGGCTCGCGAATACTGATCATCTCCCCGCAGCGTCACCCACAAGGGGCTGAATCCCGCAGCTTGGCGTCGGGTTCCGTTTCCTACATTTCTGTTTCCACTCCCTGCAGATTCCTACAGAAATGTAGCCTCTCCAATATAGCGAAACCAGCAGCGCGATTCCTAATCACTTGCAGATAAAAGAATTAAATGAAAGGGGTAGAGCTGGCATGACTCTTGCTTAATTGAGGGCAACCCACTTTCGCCCAGGCTTTGCTGGCTTCCGGCGGCGGGCGGAAAATGACATACTTGTCAGCAGGGCTCGCAAAGGAGGAGATCGTGACTGTCGGCAGGACATCGAAAGAGATCGTCGCGTTCATCGAAAAGGAGAAGGTGGAGGTCGTGGACCTGCGGTTCATGGACTTTCCCGGCCTGTGGCAGCACTTTTCCGTGCCCGCCCGCGAGCTGAGCGAGGAGAACATCGAGCGCGGGTTCGGCTTCGACGGCTCGAGCATCAGGGGCTGGCAGGCGATCAACGAGTCGGACATGCTCGTGAAGCCCGTTGCCGATACCGCGTTCGTGGACCCTTTCCTCGCGGCGAAGACCCTCGTGGTGATCTGCAATATCTGCGATCCGCTCACCGGCGAGGACTACACGCGCGATCCGCGCAACATCGCGCGCAAGGCCGAGGCATTCCTGAAGGGCACGGGCCTCGCCGAGACGGCGTACTTCGGGCCCGAGTGCGAGTTCTTCATCTTCGACGACATCCGCTACGACCAGAACGAGCACGAGGGCTACTACCACATCGACTCCGGCGAGGGCAGGTGGAACACCGGCAGGCAGGAGAACCCGAACCTCGGGTACAAGATCCGGTTCAAGGAGGGGTACTTCCCCGTCCCGCCGACAGACACCCTGCAGGACATCCGGAGCGAGATGATGCTCACCCTCGAGTCGATCGGCGTGCCCATCGAGGCGCAGCACCACGAGGTGGCCACGGGGGGACAGTGCGAAATCGACATGCGCTACGGTTCGCTCGTGAAGATGGCCGACAGCGCGTTGAAGTACAAGTACGTGGTGAAGAACACGGCGCGGAAGCACGGGAAGGTCGTCACCTTCATGCCGAAGCCCCTATTCGGCGACAACGGCAGCGGCATGCACGTGCACTTCTCCCTCTGGAAGGGCGAGAAGAACCTCTTCGCGGGCGAGGGATACGCGGGTCTCTCCCAGATGGCGCTGTACGCGATCGGCGGCCTCCTGAAGCACGCCCCTTCCCTGCTCGCCTTCGCCACGCCGACCACCAACAGCTTCAAGCGCCTCGTGCCCGGCTACGAAGCCCCCGTCAACCTGGCATACTCGCGCAGGAACAGGAGCGCCTCGATCCGCATCCCCATGTACTCCGCATCGCCAAAGGCGAAGAGGATCGAGTTCCGATGCCCCGATCCCAGCTGCAATCCCTACCTGACTTTCTCGGCCATGATGATGGCGGCGATCGACGGAATCCTGAACAAGATCGACCCGGGGCAGCCCTTGGACAAGGACATCTACGACCTGCCGCCCGAGGAGCTGGCAGCCGTGCCCAAGACCCCCGGCTCGCTTCGGGATGTGCTCAAGGCGCTGGAGAACGACCACGAGTACCTGTTGAAGGGCGACGTGTTCACCCCTGACGTGATCGAGACCTGGATCGATTACAAGATGAAGAACGAGGTCCTCGCCCTCGACCTGCGGCCGCACCCCTGGGAGTTCATGCTGTACTTCGACATTTGAGGCACGTAAGGAGAATGCGTCATGCGCGGGAGCCTGCTCGTCGCTCTGATGGTGGCCTCGCCCCTCCTCCTCCACGCGATCGGCGAAGCGAGCTTCGAGAAGGACTGGTTGGAGAAGGTCGCCCCGTACCTGGCCGAGCGCGCCGTCTACGGCGACTTGGAGGGCGAGGGAAGCGTGGGGCTGCGATGGCTCGCCATCGAGGAGCCGGCTCCCCGGGCAGCGATCGTCCTCGTCGGGGGCCACGCGGAGTCTTTCTACAAGTACGCGGAGCTCTGCTACGACCTGCGCGACCTCGGTGTGTCGATCTACGCACTCGACCCCCGGGGACAGGGCGCATCCCAACATCTGCTTGCCGACCGTGAGAAGAGCCATGTCGAGCGTTGGCAGAGCTACCTCGCGGACCTGAAGCTCTTCGTGGATACCGTGGTGAAGGCCCGGACCCGGGCGAGGCTCATCGGCATCGGCCACTCGCTCGGCGGAGGCATCATGGCCGCCTACATCGAGCGATTCCCCGGCGACTTCGACTCTGCGATCCTGTCGGGACCGCTCGTGGGGCACCGAATGCCCGGTGTCGCGCTCGCTCTGCTGAGGCTGCTCGATGCCTTCGGAGGCCGGTCCTACATGCCCGGTGGCGGCCCATTCACCGTCGCGCCCTTCGAAACGAACAAAGAGACGCACAGCAGTGCCCGGCACGAGCGCAAGTTCCAGGATTACGCGGACCACCCCGAGATCCGCATGGGCGACCCGACCGTCCACTGGGTGAACCAAACACGTCGCATGGCCAGCAGGATCCGGGCCGATGCCGAAAAGATCACCGCGGCCCTCCTCGTGTTCCAAGCTGCCGAGGATGCCTATATCGACGCGCGTGCTATTGAAACCTTCTGCGCCAAAGTAAAAACCTGTCGAAGGATCCTGCTCGAGGGCGCCCGGCACGAGGTGTTCATCGAAACGGACCCGATCCGCGACCGGGTAGTGGCCGAGACTCGAGCTTTCATTGTCCAACGCGTGGCAGCGGACGGGGAAGGGTCTCTGTAGCCTCCCCTCACGCCAAGGAGAGCTTCGCCCGGATCAGGCCCGCAAGCTCCCGCGGATCCGAGGAGTCCATTCGAGCGAGCACGCTCTGCCATCTGTCCGCGAATCCCACGGCCCCTGCCAGGGGCCGGTGCGTGAAAAGGGTGTCGAAAGCCCGCCTGCGCCGCCTGTACTCGCCCTGGATCCACGTGAAGCGCTCCACGAACCCATCGAGGTATGCCTCGGCGAACGCCGCGGCGTCGGGGACCAGCGATGCGCGCCTGTTGACCGGGTTCGCGTAGGGGGGAGTGAACTCGGCCAGGGGCGTGGCGCAGTCATTGAAGGTTCCCGTGATGTCGGCGACGATGATGTTCGCCGGCAGGCCATCCTCGTCGAGGCTGAGCACCTCGTCCCCGTCATCGAACAGCGGCTCGCTTGTCAGGTCGCATCTGCCGACGATCATGTTCGGACCCGCCGCCATGCCGAGGAGCCGGGCGCAGCGCAGGGCGAATTCCCTCTTCTCGAGGCTGCGCGAGGGCAGCTTGTCCGTCGCGATCCCCCTGATGTAGTCGCGCTCGAAATAGGGAGTCCAGATCGTGATCTTTTCCCCACCGGGCAGCGTGGAAGCCTCGCTGATCCTCTTGCCCGTCACGTGGAAGGGAATCCGCATGCCGAGCTGACGGCAGGCGAGCAGCCTATCGAGGGTGTACTCGGTATACTCCTCCGAGCGGACCATCGCCTCGAGGCGCGAATAGCCCTCCTCGAGGTACTCGCGGACCCCCTGTTTCTGCATCCGGATCACGCTCACGATTTCGCGCCTGTTCTGCCGCTGCTTCAGCACGGCGAGGTAGACCCCGCGCCGTCCGTGAAGCGCCCTGCGCCGGGAGAGCGAGCCGATCACCCTGCCGATGTTCACGAACTCGAGATCGCCGTACTCGCGCACGATGTTGTAGATGAACTTCCGCGGCTTCTCGTCGAGCGACTCCTCCGTCCCCTCGGCCGCGCGATCCCCCCGCTCGTCGAGGACCTGGTCGAAGACCAGCTCGCCCTCCTCGATGCGCCCTCCGGGGAGCCACTCGATCTGCCTGAAGAACTCGGGGCTCAAGCCGATCAGGGCTTCCTCGGAGGCGAGCTCGTCCTCCTTCCCGATCAGAGCGGCGACCAGCGAGTTCCTCCACTCGAGGTTCTGGGGATCGTCGACCCGCAGCTGCTCGCGCGTGGCGCGGAGGAACTTCTCGCTCAGCGCCTTGAAGGCTCCCCGCAGCGCGGCGCTGTCCATGCCGGGAAAGTCGAGCCGGGCGAAATCGGACCTCGAGATGCCGGGCTCCGAGACGAAGAACGCGAGCTCGGGGTGCCCGTGCGCGTTCACGCGCGCACAGTGCGCTTGGATCTCGACGAGGTGGTCGCGCAGAGCGCCGTCGTCGAGTGACCCGAGCCCGGCGAACTGCTGGTAGGTGAGAAACCGGGTGCCGTGCGTCTTGCTGTAGTAGTAGATCTCCCGCCCGCCGATTCCGATCCGGGATTCCCGGATCATCGCGTCCATCTCCTCGAAGCTCTTCGGCAGCGGCGTGATCCTCCACCACTCGCCCCGTTTCTTGATCGCTTCGCGGACCTTCTCGTTCAGCAGGCCGAGGAACCTGATTCTGTGAGTCGGGACCAGCTCCTGCAGCATCTCGTCGGCGGAGAAGGCGAGGGGCATGGCCTCGGGATCGGGTCGGATCTGGATGGCATCCTCGTCGACGATCAGGTCGACGGCGCCGTTCCATTCCGCGTCCCGCTGTTCGCGGGAGAGCGGCGTGAGGCCCGCCGTCCGACGCCTTTCGTCCAGAGCGTCCAGGAAGGCCTGCCGCTGGGACGCATGGATGCCGGGAAGCGTGACGAGAGCCCTGCGGCTCGGGAATGCAGTCGCGATCCTCGAGGCGAGCTTCCCCCCCGGACCCCTCGCGAAAGGCTCACTGCCCAGAATCCAGATCGTGGATGACATGCGCCGCCGCTCTCCCGTCCTCCTCATTATGGCCGCGGCGGGGTGGAACGCGCAAGTGGACGGGAGGATGCCGGTAGGGTATGATCGTCTCGATCAGGATCGAATCACGATTCAGAAAGGAGACCCCCTGTGCGCGCAGACCAGAAATCGAAACCAGCCTCAAGGGCAGCCCTCTCCCTCCTTGCCGGCGCGGCCGCACTTGCGATTCTCTCCTGCGCGACTCCGCCCGCGCGGATTACCGTGCCGCTCGACATCAAGGACCAGCCGAACAAGATCGCTTCGGCCATTAGCGTATCCCTTCCCCCCGAAACACGTTCCTTCGTGCTCAAGGACAAGTACGATCGCGTTCTCCAGATCGGAGCGGGATTGGAGAAGAACGCGGAGCAGTCGCTGCGGAAGGTGATTCGCGACGTCGCTCTCGTGCAGGAGGGGGATAAGAGCGCACGCTCGACCCTTGTTCTGCAGATCGATAAATCGTCGAAGATGGAGACGGGCTTCACGCTGATGAGCACGAAGACGGTCTCGCTCGTCCTGCGGTGCACGCTGAAAAACCGCGCGGGCAAGACGGTCTGGGAAACGACCGTGAGCGGCCGCGGCTCCAAGGACAATCCGAAGGGCTGGTGGGCGGGTCTCTGGCGGCCCTATGCGGTGAAGAAGGACTCCGAGGCGCTCGGCCTGGCCGGAGACGCAGCGCTCCACCAATGCTTGGAAGCCCTGAACGACCAGATTGTGAAGAACAGGAGAGCGTTCTAGCGGAAAGGGAGCGGATCCCCTCAGCGTGAATCCGGCGCCGAGTGAGACTTCGCGAGATATTCCCGCGTCTTCGCCGCCAGCGACGGGGGAAGGTCCCTATCGATCGCCGCGAAAACCCCGTCCTCCGTGACCTCCTCGCTCGTCATCCCGATGCTCGGCGCGCGTCGATCGGCGTCGAAGATGATTCCCTTCGGCGCGCCGGGCTCGTTCGACCACGGCAGCCACCGCGGGAGGCCCGAGCCGGGACGGTTCGGGTCGCCGGTGCGGATGAAGCTGGCGACGTAGCCCATCATGGCGGAGGACAGGGCCTTCCGCCCGGGCCTGTTGCCCGCGGTGAACAGGGCCAGGTGGAGCACGGCGTCGACTGTGTCCTGTCCGAGAAAGAAGGGGATCTCCAGCGAGTGGAAGGCGCCCAGCCGCCTCCCCCATGAACCGGGCATCGGGCTTGCTCCCTTCGCATCCGGGGCTCCCCAGGCGAACTCGTATACGTAGACGGGCGCAGCCTCGCCGCTCTCACGCACCCTCCGGGCGATGCTGTCGACCCCAGTCGCCTTCCACCGCATGCTCCCATATCGCGCGACCGCCTGGGAGAGCTCGCTTTTCCACGACCGTGTCCTGTCGAAGGCGAGAAAAAGCTTCAGCTCCTCTCGGTTGCTCCCAATGATGAGCGGCACCTTGTTGGGGTACTCGCCGGTCGAGAATGCGTCCAGGCCGGCGGCGGGGATGACGTGCCCGTCGCGGAAGATCGCGGGGTTGTCGGTCATGCCCGTTGCCGAAGCCGCGAAACACCGAATGAGCACCCGGTCGCTCTTCGAGCGGAGGTACGTCCGGATCGCCTCGGCGCTCATGGAGCCGGCAACCGCCTCCGCCTGGTCGATCGTGCGGGCCCTGCGGTCGTTCAGCAGAAGTTGGCGCAGCACGCGCGCGGCCCGCAGCTCCCCGTCGGCGAGATCGCGCGTCCCCTCGTGGGCTCCCGCGGCGGCGCTCTGGGAGACCGCCCTGCTGAAGAGTCCTTTCGAAAGGGGCGACAGGAGGAGGGAGAGCACGTCCATGGCACCGGATGACTCACCGGTGATCGCCACGTTGCGCGGGTCGCCGCCGAAAGCGGTAATGTTTTCCCGTATCCACTTCAAAGCCTGGATGATGTCCAGGGTCCCATAGTTGCCCGAATCATCCTCGAGAGAGCGTCCCTCGCGAAGCGCGGGATGAGAAAACCACCCGAACGGCCCAAGCCTGTAGTTGAGGGAGACGAAGACCACGTTCGAGACCCGGGCGATCCTATTGCCTCTATACTCATGGACCATCGTCGCGGAGCCGATCGAGTTCCCTCCCCCGTGGATCCACACGTAGACGGGAAGGTCGCGCTCCGCGCTCCTCGGCCGCCACACATTGAGGGCGAGACAGTCCTCCGAGCCCCTGATCCCGCCCACGAGCGGGTTGAACTGCGTGCAGCCGGGGTTGAAAGCGCGCGCGGCCCTGATTCCGTCCCAGGGCGCGGGGTCATGAGGCGCCCGCCAGCGAAGCTCGCCGATCGGCGGCGAGGCGAAGGGGATGGCCTTCCACACCCAAGTGTCATCCGCATCCCCGAACCCCCGGACCACCCCATAGCGTGTGCGCACTTCGGGAATCCCGTTCCATTCACTCGGCTCGAGGATTCGCCCCTGCCTCGGCCCACCCGCGCACGAGAGGATGAGGGCGAGCGGAAGCATCGACGCGGCGAGAGCCGCCCGCCGCGCGATTGTCTTCATCCCCCCCTCGCTCCCGGGCTCTCTGCCGGCTCGAGCATGAGCGCGGCGCCCATGCCGCCTCCGACGCACAGGGTGGCGAGAGCCCGCTCCGATTCGCCGCGGGCGACCCGGTGCGCGAGGTGAACAACAAGGCGCGCCCCGGAGGCCCCGATGGGGTGCCCGAGTGCAATCGCGCCCCCGTTCACGTTCACTCGCTCGGCGGAGAGTCCCAGCTCCTTCAGGCAGGCGAGGACCTGCGCGGCGAACGCCTCGTTGATCTCGATCGCGTCGAAGCTCGCGAGGTCGATCCCGTGAGCCGCGCACAGCTTGCGGGTCGCGTACACGGGACCGAGGCCCACGAGGCCGGGCTCGCAGCCCACCGTGGCGAAGCCGCTGATGCGGGCGAGCGGCGTCCACCCCCTCTCGCGGGCGAGCTCGGCGTCGCAGACGGCGAGCATGGCCGCCCCGTCATTGATTCCCGATGAATTGCCCGGCGTGACAGTGCCCCCTGCCTTGAATGCGGGCTTGAGCGAGGCGAGCTTTTCAAGGGTTACCTCGGGACGCGGGTGTTCGTCCAGCGCCAGGCCGGCCACGGCGACCATCTCATCGACGAACGCGCCTCCGCCCTGAGCGGCACCCCAGGCCTTCTGGCTCCTCAGGGCGAAGGCGTCCTGCGCCCCGCGATCGATGGCGCGGCTCTCGGCCAGCGCTTCCGCCATCATGCCCATGTGCGTCCTGCTGAACGCGTCGATGAGGCCGTCGCGAAGAAGGCAATCGACCAGCACGCCGTCGCCGAGGGAATAGCCGGCCCGGGCCCGGTCGAGCAGGTAGGGGGCGTTGGACATCGATTCCGTCCCGCCGCAGAGTACGCATCTCGCGTCCCCCGCTCGAATGGCCTGGGAGGCGAGTATGATGGACTGCATGCCCGAGGCGCACATCATGTTAACCGAGAAGGCAATCCGATCGACGGGCACGCCCAGGCCGATGCCGACCTGCCGGGCGACGTTCATCCCCTGCCCCGCAGCGAGCACATTGCCCACGATGACCTGGTCGAAGGAACCTGGGCCGACCGCCTGGACGACTTTCCTCCCCGCCGCGACGGCGAGATCGACCGCCGTGCTCTTCGCGAGCGATCCAAGAAACCTGCCCTGCGCGGTGCGCGCCGCGGCGACGATGACGATACCGTTCATGGCGATTGCCCTTTCTCCTGTCGAAAAAGGTGCGCCGGCATGGGCCGGACGCTGCCGACGATGGGACGAAACTCCATCTTCCCCAGCACCTGAGACTCGAGGTCCACCCCGGGGGCGACCTCGATCAGCTCGAGTCCGGCCTCCGTCAGGCGGAAGACCGCGCGTTCGGTCACGACGAGCGCTTCCTGACCGTTCTCCCTTGCTCGGCGGGCATTGAAGGAGACCTGCTCGAGGCTTCGCACGAACTTCTTCTGCGCACCCTCCTTCACGATGCGGATTCCGTCCGGCAGGAGCTCGACCTCCAAGCCGCCGGCCGTGAAGGTCCCGCAAAAGACCAGCTTCCGCGCCGACTGAGAAATATTCACGAACCCGCCGACTCCCGCCAGGCGAGAGCCGAACCGGGACACGTTCACGTTCCCCTCGGCATCGATCTGGGCCGCGCCCAGCGCGGCGAAATCCAGCCCCCCGCCGTCGTAGAAGTCGAACTGCGCGGGCTGGTCGAGGATCGCCTCGGGGAACACGGATGCCCCGAAGCTCAGTCCCGACGCGGGGATTCCCCCGATGGGGCCGCTCTCCACCGTCAGGGTGAACCGATCCAGAAGCCCGCGCTCGGCGGCGATCTTCGCGATCCCCTCCGGCATGCCGATGCCGAGGTTCGCCACGGCGCGGTCGGGAAGCTCGTCGCACGCCCTGGCCGCGATCACCCGCCTCTCGTCCATCGGAAGGGGCGCGCCGAGGGCGGCCCCGATACGGCCGTCGGCCGGGAGCGGCGAGCAGTAGGCCGGGTTGAAGGCTTCCGCGTAGGTCTGCTCGTGCTCCGCGGGGGAGGCGACGACGATCCTGTCGATCAGGATGCCCGGCACGCGCACCTCGTGGGGCGATGCGGCGGCGGCTCGGATCTCACTCACCTGCGCGATCACCATCCCGCCTGAGTTCCGCGCGGCCTGCGCGATCGGGAGGATTTCCCCGACGATCGCCTCCCTGTCCATGACCAGGTTCCCGCGCCGATCGGCGGCGGTGGCCCGCAGGAGGGCGACGTGGATGGGGAACGCCTTGTACCACAGCCATGGCTTTCCACCAAGCTCGATGCGCTCGACCAGCCCCACGGGGGTCCGCGCGTTGAGCCGGCCGCCTCCGAAGAGGGGATCGATGAATGTGTCGAGCCCGATTCGCGTGATGCACCCCGGCCTGCCCGCCGCGATGTCGCGGAAGAGCTGGCAGATCACGCCCTGGGGGAGGTTGTACGCCTCGATCCTCCCCTCGAGTGCGAGGCGCCCGAGGGCCGGCGCAAGACCCCAGTGGCCGCCGATGACCCGCCGGGTAAGTCCCTCGTGCGCGAGGTGGTTCATGCCCCGGCTCTTCCCGTCGCCCTGCCCCGCCGCATACACGATGGTGAGACCGCGCGGCCGCCCCTTCCGCGCGAAGCTCCGCTCGATGGCCGCCGTGAGCGCCTCGGGGTGCGCCGAGCCGACGAAGCCGCTGCACGCGACTGTCCGCCCGTCCGCGATCAGGTCGGCGGCTTCATCAGCCGTGCACTCCAGGGGCGCGCGCGGGCCGCTCACACCCACCATCCCCCGCTCACGTGGATGACCTGGCCGGTGACGTAGGAGGCGAGGTCGCTGCAGAGGAACAGGATCACACCCGCGATCTCGGAGGGCTCGCCGAACCTGCCCAGCGGGATGGACTGCAGCATCTGCGCGCGGACCTCCTCGGGGATGCTCTTGCCCATTTCGGTGAGCACCACCCCGGGGGCGACGGCGTTGACCGTGATCCTCCTGCGCGCGAGCTCCCTCGCAAGCACCCGGGTCAGGGCGGCGACCCCCGCCTTTGCCGCGGCGTAGTTCGCCTGGCCGAAAAAGCCCTCGAACGCGGAGATCGACGACATGTTCACGATGCGTCCGCCGTCGGCGAGCCTCTCGGCCGCGAGCCTGCAGACATTGAAGACGCCGGTCAGGTCAGTGTCGATCACCTGACGCCACTCATCGGCGGACATCTTCTTCACGCTGCGATCCTTGAGGATCGCGGCATTGTTGACGATGATGTCCAGGCCGCCGAAGCGCCCCGCGATAGCGTCGAACAGAGAGGCGAGGGCCGTCGGATCACGGACGTCCCCTTCCAACGCCACGGCAGCCGAGCCGATCGCCCCGGCGGTCTGCTCGGCTCGCCGGCGGTTGACCCCCTCCGCGTCGTTGAAGTAGTTGACGACCACCCTGGCGCCCGCCTTCGCCAGCGCCTCGGCCGTGGCCGCGCCCAGCCCCTGCCCTGCCCCCGTGACGAGGGCGGTCTTCCCCTTCAGATCGATCGCTGTCACCGTTCGCCTCCGATACACGGGTAGCATGAAACCGGCCGGTAGTCAAAGGCCGGCACTGGTGCTGCCTTCCAGGCTTGATCTTCAACCGCGGATCGGCGAGTATGCCCGCGATGTTCGTGATCGATACGACCGCTCTCGGCAGGCGCTTCGGGCGTATCGCCGCCCTTGACCGGTTCGATCTCGCCGTGCCCCGGGGCGAGACCTTCGGGTTGCTCGGTCCCAACGGCTCGGGCAAGACGACCTTCATCCGCATCGCGGCGGGACTCGTGCGCCCCACGTCCGGCCGCATCGAGGTTCTCGGCCATGGGTTGCCCGGGGGGCGCGCGGCGGTCATCGCCCGCATCGGCTACATGCCGCAGTCGCACGGCCTGTACGACGACCTTACCGTGCGGGAAAACCTCGGGTTCTTCGCGCGCATCTTCGGCGAGCGAAACGGGTCGAGGAGGAGGTCGCGCATCGACGAGTGCCTCGCGCTCGTGGGGCTCGCCGACAGAGCGGGCTCGCTCGCCCGAACGCTGAGCGGCGGCATGCGCCAGCGGCTCTCCCTCGCCTGCGCCCTCGTGCACGATCCCGAGCTCCTCCTTCTGGACGAGCCGACCGTGGGAGTGGACCCCGAGCTGCGCCGCGGCTTCTGGGAGCATTTCAAGGCTCTCAATAGGAAGGGGGTCACGATCGTGGTTTCCAGCCACGTCATGGACGAGGCCGACCGCTGCGACCGCCTGGCGCTCATTCGGCAGGGCCGGGTCCTCGCCGTCGGGTCCGTCCCGCAGATCAGGGAGAGGGCCGGCACGGCGGAATTGGAGGACGCCTTCCTCGCCCTTGCCGGCAGCGCCGCCGGTGACACGGCCGGTGAACGGATATGAGAGCGCACCGCATCCTGGCCATCGCTCTGCGCATCCTCGCCCAGTTCATCCACGACACGAGGACCCTCGGGCTGATGCTCGTCGTTCCGCTGCTCGTGATGACCCTCATCGGGTACGTTTTCCGCTCGCAGGAGGACGCGAAGCTCTCCGTCGCCGTGGTGAACGAGGACGCCCCGTCGGAAGGGAAGGCGCGGCTTTCTCAGGTGATCGTGGACGCCCTTGCAGAGAGCGGGAAGGTCTCCCTCACGAGCCTCTCGCGGGCAGAGGCGCGGGCTTCCGTGCAGTCAGGGGCGAGCAGCGTCGCCCTGGTGTTCGGCGGCTCCTTCACCGACGAGCTGTGGAAGAACCGGCGCACGGCCCTCACGATCATCGTGGAGGGATCCAATCCCGCGCAGTCGGGGTCCGCTCTCGGGGCGGTGAGCGCGCTGGTCATGCAGAAGGTTCCCGACCTCTTGAGAGGCATGATGCCGAAGCCGCTCTCGTTCCTCTTCGCCAAGGGCCTCCCGCTGGAGCTCGCTGTCGAGAGGCTGCACGGAAGCGCGAGCTTCACGATCCTGGACTTCTTCGCGCCCCTGTCGATGGCGTTCATCTCGTTCTTCCTCGTCTTCCTCCTCACCAGCGTTTCGTTCCTCCGCGAGCGGACGCACGGCACCATGGAGCGCCTGGCCGCCTCTCCCGCGAGCCGACTGGAGATCGTCCTGGGCTACATGGTCGGCTTCGGCTTTTTCTCGCTGCTGCAGGTGGCGATCCTCGTGTCGTTCACCCTGTACGTGCTCAAGGTCCAGATCATTGGGAGTCCCGTGGCCGTGCTGCTGGTGACGGGCCTCCTGGTGTTGGGGGCGGTCAACCTGGGGATCCTCCTCTCGGCCTTCGCGCGAAACGAGCTGCAGGCCATCCAGTTCATCCCCATCGTGATCATCCCGCAGTTCATCCTGTGCGGCCTGCTGTGGCCGCTCGCCGATATGCCGGGCTGGCTTCGAGCGGTCGCTCGCCTCATGCCCCTCACATGGGCGAACGAGGCTCTTGTGGACATCATGGTGCGCGGCCGAGGTCTGCTCGAAGCCTGGCCAGGGCTCGTCGCTCTCGCGGGATTCGCCGTGATCGCGGGGGCGCTCGCCGCGTGGAGCATCCGCAGGGAGGTGGCATGAGCGCAACGGTCGGGTTCGACAACGAGAGCTATCTGCGCGAGCAGGCGGCCGAAATCCTCGGTCGAGTGAAGCGATTCGGCGACAAGCTGTACCTAGAGTTCGGCGGGAAGCTGATCTTCGACTACCACGCCGCGCGCGTGCTTCCCGGCTACGATCCCAACGTGAAGATGCGCCTGCTCGCCGGCCTGGCTGACAAGTCGGACGTCATCCTCTGCATCTATGCGGGAGATATCGAGCGCCGGCGCATCAGGGGCGACTTCGGCATCACGTACGATTCCGACGCGCTGAAGATGATCGATGATCTCGGCGGTTGGGGCGTTGCGGTGCGCGCGGTTGTCATCACGCGGTTCGACGGGCAGCCCTCCGCGTTGAAGTTCAAGAACCGGCTCGAGCGGCGCGGCATCCGCGTGTACACCCACCGCTTCACCCGGGGCTACCCCACAGACGTTGAGACCATCGTGAGCGCGGAGGGCTACGGCGCAAACGAGTACATCCAGACCGACAGGCAGATCGTCGTGGTCACGGGCCCCGGTCCGAACAGCGGAAAGCTCGCCACGTGCCTCTCGCAGCTGTACCACGAGCACACGCGGGGGGTTCGGGCGGGATACGCGAAGTTCGAGACCTTCCCGATCTGGAACCTCCCCCTCAAGCATCCGGTGAACGTGGCCTACGAGGCGGCCACGGCGGACATCGGCGACTTCAATGCCATCGACTCCTTCCACCTCGAGGCCACAGGCAAGGTGGCCGTCAACTACAACCGCGACATCGAGGTCTTCCCGGTGCTCCAGCGGATCATGGAGCGCATATCGGGTGAGAGCGCGGCCTACAGCTCGCCGACGGAGATGGGCGTCAACAGGGCTGGCTTCGCCATCGCGGATGACTCCCTCGTGCGAGAGGCGGCCCTCCAGGAGGTGATCCGCCGGTTCTACCGCTACTCCTGCGAGTACGCGATGGGAGTCGAAGAGCACAAGACTGTCCAGCGCGTGGAGCTGCTGATGAAGGATCTCGGCATAGGCACGAACGACAGGAAGGTCGCCGTCGCCGCGGCGCAGGCGGCGGCGGAAGCCCTGGCTCAGGGCAAGGGCAACGAGGGGATCTGCTGCGGCGCGGCCCTCCAGCTCCGCGACGGCGCCATCGTCACGGGGAAGAACTCACCCCTCATGCACGCTGCGTCCAGCCTCGTGCTGAACGCGGTGAAGCTCCTGGCGGGCATCCCCGATTCCATCCACCTGCTCGCGCCCCACATCACCGCAGCGCTCAGCCATTTCAAGAAGGACGTCCTGGGCAGCCGGGTGGTCAGCCTCGACCTGGAGGAGACTCTGATCTCGCTGAGCATCAGCGCGGCCATGAACCCAGCGGCCGAGGCGGCCGTGAACAAGCTGGCTGCGCTGCGGGGCTGCGAGGCGCACATCACGCACATTCCCACCCCGGGCGACGAGGCGGGCCTGCGCAAGCTCGGGGTCAACCTCACCTGCGACCCCAACTTCGCCAGCAAGGACCTGTTCGTGGACTGAGCGGAAGCACGGCAGAGCGGCCGCGCTGCACTGGGCGTGGTTTCGATTGACAGCGCCTTCGACGGTCGGTAGGATTCTCCCGTGAGCACGAAGATCCTGACGGACACCGAGATTCGTGACGGCATCCTGAAGGCCTTCGCGCGGTTCAGACCTCACCGCATCATACTTTTCGGATCTCATGCGCAGGGAAGCGCGGATGAGGAAAGCGACATCGACCTCATCGTGGTCTATGACACGGAGAAAAGGTTCCTCGATCGGCTGCGGGAGCTGTACATGGCGTGGAACTTACCCATGGCCATTGACATTCTCGCCTACACTCCGCAGGAGTTCGCCGAGCTGAAGGTGACGCGGCCATTCGTCCAGGACGCGGTCGCGACGGGGAAGGTTCTGTATGAAAGAGAATGAGCGCGAAGCGCTCCGATGGTACAGGCAAGCTGAGGACGACCTTCGGTTCGCCGAATGGGTTCTCCAGGAGGGCCGCTTCTTCGACAAGGGATGCTTTATCTCCCAGCAGGCTGGCGAAAAGGCCTTGAAGTCCTGCCTGTACGCCGCGGGAAGCCGGAGGGTCTTCGGACACTCTCTCATCGATTCGTGCACCGACCTGCTCCCACAATCCCCTGCTTTCGCCGAGGCCGAAGAGCCGTCGAAGCGCTTGGATCGATTCTACATACCAACGCGGTACCCGAATGGATTGCCGGGCGGGTTGCCTTTCCAAACCTATTCGGCGAAAGATCTTCAAGAGGCCATAGACGATCTCACCGTCATTTTCGAGGTCTGCTCGGTCTTTCTGACGCGGCGCGGCATCGACATTTCCTGATTGAAAGGCAGGGTCAGGAGGTGCGACCGACTCACCGCGGCCATGCGCGCTCTCGACTCCCTGTTCAAGGTGCGCTTCTCGCGATCGTGCTGCTGTTCGTCTCAGCGCTCGCCGGCGCGCAGACCGCCGAGGACCCCGATGCGCTCTTCGAGCGCGCGGGGGAGCTGTTCAACAGGGGCGCATACGGCGAGGTCATCCCCCTGCTCCGCCGGGCCGCCGAGATCGACGCTGCCATGGGAGAGAGCAGGCTCGCCGATCTCGCGTACGACCGCGAGTATCTCGGCATCAGCCTCGCCCGTCTCGGGCAGGGGGAGCTGGCGCGCGAGCAGCTCGCGCTCGCACTCGAGCTGTTCACGGCGCTGGATGCCCCCAAGGAGCAGGCCTTCCTCCTGAATTATCTCGGCTGGCTGGAATACAGCCGGGCCCATTACCCGGAAGCGGAGGAGCGCTTCGAAAGGGCGCTCGAGATCGTGCGCTCCCGCGGTGTCGAGGGTCAGAGAGCCGCCATCCTGAACAATCTCGGGCTCCTGTACGCGGCATGGGGCCGCTACGACGAGGCGATCGCTCGCTACAGGCTCGCGCGCGAAGAGCACGAAACCCGCGGAGACCGCGCGAGCGCGGCCGCGAACCTCGGCAATATCGCGGGAATCTACTTGGGATGGGGCCGGTATCGCGAAGCCGAGGACACTTACCGGCAGGTGATGGGCGAGTTCCAGGAGATCGGCGATCCGGCCAGCGTCACGAACACGATGATCAATCTCGGCATGACCGCGAGCGCCCGCGGGGGCTACGACGATGCGCGCGCGTACCTCGAGCAGGCCCTCCAGAGCGCGAAGAGCCAGGGTCTGAAGGCGAGCGAGGCGAACGCACTCGGCAATCTGGGGTCGGTGCTGTACGCGACGGGACGCTACGACGAGGCGGAGACGGCGTACACGCGGGCGCTGGAGGTGTTCAGGAGCCTGGACCTGCGGCTGAACGTCGTCTCCATGTTGGGAAGCCTTGGGATGGTCTACCAGGCGTGGGGAAGGTATGACCAGGCCCTCGAGCTGCACACCCAAGCGCTCGCGCTCGCAAGCGAGCTCGAGGTCCCCGACCAGGTGCTCGCCAATCTCCGCCTCATCGGCTCCGTGCGCCAGAATCAGGGCAAATACGAGGAGGCGATCGAGAAGTACCAAGAGGGTCTCGACATCGCGGTGAAGCTGGGCAGGCAGGGAGACCAGATGCTCCTGCTCAACGCAATGGGAGCCGCGTACTCGCAGGTGAAGAGCTACGACAGAGCCGAGGAGCTGTATCGACAGGCCCTCGGGCTGGGAGAGAGCCTGGGGAAGCGCGATGAGATCGCCCGCGTGCTCGTCCACCTCGGCGGGGTGAGCCAGGTCACGGGCAGGGTCGATGAGGCCCGGCAGCGGTACGAGAGCGCTCTCGAGATGTGCCGCGCAATCGGGATGCGGGCCGAGGAGGCGACGGCGCTCAACAATCTCGGCACGCTCTTTCTCCAGAGCGGCAATGCCGGCCGGGCGAGGGAGTATCTCCAGCAGGCTGTTCAAATCAAGGAGGATCTGCGGCGCACGGCCTCGGGCGCGGCGAGGCGTGATTTTCTCGCTTCATGGATCTCTTCGTACCGATGGCTCATCCAGTCGCATCACATTGCAGGCGATGCGGCCGCGGTCCTCGACTCCGCGGAGCTCGTGAAAGCGCGCTACCTGGCCGAGCAGATCAGCGCGCGGCTGCCCGAGGAAGAGACCCGGGCAGGAGGGATCCGCGCGATTCAGCGCTCCCTCGGAGCGAAGACCGCCATCGTGAGCTTCGCCAACGTGGACTGGCAGCATCCCCTCGCAGTCTACGTGGACCATGACACGATCCGCTCATACGAGCTGGACCGTGAGGAGGCGAGCGCTCGCGCGCCCCGATCGCTCGCAGGCTCCGCGCGCCTCCCCGCGCAAACCGCGCGGGGTTTCCTCGTGGTCGACGCACCCGCAGATGCGGGGAGCCCCTTCGCCGCCTACGTGGAAGCCCACCGGTGGCTGATCACGCTCCCCCGTCTCTCTGCAGGGCAATTGGAGCTGCGGAAAAACCTCGCGCGCGGACTGTACGATCTCCTGCTCGGGCCCATCGCGAAGGATCTCGCCGACAAGGAGGAGCTCATCGTCATCCCCGACGGGAGCCTTGGCATCCTGCCCTTCGAGACCCTGCTCCTTCCGGACGGCCGCTGGCTCGTGGAACGCTTCCACGTCACCTACCTCCCCTCGCTCACGGTCAAGGGGCTCCTCGATCGCAGGAGCTACCCCGCCAGGCCGCGGCCGCTCCTCGCCTTCGGAGGGGCGCGCTTTGGAGGTGAAGGCTCCCGGCCTGATGCGAAGACGGTCGCGCAGCCGGCCGCGGAGGTCTCGACTCAGCAGCTTCAGGCGCTGCGCGCCGATGCAGCCCGGCTCCTCGCAGAGGGGAAAAGCGCGCGCGCGATCTACGCGGCCCTCGGCCTGGGCTGGTGGCCCGACCTCCCTGGCACGCTTGCGGAGGTAGTCTCGATCGGCAAGGACATTCCCGGCAGCACTGTGCTCACCGGAGCCGACGCGTCGGAGAAGATGGTGAAGCAGCTCTCTCGGGACGGAACGCTCCGCCAGTACCAGGTGCTGCACTTCGCCACGCATGGGGTGCTGGTGCCCGCCGTGCCCGAGCTCGCCGCGATCGTGCTCTCCGAGGCGGGCTCGACGGCCGCGAACGAGGATGGCTACTTGACCATGGAGGAGATCGCGAAGCTCGACGTCCAGGCCGACTTCGTCGACCTCTCGGCATGCGAGACAGGCCTGGGCCGGATCTATGCCGGGGAGGGGGTGGTGGGGCTGACGCAGGCATTCCTCGTCGCAGGGGCGAACGGCCTCTCGGTCTCGCTGTGGCAGGTGGCCGACGATTCGACCCGGGAGTTCATGGTCGGGATGTACCGCCTGGTCAAGGAGCGCGGGCTCTCGTATGCCCGGGCGATGACCGAGATGAAGCGCGCGTTCATCACGAAAGGCGCCTACAAGGCCCCGTTCTACTGGGCGCCATTCGTCTCGTACGGCCGGTAGGCCGCCCGGGTCAGTCCAGAATTTTTCCCGGGTTGAGGATGCCGTCGGGATCGAGGGCGCGCTTTACAGCGCGCATCAGATCGAGGACGGCGGGATCGAAGGTGCGGGACAGGTAGGCTTTCTTCACGAGGCCGATCCCGTGCTCGCCCGAAATCACTCCTCCTCGGGAAACCGCATCCTCGTAGAGGGCTCGGCGCACCTTCTCGTGCGCCTCACGCCAGCCCGGCACCTCATCGCCGATCACTCCGTCCTCGAGCCTGCGCCGTAGGGAATGAGTGTGCACGTTTCCATCCGCCGCATGGCCGTAGGTGGGGAGCTGGATTCCCAGCTCCCGCTCGAGGCGGTGGATGCGCTCCACGTGGCCGACGATCTGCGAGCGGGGCAAGGAGATGTCGAAAAGCTCGACGACCGCTGGGCGCAGCGCTTCGTACAGCGAGCTTCGCAGGGCGAGGATCTCGGCCTGCTTCTCCCTTCCGTCGGCGATCAGCACGTCGCGCGCCCCTCCCTGCTCGAGGATCGCGGAGATGCGCTCGGCCTCCGCGAGCACCCCATCCTCGTCCTTCCCGTCGAGGATGATCATGAGCGAGGCGCCTCCCGACCGGGCCGGCCATTCCTTGCCGAGCAGCCGTTCGGCGCAGCGCATGGCCGAATGCTCGACGAACTCCACCGCGCAGGGCACGATCCCCGCCGCAAGGAAGGCGGGAACCGCGCGGATCGCCTCGGAATCACTGGTGAATGGCGCCACGAGGGTCACGAGCGAACCGGGCTGGGGAACGAGCGCCAGTGTGGCGCGCGTGACGATCCCGAGGGTGCCCTCGGAGCCGATCATCAGGTCCAGCAGGTCGTAGCCCGAGCTGGATTTGATGATCTTCCCGCCCAGCTCGATAGCCCTGCCGGAGGCGGTGATCGCTCGCAGGCCGAGGACGAATCTGCGGATCGTGCCGTACTTGACCGCCCTGGCGCCGCCGGCATTCGTCGCCACGACGCCTCCGACGAACGCGCCCTCGTCGCCGGGATGGGGCGGGAAGAACAGCCCCATGCGCTCGACCTCTTCGTACAGCCGGGAGAGGGGCATCCCTGCCTCGACGGTGATTGTCGCCGTGTCGGGGTCGGCCTCGATGAGCCGGTTCAGCCTCTCGAGGGAGAGAACAATGCCGCCGCGGGAGGGAATGCATCCGCCGGAGAGCCCAGTTCCACCGCCACGCGCGGTCACCGGGACCCCAGTTGAGGCGCACAGCGAGACGATCCGCGCCGCCTCTTCTTCCGTGCGGGGCTTCACCACGGCGCGCGGCATGGCCCGAAGGTCGTCGAGGGCGTACTCGTCCCTGCTGTACGGCTCCATCGCCTCGCTCTCGAGCAGGACTCCGTCTTCGCCGACGATCCCGGCCGCCGCCCGCACCCAATCCTTGTCGAAGGCCATCTCTCCTCCCGATCGATGCTATCCCGCGGGCCGTTGAATCGTCAACTGAGATCGCTTTTACCGGACGATGGACTTTTGAGCTGCGGGTCGAGCTGCGGGTTTGACAAGCCCCGCAGCATCAAGTACGGTCCAATTCCATGGGTGAAAGCGGGGAAGCACCGAGGGGGCACCGGTCGATCGACGGCTGGACGCTCTCCATTCTGCGCGAATCCTCTCTGCCGCCAGGGCTTCCCGCGGTCACATTGAGCTGGGCGCAGGCATCCAACGGCGCGATCGCAGCCGCGGGCGGGGTTCGCGTCGCGCTGAGTTGTCCCGAGAGCCTGACGCTCACACATCGTCTCCGCGGCATGCACCGGGGAATCCTCGTCGGCATCGGAACCGTGATTTCTGACGATCCGCTTCTCTCCGTGCGGCTGGCGGACGGGCCCCAGCCGCAGCCCGTCGTTCTGGATTCGCGCCTGCGGTTTCCCCTTTCCGCCCGTCTCCTCGCGCGCGTCGATAGGAAGCCGTGGATCTTCAGCTCCGATGCGCCCACTGAAAAAGCGCGGGAGCTCGAGCGTCGGGGGGCTCGCCCAGCAGGCCGTGATCACCGTATGCCCGTTCGATCTGGAAGGGCCGCGTGTGCTGGAACCGGACGCGGAAGGCCGGATGATGCCGGCGTTCCTCGAGAGCTGGCGGGAAAACCACGGACGTGACACCGTGACATGGGGGAGGTTTCCATCGCTATGAGCCAATCGTCGCCGCGCGAGAACCTGAAGCGCTCCATCACGCTGCTGCACCTGGTGGGGATCGAGATCGGGCAGTCCATCGGCGCCGGCATCTTCGCCCTCACCGGGATCGCCCTGGCGAGAACCGGGCCCTCGCTGTTCCTCGCATTCCTCGCCGCCGCCGTGCCTGTCAGCCTCGCCATGGTCGTGCTGGCCATGATCGGATCAGGCAAGCCGATCTCTGGCGGCACGTACTACTATGGCTCGCGGTATTTCTCCCCAGTCGCCGCTTTCACCGGCGTCTGGGCATACCTCCTCGGCGCGGTCCTGGGCATGTTCCCCCTGTACGCGCTCACCGGTGCCTCCTTCCTGCGGGCCGCATTCCCCTCGCTGCCCGCGATCCCGACCGCCCTCGCGTTGCTCTTCGTGTTCTACCTCGCCAACCTGCTGGGAGCGCGCGTTGCGATGTGGGCGCAGGCCGTCATGGTCGCGATTCTGCTCGCGGCGCTTCTCGTGTTCCTCGCGATCGGCTTCCCGCACATCTCGGCGCAAAACCTCTCCCCCCTGTTCCCCGGCGGCGTGGGTGGGTTCGCCGTGGCCTCCGCGATGCTCACCTTCACGATCCTCGGGGCGAACGCCGCCGTCGAGCTGGGGGATGAAATCCAGAAGCCCCAACGGAACATTCCCCTCTCGTTCGCCATTTCGGTTCCCGTGGTGGTCGGGGTCTACGTTGCGATCGGTCTGGTGGCTGCGGGGATCGCGCCATGGAACGGGGCCCGGGAGACCTCTCTCGCCGACATCGCCGGCTCTTTCATGGACAGGACCCCGCTGCTGTTCTTCCTGCTCGGAGGCGGGTTCCTCGCCGTGGTCACGACGCTGAACGCCACCTACCTCTGGGGCACAAAGTCGCTGATCGTCATTACCGAGGACGGGCTTCTTCCCCGGCCCTTCGCCGCCGTCAACAGGAGGTTCGGCACGCCCCACTGGCTGCTCAGCTTCATCTTCGCCGTCTCCGCTGTTTCACTCGTGGTCGCCGGCAGCAGGGTGGAGACCTTCGCAATCTTCGCCTCGCTCGGCGGAATCATCATCTTCGTCCCGGTGATGGGAGCCGCCCTGCGGCTGCCGCGGCGTCACCCCGAGGTGATCCAGCGCTCGGCGCTGCCCCTGCGCGGGGCGATGGCCGTCATCGCGCCGGTCGGGGGGCTCGTGCTGTGCCTGCTCACGGTCGCCGTGCTCCTCGTGGATCTGGGCTCCCGCACGAACGGCTGGTTCTTCCTCGGCGTCTTCGCCGTGTGGGTCGTCGGGGGGGCTCTGTACGCGGCGCTTCGCCTCGGCCGCCGAAAATCTCAGCTCATGTCGCGCACATCGGGATAGAATCCCCGCAGCTCGGCCGGCACCCCGGGCCTGAGGGGCTTCATGCCCAGGAGATAGTCGATGCGGTTCATCGCTCCCTTTCGGAACAGGGCGTGGAAACGGTCGTCGGGATCGAAAGCGCTCGTCAGGAGAGTCGCTCCCTCAGCGAGGGCGATGTTGTTCGCGTGGGCGATGAGCCTGTGCCACAAGCGGATCCCCTCTGGTCCTCCCGTACAATGGTTGAAAACATGGCAGTACCCGATGCTTCCCCCTTCGCGCGGGATTCGGGGGAGCGGGAGGAGCGGCTCGAGGGCCGCGAAGACGGGCTGGAGGATCCTGTAGACCAGCGGGATGGCCGTGACCCTGGTGCGCATGACGCGAGAGGCGCGGAATATTCCGATGCTCGCCCACGAGGTCCCGCTGCTGAGCTGGTGGAACGAGAACAATCCCGTCGCACGCATCTCGGCGCTGAGCAGGCTGTCGCGGAATGCCGCCGGATAGAAATTGCGGCTGCCGTACTCCGACAAGGTGCGCTTCACGAGCTGGGGGTCATCTGGGGATATTTCAACAGGGGCCTCACCCGCCATCGCCTTGCGGAATACGGGCTTGCTCTGCACGGTCATTCCTCCCGCGAACTGGTAGCCCATCCTGTCGTCGACAAGCCCCGTCATTGGTGCATTGTCCTTCTTCATGAGGCCGTAGATGAGATGAGCGCCCCTCTGCTCTGCCCAGCGCTCCATGGATTTCCACGCGACCAGGATGTGCCGTCCGCGCACGGACCTGCGGTAGTCGGGGTGCACGCGAAAATCGTAGAAGAGGGCAGCGGGGCGCACGATCCCGCCGATGTGCAGCACCTTCATCGCAGCGGCGAGCACGCCGAAAAGCCTTCCCCTGTCCTCGGTCACGAGCGTGCGGGTGTCCCCATACATCCGGGCGCGGAAGAAATAGTCTCCCCTCTCGGAGTACATCCGAAGGTGCGTGCCCTGAGGACAGAGTCGCTCAAGGTCGATTAGGGCGGAGTTGTCTTCTTCGGTCGCAGGCCGGACGAAATCGCTCGCCATTGGGCGAGTATAGGAGGAACGATCCTGAAAGGAAAGCTCGCTGGCGCCAGGCGCTCCGCGAGCCCCACGTCACTTATGGCAGCGCTGGCGTGTTCTTATACACCCAGTGGTTCTTCTCCAAGGCCAATCCCGTGAACGCGACATAGTTCCCGTACCCTTCCACCGTGAGGGTGATGTCGTACGTGCCTGGCGTGATGGTGAGGAAATCGTGCGACTCGCCATCCGGGATGGTATCCCCACCGTAGAGGCGGTCGGTCCCCGGGGGCGTCTCGCCCGCCGGGTTGAAATACGCGGCGGTGATGGTATGCCCCGTCGTGTTCTTGAGATGCAGCGTCGCGGTGTTCGGAAGAACGCAGGAAACCAGAGCCCCTGCCAGGAGCAGGAGAGCACCGGCAAGAAGGGAATGCCTCATTGTCATGTCGCACATCCTCCTTCCGTGAAGTATACACCATCCTGCAGTCTTCCTCTCGGCATTCCTCTTGGCATTCCTGCTCCGACCGCCTATCCTGAAGCCCATGGCCGTCACCGCCGATCACCTGCGCGCCGCCCTCCCCGGCGTCGACCCTCGTTTGATCGACGAGCACCTCGGCAGGCTCGACGCGCGCTACTTCGAGCGCTTCGGTCCGGCCGAAATCGCTTCGCACATCGAGGAGCTCGCCGGCCTCTCGGCGCAGAATCCCGCGCGCCTCAGCATCCGGGAGTCGGTCGTCGACGGTCGGCCGCCCGGATGGGCATTCGAGTGCACGATCCTGGCCTTCGATCACCCCGGCGTCTTTTCCCTCATCACGGGCGTGCTCTCTTCGATGGGCTTCGACATCTTGTCGGGCGATATCTTCACGTACGGGGCTTCCCGGCTGCAGGGAAACCGCCGCGACCCGGCCGGCTCGACCGAGAAGCTGGCCGAGCTTCGGCGGAAGAGGATCGTCGACCAGTTCGCGGGCGTTCTCGGCGAGGCCGACCGGGACGAGGGATGGGAGGCGCGTCTCGCCGGACGGATCCGGGAGATCTTCAGCCTGCTCGAGGAAGGCGGCGAGGGGCCGGCCCGGGCGAGGCGCATCGTCAACGAGATGGCCGCCGCAAGGCTGGGCAGGCTCGCCCTGCCCGCCCGGGCTGTTCTGTATCCCGTGTCGATCGACGTCGGGCTCGACGATCCCGCCTGCACGCGCATGAGGGTCGTGTCTGAGGACACCCCGTTCTTCCTCTTCACCTTCAGCACCGCGCTGTCCCTGCAGAACGTCTCCATCGAGCACGTCACCATCCGCACGCACGGCGAGCGGATCGAGGACGAGTTCGAGTTCGTCGACGCGGGAGGGCGCAGGATCGACGAGCCTTCACGGATCGACAGGATCAAGCTCTCGGTCCTTCTGACCAAACAGTTCACCTCCTTCCTCGAGCGCGCTCCCGACACCCTGGCCGCGCTCCTGCGGTTCGAGAGCCTCGTGCGGGACCTCATCGCGCTTCCCGAGCAGGGCAAGTGGCTGGAGCTTCTGTCCGACCAGAAGGTGCTCGCGGACCTCGCTCAGCTGCTCGGGGCGAGCACATTCCTTTGGGAGGACTTCGTACGGCTGCAGTACGAGGAGCTTCTGCCCATGCTCACCCCCCAGGTGACGGGGAGAGGGTTCTGCGAGCCGCTGGAGATCCTGCCCGACAGGCTCGAGAGCGCGCTCGCCGGCGCGCGAGAGAGGGAGGACTTCGCCCGCCGGCTGAACGAGTTCAAGGACAGGGAAATCTATCTTTTCGATCTCGACCACATCCTCACTCCCGGCTCGGATTTCCTGAAGCTGAGCCGGCGGCTGACGGCGCTCGCAGAGCTGGTGATCGGCGCGGCCGCCGACTTCGCCCACCGCGAGCTCGCGCACAGGTTCGGCGAGCCCCGCACCGTCGCCGGTCTCCCCGTTCGTTTCGCCCTCATGGGATTGGGAAAGCTGGGAGGGGCGGCGCTCGGCTACGCCTCCGACATCGAGGTCCTCGTCGTCTACAGCGACAGCGGATCGACGGGAGGAGCCGAGCCCATCGAGAACTCGGAGTTTTTCGACAGGCTCGTGAAGGAGCTGCCCCGTTTGGTGCACGCGAAGCGCGAGGGCATCTTCCACCTCGACTTCCGCCTGAGGCCCTTCGGCGCGGCCGGCCCCCTCGCCTGCAGCCTCGAGAGCTTCTGCACCTACTACGCGCCTGGCGGCCCGTCGCATTCCTACGAGCGGCTGTCGCTCGTGCGGCTGCGCGCCGTGGGCGGCGATCCGGCCCTTGGCGCCCAGGTCGAACGGCTGCGCGACGAGATGGTCTACGCCTCGCGCGGCATCGACATCGCCGAGCTGAGCGAGATCCGCGAGCGGCAGATCCAGGAGAAAACACGGCCGGGGATGCTCAACGCGAAGTTCAGCCCCGGCGCGCTCGTCGATCTCGAATACGCGGTGCAGATCCTCCAGGTGATCCACGGGGCGGCCGAGAGGCGCCTGAGAACCCCGCGGATCCACGAGGCACTCGAAGCGCTCGCCTCGATCGGCGTGCTGGATCCCGCGGAGGCGGGAGATCTCGCGGCGGCCTATAGGTTCTTCCGCAGGCTGATCAATGGACTTCGGATGCTGCGCGGCTCGGCGCAGGACCTCTTCCTCCCACCCCTCGAATCCGACGAGTATCTCCACCTCGCTCGGCGCATGGGCTACTCACCCGAACAGGGATGGACGCCTGCGCAGAAGCTCCACCTCGACTTCGAGACGCACTCGGCCGGGATACGGGCTTTTGTCGAACGGCACTTCGGACGGGGAAGCCTCCCGGGCTCCCCCGTGGTCACAGTGGCCGATCTCGTGCTCTCGGACGCCGTTCCCGAAGGTCCCCGGCTTGCCGCCCTCGCGGAGCGGGGATTCCGCGAACCTGCCCGAGCCTTCGTCAACCTACGCCACATCGCGGGGGAAGCCGAGCGAAGGACCGTGTTCGCACGCCTGGCGATCCTCGCCTGCGACATCCTCGCCAACCGGCCCGACCCCGACATGGCCCTCAACAATTGGGAGCGCTTCCTCCACTCGATCCCCGACCCGCAGGCCCACCTCCGCCAGATGCTGTCCCAACCCATGCGTTTGGAGATATTGTTGAAGCTCTTCTCTGCGAGCCAGTTCCTCGCCGACACGCTCGTGCAGAACCCGGCATTCCTCGATTACATCGGAGCGCCCGAGATCCTGCATGCGCCGCGCTCGAGCGCCGCCATCGCCGAGGAGCTCGAACGGCTGTCGGACTCCACGCCCGATCGCGTCGCTTGGCGCGACGGCCTGCGCAGGCTGCGCAGGCGAGAGATTCTGCGCATCGGAGCCCGGGATATCTGCCTCGCCGCGCCGACGCAGCGGATCATCGGGGAGATTTCCGACCTCGCCGACGGTGTTGTCGAGGCCGCACTCGCGCGGCTGCGGAAACTCTCGGCGCGGCGGATCGGGTTCTGCATCATCGCCTTCGGAAAGCTGGGTGGAAGAGAGCTGAACTACAGCTCCGACATCGACCTTGTCGGCGTGTACGATTGTCCTCCTGGTACTTCCACGGAAGCCCCCGAGGCTGTCGAGGAGGCGACATCCCTGATGGAGGAGCTTCGCGCCGATCTCGCCACGCACACGGCGGAGGGCTACGCCTACCGCGTCGACCTCCGCCTGCGGCCGTACGGCAGCTCGGGCCAGCTCGTCTTCTCGTCGAAGGCATTGCTGGAGTACTACACCCGCTCCGCGGCGCTTTGGGAGGTGCAAGCCCTGCTGAAAGCGAGGCCGATCGCGGGCGACACGGAGGTGGGCCGCGCTTTCCTCGAGTCGGCGCGCGGCCTGCTGCTGCTCCCCCGCGACAAGGCCGCCGTCATTGCATCGATCGACAGGCTGAGGAAACAGGCGCGGAGGAGCCTCTCGCGCGGCATCCTCTCCGCCACCGACGTGAAAACGGGGCTGGGCGGCCTGCGCGACATCGAGTTTCTCGCACAGGGGCTGCAGCTCGTGCACGCGAACGGACGGCCCGAGCTGCTCGTCGGAGGGACCCTGCCCGCACTCTCCGCGCTGCGGGAGGCGGGATTTCTGGGCCGCGAGACCGCGGAGCACCTCGAGAGCGACTACCTGTTCCTGCGGCGCGTCGAGCACTTCCTGCAAATCTACGAGGACAGGCAGACCCACAGCCTCCCCCGCGATCCCGCGCAGATGCGGGCATTGGCGAGGCTCATGCTGGGAGCCGGGGCCACCACGGAACAGTTCCTCGCGCGGTTGGACAAGAGATTCGAGAGGGTGCAGGCGGCCTATCGGGAGTTCACCGAGGATGGTGCGAAGGGATGAGGCGCGATCAGCGCGGCCTCGTGTGCCGCCTATCCTGCAGGGATTTTTTCATCCGGTCCTCGATGTAGGACAGGAGCAGCCCTTCGAAGCTCAGCTTCTTCGAATGCGCCTCGTCGAGGAGATACTCGTTCATCTGCTCGGAAACCCGCATCTCCACGCGGATGGTGACTTGCTTCATTCGTCGTTCCAGATGTATGATAGCGGCAATCACCGGGAGAGTCAATTCATGAGCACGATCATCGCAATGCGCGAGAAGTATCTTCCCTCCGCCTGCTGGATCTTCAAGCACTCGACCACGTGTCCGGTGTCTGCCCGGGCGGCCGACGAAGTGCGGGCAATGGGATCGGACATGCCCATCTACTGGGTCAACGTCCGTGAGCAGCGGGAGCTCTCGAATTGGGTGGCCGCGCAGTATGGGGTCGCGCACGAGTCGCCGCAGCTCATACTGTTGAAGGACGGGAAGGCGGAAGCCGTCTGGAGTCATTTCGCCATCACACGCGAACCGAAGCACTGAAAATCGCGACTGACTCCCGCTGCGACTATTTCTCGAGGGCGAACGGATTGAAGTTCGTTCCCCTGTCGTAGTAGTCCTCGTTCTCCGCTCGCTTCAAGAAGCGCACGAGGCGGTAGGTAACCGGCGTCATCAGCGCCTCGATCCCGACCTTGAAGAGGTAGTTGGTCAGTACGAGGGTCGCGAAGATATCCCACGAGAACACTCCGGTGAGGGTCGCGATGAAGATGAAGGCTGCCGTGTCCACGGCCTCCCCCGCGAGAGTGCTGCCGATCGTGCGCATCCACAGCCATCTCCCCCGAGTAAAGACCTTCATCTTGGCCAGGACGAAGGAGTTCGTGAACTCGCCGCAGAAGTACGCGACGAGGCTCGCGAGCACGATGCCGCCAGAGCTCATCCCGCCCAACACCTTGACGTATGCCGCCTGACCGACCGCCTCCTGCCACCCCGCCTCTGCCGGCATGATGCGCACGAGCCAGAGCACCAGTGCGCTCGCCGCCAGGCAGGCGAACCCCGTCCAGATGACCCGCCGGGAGCGGCGGTACCCGTAGACCTCGGTGAGCACGTCGCCGAAGATGTAGCTCACGGGGAACAGGATCGTTCCCGCGTCGAACGCGAGGGGAACGGCGAACAGCGACACTCCCCAGTCGACGATCTTCGCCGACGAGGCGATGTTGCTCGCGATCAGGACCGTCACGAACGCGGACATGACGATGTCGAAATAGCGGTACGCGCGGGAGCTGGCGGGGCGGCCGCTCGGGGGCGCCAAAGGCGCTCGTGGTGCTCTACCTCTGGCCCTTCTGGTCACTTGCCGCCCTGAACCGGGAGAACAGCCTGTTGAAGACCCCCGGTATGCCTTCCCGGGCAGCCGGCAGCTCAGTCTGGGCGAAATCGGTGATGTCCTCCTCCTTGCCCGCCACGAGCAGCAGATCGTCGGCCTGCAGCCTATAATCCGGGAGGAAGTAGGTGTACTCGCCCGTGGTATCCTTCCGCAGCGCGATTACGTTCATGTGATGCTGCTGACGCAGGTTGGCCTCGATGAGGGTCTTGCCGACATACTTTCCCGGCACCTTGATCTCGGCGATCGCGAAATCCCGGCTGATGGGGAGGTAGCTGAACAGGAGCGAGGAGAGCAGGAGGGGGGCGATTCGCCGGGCAGCCTCGCGGTTGGGGAAGATGATGTCCGTCGCTCCCACGAGGTCGAGGATCTCGGCGTGCTGCTCGCTTTCGGCCTTCGTGATGATGCGGCTCACACCGAGCTTCTTGAGGTAGTTGGTCACGAGGATGGACGCCTCGAGGTTGTCGCCGAGATCGACGATCGCCGCGTCGACGCTGGCAGGAACGAGCTTCTTGATGACCTCTTCGCTGAGCACGTTCGCGATGAACGTCGCAGCCACCTTGTCCTTGTACAGGTCGACGACCTCACGGTCCTTGTCGATGAGGAGGATCTCGCATCCCGCATCGGCGAGCTCCTCGAGCATGCGCCTGCTGAACCGGCCTATTCCAATGATGGCGAATTGCTTCATCATCCGATCAGGACCTCCTCTTCAGGGAAATCGACGACCTGCTGCGGCAGCTGCCGCGGAGTGGAAATGGCGAGCGCGCTCATGCCGACCCTGCCGGCGAACATCGTGAGGATGATGATACACTTTCCCAAGCCGGTGAGGTAGGGCGTCAGGCCGAGGGACAGACCGACCGTGCCGAAGGCGGAGAACGTCTCGAAGAGAACAGCGAGGAAATACTTGTACTCGATGGGGGAGGGGCGAACGAGAAGCTCGGAGATCGTGAGCAGGAACGCCGCGACCGCCACGATGGCAATCGCACGGAGGGCGAACATCATCCCCCTGCTCACAGAAAGCGGGGAGAGCTTCCTGCGCAGTAGCCGCACGTCCTCCCGCGATTCCGCCCCCCGCAGGATCATGACGAGAACGATGAAGAACGTCGTCGTCTTGATCCCGCCGCCCGTCGAGGCAGGGGATGCCCCCACGTACATGAGGAACAGAGTGAACACCCGAGAAGGCGATGAGAGGGAGGCCTGCGGGACAGTGTCGAAACCTGCAGTCCTCGGCGTGATGGCCTGGAAGAGCGCGGCCATCACTTTCTGCGGCGGCGAGAGCGCGGAGTACCCGGTCCCCCATTCGAACAAGAGATACGCGGCTGCGGCGCTGAAGATGAGCCCGCCCGTCATCGCCAGAACGAGCTTCGTGTGCAGGGAGAGTCGTCTCCTGCGGCCAACCGCGCGCTCGATGAGATCCTCCATGACGACGAAACCCAGGCCGCCGAGGACGATCAGCCCCATGATCGTGAAGTTGACCGTTGGCTCGGCCACGTAGCTTTCGAGATTGTTGCTGAACGTCGAGAAGCCGGCATTGCAGAACGCCGAGACGGCGTGGAACAGCGCGTTGAATCCCGCCCGCTTGTCCATGGAGGCACGGAAGACCGGGTACATGGCGATCGCGCCCGCCACCTCGATGGCAAGCGTGAAGAGGATCACGCTTCGGATGATCTTGCGGGGGTTCGCCTCGACTGAGGAGACATAGTAGTCGCCGATAAGTTTGCGGCTCGCGAGGGAGATCTTGCCCCGGGGGTTGGCGAGAAAGATCGTCATGAAGGTGATGATGCCAAGGCCGCCGAACTGGATGAGGAGCATGATCACCAGCTTGCCGAAGCCCGAGAAAAGCGACGTATCGACGGACGTGAGCCCGGTCACGCAGACCGCCGAAGTGGAGGTGAACAAGGCGTCGATATATGCCAGTCTGTGTGGTCCTCGCCAGGCCGGCGGGAGCCACAGGAGGAAGCTCCCCAGCAGGATGACGGTGACAAAGTACGTAAAAAGAAAGAAACGGTCCCTGTTACGGATGCGCATGCGCGTCAATCATCGCTCAAGAAGCAGCCTGGCAACGATCTACTCTCCCGCCCTCACGGGGCACGACAATCGGCGCGGCAGGGCTTCACTTCCCTATTCGGGATGGGAACGGGTGGTTCCCCTGCGCCCTGGTCACCAAGCACTTCGGCCAGTACTCTAGCCGAAAATGACTGCTTATGGAATGGGTCAAACGGCCTCGGCCCAGCCGTTGACCCCATTCTCCGGGTGTCGCCATGCGATAGTTCCTCCATTCCGGCCCTCCCCCAGGTTTAGATCCCTCGCTCCGCAACTCACCAGCTGAACCGACTGCCCCGCGACCGTGCTCTTTGAGAAAGATGAGATGCGTTGTGTACTGGCAAGGGAGAGGTTTCTCTGAGGTGCGTCTTTCCTACCAGGAAATCTCTAGCTTGGAACCGGGGCTGATGATCCGGTCTGCAGGTTCGCGGATCACGGGCGCTCAAGGCTTCCGTGAGAACTCCGTGATCATGGACACGGACTGGATGCGCCGTCGGAAGAACAGGAATCCGCCCTCCGCGGAAAAAGACACCGATACCGGGTAAGAATATCCGCCTGCGGAAGCGAATTCGAACGAAAACGAGAGATCGGAGGTGAAGGGCGGATTGCGCACGGGGACCGCGTCCAAACGGGACGGTAGTTCCGTAGCGGGATCCCAGAGCACGGTCCCCCGGGTAAGGCCTTCAGCTGCACCGGTGGAAGCCGCGGGAGCGAAATCACTGGCGGTCAGAGAACCCTCCTTCCGTTCCGGGCCGAAGCGGAAGGCCGGACGGTCTTTACCGACTGGGAAGACCACGGTCCAGGAGGAAGCCGCCCCTCCATTTTCTGATTTCTTGGAGGCGCCGCTGTTCGCGTCCGTCGTTTCGCCCGTCGTCTTCCGCGACAAGGTTTCACGACGAACGGGCTGGCTGGGCGCAAGGGTGACTCGCTCCCGGACTTCCGTGGTCTGCAGCGTCTTCTTCCCCCCGTCCGAGATCTTGAAAGTGGTGAGGATCACGTAACTGGTGGGGGCATCCGCCGAATTGAGGAGAGCGAGCGCTTTCTCCAACTTAGTGAGCATATTGTCGAACGGCGAGGCGAATGCCGCAGATGCGATCCCACAAAGGACAAAAAAGGCAAGAATTGGTTTGAGAATCTCCATCTTTCAGGCAGGGGATGAGGCGGTACCCACCGCAGCAGCGTCCGCCCCGCCTCCTGTTCCACGGCCGTGAGAAAGGGCTGGAAGCCCAGATCCAGGAACACGCCACGCATGCCGGGAATCCTTCATGGGCGGCATAATGATGCATCGCGGCGCTGGCGTCAACCGGCGTCCCGCACAGCCCGTCGGCTGCGTTTTCGAGACGCCATAGCTGCAGCGATGGACCGTTCGCTCCACGTCACAGGGAAGGTCGTTCACGTCAACCGATAGCCGGATATAGCTCGAGAAGGCGGTCAAATAAAAAAGCCTGGCAATGACCTACTCTCCCACCCTCAAGGGGCAGTACCATCGGCGCGGCAGGGCTTAACTTCCGTGTTCGGGATGGGAACGGGTGGTTCCCCTGCGCCATGATCACCAGGCAAAATGCACTTCGTTTAGGT
>CAYGXO010000091.1:0-22372 GCA_964353885.1 uncultured Spirochaetaceae bacterium
CTGCCGCTCACCCTGCTCGAACAGTGCAACGGCTTTCATTCGCCGTGCACGTAGCCTCTTGAGCCTCTTCTTTCCCCTCTCCATGAGTCCATTGTGCATGAAAGGGGGGTGCTTGTCCGGAAACTATGCGAGCCTCAATAAAAATACAGGCTGTTTGGCTTGCTTCTTTGTCTCCTCCCGACAACTGCTTGACAAGAATTCCCGCCAAAGGCTATATATTTCAGCGATACGTGTCTCCTTCGTCTAGGGGTTAGGACACTGGGTTTTCATCCCGGCAACAGGGGTTCGAATCCCCTAGGAGATAAAGGGCTGGGAACGGAATGTTTCCAGCCCCTTTTTTCCGAAAGGACGCTCCCAATGCCTGCCTTGGCGTTCATCCATGGATAAGGCGGTCTCGCTTCCCGATTCCCTTGCGGCCTTCCGCGTCCATCTCGTCGGCATCAAGGGAACGGGCATGGCCGCCCTCGCCGAGATTCTTTCGGCCCGAGGCGCCCGGGTCACGGGCTCGGATACCTCAGAAAAGTTCTATACCGACGAGGTCCTGCGCAGGCTCGGCATCCCCTTCAGCGAAGGCTTCTCAGAAAATAACCTTCCGCCCGACTCGCAGCTCGTCGTTCATTCCGCCGCGTACCGCGCAGAAGAGAATCCTGAGCTCGCTGCTGCCGCGCGCAGGAGCATCCCATCCGTGCTATATCCCGAGGCTCTCGGGCTGCTCTCGGCTCGCTCGGATGCGAGCGGCGTGAGCGGCGTTCACGGAAAATCGACCACCACGGCGCTGTGCGGCGTCATCCTGAAGGCGTGGGGATTTCCCGCGACGGTCCTGGTCGGGGCCGAGGTGCCCGCATTCGGCGGCAGATCCACTCTCGTGCAGGGCGAAAGGTACCTCGTGGCCGAGACCTGCGAGTACCGGCGCCACTTCCTCAACTTTCATGCAGAGCGGATCGTGATCACCAGCATCGAGCCCGACCATCTGGACTATTTCAAGGACCTTGAGGACATCCTCTCGGCTTTCGAAACGTATGGAAGATCGCTCCCGTTCCAAGGAACAGTCGTCTACTGCGCCGACGACCCTGGCGCGAGCGCGGCGGCTGCCAGGATCTTCAAGCGGCGCGATGACCTGCGTATGGTGCCCTACGGCAGGGGCGCCGCGGGGGATTTCCGCCTGACCGCTGTCGAGCAGGGCGAGGGGAGGAGCAGGTTCTCACTGGCGGGCATTCCGGGGGGATTCGCGCTTCGGATCCCAGGTGAGCACTCGGTGCTGAACGCCGCAGCTGCGCTCGCGCTGACCAGCCTCCTGTGGGAACGCGAGCGCGGAGGGATGAAAAGCGCTGATTACGCTGCCGCATCTGTGGCGCTGGAGAGCTTCACGGGAAGCCGTCGACGCTCCGAGATCGTGGGTGAGGCCGGAGGCGTGCTTTTCATGGACGACTACGCCCATCATCCCACGGCCGTCGAAAAGACCCTTGCCGGCATCCGCCGCTTCCACCCTGGGAAGCGCCTGATCGTCGATTTCATGTCGCATACCTACTCGAGGACAAGGGCCCTGCTCGCGGAGTTCGGCAGGTGCTTCGGGTCCGCCGACATCGTGATCCTGCACAGGATCTACGCCTCGGCGAGAGAGGCTGACCCGGGAACCGGCCTGGACGAGGCGCTTCATCGAGAGATCGCGCGCAATCATCCCCATGTGCACTACTTTGCGCAGCCTGCCGACGCCCTCCCGTTTCTGAAGGCGGAGTTGCGCGCCGGCGATCTTTTCATCACCATGGGAGCGGGTGACAACTGGAAGATCGGCCAGCAGCTCTTCCAGGCGCTCGGAGGCGGACAATGAACAGCATGACGGGTTTCGGCAACGGCGAGCACCGCGACAGCCGGGTGCACATGACACTCGAGATACGCTCGTACAACAACCGCTACCTCGAGCTCGCCATCAACCTTCCCTACAGCATCAAGCAGCTCGAGCCGCGGGTCCGCGAATACCTCTCGGCCCGGATTATCCGCGGCAAGGTGGAGTTTTACCTCGGCGTGACGGAGTTGGAGGAGGACTGCGAGGTCTACGTCGACCCCGCTAGGGTCCGCAGCTACGTCACGGCCCTCGACGAGCTGAAGCGGCTTTCGGGGATTCGAGAAAGAATCGGCCTGTCGCACCTGCTCGGCCTCGAAGGCATCATGAAGACGGAGAGCAGGAAGGATCCCGAGGCTCTCTGGGAGCAGACTCTCCCATTGCTCGAGAAGGTATTCGCCGAGTTCAATGCCTCGCGCGCCGTTGAAGGCCGCAGGACCGAACAGGACATCCGCCGATGCGCCGAGGACATCCGCGCGCAGGTCGCGATGGTCGAGGGGAAAGTGCCCGAGATCGAGGCGAAGATCCGCGACAGCCTGCGCGAGCGCTTCCGAGAGCTTCTCGGCGAAGGCGTCGACGAATCCCGCGTGCTGGCGGAAACAGCCGTTCAGCTCATGCGCTCGGACGTGAACGAGGAGATCCAGCGCATGAAGGGTCACCTCGGGAGCCTCTTCGACGCCCTGGGGAAGGACGGTTCCCACGGCAAGCGCCTTGACTTCATCTGCCAGGAGCTGGGCCGGGAGATCAACACGGTCGGGTCCAAGAGCGTGATGCTCGGGGTGGACCAGGCGGTGATCGCGGTGAAGGACAGCCTCGAGAAGGTACGGGAGCAGCTTCGCAATGTCGAGTAGTCCATCGCCCGAAGCAGGGGCGCCGCGCAACGATCTGCGAATCGCGATCTCGGGCAAGAGCGGGTGCGGCAACTCGACGGTGTCGCGTCTCGTGGCAGGACGCCTCGGGCTGCGCCTCGTGAACTACACTTTCAAGGACCTCGCCCGGGAAAGGGGTCTGAGCTTCGAGGAAGTGTGCATGAGGGCGGAAAACGATTCCGAATACGATCTCACCATCGATCGCATGCAGGTTGCTCTCGCCAAGGAGGGCCGCTGCGTGCTCGGCTCACGTCTCGCGATATGGCTGCTAAGCGACTCGGCCCTCACCGTCTATTTGGAGGCGGGGCTCGAGGCGCGCGCCGCCCGCATCGCACGCAGAGAGGGCATCACTTCTGCCTCGGCTCTCGAGGAGACTGCTGAGCGCGACCGCAGGGACCACAACAGATACCTGCGCCTGTACGGCTACGACGTGGATTCCTATCGCTTCGCCGACCTCCTCATCGACGCAGAGGCGCTGGACCAGGAGGCGGTGGCCTCTCTCATCGTGGAGAGGGCACGCGCCGGCAGATGAGCCGGCGCGCCAGACCCCAGGGGATCAGAACAACCGATAGATCCTAAGCGCGACAAGGCTGTTCCCCGAATTGTTGTCCGTGACGAACACATGTCTGCCAACGACAACAACCTGCTGGGCAGAGCAAGTAGCGCCCCAGGTTAGGTTGGTCAGGAGCTTGGTGTTGTCGAGGGCTGCCGGGTTGGAAATGTCAATAATAGCGAGACCGTTCCCCTGATCGCTGTCTGCTACGAAGGCATACTGTCCGAAAGCGAACACGCCCCCGCTCCATCCCGAAGTAGAACCAGGTCCTGTGAGACATGGCCCGTAGGAGGGAAGACCCGGTGGCGCGAGGACGTTGGGTGGGTTGATTTTGACTGCGTACAACCCGCCGCCCGTCGCCGCGGAACCATCTGTGATGAATGCGTAGTCACCGTAGACGGAGACGCCCTCGAGCGTCGCTGCTCCGCTGTAGCTGTTGTTCTCGCCGATGAGCTGGGGATTCAGAAGGTCCGACAAGTCGATAATCCTGAATTGGTTGGAATCGAAGTAGGCACCGTCGGCTATGAAGGCAAGGCTCCCCCTGACGTCCACTCCGTTAACGATGGCCGCCGCGGGGTAATAGCCGATTATATACGGAGCCGCCGGGTCTTCCACATTGAAGACCTGAAGCGAGTCCCAGGCCGAAAGGTACGCGTAACTTCCTCGTACGACGACACCGCTGGCAAACCCGGAAAGTTTCGCCGAGGTGACGAAAACCGGATTAGCGGGGTCACTGATCCTGACGATGCTCAATCCCTGCCCGCCATCGGCGATAAACGCATAGTCACCGGACAATGCCACGCCATTTGGCGAGGTAAGAGAAACGCTCCCAGCGTTGACAGGAGCATTGTAGCTTGTGATATTCACTATCTGGAGACGGGAAGGGCTCCCCGCAGCCGCATATAGGTAACTCCCCCGCACTGCAAGACCCGTGAATCCTATAGTGCTTGTTGCCTGTGGGAGGGTGCCGGTGAAGACTGGGGAGACTTTTACGAGGTTGATGGTCTGGAAACCGAAGGCTCCTGAGGCGATAAATACGGAGCTGCCATTTGTTGCGGCGCCTTGGGAGGCTCCGGATGTATCCCAGTACGTCCCCAAGACGGGTGTGGCGGGAGCGGTCACGTCGATGTGCTGGATGCCGTTGCCATCCGCGATGAAGAGCTTCGCGCCAGAATAGCTGATGTCGTTGGCGTTTCCACCCATGGTGTTGATCGTCGCGCTCTCCCCGGTCAGAAGGAACGTGCTGCGGCTGAGCACGAGCAGCTTCGTGGGAACGATCTCCATGTGGGATGCCTGAACAGCGTAGGCGTAGACATAGGTGGCAGTGACGCTCGCCCGGACGGGACGGAAATGAGAACTCAGGGTAGGTGGACTGGGATTGGGGTACACGTAGTTCCTGTAGTCATCCACCGTGGAATCGGGCGGAGGTCCGATGTAGCTCTCGAAGATGATGCCAGAGTTTGGATTTGGCGCGAGTATTTTTCTCGCGGGGATGTACAGGTAGGTGCTGGTTGGAAACGCAGAACCACCATAGATCGCCTCCACATCGGTGAACTGATAGTCCGCCGATTTCTGATATGTCGTCACGAGGGCGGGACTTGCTGGGTTCGAGACGCTGATGACCTTGACGGCGGTCGTTGTTGAGGAAAAGGCGTCAAGCACGAATGCATATAGGTATGGGGTCCCTCCCCCCGTCCCCCCGGCTACTGAAACGGATATCGCGGCCGTGTTCGCCCCCCAAGCGTACGAGCCGACCAGTTGGGGATTGAAGGGATTGGAGATGTCGATCACGCGCAGACCGCCCGCTCCGTCAGCAACATAAGCGTAGTTCCCATTGGTGTCGATATCGGCAGCCGCCGTGGTGGAGACCGACGAGACGATCACAGGCGCGCCCGAATCCGAGATGTCGACCACGAGTAGCCCGGCCGACTGAGCAGCCACGTACGCATAATTGCCGCTCACCTTCACCTTCTGGGTCGGGGCGGGTGTGTAGATACTCGCGATCCTATTGGCTTCCGACGGGGGAAGCTGGATCGTCTGGGCTCCGTTGTATGCGCTCAGCGTCCCGCCAGAAACCGCAGGCCGGACCTTATAATAGTACCAGGTGTTGTCGGCGACGTTCGAGTCCATGAACGCCGTTCCCGCCATTGCGCCCGTGTAACTCATGTATGGCCCCGCCGGATCAGTGGCTCGCAAGACTTCGAACTGATCGGTCGCTTCAATCTGGCTCCACGAGAGCGCGATCTGGCGATAGCCGGCGGTGACGACAGGGGCGAGGGTGAACATCGAAAGGGGCACCCTTCTCTCGTAACCGGACCAGTAGTCGGCGCTCGCCGTTCGAGCCTTGAGGAGGAACACGTGCATAGCCCCATTTTTCAATCCTGAGATCGTGTGAGGCGGGGCGGAGACAACGGCTGACTTGCCGTATGTCTCTGTCGGCAGTGTCCCGTTGATCGTATAGTAGATCGTATAGTCGATCGCGCCGGTGACCGGCTCCCAATTGAGCGTGACCTGCCGGTTCTCGGGCGTCACCGTGAAGGACGAGACGGAGCTTCCCGGGGACGTCAGGGTAAGCACTGCCGTGCCAACGTTTTCGTTCCAGTCCTTTGCCGAGACAGTGACAGCGATCGGGCCGCTGAAGCTGATCGTGCCGAATTGGAAAGAATAGGAGCCGGTGGCAGCGATTGATTCGAGGGGGACCTCTCCCGTTGTCAGCACGCCGAGGGTGCCGGTCACCGTGTACGTGAGTGAGCGAAGTTGTCCGCCGTCGACCACAGTTCCCTGGACGGTGACAGTTTGCGTATAGGCGCTGTTGCTCACCGGCGACAAGATATCGATGGTCGGCGCTGCCTTGTCCATCATTTGGCTGAACGTCGTCTGCGTGACGGGATTGGGACAGGCTGACAGGAGGAGGATGCTTGCCGCGAGAACGGCGAGTGCTGCCGACGTGAACTGTATCCGAAAGAGTGTTTTCATTCCTTCTGCTCCTCGTCGATGAAGTCCATCCTGCTCGCGAGCCCCGAGGAATCGGATGCTCTGCTGGCGCCCTGGTCCGCTGCAGCGAGATAGGAGTATTGGTTGGCCTTCTGCTCATCGATGTTGGAGGCCTGAGCGAGGTAATTCTTCGCCTCGGCGGCATTCCCGAGCGCGCTATACGAGCGGGCCATGTTCACCAGGAGGATCACCGATACGTTGGCGCCGAAACTGCCCAAAGCGGGCTTGCCCAGCAGCGGGATGACGCCCTTGTACGTGTCGATCGCCTTCTTGTAGTCCTTTCTCAAGAAGGCGACGTTGCCGAGGTTGATCATCGCGCTCGTGTACTTCGGGTCGATCTTCAGCGCCTTGCCGAAGGCATCCTCGGCCTCCTTGAACCTGCCGAACTGGGCCGAGAGCATGCCGAGCCTGTTGTAGTCGCCCTTCGCCTTGGAGCGCTCCGCATCGGCCGTGATCGACTTGAGAACGATGTCGCCGAGCCTGTCTCGGTCCTGGCGGAACGTCGTAGCGATCCTCTCGTCGTTGCCATACTGGAGACCCAGGTCCTTCTCCTCGAGGACGACAGGCCCGTACACCTGCTGGGCATCGCGGGTGCGGTAGAATGCGCGGGACTTCTCGTTCGCCTTCCACAGCTCCATGCCACGGGTCCACGCATCGATGAAACCGCTGTTCCCGTCCAGCATCGTGACTTCGACGGGGATCCACACCTTATCGTCCTGGACGAGGACCATGGTGCGGTCGGGGCTGAACTCCCGAATGGAGCTTGCTGGGGCGTTCGTGTTGAACGCGGCATAGATGTGGCCGGGCACCGTGATGAACCCGGTCTCGACGTTGCGGGTCTCGAGGAGGCTGCAGAACAGGGCCGTGAGGTCATCGCAGTCGCCGTACTTCCGCTTCAGCGTCAGACGGGGGAGGGTCACCGAATCGACCGCCTCGGTCTTTCCCTGCACCCTGGTGAAGGGGGAGGAGGGGTCTTCCTGGTAGAAAATGCCCAGGACGCGTAGCGCGTCGTAGATCTGCATGCCGGTCTGGAGGGCCTCGTTGTAGTTGGGAAGCTCGTGACCCTTCGACCGTATGATCTCGCTCACCCAGGCGGAGTAGTTCTTCAACGCGCTGTCCTGCGTGGTGATGAACGCGCCGATCTTGCGGTCGTCCGTCCACGTGATCGCGGTCTTGTCCAGCAGGTCGTAGGTCACAGGCTGGCGCTGCTCGGCCGCCCTGCCTGCCTGCTTGTAAGTGGCGATGATCTGCCCGGACAGGGGAATCTTGCCCTCCTTGCTGAAAACCTCGTTGTTGAACACCGCCAGCAGGGGCACCGCGGCGCTCTCGCCGGGGGCGAGCTTCGCAATCGTCGCAGAGGCTGTGGGGGAGTCCATGTATCCGGGCTGGAAGAAGGAGACCTCGACATCGGTCAAGGGCTGGCGCTCCGTGTTGACGAGGGTCACATCGCCGACCTTGTTCTTCGCGTAGTAGCCCTGCATCGCGCTGAAGACCGGCGGGATCGCGGCATTGTCGAAACGGAGGCTTCGGATGATCGCGCGGGCCGAGTCGGGGTCCTCTCCGAAGCGGAAGCTCGCCGAGATCCCGAGGGAGAGCAGGAAACCGTTGAAGGTGGTCAGAGGGCTCAGGGCGAACTGATATCGGAGCGTGGGATCGAAGCCAATGCTGAAGCTGTAGGACGGGGTGAGGCTGATCCTCCCGCCCAGGCCCAGGAGCAGGTAGGGCGACCCGACTGGTCCAGTGTCGACGGCCTTCGGGAAGACAGCCTCCGAGACGCCGACGCTCGCCTCCCCGCCGACCTCGAAGTTCTTGGCGAACCTGGTCACGTACGCGAGCCCAAGCGCGCCGTAGATGTGGTAATGGTCCCATTTGACCGGGGCTGACGAATCGATGCTGTCGAAGCGAACCACCCCCCCGCGTGCGAAGGGCTGGAGCACAGGGATGCTCGGTATCGGGATGGTGACGCTCCCTGCGATGTCGAAGATCGTGTAGGGAGTGTTGAAAGCAGACAGCGCGGTCAGGTTTTGATATCCGACGCCGATCGAGAGAGGGAAACGGTAGTATTGGTTCAGGTCGACCGATTGCGCCTGGGAGTGTCCGAAGGTGCCTAACAAAAGGACAGCGACTCCCACGAGAAGAGACCGTTTGCGCATTGAGTGGCCCTCCAGGCTCAAATGTAACCCAAAGAAGGCTGCTCCTCAATTGGAAACGGCAGAAATCGCCCAAACTTCGCCCAAACGTCGCTTGATTATAGAGGTCGATTCAGTGTATACTCTTTTCACCTATGATACTCCCATTGGATCTTCTCACAAGCTTCCAGGGCAACGTGTACGAGATGACCTGCGCGGCGATGAAGCGCAGCATCCAGATCAACCTCGCGGGCGACGACGAGCTCGAGGCGAACAGGGGTAAGATCGTCTCCACTGCGCTGAAGCAGATACTGACTCAGAAGGTTCGGTATCGCCACCCGGAAGCCTGAAGACCCACCCCGCGTCATAGTCGTTTTCGGCCCCACCGCAGTCGGCAAATCGGACATTCTCTTTTCTCTCTTCGATGAGCGTTTCGAGGTGATCAGCGCTGATTCCATGCAGGTGTACCGGCACATGGACATCGGAACCGCGAAACCGAAGCCGGCCGAACGGGCGCGGCTCGCGCACCACCTCGTGGACATCGTCGAGCCTTCGAGCCAGTTCAATGCGGGGCAGTTCGTGAAAGCGGCCGAGGCCCTGGTTGCGGAGATCTCGGCGCGAGGCCGGATCCCCGTGGTCAGCGGGGGCACGGCCTTCTACATCCGCAGCTTCCTGTACGGCCTGCCCGAGGCTCCTCCCGGCAGCCCCGTGGCGCGCGAGAGGCTGCGGGAAAGGGAAAGGCGCGAAGGCCGCCGTGCCTTATACGAGGAACTGTGCCGCAGGGACCCCCTGGCAGGCTCCCGGATTCAGCCCAATGACGGCTACAGGATCCTCCGCGCTCTCGAGATCCTCGAGACGACGGGTCGGTCGGTGTTCTCGTTCCGCTGGCCCGACACCCTTCGGGAGGATTTCCGGTTCCTGCTCATCGGGCTTGACCGCGAGCGCGGTGAGCTGAATGGGCGGATCGACGAGCGCGTGCGGGGGATGTTCGATGCGGGACTGGTGGGCGAGGTGAAGCGGCTGATCGCCAGGGGGTACGGTCCGAGGGATCCGGGCATGAGGGGCATCGGCTACCGCGAGTTCTTCGAGATGCAACGGGGATGCATGACGCTCGCCGGCGTCCGGGAGCAGATCGCACGAGACTCCCGCAGGTACGCCAAGCGGCAGCTCACCTTCTTCCGCGCTCTCGAGGGAGTGGAGTGGATGCATCCAGACGACAAACGGTCGCTCGAGTCGCTCATCTCGGCCTTCATCGGATGACGATTGTTCCGCCCCTTGACCTTTGGGCCGAAAAAACAGCATAGTGTACGTTCACGCGAGATAATGCTGGAAAGGAGTAGGCACTGTGCCTTGCGGCAGGAAAAGAAAACGACACAAGATTGCCACCCACAAGAGGAAGAAGAAGCTGCGCGCCAACCGGCATAAGAAGAAGCTGCGCTAGCTCGCCCCCGTGGCGTTCGAGGAGGATCGTCCGGTGAAAACCGCGCGGATCGTCATCGCTGTGCTGTTCCTGATCGGACTTGCTTCGGCGGGAGCGGAAAGCCTTTGGTCCCCCGACTTCAAGGGGTACCTGAGCGGAGGCGGAAGCCTCGCAGCCGGCGACGTGCTCGTGGTGGAGATCGACGCGTCCTCCTCGCTCTCGTTCTCGGCGTCCAATACGGATTCAAAGAACCTCACTCTCGAGTTCTCCGGCGGCGAGTCGGGGAACCTCTTTTCGTTTCTGCCGCAGGCGCGCACAGGCGGCGCGCAAAGCGTAAAGGGCAAGGAAGAGTTGAGCCTGCGCACGCAGGTTCCCGTCGTGGTGCTGCAGGTCGGAGCGGATGGCCGCGCGCAGGTGCAGGGCTCTCGCACGATCTCGGTCGAGGGGAAGGAAGAGTCGATCACAGTCTCGGGGCTGGTCGATTCGCGCCTGGTGGACTCCAAGCGCCGGATCATGCTCTCGCAGCTCGCCGGCGCCCGGCTGGTCTACCGCACGTTCCTGCGGCCTGCCCGTGATGTCCTCACACAGAGGGACCTGCAGGAAATATTCGCGGCGCAGCCGGCTCCCGTGGGGGCTCCCGTGGGGGCTCCCGTGGGGGCTCCCGTGGGAGCTCCCGTGGGAGCTCCCGTGGCTCCAGCAGCGGGAGCTGCCGCAGCCGGAACAACTGCCGCCGCAGGGACATCAGCGGCCGCCGCTGCGCCTGCCGCCGCGGCGCAACCCGCGGCGCAACCCGCGGCGCGAACACTCTCGATCACGGAGACCCGGAAAAGAGAGCTGCTTCTGCTGTACCTCAACAGCCTCATCGACATCCTGTTCGCACGGTAGCGCGCTGCGGCGCGGGAGAGCGCTCCCTTGACGCTCGGGAAAACCCGCTGTTAGTATCGCCGGCGTGGCATCGATTCTGCAGCGCACCTCGGACACGAACGCCCACCCCATCGACATCTCATCCGCTGGCGACCTGAAGCGCTACCTCGGCGAGATCGACATCGCCGACGGGGACATCGAGAAAACCGCCGACCAGTTCCTCTACAGCACGATCAAGCTGGAGGGGGTGGATACCCGCGCGGCCAATCTCATGAAGACATGCATCGAAACTCTCGGCGGCGCTCTCGCAATGCGCAAGGAGGCCGAGGAGTTCACGGTGCGCGAGACGGACATCATCATCTCGGGCAGCCGCCACACCCTCTCGCTGCTGGCCACCCGGCTGCGCGGCGAACCCTTCGGCCTTGACGGCATTGCGGCCGAGATCGACGCCTGCATCTCCTCGGGCGCCCGGCTCATGTCGTGGGGCGACCGCGTGCTGGACTTCACGCGCAAGACCTATGTGATGGGGATCCTCAACTGCACGCCCGACTCGTTCTACCCCGCGAGCAGGAACGAGACGCTGCGCGAGGCGATGAAGAGCGCCCGCGAGATGATCGGTGCGGGGGTGGACATCATCGACGTGGGCGGGGAGTCCTCGCGGCCGGGCTCGGACCCCATCGAGCCCGAGGAAGAGATCCGCCGCGTCATCCCCGTCGTGCAGGCCATTCGGCGAGAATCCGATATCATGATTTCGGTGGACACCCGCCGAAAGGAGATCGCCGAGAGGGCCCTGGACGCGGGCGCGGACATCATCAACGACATCTCGGGGCTGAAGCGAAACGAGGAGCTCGCGCGGCTTCTGGCCCGGCGGAAGGTCCCCGTCGTGCTCATGCACATGCGGGGCACGCCCAAGACGATGCAGAAGCAGGTCTCCTACAAGAACACGATCAGCGAGATCCTGCGCGAGCTGCAGCCCTCCATCGCCGCCGCTCTGGGCGCAGGCATCGCCCCCGAGATGATCATCGTCGACCCAGGGATCGGCTTCGGCAAGCGAGCCCAGGACAACGTGCGGATCATCCGGGAGCTCGCGTCGCTGAAATCTCTTAACTTTCCCATCCTGATCGGCCTCTCGCGCAAGGGCTTCATCGGCGAGATCCTCGACAGGCCCGTGGAGAAGAGGCTCATCGGCACGGTGACGGCGAACACGCTGGCCATCATCAACGGCGCGAACATCATCCGCGTGCACGACGTGGGCGACGCTGTTGAAATGGTGAAGATCATCGACTCCGTGCGCCGGTCCGGGACCTGAGGGCGCTCCGTGGAGTGGCTGCTCAATACGTGGGCCGTGCGCGAGGTCATCAGGCCCGTGCTGGACGTGCTGATGCTCTCCTACCTTCTCTACAAGAGCTGGCAGATCCTCGTGCAGACCCGTGCCGTGCAGTTGATCAAGGGCACGGCCGTCATGGTGGCGATCTACGCCGTGTCGCTTTTCCTGCGGCTGGGCACACTCACCTGGATCCTCAACCTCCTGGTCCCAGGCCTCGTCATTGCGATCGCGATCGTCTTCCAGCCCGAGCTGCGGAAGATCTTCACGCGCATCGGCAGCCGGGAGTGGTTCCGCCTTGGCTCCCGCGCCGCCACCTCCCACCTGGAGACGATCATGGGAGCGCTGGAGCTGCTGTCCTCGCGGAAGCGGGGGGCGCTGCTCGTGTTCCCGCGCAGGGTTGGGGTGAAGAACATCGTGCAGACCGGCACAGTGCTGAACGCGGAGCTGTCGACGAACCTCGTCACCACCGTATTCTTCGACGGCACGCCCCTGCACGACGGGGCCATGGTGATCGAGGGCGCGCGGGTGACGGCGGCGGGCTGCTTCCTCCCGCTCTCTGAAAGGGAAAACGTCTTGAGCGAGTTCGGGGCGCGCCACCGCGCCGCCCTCGGTTTGGCCGAGGAATCCGACGCGATCGTCGTGGTGGTCTCCGAGGAGAATGGAGCAGTGTCCCTCGCGCACGACGGGAACATCCGCTACAACCTGCCCCTCCCCGAGATCGAGAAGGAGCTGCGGCTCCTGCTCGGGCTGGACCAGGCGGAGGCGGGGGAATGAAGGCCCGGCGGCTGCGCCGAGAGCTGTTCTCCGACCTGCCCGTGAAGGTGATCTGCATCACCGCCGCGGCCGTCCTCTTTCTCTTCCACAGGGTCAACACGCTCACGGAGAGGTTTTTCAGCGTGCCGCTCCAGGTGAACGTTCCGGCAGGGCTTGCCGTGGCCTCGGCCTATCCGAAGAGCGTGCGCATCACGCTGCGAGGCGCCGAGGAGGAGATCTACCCGGTTCTGGAGGAGGACATCGAAGCCGTTGTCGGCTTGGAAGGCAGGAAGAGCGCCGGCATTTTTCGGGCGCAGGTGAAGGTGTCCCGCAAGGGCACAGCGGCCGGCATCGAGCCTCTCGAGGTGAGGGTGGAGCCGCAGGAGATCACCTTCACGCTGGAGTCTCTCGCCGAGAAGCGTGTGCCGGTCGTGTCCGACCTGCGCGGCTCTCCCGCCTACGGCTACGAGATGGTGCAGAGCGTCGTCTCCCCGTCCGCGGCGATGGTGCGGGGGGCCAGGAGCAGGGTGCAGGGGATCGACGCTCTCTCGACGGAGGAGGTCGACCTCACGGGGCGCACGGGCAGCTTCGCGGCGAGGCTCAAGATCATCGTCCCCAGCGCTCTGGTGAAGGTCGCGGGGGAGCCGACCGTGGAGTTTCGCGCCACGATCCAGGAGGCGGTGGTCGCGAAGAGCCTGCAGCCGGTGCAGATCGGGGGCATCGATCTCTCCCCGCGCTTCGCGCCGAAGGCGCCGCTGCAGACCGGCCGCATCGAGGTGCAGGGGCCCCAGCTCCTAGTAGACGGCGTGCGCGCGGACCAGGTGCGGCTGCTTTTGGACTGCTCGGTTGTGAAGCGCGCCGGCCTGTACCTCCTGCATCCCCGGCCCGAGGCGCCGTCGGGCATTGTCGTGCGGGACTGGGAGCCGAAAGAGCTCTCCGTCGAGTTCGTTCCCTCGAGACAATAGGAGGCGGGAGCCCGTGATACTTGGCGTGGGCATCGACGTCGTGCACGTGGAGAGGATCCGCCGATGGCGGACGATCGAGGGGCTGTACGACAGGTTCTTCCACCCCGAGGAGCTCGCCTCGGCGCTCCCCCGGGGAGAGGTGGGCATCCTGTCGCTCGCGGCGCGCTTCGCCGCCAAGGAGGCTTTCGGCAAAGCCATCGGTTCCGGTTTGCGCCATTTCGCGCTTCGCGACATTGCCGTGCTGAATGACTCTCACGGCAAGCCGGTCATGATGCTCACGGGGAGCGCGGAGGCGGCGTTCCAGGATTTCGGCGGCAGCAGGATCGTCGTCTCGCTCTCGCACGAGAGGGACAACGCTCTCGCCGTCGTGTTGATCGAGGGGGAGTGACCGTGGATGCCCAGAGACTGACATTCTTCGAGAAGAAGCAGACGGTCTGCCCCGTCTGCAGGGGGAAGTTCTATCGCGAAGAGCTGCTGTCGGGCGGCGGCCGGCTCATCGCTGGGGAGCTCACCGACGAGCTGCGCCGAAAGTACGAGCCGTCGAAGAAATACGGCGAGGTGCACCCCCTAGTCTACCCGATCATCGTGTGCCCGACCTGCTACTACTCCGCGTACGCGCACGACTTTGCCGCCCTGCCGGAAGACGCCCTGAAGAAGGCTGAGGTGAACACCGACGAGAGGCGGGAGGCCATCGGGCTGGTGTTCCCCGAGCTGGACTTCACCTCGCCCCGAACCCTGAAGGAGGGCGCGGCAAGCCATTTCTTTGCCATCATGTGCTACGACTTCTTCGACCGCAGGGCGAACCCGACCTTCAAGGCGGGGCTGTCCGCGCTGCGCGCCGCGTGGCTGTTCTCGGACCTGCACGCGCGGTTCCCCGCGGACAACTACGACTACATGTCAAAGATTTTCTACCGCAAGGCGCGCTTCTACTACATGCTCTCACTCGAGCGCGAGCAGAAGGGGCAGGAAGCCTTCGATGCGGCGCTGAACTTCGGACCCGACCTGGACAAGAACTACGGCTACGACGGGGCGATCTATGTGGCGGCGTATCTGGACTACCGCTACGGCTCCGATGCGCAGCCCGAGAAGAGAGTCGAGAATCTTCAATTCGCGAAGCGGATGATCGGCAAGGTCTTCGGTGTGGGCCGGGCGTCCAAGGCCAAGCCGTCGGTTGTCCTGGATAAGGCCAAGGAGATCCACGAGAGGATCGGCGAGGAGATCAAGCGCCTCTCGGGCGCCGGCTCGGTTGAGGCAGATGAGGACGGCGAGGGCGGCTCCTGAGCCAGCACGCACGGGACATGGGCAAGCGCAACATCAGGCTGACTCTCGCGTACGACGGCACGGATTTCTACGGCTGGCAGGTGCAGCAGAACGGGAGGACCGTGCAGGGGGTGATGCAGGCCGCCCTCGAGCGGATGCACAGCCATTCCGTGCGCATCATCGGCGCGGGGCGGACCGACTCGGGGGTGCACGCCACCGGCCAGGTGGCCAACTTCATGTCAGACCTCGATTCGATCCCTGTGGAGCGTTTTCGGGAAGCCGTGAACTCTTTCCTGCCGCGCGACATCCGGGTGATCGAGAGCGCGGAGGCGGGGCCCCGGTTCCACGCGCGCCGCTCGGCGCGTCACCGGGTCTACCGCTACTACCTGTCCACCGGGCCCGTGCCGCTCCCACATCAGAGAAACTACTGCCACTGGGTCAGGCGAGCGCCCGATATCCGCGCCCTCAATGCCATGGCCTCGCTCCTGGTCGGCGAGCACGATTTTACAGCCTTCTCCGCCGAAGGGGACAAGAACATCTCGAAGGTGCGAGTGGTGACCGTCTCCTCGTTTCACGCGGAGAGCGGAATGATCGTCTATACGATCGGGGCCAACTCCTTCCTCTGGAAGATGGTGAGAACGATCGTCGGGACGTTTCTGGAGCTGGAGGAGCAGGGAGCGGGGGCTGAGGGGCTGGCTCGCATCCTCGCGTCGGCTGACAGGGGGAACGCGGGCGGCACGGCTCCGGCAAAGGGACTGTTCCTCGAAAGGGTGGTGTATGACGAGGAAGCTCTGGAACGCCCTCAACAGGATTGAGGATTTCCTGTCGGGGGGATTTTCCCGGGAGCACGCTCAGATCGAGGTCTGGGAAGGCGCACCCGATGGCGCACCCGCCGGCAGGACAGCTGCCCCCGAACCCGCTGCTCTGATCGCCGCGGTGGCGGAAGAGGTAGCCGTGTGCACCCGATGCGCGCTTTCGATCGGCCGCCGGTCGGTCGTGCCCGGAGAGGGGAGCAGCAGGCCTCCCGTGCTGTTCGTCGGGGAAGGCCCTGGTGAGGAGGAGGACAGGACGGGCAGGCCCTTCGTGGGGACCGCGGGCAGGTACCTGGACAAGTGGATCGCGGCCGCGGGGCTCGACCGAGCGGCATGCTTCATCGCCAACTGCGTCAAGTGCAGGCCCCCGCAGAACAGGGAGCCACACCCGGATGAGCTTGCCGCCTGCGCCCCGTTCCTCGCCCGGCAGATCGGGGCGCTGCAGCCCCGGGCGATCTGCTGCCTCGGGCGCATCGCGTCCCACACCCTGCTCTCAACCTCCGCAAGCCTCGGTGAGCTTCGTGGGAGAGTGCACAGCAGGGCGGGGATCCCGGTCGTGGTGACCTACCATCCCAGCGCCGTGCTGCGCGACCAGGCGCTGCGCGCGCCGGTCTGGCAGGACCTCAAGCTGCTGAAGACCCTTCTCTAGCATGGGCCGATACGTCGAGCTCGCATTCAACCTCCCCATCAAGAAGAGCTTCACCTATTCCCTGCCTGATGGGCTCGAGCCGGCGGTGGGCTGTCGGGTGAGCGCGCCTTTTGGCGCGCGAGCGCTCACGGGGCTCGTCGTCGCGATGCGCGACGTTCCGCCGCAGGGGGTGGGGGACATCCGCGAGGTGCGGCGGGTCGTCGATTCGCGGCCGCTTTTCGGCGAGGCCACGCTCGAGCTCGCGCGCTGGATGGCGCGCATGTACATGTGCTCCCTCGGAGAAGCCCTTTCCACAATGCTTCCGGGAGGACGACGTGAGGGAGAGCTCGACGAGCTGCCGCTCGACGAGGAGCCTCGCGGGTACGCCCTTGCCGACCAGCAGCTTTCCGCCATCGAGACGATCGCCGCTCGCGGGGAAGGCTCTTTCTACCTGTTCGGCGTCACGGGCTCGGGCAAGACCGACGTGTACCTCTCGGTCGCCGAGCGCGTCACGTCATCGGGCCGGGGCGTCATCTACATCGTGCCCGAGATCTCGCTGACCCACCAGGTGGTCCGGGTGTTCCAGTCCGTCTACAAGAAGCGCCTGGCTGTTCTGCACTCGGCCCTCACTCCTTCTCAGAGGCTGAAGGAGTGGCTGCGCATCCTCGATGGCGAGGTTGATGTGGTGATCGGAGCCCGCAGCGCCATTTTCGCCCCGTTCGCCAGGCTAGGCCTCGTGGTGATAGACGAGGAGCAGGAAGGCGCCTACAAGTCCGGATCCGCCCCGCGCTACCATGCTCGGCAGGTGGCGATGCGCAGGGCCGCGCAGGAGAAGGCGATCCTCCTCATGGGCAGCGCCACTCCCTCACTCGAGGCCTACCGGGCCATGTCCGAGGGGTCGCTCACCTGTGTGCGGCTGCCGAACAGGCTGAGCGGCGGAAAGCTTCCGTCGATCGAGGTCGTCGATATGCGCAGGCAGCAGGGGCCGCTTTCATCCACGCTGCTCGCCGAGATCCAGAAGACGTTCGCCGAGGGCAGGCAGACCATCCTCTTTCTGAACAGGCGGGGGTTTTCATACTTTTTCCACTGCCGCTCCTGCGGCTACGAGATGATCTGCCGGCACTGCTCCGTTGCTCTCACCTACCACAGGGAGCGCGAGAGGATGGTCTGCCACTACTGCGGGTTCTCCACGGAGCCGATCCAGGCCTGCCCCCAGTGCGGGTCGCTGGACGTGGGTTACTCGGGCTACGGAACCGAGGGCATCGAGGAGGAGATCCAGAACCGGTTTCCGTCCATGGTGGTGAGGAGGATCGACACGGACGCCGTGCGGAAGAAGAAGGTCCTTCGCCAGGCGCTCGCGGACTTCCGCGACGGCAGGATCCACATGCTGCTGGGCACGCAGATGGTGGCCAAAGGATTGGACTTCCCCGGGGTGAAGCTCGTCGGCATCGTCAACGCCGACACGGGGTTCCAGCTGCCGGATTTCCGGGCAGCCGAGCGGACCTTCAACCTGCTCGTGCAGGTTTCTGGCCGGGCGGGAAGGGCCCTGCCGGACGGCACGGTGCTGATCCAGACCTTCCGGCCCGGCAATCCGGCGATCGTGATGGCGAAGGAGGGGAGGCTGGAGGAGTTCTACGCGGTCGAGCTCGCCACCCGGCGCGAGCTGGGGTTCCCGCCGTTCAGCAGGCTGATCCGCATCGTGGTCCGCGGGAGAAACGCGACGAAGACCGCCGCCGCCATCACCGAGCTCGCCGGGCAGGTCGCAAAACGGGTGGGGGATGCTGGGGAGCTGCTCGGACCGGCCGAATGCCCCATCGCCAGAATCTCGGGCAGCCATCGCTCGCATATCATCCTTCGCACGACGCGCTTCGGCGAGACCCACGAGAGGCTTGCCGCGGCGCTCGAAGAGTACAGGCCGCCGGCGGGGGTCTACCTGGAAATCGACGTGGACCCCCTGGCGCTCCTGTAGCGCACCATTCGAGCGCTCTTGGCGCTGAAAGGGAATTTTACTACTATTGAATCACCGGAGCCTTTGCGAAATGCTGAGCATACTCACACTCGGAGACCCACTCCTGAAAAAGACCTCGGCGCTCGTGCCGGATATCAACGGGAACCTCGCTTCACTGGTCAGCGAGATGTTCGGCGCCATGGACAGGGCGCGCGGCCTCGGGCTGGCTGCCGTGCAGGTCGGCGAGCTCATCCGCCTGTTCGTCACCGTCGTGCCCCACGACACGCCGCGCGTGTTCATCAATCCCGACATCCTCGAGACCTCGATCGAGGAGGTCCCCTACGAGGAGGGGTGCCTGAGCATTCCTGGCCTCAACGCTGACGTGAAACGGCCCGCCTCGGTGCGCGTACAGGCGTGGAGCGAGAAGGGACGTCCCTTCACGCTGAATGCGGACGGGCTTCTCGCCCGGGTCATCCAGCACGAGATGGATCACCTGAACGGTATTCTGTTCATCGATCGGCTGGAAGCGAAGAAGCGGAGCAGGCTGATCACGGAGTACCAGGAAAAACTCAGGTTCTGATGCGCATCCTCTTCGCCGGCTCTCCTTTCCTCGCGGTCCCTTCACTCGAGCGGATCGCGAGGGAGCAACAGGTCGTGGGCGTGCTCACCTGCTGCGACCGGCCCGCCGGCCGGGGCGGCGGCCTGGAGCCTTCGCCGGTCAAGCTGAGCGCGCTCGCCCTCGGGCTTCACCTTCTGCAGCCCGCCCGGCTCGACGCGGCAGCCATCGATGAGGTGAAGCGCCTCGATCCCCAGCTGCTCGTCGTTGCCGCCTTCGGCCGCATTTTTCGCAAGGAGTTCCTCGACATATTCCCTGGTGGTGGGATCAACCTGCATCCATCGCTGCTCCCTCGGCATCGGGGGCCCTCACCGATATCGGCGGCCATCCTCGAGGGTGACGTCGAAACGGGGGTCACAGTGCAGAAGCTCGCCCTCCGTTTCGACACGGGGGACATCCTCGCCCAGCGAGCTGTGCCGCTCGACGGAAGCGAGACGACGGGGACGCTCACCGCTTCCCTCGCGGTCACCGGGGCGGAGCTGCTCGCCGAGGTCCTCGCATCGGCTCCTGCCGGCCAGGCGCCGATTGGAACCCCCCAGGACGAGGAGCGCGCAAGCTATTGCCGGATCGTGCGCAAGGAGGACGGTAGGATCGACTGGGCGGAGCCTGCCCGGCTCATAGAGCGGAAGGTGAGGGCCTATGATCCGTGGCCCCGAGCGGACACGACCTGGAACGGGGCCTCCCTCCTGCTCTTGAAAACAGCCGTGTATCCGGGTACCTTCACGGATGCCGGGGAGCCGGGGAGAGTCCTCGCAAGCGACAAGCGGCATGGGCTCCTCGTGCGGACCGGCGACGGGGTGCTCGCCGTCGAGCGGTTGCAGCTTCAATTCAAGAAGCCGCTGGACTGGCGATCGTTCCTGAACGGCCACCCCGATCTCGTCGGCGCCCGTCTCGGAGGATGACATGAGGGATATTCTCTGGAAAGTGCGGAACTGGCTTGAGCGCGTACGGGAGTGGACGCGCGTCGCCGTTCGGAAGGTCCTCCCTCATGAGGAGGACTCCCAGGAGACGCGCAATCTCAAGCTCACCGTGTTCCTGTTCGTGGGAATCATCGGCCTCATGCTCCTCATCGGCCTGGTCACCTTCTCCATCGCCGTCAGGGGGCAGGAGGAGACCCTCGTGCCGAACGTCCAGGGCAAGGAGCTTGTCGCCGCCCTCATCGACCTGCAGGGCAAGGAACTGTATCCCGACATCCAGGTGCAGTTCTCGACAAAGATCGAGAAGAACATCGTCATCGACCAGAGGCCCGCGCCCGGCACCCTCGTAAAGGCGGGAAAGCGCATCACCCTGCGCGTGAGCAAGGGTCCGATTATCGACAAGGTCGAGAACTACGTGGGCCAGGGATTGGAGGAGGTGAAGAGCCACCTGCAGGCCATGTTCTCGACCCAGAGCCCCAACCTCCTCATCAGGGAGCCGGTGATCTACCGCTATGAATCCGGCACGACCCCAGGGATCATCCTCGCGCAGAGCCCCAAGCCGGGCACCCCGATCGCGGGCCTGACCTACCTGGAGTTCGTTGTGAGCAAGGGCCAGGGCGACAGCCTCGCGGAAGCGGGTGACTACAAGGGGATGAGCTTCCTGGAGGCGATCGGGGAGCTGATGAAGGCGGGCATCCCCTTCACGTTCACGGTCCAGAAGCCGGCAAAAGGCCAGCAGCCCGGGACGGTGGGCGCGCAGAACCCCGGCCCCAAGGAGAAGCTGGCATATGGCCAGATCGTCCAACTCTCGATGAGCGTGCCGTCCAGCATCGGGAAGGACAGGGTCTTCGGCCTGTTCGAGTTCACGCTCCCCGAGTACCCCATCGCGGTGGATATCCTCCTTAAGGTAATTTCGGAGAGCGGGGAGGCGACTCTGCTGGCCATGAAGCACCCCGGGGGTCCGCTCGCCGTGCCCTACATCGCGCCGGAAGGGAGCGAAATCGTCCTGTCGGTGCTCGACGAGGAGAAGGCACGGGAGCCTGCCACCCAGCTCGCCTTCTAGCGCCGTCTTTGCGCAGAAAACTTGACAAGCCCGCGCCCTGCTGATACATTCATCACCGTGCCGCAGGGCACGTACTAGCGAGCGTCGTAAAATGGCATTACCCCAGCTTCCCAAGCTGGAGTCGGGGGTTCGATTCCCCTCGCTCGCTCTATGAAAGGCCCGTTTTCCCGGGCCTTTTTCATGTCTTGGGATTTTAGGGCTTGGCAATAACCCGAAGTGTGCCACGATTGTGCCATGAAGAAACTCGTTCTCTACAAGAAACGGGGCAAGACATGGTACTTCTGAAGAGCCAACGGAAAACCTTCCATTCCACGGGCAAGACTACCAGGACAGCGCCGGAGGGCAATGTTGACGAGCTGGCATTTGAAGAGAGCGTCCCTGTTGACACCCTGTGGAAGTTCGCCGAGTGCTTTTTTCGGTGGGATCTCTATGGATAGAACGACAGCATGCCAAGAAGCGCCACTTCGGCAAAGCACAGGCGAAGAATCGGCAAGGGCACCTGGACAAGTACATCCTGCCGAGTTTCGGGCGGAGCAAGCTCGCTGATATCGCGTAACCCGATGTAGAGACCTGGCTCGTGTCGCTGCCGCTGTCGAATGTGCAACAATCAACCACATGCTGTATACGGTGCGGATCGTGCTGCAGGAGGCGAAGGCGAGGAACCTGATCAGGGAAAACCCGTTGCCGGAACCCGAGCCGCTGGGGAAGGAGATCAAGTCGAGGGACGTATTTTCCGCTATAGCATTGAAGGCTATTTTCCCGGCGGGCAAGCTGACGGAGGTCTGGTACTCGCAGGCGAAGGGATGCTTGTTTATGATTTTGCCTTTTACGGTGATTCACTCAGGGGAGGCCAGGGCACTTGCCTTGACACCTACGCGTTATACGAACTTGACAGTGTCTGATATTCGTGATCTAGTCCGTGTATATAATTATTTTATACAGGAAGTGAGAACTGATCAGTGCGGAAAATCTTCAGCTGCGAACTAAAAATATTGCACCCGCCGATCTATGCTCAAGAAAGGAATCTTGAAGTTACGATAGGCTTTTTGTCGCGATACTTTCTGTATACATTAAATGTCCAATAGGTGGATGAAAGAATGAGACTCACGCTCCATAATTCATATGAGATTAGCATATTTGGAGCCGACCATAAAGAAAAGTTGTATCCACTTGGTCCTCTGACTCAGAAAATCTTCAAATGCCTTCAATGTCAGAGGTCTCTAGTTCAGCGCTACTATAGTTCTAGTTCTTGATCACAGGGGCGATATGCCAGACCCATCTTCTACAGTTTGGCCCCCATAGAAAGTGCGTACCTCCCGAATTTGCAGGGAATTTGAGGGTTTCTTGTCGACGCGACCGATTTATGTAGTGCCACCGAAATGATGGGTTGTAAAGAAAATGCTTGCATGAAGGC
>CAYGXO010000092.1:0-29000 GCA_964353885.1 uncultured Spirochaetaceae bacterium
GGCGCCCTCAGCGCCCTCGGCGCCCTCAGCGCCCTCGGCGCCCTCAGCGCCCTCGGCGCCCTCAGCGCCCTCGGCGCCCTCAGCGCCCTCGGCGCCCTCAGCGCTCGCTCTATCGGCCGGGGGTCCCTCCTGCGGGTGCGCGTGCGCTGCGCGCCCCGGCATCGACATCCTCGGGATCGCGCGCGACACCGGGAACGTTCTGCTCAAACTTGCCGGCTACATGGGAATCGCATTCCTTCTGGAAGCGCTGATCTCGCGCTACGTTCCGCAAGATCTGGTTGCTGGCGCCCTGGGCCGGGACACCGTCTGGGCGGTTCCGCTCGCGACGCTGATCGGGATTCCCTTCTACACAACGAACCTCTCCGCGCTAGGCATCGTCTCGGGCCTTCTCGCCCGGGGCATGAGCGGCGCTGCCGCCCTATCGTTTCTGATCGGCGGCGCGGTAACGACGCTGCCGGCCATGTCGGCGGTGTGGGGGATCGTGAAGCCGAGAGTCTTCGCCCTGTACCTGGGATTCTGCGCGGGGGGAGCGCTGCTGGCAGGCTTCGCCTATCAGCTCGCGCACGCGCTCTGAGCGGGACGTGGGGCATGGTGGCAAGGATTGTGCCAGCGGCTCACCGCTCCAGGTATTTCTCAAGGATCAGCGTGATCTCGTCGATTTTCTCGGCGCCGTTCTCGGTCCGGATCGCCTCCTTGACGCACGTGTTCATGTGCTGCTTCAGGATGACCATGTTGGCCTTTTTCAAGAGGGCGATGCTGGCGAGGATCTGCCGGGACACGTCGATGCAGTAGCGGTCATCCTCGACCATCCTGATGATCCCATCGACCTGGCCGCGCGTGGTCTTCAGAAGCGCAAGGGACTTGTGACTTTCGTGGCTTCCATGATCCATTGCCGTCTCCTACCGAAGGTCGAAGGGCTTGAGGAACTTCTCAACCTCCACCGTCCTCCCCGAGGCGTCCTTGACAGGAACTTTTGCGAACACCCAGTCACGGACCTTCGAGGGGTCGACCCCTGCGGCGATCAGGGGCTGCGGGTTCAGGACGAAGACCATGTCCTTGTCGTTCTTGACCATGTCCTTGGCCCACTCGAACATGTTCCCGTCCCCCAGGGCGATCCCGTAGTGATCGAGCGCGGAATGGTAGCCGATGATCGAGCGGTGAGTTTGGACAATTTTCCTGAAGGTATCCAGCGGGGCGGGGCTCGCGGGGTATGCGAAGCTGTCGCTGCCCGCTTCGAAGACGAGAGACAGCCTACGGGAGGCTGGATCGAAGGCGTAGCGCTCCGTCGAGAGTCTCGCCGGGTCCAGCCCTGCCTCGAGGTACGGGCTGGCGTCGAGGGAGAGGCGGAAGTCAGGCCCCGGACCCGAGAGGTCGAGGCTCCACTCGAAGGTCTGGCCCCCGGGGGACGTAAGGACCCAACGGTTGGCCGCCGGGTCCAGCATGATATCCGCCCCCATCGCTTCGGTGAGGGTCTGGAACGTGGTGATCGCCGTCTTCCCGACAACGTCGAACACGGAGCAGCCAGCCGCCGCGAACGCGATGGCAGCGAGAATCGTGAAGAACGCGAAATGCCTGGTCTTCATGGTTTCCTCCTTGAGAAGGGGTGGAGAGAATGTTCGGAGAGCATCAAGCCGCCTGCCCGAGGCGGAGCGAAAGCCGGCGCAGCCGCAGGGCGTTGCTGACGACCGACACCGAGCTCAGGGACATGGCGGCGGCGGCGAATATCGGATTGAGCAGGGGACCCCCGAAAACGTGCAGGATCCCCGCGGCGATGGGAATGCCCAGCACATTGTAGCAGAAGGCCCAGAAGAGGTTCTGCTTGATGTTGCGGATCGTGGCCTTGCTGAGCCGGACAGCGGCAGCCACATCCATGAGGTCGCTCCTCATGAGAACGATGTCCGCCGACTCGATGGCCACATCCGTACCCGAGCCGATCGCGATTCCCACATCGGCCTGGGCGAGAGCGGCGGCGTCGTTGATCCCATCGCCCACCATGGCAACCTTGCGCCCTTCGGCCTGGAGCCTCTTCACTGCGGCTGCCTTCTCGTGCGGCAGCACCTCGGAAAATACCCTGTCCACGCCCACTTGAGCCGCGATCGCATCCGCCGTGCGCCTGTTGTCACCGGTGATCATCACTACCTCCAGGCCCATCCCCCGCATGGTGCTAATGGCCCTTGCGCTGGACTTTTTCGGCACGTCCGCAACGGCGATGATCCCCGCCGGCGCCCCGTCGACCGCGACGAACATCGGAGTCTTGCCGTTTGCCGCGAATGTTTCGGACATGGCCGCGAGAGCGCCGGTCACGACGCCTTTCTCTGTCATGAGCCTCTCGTTGCCGAGGATCACAGACCTGCCCCCGATACGCGCCTCGATGCCACGGCCCGGCAGGGCCTGGAAGCTTTCCAGCGGGAGAAGCGTCAGGCGCCTGCGCTCCGCGCTCGCCACGATCGCCTCGCCGAGGGGATGCTCGGAGCCCTTCTCGGCCGAGGCGGCCAGCTGCAGCAAGGTCTGCTCGTCGATTCCGTCTGCGAGCGATACGTCGGTTACGACCGGGGCGCCCTCGGTGATCGTGCCCGTCTTGTCCAGCACCACGGTCTGGATCCTGTGCGTTTCCTCCAGGGCTGCGCCGCCTTTGATCAGGATCCCATTCTCGGCCCCTTTTCCCGTGCCGACCATGATCGCGGTCGGCGTCGCGAGCCCCAGCGCGCAGGGACAGGCGATGACGAGCACGGCAGTGAAGATGGTCATGCTGAACACGACGCTCTGGCCGGTGAGGAGCCAGGCGCCCGCTGCGGCCAGGGCGATGAGGATGACGATGGGCACGAAATAGCCCGACACGACGTCGGCGAGCTGCGCGATGGGGGCTTTCGACCCCTGAGCCTGCTCAACGAGCCTGATGATCTGGGCCAGGGCCGTGTCGGCTCCCACTCGGGTGGCGCGGAAGCTGATCGTGCCGTTTTTATTGATGCTCGCCCCCGTTACCTGGTCGCCGGCCTGCTTCTCGACCGGGATGCTTTCGCCCGTGAGCATCGACTCATCCACGGAGGTGTACCCGTCGACCACCTCGCCGTCCACGGGCACTTTCTCTCCAGGCCGCACGCGCACGAGGTCTCCAGCCTCCACCTCGGAGATGGGGATCTCCACTTCCTTCCCGTCCTGGATCACGGTTGCGGTCTTGGGGGCCAGGCCCATGAGTTTCTTGATCGCCTGGGAGGTCTTGCCTTTGGACACGGCTTCGAGAGACTTTCCGAGCAGGATGAGGGCGAGGATCACCGCCGCCGTCTCGAAGTACAGGTCGCTCACCGCGGCGAAATCCCCCGAGGCGATCTTCAGAGTCGAGTAGAGGCTGTACAGGACAGCCGCCGCGGTGCCGATGGCGATCAGCGAGTCCATGTTCGGCGACCTGTGAAGGATCGCCTTGACGCCGACCCGGTAGAAGCGGTTTCCGGCCGCGATCGCCGGCGCTACCAGAAGGGCCTGCGTCAGGGCGTACACGAGCGGGTACTGCATGGGATCGAGGAAGAAGGGGAGGGGGAACCTTAGGCCGGGGATCATGTGGCCCATAGCGAGGTAGAGCAGGGGGACGGCGACCGCTGCTGCCGTGACGAACTTCCTCCAAAGCACACGGATTTCGCGCTCCTTGCGCTCCGCGTCGTGGTCAGCGGCGTCCGATGTGTCAATCTCGCGTGGGGTGTACCCGGCATCGTTGATTGCTTTCTTGATCGCGGACAGGCGGATCAGCGAAGGCTCGTAGAGAACGTCGGCCTTCTCGGTGGCGAGGTTCACCGAAACGGTCCTGACCCCGTTGAGTCGGCCGACCACCTTTTCGATCCGCGCGGAGCAGGAGGCGCACGTCATGCCTTCGATCGGCATCACGACACGCTTCGTCGTCTCCTTTTCGGCGATCCCGTATCCCGCCCCCTCGACCGCCTTCTTCACCCCCGCGGTCGTGAGCCTGCTCTCGTCGAACTCGATCCAGAGCTTCTCCGTCGCGAGGTTCACGCTGGCCTTCGAGACGCCGTCGAGCCTCCCCACGACCTTCTCGATCCGGGCCGAGCATGAGGCGCACGTCATCCCTGTGACTGCGAGCTCTTCGGTTTTCATTCATCCTCCGCGAGTCATCGGGCGTTCCTGCCCGCCATATCCCCCCTCCCCAGGGGAGGGGGGTCGGATAAAAGTACACGAAATACCATCCATCGTCAATGGGACGGATTGAGTGAATTCGTAGCGCGGTTTCGTGAAGGAACTATGAAGCGGGGGTGATGTTCCGGGGTTCCCCTACTTGAATCTTCTGCCCAGGACGGTCTGCAGCGAGACCGACACCACGATGATCAGGCCGTAGATCACGTTGGTCCAGAAGCCCGTCAAACCCGCGGCCACGATGCCCGCGTTGATCGCCCCGATGATGAAGGAGGCGACGAAGGTGCCGAAGATCGTGCCCGTTCCGCCGAAAACCGACGTGCCGCCGAGGAACACCGATGCGAGCGTGTTGAGCATGTAGCCCTCGCCCAGGGTGGGCCAGAAGAACAGGACCTCCTCGCTCACCACGAACCCGGCGAAAGCAGCCGCAACGCCGACGATGGCGAAGGAGAGGATCTTGGTCCTGTCCACGTTTACGCCCATCAGCCGGGCGCTCTCGACGTTGTCGCCGGTCAGGTAGACATGGGCGCCGAACCTGTGTCTGTTCAGGAAGAACCATACCACGACGGCGAAAGCGATTGTCCAGACGAACTGCGCGGGAATGAGGCCGCCGATCCTCCCGACAAGGGCGGGGTACAGGATTGTCTCCCGCACGGGCGTCATGCCCATGCCCTGGCCGTTGGTGAGGACCATCACCATTCCTCGCCAGAAGAACTGCGTTCCGATCGTCGCCACAAGCGAGGGGATCCCGATCTTGACGACGATGATCCCGTTCAGGAATCCGGCCACCAGCCCGGCGACAAGGCATGCGGCGAAGCCCAGCCAGACGCTGTGCGTGGCGGTGAACACCAGAGCGAAGGCCGTCATGCCGAAGGCCATGATGGACGGAAAGGAGAGGTCGATCTCGCCCGTGATGATCACGAGGGTCAGGGGGATCGCCATCATGGCGAAGAAGGGCGTCGTGGACATGAAGGCGACGTAGATGTCCCCCGCGAGGAAGGTTCTCGGCGAGCCGAGGAGGAACAAGAGCCAGATGAAGACCGCCACGAACACGATGCCGATCTGGAGGGAGTACTTGCGGAGCTGCCGGGAGAGGCCGCCCCGTCCCGCGGTGGGCGAGAGGGGCCTGAGGGGGGTCTGGCCGAGTGAGCTCATTCCGCCTTCCTCCCTTCGAGGCTGCCGGTCTGGGCGACGAGGTACAGCCTGTCGATCAGCTCCTGCAGCGTGAGCTCGTCCTTCATAAACTGCCCCGCCACGGTGCCCCTGTCCAGCACGACTATCCGATCGGCCACCGGGTAGACGTGGAAGATGTTGTGGTCGATGAAAACGGCCGACTTGCCCGCGCTCTTGATCCCCGAAACGAAATCCAGGCACTTCTTCGTCTCGGAGAGCGAGAGGCCCATGGTCGGCTCGTCGAGGATGATGCACTCGGCCTTGAAGTACAGCGCGCGCGTGATGGCCACTCCCTGGCGCTCGCCGCCGGAGAACGTCTTGACCACGGACTCGGCCGTGACGGCGGAGGAGGTGAACCCCATGAGTGTGCTCATCAGCTTCTGCGTCTCGCTTCGCATCGCCCCCAGGTCGAGCCGTCCCCACCGGTTGGCGAGCTCACGGCCCATAAAGATGTTGCGCCACAGCGACTGCTTGTCCGCGAGGGCGCGCTCCTGGTACACCACCTCGATGCCCATGTCGCGCGCCTGGGCCACGGTCAGGTGGTCGATTTTCTTCCCCTTGAGGAAGAACTCTCCTCCCGGATCGGGGGGGTGGTAGCCAGTGATGATCTTGACGAGGGTCGATTTGCCCGCGCCGTTGTCGCCGAGGAGCCCCACGATCTCGTTGTTGCCCACCTCGAAGTTCACGTGGTGCAGGGCGGCGACCTCGCCGAAGGTCTTCGAGACGTTCCTCAACTGCAGGAAATGGTCCATCGCGCCACCTCGTCAAAAGGAACGGCGCGGGAGCAAGCCCCCGCGCCGTTCGATGTTGCTGCTCAGCGGATGTTCTTTTCCGCCAGCGGGGCGATGAACTCGACGTTGCTCTTGTCGACGAACCCCGCGCCCGTGTTGATGTGAAGACCCGAGAAGCCGTAGACCTTGGTCAGGCAGATCTGCAGGATGGGCAGGTACCCCTGCAGCCACTCCTGCTGATCGATGACGAGGCCGGTCCAGCCGCCCCTGATCGCCGCGATCGTTGCGGGGGAGAGGTCGAAGCCGGCGACATTGAGCTGGCCCGCTTTCTTCCCGGCCGCCTTGCAGTAGGTCTCCGCGGTCGCCGTGAGGCCGCCGTGATCCGTCACGACCAGCTTCACGTCGGGGTGCGAGGAGACGTAGGCGGCGAAGGTCGGCGCGCCGGCCACGGGGTCCTTGTTCGTGGCCGCATCGATCTCGAGATAGTCGACCGTGAGGCCGGCCTCCTTCAGCGCGTCGATGACGCCCTTCGTGCGCAGGCCGCGGGTGGGCTGGGACAGCAGGCCCCACACCATGGCGCGGTCGCCCTGCTTCAGATTGTACTTCGAGACGGCCTGGACTCCGAGGGCATGTCCCGCCGGATAGTTCTCGGCGCCGACGTAGCCGAAGCCGTTGGCGGAGTACTTCGCCTCCATCTTGGGCAGCTCGGTGTTCTGCGCGGTGACGATGATCCCTTTGCTCTCCGCGTCGATGATGAGGGGATCGAAGGCCTCGTCGCCGGGGTGGCCCATGACGGCGATCCCGTCGGGCCGGGTGGCCGCCACCTCGCGGAACTGCTGGATCATCTTCTGCGGGTCCCAGTCCGACCAGACATAGTCGACCTTGCAGCCGAGATCCATCTCCGCCTGCTTGGCCCCGTTGTACACGTTGACGGCAAAAACCCCGCCCGGGGGGCCGCCCGGGAAGAACACGATGCGGACCTTTGAGGCCCACTTGGCCTGCTGCGCGGGCGCCGCGAACGCGACGAGCACAGCGAGGATGACGATGAGAGCGACTGTCTTTCTTTTCATTTTTCCTCCTCGATTATTTGAAACCTCCCGGTCGGAACCGAGCCGGATCAGCCGGACCCTTCGCGACCGCCGTTGTATCGCCCACCTCCTTTCCTGCGGTCATCGGCGCTCAGGGAGAAGACGCCGAGCCCGTTTCCTCCGCGGGATCGGGGCATTATACGCCCACCAGGTTCGAGCGGTCAACCGATGGCGGCGTACCGGGAATCCCGAACGGCGTCGACCAGGGCCAGAACGTTCTCGACGGGGGTGTCGAGCTGCACGTGGTGGGTGGGACCGAGGATGAGGCCGCCGCGCCTGCCGAGAGTGCGCATGCGCTCGCGCACCTCGGCCCTGACATCCGCGGGGGTCCCGAATGGAAGGGTTCGCTGTTCGTCGATCGAGCCCCAGAAGCACAGCTTCCCGGCGTACTGCTCCGCCAGGCGCGCGGGGTCCATGCTCAGGGGCTGGATGGGGTTGAGGATGTCCACGCCGATCTCGGCGAGCTCATCGATGATGGGGAAGATGCAACCGTCCGAGTGGTAGGCCACCTTCAGCTCGGGGCGAATCGCCTTGATCGAGGAGATCAGCCGGGCGAGCCGGGGTTTGAGGAAGCGCCGCCACGTGGCGGGAGAGATCAGCATCGCCTGCTGCGCCCCCACGTCGTCGCCGACCCAGATGCAGTCAACGCCCATGTGGGCCAGGCGCTCGGCGGCGGCGAGGTGGTAGCGGAAGGGAATGTCGAGGATCGCATCCGCCCGGTCGGGATCGGAGAGGAAATCGATCAACATCCGCTCATAGCCCCGCAGGGCCCACGCGGTCTCGAAGATCGTCGTCACCACCACGCCGACGATCCAGTACTCCTTCCCGAAGGAGTCGAGCAGGCGACGGGCCTCCGCATAGAGCTCGGGCCGGTGCGGGTCGGGCGCCCTGTAGGAGACGATCGCGGAGTCCTCGGCAAGGGGATGGCCGACGACCTCGGTGTAGGAGCCCTCTCCGAATCGGGTCTCATAGCGGCTGCACTTCCACGAGATGCCCCACTCGTCGACGTACGAGTTCCCGCCGGGGTTGTACGCGTCAGCGGCGTAGTAGCTGTTGGCCCACCCAACTGAGGTGAGGAGCAGATCCTCGCCCAGCGCCCGCTCCAGCTCGTAGGTGTTGCCCGCGCCGTGGGGGTTGTGGAGGGGGCTGGCCTGGGAGCTGTCCCCGGCGCCAACGACCGGGCGCAGCCGGGCGGCGAACTCGGGAGTGAAGCTGATCTGAAGCGGACAGCGGTCGGGTCGCTCGTGGTGCAGGGCGGTGAGGACGCGCTCGCGGTGGGTCATTTCACACTCCCGTAGCCGGCGAGGGTCCCTAGGATGAAGCGGGCGACCGCTGGATCCATCTCCGCGCTCTGCTCGCTCAGCCGACGGGTGACCCCCTCGGCGTCGAACACGCCGTCGGGAAGGAGGATGGGCGTCATCTTGGCCTGAAGAGCAAAGGGCCCCTCTCCGTCATCGACCTTCTCGTGGGTGAATCCCTTATTTTTGCGCCACGTGAGGGCGCGTTCCCTATTGAACTTGTCGTAGCAGAGCTGGAACCCCGCGATCGCGCCGTCAGGACTGTCGCCGTCGTACCAGACGATGAGGTCGAAATACTGGTCGGTGAACCATCGGCGGAAACCCTCCCCGGGGACCTGCCGGGCTCCCTGTACTTCACGGACCATCCGTTTCTCCTGCCGGGAATATGGCTAGTCGAAATATAGTGAGAATGCGGGAAATTTTCCATGGCCAGCCGTCGGGCCTTGACATTTCCGTTGATTGCCATTTTACTATTAATGCTATAGCTTTGGTAGTGATTCTAGTGTCAAAGAGAAGGAGGGCCAAATGGGCGAGGCAAACAAGCAGAGGTTCGAGACCCTGGCGCTGCACGGGGGGCAGCAGGTGGACCCCACCACGATGTCGCGCGGCGTTCCGATCCACCGGACGAGCTCGTACGTGTTCAAGAGCGTCGATCATGCGGCGAACCTCTTTGCGCTCAAGGAGCTTGGCAATATCTACACCAGGCTCGGCGGGCCCACGCAGGATGTCCTGGAGCAGCGGGTCACCCTGCTCGAGGGCGGAGCAGCATCTGTGGCGTTCGCCTCGGGCACAGCGGCGATCTTCAACGCGATCATCACCCTTGCGGAGGCAGGCGACGAGATCGTGTCGGCGAACAACCTCTACGGCGGGACATACACGATGCTCGACGCGATCCTGCCCCGGCTCGGCATCACAACCCGGTTCGTGAAACCAGACGATCTCAAGGGATTCGAGAAGGCTGTCACGCCCAGGACCAGGGCGATCTACATCGAGACCATCGGCAACCCCGCCCTCGACGTCGTCGACATCGACGCGGTCGCGAGGATCGCGCGCAATCTCGGTCTCCCTCTGATCGTCGATGCCACCTTCACGACGCCGTACCTTCTGCGAACGATCGAGCATGGCGCGGACATCGTCGTCAACTCTCTCACGAAATGGATGGGAGGCCACGGCACGGCGATCGGCGGCATCGTGACCGACGCCGGCCGTTTCGACTGGAAGAGCAAGAGGTTCCGCCTGTTCAACGACCCTGACGAGAACTACCATGGCCTGCGCTGGGCTCACGATCTGCCCGAGGCCCTCGCGCCGATCGCCTTCGCCCTTCGGCTGCGGACCGTGCCGCTGCGGAACCTCGGCGCCTGCCTCTCCCCGGACAATGCATGGATCTTCCTCCAGGGCCTCGAGACGCTGCCGCTGCGCATGGACAGGCACTGCGCGAACGCGCTCGCCGTGGCCGAGTGTCTGCGGAAAAATCCCAAGGTCGCGTGGGTCAGGTACCCCGGGCTGCCCGGCGATCCGGCCCACGCCGTGGCCGCGCGACTTCTCACGAAAGGATTCGGCGGAATGGTGGTCTTCGGCATCAAGGGGGGGAGCGAGGCCGGGGCAAGGTTCATCGAGGGTCTGGGGCTGTTCTCGCACCTTGCCAACGTGGGCGACGCGAAGAGCCTCGCGCTTCATCCGGCGAGCACCTCGCACTCGCAGCTCACCGAGGAGCAGCAGCGGGCGGGCGGGCTCACCCCCGAGCTGGTGCGGCTGTCGATCGGTCTCGAGCACATCGACGATATCAGGGAAGACATCGAGCAGGCCCTCGAGCGGGCATAGGGGGAAAGCCGCATGAACATACACGCGAACGTGATGGAGCTGATCGGCGGGACGCCGCTCGTGCGTCTGAACGCGATCGTGGAAGGGAGCGCGGAGGTCGTCGTGAAGCTGGAATCGCGCAACCCCCTGTCCAGCGTGAAGGACAGGATCGCCTTCGCCATGGTCGAGGACGCCGAGAAGAGGGGGCTGCTCGCAAAGGGGAGCGTCATCGTAGAGCCGACGAGCGGGAACACGGGAGTCGGCCTTGCCTTCATCGCGGCGATCAAGGGCTACCGCTGCATCCTTACGATGCCCGAGAGCATGAGCATCGAGCGGCGGAAGCTCCTGAAGGCGTTCGGCGCCGAGCTGGTGCTGACCCCCGCAGCGCTGGGCATGAAGGGCGCCGTCGAGAAGGCCCAGGAGCTGGCTGCCGCGACCCCTCACGCGTTCATCCCCCAGCAGTTCGAGAACCCGGCCAATCCCGAGATCCACAGGAAGGCCACGGGCCCCGAGATCTGGAAGGACACCGACGGCACGGTCGACATTCTCGTTGCCGGGGTGGGCACCGGAGGCACGATCACGGGCGCGGGGGAGTTTCTGAAAAAGAAGAAGAAGTCCATCAAGATCGTGGCCGTGGAGCCGGCGAGCTCCCCCGTGCTATCGGGGGGAACGCACTCTCCCCACAAGATCCAGGGCATCGGCGCCGGATTCATACCCGCCGTGCTCAACCGCGCCATCATCGACGAGGTCGTCGTGGTGGCGGATGAGGATGCGGGGGCGACGGCGCGCCGAATGGCTCGGGAGGAAGGGCTTCTGGTCGGAATCTCCTCGGGCGCCGCCACATGGGCGGCCCTCCAGCTCGCCAAGAGGACCGAGAACGCGGGGAAGCTCATCGTCGTCATCATCCCCTCCTCGGGCGAGCGCTACCTCAGCACGTGGCTCTTCGAGGACGCCTGAGGGCATGTCGCTTTCGCTCTCGACGAGGAGCCGCTACGGCGTGCGCTTCATGGTGGCCCTCGCCCTCGCCTGGGGCAAGGGGACGGCGCTGTTGAAGGAGATTTCGCGGGGGGAGGACATCTCCGAGAAGTACCTCAGTCAGATCGTGATCCCCCTGAAAGCCGCGGGGCTCGTGGTCTCGCAACGCGGGCCCCGGGGGGGCTATGCGCTCGCCCGGCCACCCGAGGGGATCACGGTGCGCGAGGTCGTTGAAGCGATCGAGGGGCCCATTGTGCCCGTTCCCTGCACGGCGGACAATGGGGACGATGGCGGCGCCTCCTGCGGCCGTGCCACGGCATGCGCGGCCGCCGGCATGTGGAGGAAGCTGCGCACCGCCATCGAAGCGTCCCTCTCCTCGTTCACGCTCGCCGACCTGGCCCGGCAGGCGCGGCGGGTCGGCGCGGCGGCTGACAGCTACTCGATCTGAGGCCGATGGACAGCGCTGCCAGCGCTCGCTACACTCATCCCCTATCTGGAGGAACGGACATGACCGAGAAGAGGCTGCCCTTCGACAGGGCGACGCTCGAGGGGATACTTACGAACCACCCCACGCCCTTCCACATCTACGACGAGAAGGCGATCCGCGAGAACGCCCGGGCGCTGAACCGGGCCTTCTCGTGGGCGGAGGGGTTTCGCGAGTTCTTCGCGGTCAAGGCGTGCCCCAATCCTCACATCCTCAAGATCATGAAGGAGGAGGGCTTCGGCGCGGACGCGAGCTCGCTCCCCGAGCTGGTCCTGGCCGAGAGAGTCGGCATGAGCGGCGATCGGATCATGTTCACCTCCAACGACACCCCCGCCCCCGAGTACAGGAAGGCTCGCGAGATCGGGGCGATCATCAACCTCGACGACCTCAGCCACATTCCCTTCCTCGAGCGCCACGCCGGCCTGCCGGAGCTGATCAGCTTCCGCTACAACCCCGGGCCCTTGCGGGGCGGAAACGCGATCATAGGAAAGCCAGAGGAGGCAAAGTACGGCTTCACCCGCGAGCAGCTGTTCGAGGGCTACCGCGCGGCGCGCGAGAAGGGCGTGAAGCGCTTCGGGCTGCACTCCATGATCGTTTCCAACGAGCTCGCGGTGGACTACCACCTCGAGACGGCGCGGATGCTCTTCGACCTGGTCGGCGATATCGCGCGGGAGCTCGCCATCCGGTTCGAGTTCGTGAATCTCGGAGGCGGTTTCGGAATCCCCTACAAGCCCGAGCAGACCGCGATCGACTGGCAGGAGCTCTCCAACGGGATACGCGAGCTGTACGAGCAGAAAGTGAAGGCGAGGGGCTTGCACCCGCTGAAGCTGTTCATGGAGTGCGGCCGGGCGATCACCGGGCCCTACGGATACCTGGTCTCGCGAGTGCTTCACCTGAAGCGCACCTACAGGGACTACGTGGGTCTGGACGCGAGCATGGCCAACCTGATGCGGCCCGCCCTCTACGGCGCCTACCACCACATCACGGTCATCGGGAAGGAAATGGCGCCCGCGGACCACGTGTACGACGTGACGGGCTCTCTGTGCGAGAACAACGATAAGTTCGCCATCCAGCGGAAGCTGCCGGCCATCGAGGTGGGCGACGTCGTGGTGATCCACGACACAGGCGCGCATGGCCACGCGATGGGATTCAACTACAACGGGAAGCTGCGCTCGGCCGAGCTTCTCCTGAAGACCGGCGGCGCCGTCCAGAAGATCAGGCGCGCGGAGACCATCGAGGACTACTTCGCGACCCTGGAGTTCCCGCGGCCGTGACGACCGAGCCCTGAGCGACGGGGCTCTAGAAGATCGGGCCGCTCAATTCCCCGTTCTGGTTGTACCCCCGCTGCTCCCAGTACCCGCGGAACGAGGTGTTATTTGAAACCTCCATCCTGGTCACCCATTTGATCCACTTGTAGCCCCACTTGTCTTCGGCGACCAGGGCGAAAGGGAATCCCCTCTCTGGCATCATCTCAGCCCCGTTCATCTTGTACGCGAGCAGGATATCCCTGTCGACGAGGTACGGGAGAGGCAGCGATGTCGTATACCCGTCGTCTGCCGTGAAGATGACGAGGGCCGCCTTCGGGTCGTATCCCGCCTGCGCCAGGAGGTCCTTCACCTTCACCCCTTCCCAAAGGATCGTGGCATCCCATCCCTCGACGCAGTGCAGCGTGACGACCTTCGAGTAGGCCTTCCGGGCGATGACCTTGCCGTAGGTCAGGGTGAGGGGCTTTGTGACCAGGCCGTCGATTGCCAATCGGTAGGAGGCCCTGTCCACTATCTGGGTGCCCTTGATCGAGTTTTCGCGGAAATCCTTCACCGAGGAGAGATCCTTGCCCTCGTAGTTCCTCACCTCGACAGCCGGCAGGGGCTGGGGCCGCGGGGAGGCGCTCTTCTTCGACGGTGCCGCGCAGGATAGGAACGTGAATGCGAGCAGGACGAGCATGCCCGCGTGCAGTGTTCGTGTCATGAGTCGAATATACTGAGGAGAGCGAGCCCAGGCGAATACCCGGCCGGACTACAGCCCCGCGGCGACCATGTCGCCGACTTCGCTCGTCGAGAAGCCCATCTTTCCCGCCGCCATGCTCTTCATCCGCGCGATGACGGAGACCACCGAGCGCTCCACCGCGCCGGCTGCCTCGGGGTGGCCGAGCTGCTCGAGCATCATCCCGCCCGCGAGGATGGCCGCGATGGGATTGATCACGTTCTGCCCCGTGTACTTCGGCGCAGAGCCTCCGATGGGCTCGAACATCGACACCCCCGCGGGATTGATGTTGCCGCCCGCCGCGACCCCCATCCCGCCCTGCACCATGGCGCCGAGGTCGGTGATGATGTCGCCGAACATGTTCTCGGTGACGATCACGTCGAACCACTCGGGGTTCTTCACCATCCACATCGTCGTCGCATCGACGTGAGCGTAGTCGGCGGTGATGTCTGGGTATTCCTTCGCCACCTCCTGGAAGGTCCGCCACCAGAGGTCCTGGCAGTAGGTGAGCACGTTCGTTTTTCCGCAGAGGGTGAGCTTCCTGAGCTTTCCCCGCTTGCGGGCGAGCTCGAAGGCGAACCGGACGCAGCGTTCCACGCTTTTTCTCGTGTAGACCATCTCCTGGATCGCCACCTCGTCGGGCGTCCCCTTTTTCAGAAAACCTCCCGCGCCGATGTACAGGCCCTCGACGTTTTCCCTCACGATCACGAAATCGATGTCCTCGGGCTTCTTGTTGGCGAGGGGGGTCTCCACGTTGGGGTACAGCTTCACGGGCCGCAGGTTGATGTACTGGTCCAGCTCGAAGCGCAGGCGAAGGAGGATGCCGGTTTCGAGGATGCCGGGCTTGACATCGGGATGGCCGATCGCGCCGAGGTAGATCGCGTTGAACCGGCGCAGCTCCTCGACGGCGCCGTCGGGCAGGGTCTCGCCCGTTCGGAGGTAGCGCGCCCCGCCGTAGTCGAATTCCGAGAATGACAGGGGGATGGAGAACTTCTTCGAAGCCGCCTGCAGGACCTTCCTTCCCTCCCGAACGACCTCGGGTCCTGTCCCGTCTCCTGCGATGACCGCTATCCTGTGCATGAGGTGCTCCTTCGCGCAGGAGGATAGCGGCCGCCCCGGCCGCTGTCAACCGAGGAGCCAGCGCACGACCTCATCCCGCACCTGCTCTTTCCCGATTCCCTCAAGTAGAGAGCGGTGGCCGCCCTCCAGCACGAGGTGCCGCTTCCTCGCCGCCGCGATGCCGCCCTCGATGAGCGGGATGACCGAAACAGGCACGAACGCGTCGTTGCGCGCAACGATCGTGAGGGTGTGTGCGCTCACGCGCGGAAGGGCTCGCCGCGCGAGCCGGCCGAGGGTGAGGATCCCCGCGGCCTGGGCGGGGTATCGGTAGCCTCTATACTCGCGAAGGAGAAGAGCCTCCTCCGCGTCGGCCGGCAGCTCCTCGAGGATCTCCCGCCGCACCCTCCTGATGAAAAACCCGAGCAGGGGCGTGAATGGAAGGCGGGGATCGCGCGTGCGGATGGGGGGAGCGAGGAGAGCGAGCGATCTCACGGGAAAACGGGCAGCCAGGAGGATGCCGAGCAGGCCGCCCATCGAGAACCCCACGATCGAAACCGGATCGTGGCGGGCGCCGAGGTCGAGGTACTCGTCCGCGCAGGCCCGCAGCCAGTCCCGCCAGCCCGTCTGCAGGAAGTCGGCGCCGTTCGTGCCGTGGCCGGGCAGCCGGGGAATCGAGACGGTGAGGCCGGCGGCCTGCAGAGCCTCGCCGAGCCCCTCGGTCTCGCGCGGGGTGCTGGCAAATCCATGGATCAGGAGGGCCGCGGCCTTGCCTCCGGACTGCAAACGGGGCAGGGCAGAGTGGGCGACAGTGGTGTTTGGCGGGAGCGAGCGCAGGTCCAGGAGGGCTCCCCGTCGAAGCCTACAAGCCCAGGATCCTGCGGGTGACGGCCTGGTCGAGCCTGCTGATCTGCAGCCCGGTCCCGTTGACCCGGTCGTAGTCCACGACAGCTTTTTGGATATCCGCCGTCTCCCCCGATGCGAGGAGCTTCGCGAGGGCCGGCTCCTTGTCCCATAGCCCGGCCATGAGCTTGGCGAGATCGGGATCCGCGCCGAGGTCACGGGCTTTCTTCTCGGCCAGACGATAGTTCTCGACGTTCAGGCGGATGAAGTCCATGCGGATGCGGGAGCTGTTCTCCTTGCCCGGAGCCGTGTCCGTGCGGAGGATGTGGTTGTCGAACTCGACGTGGCCCTGCCAGCCCATGCGGTCCAGCAGCCAGAGCACGGCCACGATTTCCTTCACCCCGTCCATGCCCACGAGAGCGGGCAGGTCGTTGTCGAACTGGCCCGGCTTCTGGTTGCCGAGGTGGAGGAAGAACAGCTTCTGCGCGTACGCCGCCATGGCGACGGCGACTTCGGCGCTGAGGTTGGTCATGCCCTCGTGCTGGAGGACCTCGGGGTTCACGCCCCAGAACGACGGGTCTGCCAGCTGCGCGATCAGCCCCAGCGCGTGCCCCGTGGTCGGAACGAACATCTCGCCGCGCGGCTCATTGGGTTTGGGCTCGATGGTGCCGCGCCTGAGGGTGCCGTTCTGCTCCTTCACGTACTTCTCGGCGAAGTTCAGCGACTCGATAAGGTAGCGGTAGCTCCTCTCCCAGGGGACGGCGAACTGGCACTCGAAGCCGTCGCGCGCCACCCAGTAGGTGAGGAACTCGGCGCCAAGCGAGTTGCCGATGCGGATGGTTCGCATGACCTTGCGGGCCGCGAGCAGGCGGATCTCGGGGTTGGGGTTCGTGAGCCCGCCGTTCCTGAAGACGGGATTGCCGTGCAGGCTGCAGGTGACCATGGCGACGGGAAGCTCGGCGGCGTCCAGCTTCTCCTTGATCGCCCGCAGCGTCTGCGAGGCGGGGCTGGACGGGTCGAGGTCGTCCTCGAGGTGATGAGGGTCCCACGCCACGAGGTCGTCGTCGTGCGCCGCCGTGAAGTCGATCAGCTTCTCCGCGCGCGCTTTGCACAGCAGGTCGCACGCCTCCAGGGAGGAGATCCTGTCCATCACGGCCGGGCCAAAGGGATCGCCAACCGGGTTGGCCACGCACCAGAACGGCATCGACAGCTTGCGTTTCATCATGGGGAGCTCTCCTTCTCGGGCTCGCACTTCTCGCACAGGTTGGATTCGCGGTAGAGGATCCTTTTGATCGAAAGCGGGGCTCCGCAGCGCCCGCAGCGCAGCTGGATCGGGAAGAACGCCTTCCTCTGCCAGACCACGATCGCGGCAGCCATGGCAGCGACGGGGACGAGCAGGAGGTCCGGCACGGCGAAGCGCACGAAAAACCACGAGACGATCCAGAACACGATCAGGAGGGAGGTCAGGAAGAGCGTCGCGTACCTCTTCCTCCCGACAACGGCCGCGAAGCGGCGTTGGGAAAGGTGCAGCGCCCAGAGCGCGACGATGGGGATGAGCATCCACCGCTGGAGGAAGAAGGACACCGACATCGGAGGTGGAGTGTAGCCGCGGCACCGGAGCAGGTCAAGTTGACAGCGCCCCGGAGCCCGATTACAATGGATTCCCATGAAATCCCCCATCACCTGGCAGCTTCCCATGAAGCGCGTGCTCTTTGCACTGGTCCCGGCGGTGGTCGCCTCCGTGTACTTCTTCGGCTGGCGTGCCCTGGTGGTTCTCGCCGCGGTGAACGCGGCGGGGTTTCTCACCGAGCTCATCTTCACCCGGTACACGAAGGCCGAGGTGACTTCGGCGGTTTTCGTCACTTCCTTCCTCTTCGCATTGTCGCTCCCCCCGGGCATCCCGATCTGGATCGCGGTCGTCGGTGTGGTGTTCGGCGTCCTTTTCGGCAAGATGGTTTTCGGCGGGTTCGGCAGGAACGTGTTCAACCCCGCCCTCGTCGGGCGCGTGTTCATCTACGTGAGCTTCGCCGTGCCGATGACGTCGAAATGGGTCCAGCCCCTCACCTCCGCGGTCGGGCCGCTGCAGCTTCCCGGGCCCTGGGGAGGGTTCACGAGGTGGGCCGCGGACGCCGTGAGCAGCGCCACGCCCCTGCGGCTGCTCCGCCAGGGCCTCCACGTCGACCTCGCCCCGCTGGCGTGGGGCAACGTGGCGGGCAGCCTCGGCGAGACGAGCGCCGTCCTGATCGTGCTGGGCGGCCTGTACATCGTATGGAAGAAAGCTGCCAACTGGCGGATCGTGGTATCTGAGCTGGCGGGCTTTGTCGTCCTGCAGGCCATCTTCTGGCTCGCCGGCGTGCGCCACGCGGCCGATCCCCTCACCGCGCTGCTGGCGGGAAGCACCCTCCTGGGCATGTTCTTCATGGCCACCGACCCCGTCTCGGCTTCGCAGACGCAGGGTGGGCGGTGGGTCTACGGCGCGCTGGTCGGCGCGCTCACCGTGCTGATCCGCACGTTCTCGATCTGGCCCGAGGGAACGATGTTTGCGATCCTGCTGGGCAACACCTTCGCTCCGATCGTCGACCACCTGGTGCGGCAGCGGGCCGGGAAGAAGGCGGCGGCCGCCGCCCCTTCGGCGAAAGAGGGGTGAGGCCGGCATGAAGCAGAGGATCCTTACGGTGCTTTTCACGATCGCCATCACGATCGTGTTCGTCGCCCCGATTTCCTTCGTGTACCTTCTCACCAAGGGGCAGGTCGCCTTGAACGAGGAGGTGTTCCTGAAGAGGGCGGTCCTCGCCGCGGCGGGCATCCCGGTCCCTCTGACGAACGAAGCGGTCGTGTCGCTCTTCTCTGCGCGGGCCGAGGAGATCAAGGCCGGCGACGCGGCTCCCGCGCATTACAGGATCAAGTCGGAGGTCGGAGGCGAGCCCTCGGGCTACGTGTTCATCCGCTCGGGCCCCGGCCTGTGGGGCGAGATCACCGCGACGGTCGGCTTCGACGTCGAGCTCGCCTTGCTCACCGGCGTGGATTTCCTGAAGCAGTCCGAGACTCCGGGCCTCGGCGCCCGGATCTCCGAGAGCTGGTTCAAGGAGCAGTTCCGCGGAAAGAAGGGGCCGTTCACCACCGTCGGGGAAGGGGAGCCTGCGAGCGAGAACCAGTTCGACGCGATCACAGGTGCGTCGATCACCTCGAACGCGGTGCTGGGCATCCTCAACTCGACCATCAGACAGGCCAAAAGCCTTGTGAAATGAGGAGGTCACCCGATGGCTGACATCGCCGCCCGGGCGCCCGCGCCCGCGGTCCAAAAAGCGAAGAAGCCCAGGAGCAAGGCAGCGAAGGCGTTCCTCGACGGGATCGGGAAGAACAATCCCGTGTTCGTCCAGATCCTCGGGATCTGCTCCACCCTCGCCGTCACCAATGTCGTGAAGAACACGATCGTGATGTGCCTCGGCCTGATCTGGGCAACGGCCATGTCCAACGTGTCGGTGTCGATCCTCCGCAAGTGGATCCCTGCCCGAGTGCGCATGATCGTCGAGACGCTCATCATCGCCGTCTGGGTCATCATCGTCGACATCGTCCTGCGGGCGTACATGCCCGACATCTCCCGGCAGCTCGGGCCCTACGTCGGCCTCATCATCACCAACTGCATCGTCATGGGACGCACGGAGGCCTTCGGGCTCGCGAACCCTCCGGGGCTCTCCTTCATCGACGGCGTGTCGGCGGGGCTGGGATACTCGTACATCCTGTTGATCATCGCCGTGATCCGCGAGCTGATGGGTTCGGGCACGCTGATGGGCATACGGATCCTCGGCCCCTGGTGGACAAACTGGTCCATCATGGTCATGGCGCCCAGCGCCTTCTTCCTCCTGGGGGTGCTGATCTGGATCGTGCGGGGGAAGATCCTGAAGGAGGAGAAGAAATGAACGCCTGGAGCACCGTCGGTCCCCTCGCCGTTCTCTTCGGGGCCGTCTTCACGAACAACATCCTCCTCACCAACTACCTCGGCATGTGCTCGTTCCTCGCCATCTCGCGCGAGGTGAAGTCCGCAGTCGGCCTCGGGGTGGCGGTCACTTTCGTCATGACGATGACCAATGCGCTGAACTGGCCGATCTACTACTACGTCCTGGTGCCCCTCGACCTCACGTACCTCGGCTTCATCGTGTACATCATCGTGATCGCAGGCTCGGTCCAGCTTGTCGAGATGATCATCGAGCGGGTCTCCGAGTCTCTGTACATGAACCTCGGCATCTTCCTGCCCCTGATCACGGTGAACTGCGCGGTCTTCGGCGCAATCCTCTTCATGTTCATCCGCAAATACACCTTCATCGCCTCGGTCGCCTACGGCCTAGGCGCCGGGCTGGGCTGGGCGCTCGCCATCGTCGCCATGTCGGGCATCAGGCAGAAGATCGCCAAGGCCAAGCTTCCCAAGGGCCTGGAGGGACCGGGCATCACCCTGATCACCGCCGGGATTATGGCCCTCGCCTTCATGGGCTTCTCAGGCATGATCCCCGCCAACTGAGAGCCGGAGAGGAGGAGGGATGATCTCGGTCAGCGCATTCCTGATCGGTGTGGGCGTCGCCACGGCGCTCGCCGCGGCGCTCGCCGTCGTGATGGTCATCGCGGACGCCACGATCGCCAACTACGGCGAGGTGAAGCTCACGGTGAACGGCGGGACGAAGGAGTTCACCGTACAGGGCGGGCAGCCCCTGCTCTCGACCCTCATGGGACAGGGAATCTTCATCCCCTCCGCGTGCGGCGGCCGGGGCTCCTGCGGGTTGTGCAGGGTGACCATCGACAGCGGAGCGGGGGAGTTCGCGCCCACCGAGCTGCCGTGGATCAACGAGGCGGACAGGAAGAAGAGCATCCGACTTTCCTGCCAGGTCAAGGTGAAGCGCGACATGGCCATCCGGATTCCCGAGGAGCTTTTCAGCATCCGGGAGTACCGCACGGAGGTGCTGTCGATCCGCGATCTCACCTACGACATCAAGGAGATCTCCCTGAAGCTGAAGGAGCCGGCGGAGATCTCCATGAGCGCCGGCAAGTACATCCAGTTCGTCGTGCCGGCCTACGAGCTCACCCCCGACCCGGTCTACCGCGCCTACTCCGTTTCCTCCAGCCCCTCCTCGAAGGATACGGTGGAGCTGGAGATCCGCCTGGTGCCCAACGGGATCTGCACGACCTACGTGTTCACCTACCTCAAGATCGGGGACCCGGTGACCATCAACGGACCGTACGGCGATTTCTTCCTCCGCGAGAGCGACAGGGAGATCATCTTCATCGCGGGCGGGTCGGGCATGGCGCCGATCAAGAGCATGCTCCTCGACATGGCCGAGAAGGGCAGCACACGAAAGGCGACCTATTTCTTCGGAGCCCGCGCGGTGCGCGACCTGTTCCTCGTCGACGAGATGAAGGGCTTCGAGAAGAAGCTTCCTGGCTTCAGGTTCGTGCCCGCCCTCTCCAACCCCCAACCCGAGGACAAGTGGGAGGGGGAAACGGGCCTCATCACCGAGGTGTTGGACCGGCGGTACCAGTCTCTCGACCACCACGAGGCCTATCTCTGCGGGAGCCCGGGCATGATCGACGCCGCGATCAAGGTGCTGAAGGCGAAGGGCCTCGCCGATGAGCTCATTTTCTTCGACAAGTTCGCGTAGGGGGACGCCGATGAAGCAGACCGTCCAGATGCGGCAGATCCAGGAGAAGATGGCGCCGGGCGTCATCGTGCGCGACGGCTTTCTCGGCGCGGACGCGCGCAACCTCGTCGACATCCTCACCGAGGACGAGGGGGAGGTGACCCGGCTCGGGCTCGCCCACCGGGATATCGCCCGGCGGATGATCGAGCTGCGCGACGGCGGCATGGCGGGCCTCGGCGAGCTCATCGACGTGCCGCCGCACTTCGAGGTGCGCGTCGATTCCGTGCGGGGCAGGCTGCCCTGTCCCTTCGGCGATCCCGGCATCTTCCCCAAGACCAACACCACGGTGAAGAATGCCCGGTCGGGCCGGGAGCTGACCTACACGGACCTGCACATCCACATGATCGGCTCGCATGGCTTCTACGAGGGGAGGGGATCGCAGTTCCGCCTGGAGCCGCGCGACCTTGTTGAGGTGCTCGAGGTGAGGCTGCCTGAGACGGTGGAGATCGAGCGGCTGAGCCATTGAGTGGCTGAGCCGTTGAGCGGCTGAGCCGTTGAGCGGCTGAGCCGTTTTACTTCCGGTGCGAACTGTCATACCTTATCCAGAGGAGGATCCCTATGGCAGTGTACCTGTACCTCTCGATGATCCCCGAAGCCCTTATCGCATCGATGCTGTCCCCCGCGGAGTTCGGCCCGTACCTCGCGGTGGGGACCGAGAAGAAGGCGCGCGGGCAGGCCCAGTACTTCTCGGTCGATCCCGCATTCAAGAGCGACTGGTTTCCCCTCGCCGACATCAAGAGCCGGTGCGTCGCCCACGCGAACGGGGAGCCGAAGCACTCCGCGTATCTTTCCGTCTACAGGGTGCTGGAGCACGTGCCCCTTTCAGCCCTCGGAAACCTTTCGCTCGCCACCCGCGACGGCAGGGTCCTGGAGATCGCTCCGACCCGGACGCTCCCCTCATTCTCCCGCACGCTCCACCTCTACCAGGAGATCTGCCCCGTTGATCCCCGCGTCGTGAGCGCGCTGGACCCGCGGGAGTTCGCCGCCTTCATGACCGACCCGAAGCGGAGCATCCATGTCCCCAGGATTTTCTTCGCCGAGCTGGGGCTGGGCGGGCTTGCGGATGACCCTGAGAAGGGGAGCGTCCGAGACCTGCCGTACCCCGCGATCGAGCATCTGCGCGACTGCCTTATGGAGCTGAAGCGCTCCCCCGGCAAAGGGACGAAGACCGTCGACAGGATGGCTCCGGTCGACTTCCCCTACAGGACTGTCGAAAAGGGCTTTTTCGTTGGGGACGCCGAGGGTCTTCTGTTCTACCCCTTGCCCTCAGAGAGCCAGTTGCAGAGCACGCACTACGTGTGGTGGCGCTCCGCCTCACAGTAGATGGACGCTCCGCGGACTGGTCTGCTGGTCATCGGCCACAAGAACCCGGACACGGACTCCGTCTGCTCGGCCATTGCCTACGCCGGTTACAAGAGCGGAGTGGCCGGCGAGGAGGCCGAAGCGTATCGGGCGGGCAACATCAACGAGCAGACGCGATTCGTCCTCTCCCATTTCGGGGTCGCGAGCCCTCCTCTGCTCACCGACGTGCATCCCCGCATCAGCGATATCATGATCCCACGGTCCGAGTGCATCACGCTGACCGAGGAGGATTCGCTCGACTCGGCCAGCGCGGAGATCATCGGCAAAAACTTCTCATTCCTCCCCGTCGTCGACGGGGAGGACCGGTGCGTGGGGAGGATCACGGCGATACGTCTTGCGGGTCTGCTTCGCGAGATCGCCGGCCGGACCCGCGACGATCCGCCCGCCGCGGCGGCCGCGACGCTGCTGGCAGCTCCAATCCGCGAGCTGGTGGACCGGGAGCATACAGTCTTCCAGCCAGGGGACATGGTGCGCGACGTGCAGCGCCAGATCGCCCAGCGCAACGAGGGGGGGTTCATCATCGTCGATGGAGGCGGAAGGCTGCAGGGCGTCCTCACCCGGGTGAACTTCCTGCGGGAGGGCCGCCGGCGCGTGGTCATGGTGGATCACAACGAGCTCTCGCAGGCCGTCGACGGGATGGAGGAGGCGGAGGTGGTGGAGATCATCGATCACCACCGTCTGGGCAACAGGACCACCCGGTCGCCGATCACGTTCATCAACAGGACCGTGGGCTCCACGGCCACGATCGTGGCCGACCTGTACCGCACGGCGGGCGCGGTCCCCCCGACCGCGCACGCGGGAATCCTGCTCGCCGCCCTGCTCTCGGACACGATGATCCTCCGCTCGCCGACGGCGACCGACCTGGACCGTCGGATCGCCGAGGCTCTCGCGAGCGCCTGCGGCGAGGACATCGAAGGCTTCGGCCGGGCGATGTTCGCCGCGGGGGCCGCGCTGGAGGGCAGGAGCCCGTCGCAGATCGTCCGCCAGGACAGGAAGACCTACACCGAGGCAGGACACCGATTCAGCGTCAGCCAGGTGGAAAGCGTTGGATTCGCCCCGCTGCTCGAGGTTCGGTCGGAGCTTCTCGTGGAGCTCGAACGGATGAGGGAGGCGGAGGAGCTCTCCCTTGCCTGCCTCATGGTCACCGACGTGACGCACGAGACAAGTCTCCTCCTGTGCGGGGCGAGCCCCCGCATACTCGGACTCATCACCTACCCTCGCCGCGAGGAGGGCGTGTACGAAATGAAGGACGTCCTCTCGCGAAAGAAGCAGGTTCTCCCCTGGCTCATCGACCTGCTCAACAAGGTCTAGGGATGGGCTCCTCATGAGGGAAGAGCTGGCCTTGTACGGTGGAGCGAAGACCGCGGGCGAACCCTTCCCGCCATGGCCGCAGTTTGCGGATCGAACCCTGACTGACGTGCTGGAACCCCTTCGATCGGGCAGGGTCGGCTATTGGGCGGGCGCAAAGGGCAGGGAGTTCGAGCAGAGGTGGGCGAGCTGGGCAGGCGCGGCGCACGCGGTCTCCTGCTCCAGCGGGACCGCCGCCCTGCACCTGGCCCTCGCGGGTCTGGGCATCGGCCCGGGCGACGAGGTGATCGTCCCTTCCCACACCTTCATCTCCACCTCGCTCGCTATCGTCCAGACCGGCGCCGCGCCCGTGTTCTGCGACGTGACAGACGAGCAGACCATCGACCCGCGCGGCATCGAGCCTCTGCTCACCGCGCGCACAAAGGCCATCGTGGTCGTGCACCTCTTCGGCGCCGTGTGCGCCATGGACCGGATTCTGGAGCTTGCGCGCCGATGCGGCCTGAAGGTTGTCGAGGACTGCGCCCAGTGCGTCGGCGGCGAGCTCAAGGGACGAAAGACGGGGACCCTCGGGGACGCGGGCTGCTTTAGCTTCTCGCAGAGCAAGCACCTGTCGACGGCGGGGGAGGGGGGGATGGTCGTCACGGGCGACGACTCGCACGCGGAGGCCTGCAGGTCGCTCCGCGACTACGGGCGTGATGCGAAAGCAGAGGGGGGAGGCACGGCACACGTGCGCGCCGGGTACAACTACAGGCTCACAGAGATCCAGTCCATCGTCGGCCTGAACGAGCTCGCGCGCCTCGATTCTTGGAACCTTCCCCGCAGGCGGGGCTATGCGAAGGCCTACGATCACGCCTTCTCGCAGCTCTATGGGGTGAAGGCTCTGCCTTTCAGCACGGCCGACAGGCTGAACGCGTACTGGAAGTATCCGCTCCAGCTTGACCCCGAGAGGCTCTCCTCGAGCTGTGGGGAGTTTCGCGCCGCCCTCGCCGCCGAGGGAATCCCGGAGTGCGGGGCGCAGTGGCCGCAGTCCTACGAGGAGCCGGTGTTCGCCGCCGGCCAGGGGAACGCTGCGCCGTCCCGGGGTCGCTGCCCGACGGCCGAGGCGCTGCGCGACCGCACCGTCGTGCTCGGCCTTCATCCCTCCTGGGAGAGATCGCACATCGATGTCTGCGTCGCCGCGGTGAAGAAGGTCCTTCGCGCCTTCAGGCGGTGACGCGGAGATCGCCGACAGGGGCTCTCCGCTCGAGGCCCGCCGCCGCTCTCGCGCGCGGTTGCGCACAGTCGGCAACCACCGCTATACTCGCGTCGGACATGAAAGGAGGCTTTCCATGATCACGATAGGCTTTGTCGTCGTCGGTGTCGCCCTATTCTGGTGGATCCTCTGGATCGTCATCGCTGTTTCGAAGAAGGACGCAGGGCTCACCATCTTTCTCCTGGCCACCGGCGCGATCTGGGCGGTCGCCGAGGTCTTTCTCGCCCTCGCGGGCGGCTTCATCGTCTTTGCCATGCTCGTGGTGCCCATAGTCATTCTCGCCCCGATGCTCCGGATCGTGACCGAGTACGAGCGAGGGGTGCTCTTCCGACTCGGGCGCCAGAAGATCATCCTCGGTCCCGGCCTGAACCTTGTTTTTCCGCTCGGCATCGACCTCGTTCGGAAGATCGACCTGCGCACCTTCACCATCGACGTGCCGCAGCAGGAGGTCATCACGAAGGACAACGTGCCGGCCCAGGTCGACGCAGTCGTGTATTTCAACGTCTTCGATCCCGCCCTCGCCGTCGTGAAGGTGGCCAGCTACGTGAACAGCACCTCGCTCCTCGCGCAGACCATCCTGCGCTCGGTGCTGGGCGAGCACGACCTTGATGAGATGCTGTCCAAGCGGGAGGAGCTGAACCATATCCTTCGCAAGCTCCTGGACGAGGCGACCGACCCCTGGGGCATCAAGGTGACCGCGGTCGAGATCAAGGCGGTCGAGCTGCCCGAGAGCATGAAGCGCGCCATGGCCCGGCAGGCCGAAGCGGAGCGCGAGCGGCGGGCCAAGGTCATCGCCGCCGACGGGGAGTACCAGGCATCCGAGAAGCTCACCGCTGCGGCGAAGGTCATCGGCGAGCAGCCCGCGGCAATCCAGCTGCGCTACCTGCAGACGCTCGCGGAGATCTCTGTCGAGAAAAACTCCACGGTCCTGTTCCCCCTGCCGATGGAGCTTCTGAGGTTTTTCGATTCCGCGACGAAGGAGAAGGCTCGGACATGACCGAAGAGGCCGCCGCGTGAACGTTCGGGGCGTCGAGATTCGAGTTGTTCGCGGCAGCACGGGACCGGAGTTGAGCGCGGAGCCGCTCGTGCCGGCGGACGAGCAAGGGGTCCGCTCCGCGTGCGCGCGAAGGCTCGACGAGGCGCGAAAGCGCAGGAAACCGTACGTCGCCCTCCCCGCTCTCGGCCTCGGCGCGGGCGGTCTCTCGCCGATCGCCGCGGGCAAGATCATGGTGCAGGAGGCGATCCGCGTCGCGCGCGCGGGCGAATCCGACCTGCGGGAGATCCTCTTCATCTACCCGCCCGCGGAGGGCTACGAGGATTTCGAGAAGGCCGTCACGGGCTACGTGCGCCACTTTCTCGACGCCCTGATCTGGGGGCCGTTCGTCACGGTGGATGCGATCATCGAAACGCATGGCGGGATCGTGCTGATCGAGCGGAGCAATCCTCCCTTCGGCTTCGCCCTGCCGGGGGGTTTCGTCGACTACGGCGAGACACTAGAAGAGGCCGTGGCGCGGGAGGCGCGCGAGGAGACGGGTCTGGAGCTGCGGGACCTGCGGCAGTTCCACACCTACTCGGAGCCGTCCCGGGACCCGCGGTTCCACACCGTCACGACGGTGTTCAGCGCCAGGGCGGACGGCCCGCCGAATCCGGGCGACGATGCCGCTGCCTGCCATGTCGTGAAGTCCTCCGAAATCGAGCGACTCCCATTCGCCTTCGACCACGGGAAGGTGCTGCGGGACTATCTCGCGGCGAGGCAGGGCTGAGCCCTCAGCGCAGGCTCGGCTCGCTGATGGCCGAGAAGAGGCACTCGATGCCGTTCTCGCGGCAGGCGGGGTTGAGTGCGAGACGCGTCAGCGAGAAGTCGTAGCGCACAGGATCGTCGGGCCGGATCGCGCGGAAGCCTCGCGTGATCTCGAGGGCGCTCTTCAGGTCGGCCTGCTTGCGGGCGGTGAGCCCGAGTGCGCGCGAAATGCGGAACATGTGGGTGTCGAGTGGCACGACGAGCTTCGCGGCGGGGACGGAGGTCCATGGACCCGGGTCAACGGCGTCCCTGCGGGCCATCCAGCGGAGGAAAAGGTTCAGGCGCTTGCATGCGCTGCCGTCCGCGGGAGAGGGCAGGAGACTGTGCAGGACGCACCCCGCGTAGGAGCGAAGCTCGCCGACAAACCGCGCCAGGGCGGGCAGGACGGTCTCGTCCCCCGCATCGGTTCCCGCCGTGAACAGATCTTCCAGCGAGCCGTGATCGGCCAGCGCCCGCTTCACACCAGTGAGCAGGGCGGCGAGCTCCCGCCCGGTGGTGAATCGGTGCGAGAAGCCCTCGAACATCCGCGAGATGCCCTCGGCCGGCGTGCGCTCGAGGAACTCCCGCGGGCTGCCCTCCCTCGGGCTCCCGCTTCCCACGACGTCGAGCACCCGGCTGACGCTCGCGAGGATCTGGCCCACCCTGCCATACGCGAGGCAAGCCGCGATCAGGCCGACGATCTCCTGGTCGACGGGATCCTCCGCGCCGTAGAGGAGCTCGAGCGGATCGGGGTGCACGTACCGCCGCCTGTTGTACGTTCGGTAGTGAGCCTCGAGCGCCTTCTTCAATTCGCGCATCACAACAGCCCCGGCCTCATCTCTCCAGCACCTGGATGTAGCTCTCGATCCTGCCGATGCGGACGGCGATCTCCGCGAGCTTCTCCCTCTCCCTGTCGACGACTTCCTTGGGGGCGCGCTCCACGAACGCGGAGTTTGCGAGCTTGCCCTGCGTGCGCGCGATCTCCGCTTCGGCTTTCTCCTTCTCTCGGGTGAGGCGTATGATCTCCTTCGGCGCATCGATGGCCTCTCGGATGAACACGAAGACCTCGAAGCCCTTCGCCGCGGCTGGGATGCTGCCGCCCCGGGCGGGTCTCTCGGACTGGAGCTCGAGGGCGCGGGAGCCGATCAGGTGCGCGATCAGGCTCCTGTGGGCTTCGAAGTTTTCCCGCACACCGGCGCCGGGGACTGCGACCACGGTCACGTCCACCTTGCGATCGGGGGGGATCGTGAACTCGGCGCGGATCGTCCTCGCCGCGCGAACGAGCTCCTGCAGCGAAGCGAAGGTGTCAGCGGTGCCAGTGTCCTCGCGCCCGGATTCGACAGCGGGGTAGGGCTGGCTCATGATCGAACCGGGACACCCAGGCAGCTTGGAGTAGATCTCCTCGGTGATGAGGGGCAGGAAGGGATGCAGCAGGCGCAAGCTCTCCTCCAGCAGCGCCACCAGGAGAGTCACGACCCTGTCCTTCTCGGCGTCATCTCCCGTGCCGAGCGGCAGCTTGGCAGCCTCGATGTACCAGTCGCAGAAATCGTTCCAGAAGAACTCGTAGACCGCCTGCGCGGCCTCGTTGAACCTGTAGCTCTCCAGGGCCGCGCGCGCCGAGGAGGCTGCCCCGTTCAGCCGATGTCCGATCCAGCGGTCGATGTCGGTCTTCTTCACGGAGCTCAGGTCGAGGAGGGTGCGGCCTTCGAGGTTCATCAGCAGGTAGCGCGAGGCGTTCCAGATCTTGTTGGCGAAGCGCGAGCCCAGCTTGACCGCCTCCTTGTCGAACAGAACGTCCTGGCCCTGAGCGCACATGAAGGCCAGCGTGAACTTCAGGGCATCGGCGCCGTACTCGTCGATCAGCTCCAAGGGATCGACGCCGTTCCCCAGGCTCTTGGACATCTTCCGCCCCTGCTTGTCGCGCACGAGGCCGGTGATGTAGATGTCGCGGAACGGCGCCTCGCCCATGAACTCCACGCCCATCATGATCATGCGCGAGACCCAGAAGAAGATGATGTCGTAGGCGGTGACCAGGGTCGT
>CAYGXO010000093.1:0-222755 GCA_964353885.1 uncultured Spirochaetaceae bacterium
AGCCGTGTATGCGTCCACCACCGGCTTTCCGGTCGTGCCCGAGGAGGTATGGATCTCGACGATCTGCTTGAGGTCGACGGCGAGCAGACCGTACGGGTACACGTCGCGCATCTCGTCTTTGGTCGTAAAGGGCAGCTGCGCGATATTCTCGACTCCCTGGATGTCCTGGGGCCTGACCCCCATCGCGTCCATCTTGGCCCGATAGAACGGCACCCTGCGGAACAGGGCATCGACGAGCGATCCCAGCCGGCGGCCCTGCAGCGCCCGAAGCTCTTCGCGCGGAAGGGTTTCGTAGTCCGTGTTCCAGATCATCGCGGCATCCTCCTCAGAGCCTGTAGATCTCGTCGTCAGAGATGAAGTGCACCTTCGTGCCGGCGAGAGCCTTCTCGGCTTCGGGAAACTTCTCCACCTCGCAGACGATGGCCGCCTTCCTGCCGCCCTCCAGGACGAAGCCGTAGCAGTCTTCGACGTTCACGCGCGCGGAGGCGAGCGTGACAAGCAGCTCGTGCAGGGCTCCCGGCTTGTCGTCGATCAGGGCCACGAGGATCCTGCGCTTGGTCACAGTGAAGCGGCTCTCCTTCAGCGCCGCGTACCCCTTGTCGGGATCGCCCACCAGGATGCGCACGACGCCGAACTCCCCCGCGCTCGACACGGAGAAGGCGCGGATGTTGAGGCCCGCCTCCGACAGCACGCGCGTGATCTTCTCCAGCTTGCCCGGCTCGTTCACGACGAAGACCGAAAGGTGGTATGCCATCTCAGCCTCCCTGCCCCGACTGCTTGCGCGAATCGATCACCCTCACCGCCTTGCCCTCGGAGGCCGGAAGGCTCCCCGCCTCGAGCAGCTTCACCACGGGGGTCACCCCGAGCTCGGCCTTCAGCTCGTCGATCACCCGCTCGTGCAGGCTCTCCAGCTCCGAGAGGGTGCCCTGGAATGCCTCGGCCTCCAGCTCCACGCTCACGTGGAGCTTGTCCATGAAGCCCTCCTCGCGGATCTCGATGAGGTAGTTCGCCCCGATGCCGGGGATGCGCATCAGGGTCTTCTCGATCTGCAGGGGGAAGATGTTGACCCCATTGATGATCAGCATGTCGTCCGACCTGCCCCGGATGCGGTCGATGCGCCTGTGGGTCCTCCCGCAGGGGCAGGCACCGGGGATGATCCGGGTCAGATCGCGCGTGCGGTAGCGAATCAGGGGCGTGGCCGTGCGCCGCAGCGACGTCAGGACGAGCTCGCCCCACTCGCCGTCGGGCAGGCTTTTCCCCGTCGAGGGGTCGATGATCTCGGCGATGAACTGGTCCTCCCATAGATGCAGGCCTGACTGGCTTTCGCATTCGAATGCGACCCCGGGGCCGCACATCTCCGACAGGCCGTAGCAGTTGAAGACCTTGATCCCGTAGATCCCCTCGATCTTCCTGCGGGTCTCCTCCGTGTGCGGCTCGGCGCCGACGAACGCGATGCGCAGGCTGAGGTCCTTCTTCGGGTCGAGGGAGATCTCGTCGAAGAACAGGGACAGGCGCAGGGCGTAGCTGGGCAGGATGTGCACCGCGGTGGTCTTGAACTGCTGCATGAACCAGAGCTGACGCTTCGAGTTGCCCGGGCCGATGGGGATCGTGAGGGCGCCGAGCTTCTCGGCGCCGTAGTGGAAGCCGATCCCGCCTGTGAAAAGGCCGTAGCCCATCATGTTCTGGAAAACGTCGTGTTTCCTCATGCCGGCCATGTACATGCAGCGCGCCATGAGGTCCTGCCAGGTTTCGATGTCCTCGCGCGTATGGAAAATCACGGTCGGGTTTCCCGTGGTCCCGGAAGAGGAGTGCAGGCGCACGACCTCCTCCAGCGGCACGGCGAGGAACCCGTATGGAAAGCCGTTGCGGAGGTCGGCCTTTGTGGTGAGGGGCAGGCGCGCGAGCTCGGCGAGCGACGTCGGTTCGGGAGCCCCCGGGGCCCCGAAGAGCGCGCGGTAGTGCGGAGCCTGCCCGGCCCTCTTGAGAGTCGCATTCAGCAGCTCGAGCTGGAGCCCCTCGAGGGCTGCCCTGTCCATCGTTTCGATCTCTTTGTTCCAGAACATAGTGGTGCGCATAACAATACTCATGGGGGATAGTTTTTCAAGGTCGCCGAACCGCTGAGGGCGGGGGTCAGCCGCGTCGCTTCGGTTTCGCGACTTTCTGCCGGGTGTCCTTCAGCCTCTCCTCGAGGATCTTCCTGACCCTGGCGTCGAACTCGGGGTACTTCTCCCTCAGCGAGTCGAAGTCGGCTCGCGAGAGCCTGTAGACGTCGCAATAGTTCAGCGCCCGCACGCTCGCGTTCCGCTTCTCTCCCTGGAGCAGGGCGGCCTCTCCGAACGGCGATCCCGCGCCGAGTTGGGCGACCTTTTGCCCGCCGACGAGGACCTCGACGTCGCCCGAGCTCAGGAAGTACATGCAGTCCCCGTACTCGCCCTGGCGGATGATAAAGTCGTTGGGCAGGAACACCATGCTGTGAAGGAGCTGGACGACCTCCCGGATGAAGATCTCGTTCGCGTCCTTGAACAGGGCGACCTTCTCGATGATCCCCCTGTTCAGGAAGAGCGAGATGTCCACCGTGAGGGTATGGGGCATCCCCTCCAGCATCGAGCCGCTCGCGGCGCTCTTGCGGGTCTCCCAGAGGTACGTATAGTACCCCTTCACCCTCTGCTGCAGCGTGGCGGGGACCCGCCTCGTGCGCATGAAGTTGTTGATCTCCTCCATCCTCTTCGAGAAGGCGGCCTTTGCCACGTCGATGTTGACGATGAGGCTGGACACATTGCCGATGATGTAGCCGTACATGCCCACGCCGACGATCTGCACGCAGATCGTGTAGATGATCTCGAGGTTCTTCTCGTGGTTGGGGGCATAGTCGCCGTAGCCGATGGTGGCGATCGTCGTGACGCACCAGTACAGCGCGCGGATGAACTGGTCCAGGGCTGACCGCGACTGCTCGCTCGCCCCGATCAGGCACCAGCCCAATGCCATGAAGTTGATGCCCTGGATGAACATGAACGCGAAGGTGACCAGACGCATCACACCCGGGTTGATGTTGTAGTCTTCCTGGAGGTCCCTGAAGAGGCTGTTCACCTTCGCGAGCTTCGCAAGGCGCAGCAGCCGCAGGATCGTCGACGCGACGAGGAGCCCGGGGCCCATGCCCGCGCCCCGGGGAAACACGATCTCCAGCACGGCTGTGAAGGGGATGGCCGCGAGGAGGTCCACGGTGAACCAGCCCCTCAGGTACGCTCGCGCGATTGACCGACGGTCCGAGACCGTATCCAGCTTCGAGCGGAATGACATGTTGAAGCCGACCAGGAGGTCGGCAGCGTACAGCGAGGCGAAGATCCAGTACGCGGCGTCCAGCACGTCCCTGCCGAAGGTCAGCCTGTAGGAGAAAACGATCGAGGAGGCGAGAATCGTGAGGATTGCGAAGACGTCCCAGAAGACCTTGAAACCGCTCGCGTACCCCGCGACCGGGATCTTGCGCAAGAGATTCTGCATGGTTCCCCCGCTAGAGAGTATCGTCCTGGGGAGCGATAAATCACAGTCCGGGGCGCCCGCTTTTCCCTGCCCTGTTTTCCTTGACACGCACGCGGCCGTCAGGCTTCAATTGGGCACCGATTCCACCCAGCAGTTCGACACCGAGGGGGCACATGTACCTGACATTCGACGTCGGCACGACATCGGTCAAGACCGTTCTCTTCGACAGAGCCGGCAGGGTCCTCCGCAAGGTGATCCGCAACTACTCCCTCGATACCCCCGCCGTGGGCTGGTACGAGGCCGACCCCGAGATCTACTGGAAGGCCGTGGTCGAAGGGTTCGGGGAGATCCTCCTGGACGGCGGGGTCGACCCGGCATCTGTTCGCACCATCTCGGGGTGCAGCCAGGGGGAGACGGTGATCTTCCTCGATGCCGAGGACAGGCCGGTGCGGCCCGCCATGGTCTGGCTGGACAGCCGTGCGCGCCGGGAGGTGGCCGAGATGGCGGCCTTCATCAGCGCCCAGGAGCTGTACGCGGTGACGGGCCTCTCCGAGATCGATCCCACGTGGAGCGCCATCAAGGTGCTCTGGGTGAAGAACAACCAGCCCGATGTCTTTCGAACGACCGCGAAGTTCCTCCTCGTCGAGGACTACATCACCTACAGGCTCACCGGCAGGTTCGCGAGCACCCCCAACCTCCTCTCCTCCTCGATGTTCGTCGACGTGCACACGGGTCGTTACTGGCCCAAAAGCGTCGAGTACGTCGGCGTGGGAGGCAGGCTGCCCGAGATCGTGGCGTCCGGCTCCTCGGTCGGCACCCTGACGAATGCCGCGGCTGCCGCACTCGGGCTTCCGAAGAAGACCATGGTGGTGAAGGGCGCCATGGACCAGGCGGTGAGCGCCGTGGGAGCCGGCAATTTTATTCCGGGCATCATCACTGAAACCACGGGCTCCGTCATGGCGATCGGCGTCACGACGCCGCGGATCGACCCGCGGCCGCGCGTGCTGCTCCCCTACCAGCCCCATATCGCCGCTGGGAGCTACCTCATCCTCCCGTACGTGCAGACCGCCGGCAGCGCGTACAAGTGGTTCCGCGACGGGTTCTGCCAGGAGGAGATCCGCGCTGCCGGCGGCCTGGAGCAGGCTTACGACGCGATGAACGCTCTCGCGGCGGCCGTGCCCGCGGCGAGCGAGGGGCTGGTGTTCCTGCCCTACCTCGCGGGCGCGGGGCAGCCAGAGAACGACCCCGACGCAAAGGGCGTCTTCTATGGCATCACCCTCAAGCACGGCAAGGGTCATTTCGCCCGGGCGATCCAGGAGTCCATCGGCTACATGCTGAGGAAAATACTGGCGAATATCGCCGCATCCGGCGTGCCCATCGAGGAGATCCGCTCGATGGGCGGCGGCGCCCGCTCGGACCTGTGGCTGCAGATCAAGGCTGACATCACCGGCAGGCCGATCGTCCGCATGGAGGAGGAGGAGACCTCGACGCTGGGCGCCGCCCTCCTGGCCGCGGTGTGTTGCGGCGACTACCCCGACGTCGCTGCCGCGGCCAGTGCCATGGTGCGGCTGGGCAGGAGATTCGAGCCGGGCGCCGGGAATGCCGCGGCATACGAGAGGGGCTACGAACTGTACAGCGGCCTGTACGACGCGCTGGCCCCCGTGTTCCACAGATTCGCGCACTGAAGACTAGAGAAGCGGGTGCGAGAGCATCAGGGAAGGAGAGGTGGATGGAACGGCTGAAGGCGGGATATGTATCGTTCGGCACGCAGTACTACAAGCCCGAGAACCTGCGCATGATCACGGAGCGGGCCGAGAAGCAGCTTCGGGATGCGGGGATCGAGCTCGCGCGAACCGACCCGGTGACGGGGGAGGGGCCCGAGCCCGAGCGCGCGATCCGCGAGCTCGCGGCGGCCGACTGGGACTTCCTCATCGCGAACGTGGTGAACTGGATCGACGTGCGCGGCGTGATGCGCGTCCTGCTCTCATTCCGCGACAGGCCGATCGTCCTGTACAGCTTCGGCGGATTCACCGAGGGAGGCACCCTGATCTGCCCGGCCGCCGGGGCGGGATGCACGGCCATACGATTTCCCCTAGAGCGAATGGGTTTCCGGTTCAAGTACCTTTTCAATGCCCCCGACACGCCCATGGACGTGAAGGGAATCGCGGCCTTTGGCGCCGCGGCCCGGGCCGCGCGCCTGCTCCGCTCGACCCGGCTGGGGATGCTCGGCTTCAATGACATGGGCCTGTACACCACCGACTTCTCGGTCACGAAGCTCCGCAGCATCATCGGCCCCGAGGTGGAGAGCATCGACATGCTCCAGCTCGAGCGCGTCATGCAGTCGCTCAGCGCCGCCGAGGTGGCGGCCGAAACGAAGCGGGTCACGGCGAGCTGGGAGTACCCTCTGGAGAAGCCGAGCCCCGAGGCGGTCGACCGGGTCATCCGCATGTACATGGCCACGGTCCGCATCTGCCAGGAAAAGAGGTTCGCCGGCTTCTCGTACAAGTGCGTCGACGGGGTGGACAGCCAGATGGGCCTCACGCACGCCGTCCCATCGGCGCTGGTGGCGAGCGCGGGCTATCCCTACGTTGACGAGAACGACATCGGCAACCTCACCGCCGAGCTGATGCTGAAGTACGTCTCGGGACAGCAGGTCATGTTCCTCGAGCACTACGACCATCACCCCGAGTGGATCCTGCTGGGCGAGGACGGCTATGTTCCCGACCAGTTCATCGACGGCAAGCCGCAGATCAAGGCGGTCACCAGCGTCGCCCTCGGCGGCCTCGCTCACTGCTCGAAGCTGAAGACGGGCCGCATGACCCTCGCCTGCCTCGCGGAGGACAACGAGGGCTACAGGATGCACATCGTCACCGGCGACGGCAGGACCCCTCCCCAGTGGGTGGAGATGGGCGTCTCGCTTCCCTCGTGGCCGAGCGTGAAGTTCTTCCCCGACGTGCCGGTGCGCAGGATCCTCGACCACGTGCAGTCGCAGCACTTCGCGATGACCTACGGGAGCTTCGTCGAGGAGCTGGTGGATCTCTGCCGGCTGCTGGGGATCCGGGCGATCGTGGACGCCTGATCGGGGCTCTGGGCGGCTGGGCTATGGATAGATCCGCGAGATCGTCCGCGGGAACGGGATGCACTCCCTGATGTGCGCGCTGCCGCAGATCCAGGCCAGCGTGCGCTCCAGCCCGATGCCGAAGCCCGAGTGCGGCACCGAGCCGAACTTCCTCAGGTCGAGGTACCAGCCGTAGGACTGCTCGGGGAGCTTCTCCTCGTGAATTCGGCCGAGGAGCTTTTCCAATTCGTCCTCGCGCTGAGAGCCGCCGATGATCTCGCCGTACCCTTCGGGGGCAAGGAGGTCGGCGCACAGCACGGTCTCGGGGTTGGCGGGGTTCTCCTTCATATAGAAGGCTTTCGCCTTCTTCGGGTAGTTCATTGCGAAGACGGGTTTGTCGTACATCTGGGTGAGGATGGTCTCATCCTCGCCGCCGAGGTCATCGCCCCACTGGATCGCGCTCCCCTTGGACTGGAGGATCTTGATGGCCTCGCCGTAGTCGAGGCGATGGAAGGGGGTGGTCACTTTCTTCAAGGGCTCGATGTCGCGCTCGATCGTCGCGAGATCCGCCGTACAGTTGGCAAGGACATCCGCGACGACGCGGGCGACCATGTCCTCCTGGAGGCGCATATTGTCCTCGTTGTCCGCGTAGGCCACCTCGGCCTCGAGCATCCAGAACTCCGTGAGGTGGCGTCGGGTCTTGGATTTCTCCGCTCGGAAGGTGGGTCCGAAGTTGTACACGCTCCCGTAGGCCATGCAGGCCGCCTCGAGATAGAGCTGGCCGGTCTGCGCGAGGTATGCGTCGCCGAGGTCGAAGTACGGCACCGTGAAAAGCGTGCCCGCGTTCTCGCCGATCGAGCCGGTCAGGATCGGCGTGTCGATCAGGAGGAAGCCGCGCTCGCGGAAAAAGGCGCGAAACGAGGTGATGGCCTGGTCCCTGATCCGCATGATGGCCGCCGGCCTGCTCGAGCGCAGCCACAGGTGCCTGTTCTCGAGCAGGAAGTCGATCCCGTGCTCCTTCTTGGAAATGGGGTAGTCTTCCGCCGGGTTCTGAACGACCTCCAACCCCGTCACGGTGAGCTCGACGCCCGACGGGGCCCTCGCGTCGCTTCTGACAGTCCCGCGGACCACGACCGACGCCTCCATCTTCAGCTTCCCGATCTCGGCGAAGCAGGCTGCGCCGCAGGAGGATTCCTCCGCCACGCCCTGGATCCGTCCCGACCCGTCGCGAAGCTGGAGGAAGGCGATCTTCCCCTTCGAGCGCATGTTGTACAGCCAGCCCAGGATCTCCACATCCCGTCCGACGAAGCTCCCGATCTCGGAAATCAGAACCCGTTCCATCCCGCCTCCCTGCCCATTAGGTGACGTACTCGTCCCGCCGCGCAGCGCGCGGCTCACTCAGACGTACTCGTCCCGTTCGCGAAGAATGATGATCTCGCCCTTCTGCTCCAGCACCTGGATGTAGGCGAGCAGGTCCTCGATCGCCGCGTTTACCTCGCTGCGGAGCACCGCGCCCATGCCCTCGGCCTCCAGGCTGATGAACTCCCGCCTGCGCTCGGACACGGCCGCGAGGATCCTTTCCCGGGGTCCCTCCTCGGTCCCCTTGACGATGAGGGCAACATCCCTGTCCGCGTAGTCCCGCAAGACTCGCTGCAGCTCCTTGTCCGGGATCTGGAAAACCACGTCGATCGTGTACAGCTTCTTCCTGATCTCGTTGGCCGTGTTCGGCTCGAGGCCCTCGAGGATGGCCTGCTCCTTGCCGGGATCCATGTAGCGCAGGATCTCGGTCAGGGCCGCCTTGCCGTCCAGCTCCTCCGAGACCACTTGGCCCTGGTCGCGGATTTTCCTGCGCAGAGTCTCCTCGGCCGCGCGGATGACCTCGGAGTCCACCTTCCCCATCTTCGCCACCCGACCGACCACCTCGCGCTGCTGATCGGGCGGCAGGGCGAGGAGGATGCGGGCGGCGAGCTTCGGGTCCAGGTGCGCGACGATGAGCGCGATGACCGGCGGGGACTCCTCGCGCACGAGGGAGAGGCACTGGTGAGCGTCGACGTCCTGGAGGAAGCTGAACGGCGGAGGCGCCATCTCCTTCCTCACCTTCGCGAGGATCTTCTCGGCCTTCTCTGGCCCGACGGATGCGGTGAGCATCTCCTGCGCTTTCTCGATGCCCCCGCTCGCGATGAGGTTCTTGGTCTCCCGGATGTAGCCGAACTCCTCCAGGATCTTGGAGGCTTCCTTCTCCTCGATCTTCTGCGTGCGCGCGATCTCGTGGGTGATGCCCTCGATCTCCTCGGGGGACATGTGCTTCAGCACCCGCACCGCCTCGTCCTTGCCGACGAGCATGAGGAACTGGGCCGCCTTGCGGTACCCGGAGTCGCGGGAGGTTTCCTTTATGAATCCTCGGATGCTGGGGTCCGGCCCCTTCCTCGCTTTCGGTCCGTCGCCGGGCATGTCGGGTATCATAGCGACGGGCCGAGCGGCGGTCAACGACTGTGGTCGCCCAGCTTTCGGTACATCTCGTCGAGGATCTCGGGGAGGGGGAGGGGGCGCGAGTGCGCGGGCGCGCACGGCTCGCGTCCGGTGTCGAGGCTCTGGTTGCCGATCCTCTCGCCCAGCCCCTCCACGGGGCCGCGGCCCGAGAGGGCCGAGAAGATGTCGGCGAGCATCGCCTTCGCGTCGAGGAGGGCCTCCTCGTACAGCTCGAGGAAGCTGGCGCGCGAGACCAGGGCGCTGTCGCAGGGATGGCACCAGGGGGCCTGCTTCGCGTTCAGGACGTCCAACCCCTCGGGGATCGCGCGCGGATGGATCAGGGCGAGGCGCCTCTGCCGGAACCCGTCCTTGCTGTCCTTCCTGTAGACGAGTCTCGGGAGCAGCGGGTTCATGTGGTTGGTGAGGGTGTAGAAGAACATGGCATCCCGGTACGCGTTCTCGATCCTCTTCCTGTCGCGCGATTTGAATCTCATCGCGGGGTAGGTCGAGTGCAGGCCCTTCACCGTCGCCTTCACGACCGAGTACGGCAGCGCCTTGCCGCATCGCACCGAGGGGAGGAAGTCGAACTGAGCCGGTTCCCTTCCGAAACGCTCACGGAGCACCGCCACGTCGATCAAGCGCTCCAGGAAGGGATGACACTGGAACAGGCGCTTGGTCTCGGGCTTTTGGGGGTCCACCCAGCCCGCGAAGTACCCGATAAAGGGATGGGTGCGCCTGTCGAGCGGCGCGTGCGTCGCGAAGCCGAGAATGAAGGCCGCCAGCTCGCTGTCGGGGGCGACGCGGAGGCGCAGGGCCTCGCGCACCATGCTCTCGACGAGCGCGCCGTAGCCGCTCTTGTGGATCGCCACCCCGTAGCGCAGCCCCGTCGGCATGGTCCGCTGGTTGTGATAGAAGAAATCGGGTCCCTGGGCGCCGAAGCGGAACAGGTTGCCGTGCGCGGCGAGCAGGCCCTTCCCCGCCTCCCCAAGGGACAGTGCGAGAGCCTCCTCCGCGAACAACGCATGCGTGAAATGGGCCGGCATGGAATGTTCTGAAGATACTCACCGCACCCGCCCGGCGGCAAGAGCGCGGGAGCGCCTACCCGATGTCGAGGCGCCTCGTGCCCACGGGACGAATGGCAAGCTCGTGGCAGGAGGCCTCGCCGAAGATGCCGCGCAAGGCCCGCAGGTACCCGTCGAGCAGAGCATCGGGCACGAAGGCCTGGATCGTTCCCGCGAATCCGCCGCCGTGGACGCGCCATGCGCCCCGGCCCTCGAGGATGCTCTGGCTCACCGCAAGGGCGAGCGGGATCCCCTGCTCCTGGACCGCCCCGCACGGGTAGCAGTTCTGGCACAACATCCACGAGCTGTATCCCGATTCCACGACGAGGCGGAGGAACTCGTCGAACCGCCCTACCTCGAGCGCGGCCACCTGCTCGGTCACTCGCTGGTTTTCGCCGAAGAAGTGGAGGGCGCGCAGGATCGCGCGATCGCCCGCCTTCTCGCGGAGGAGCGCGACGTTCTCCAGAACACGCTCCCGGGAGAACTCCCGCAGCAGGCTCCCGCCGAAAGCCCGCGCGACCGCCTTCATCTCGTTTGCGATGCCGGCATACTCGTCGTTGAGCTCGGCGTGGCTGCCCCCCGTGTCGACGATGACCAGTGAGAAGCCGCTCCCGGCCAACGGCGCGTCGACCTTCTTCACAATTGGACGGGCGGGATCCTCGAAGTCGATGGCAACCAGCCCGCCGACGGCGCAGGCGGTCTGGTCCATGAGACCGCAGGGCTTCCCGAAGTAGACGTTCTCCGCGTACTGGGCGATCCGCGCGGCTTCGATGTCGGGCAGCCGGCCCTCGTTGTAGAGGGCATTGAGGATCGCGACCACGAGCACTTCATAGGCGGCCGATGAGCTCAACCCCGAGCCCTTCGGCACTGCGCTGGTCATGCGAGCGTGGAACCCTCCGATCGCCCATCCCCGCTCCCGCATCCGCGCGCACACTCCCCGCGTCACCGCGGCGGCCGTGAACCTCTCCGCATCCTTCGCGGAAAGCTCATCCAGCGAGACGGCGTGCCGTGGGTAGCCCTCGGATTCGATGATGACGGTCCGATCCGCCGTCTTCGCCGCCACGGCGACTATGTCCAGGTCGATCGCCGCAGCGAGGACCCGGCCCGCGTTATGGTCCGTATGGTTCCCCCCGACCTCCGCGCGCCCTGGGGCGCTGAACAGGTGGAGGTCTTTCTCGTCGGGGAAAGCTGCCGAGAAACCGTCGATCAGAAGCGAATAGCGCCTGAGCTGGCTCTCGAGTGAACCGGGCTTCTTTCCGTAGAGTCCCGTGAGAATGTCCCTCGCCGTGCTCCCCTTGAGGGCCCCCGCAAGACCGCGTGCCGTCGGCATCTGTTCCTCCCCCCTTGACTTTTTCGCCGTCTCGCCTACATTGGGTCGAGTCTTCGCCGCTGTAGCTCAGACGGTAGAGCAACGGACTGAAAATCCGTGTGTCATCGGTTCGATTCCGATCGGCGGCAACCCCCAATAGAGAAGCGCCGTAAGAGAAACGCCGTCGCTACTCTCTCGTACTCCTGCCGGCAATGTACTCCAGCGCAGCAGAGACCAGCAACCCCGACCTCGTTTCCCCGGCCTTCTTGGCGAACGAATCGATCTTCGTCAACAGCTTTTCGGGGATTGTGATGTTGATTCGTCTCGCTCTTTCCGAGAGCTTGCTGAGATCCACGGAAACGATGCCCCAGACAATGTCTTTCCCTCTATGCCTTTTTTTCAAAGAATCCATCGTGCTCGGGGAGGGAATGGGATCGTTGTCCATCAGCAGCCCTTCGGTGTGGGTGAGGATGGCTTCCTCCGCATTCTCCAGCGCAGACTCCATGGTTTCGCCCGCGGAAAAGCATCCCGGAAGATCCGGAACCGTAACCCCGTAGTCGCTGCCGGGGTCCTTCTGGAGGGTGATAGGGTATCTCATGTCAACTTCTCCATTCCAGGCCCGCCTGTCTGAAGATGCTTCTCACCGTTCCGATTGGCAGGTCCCGCTTCGGGTGTGGGAGTGTCCGCTCCGCCGATCCGGATGCGCCGCGTCGGCATCAGGCCCTGTGCCCGAACGACCTGGCCGCGCCGACGGCCGCGTTCCACCCCTCCACTAGGGCGCCGCGGGTTTGCTCGCCCATTCCGGGCTCGAAGATCGTCTCGGCCTGCCAGATGTTCGACAGCTCCTCCCTGCTTTTCCAGAACCCGACGGCGAGGCCTGCCGCAAAGGCGGCGCCGAGCGCGGTGGTCTCGTGGCTGCGCGGCCGCACGAGCGGCATGCCGAGAACATCGGACTGGAACTGCATGAGGAAGGCATTGAGCGATGCTCCGCCGTCCACGCGGACGGACCTGATCGATCGACCCGCGTCTTTCTGCATGGCCTCCACGAGGTCGCGAGTCTGGAACGCGATGCTCTGCAGGCCCGCCCTCACGATGTGCTCCTGCCGGGTGCCCCTCGTGATGCCGAAGATCGCTCCCCGCACATCGGGGTCCCAATAGGGAGCGCCCATGCCCACAAAGGCGGGCACGAAGTACACGCCCCCCGTATCCGGCACCGCCCGAGCGAGCGTCTCCGATTCCGCGGCCGAGGAGAGGATGCGCAGCTCGTCTCGGAGCCACTGCACCACCGCTCCCCCAATGAACACGGAGCCTTCCAGCGCGTACTCCAGTCCCTGGCCTAGGTCCCACGCGATGGTCGTGAGAAGCCGGTTCCTCGATGCGATTGGTACGGCACCCGTGTTGAGAAGGCAGAAGCACCCCGTGCCGTAGGTCACCTTGACCGATCCTGGCTCGAGGCACGCCTGACCGAGAAGGGCGGCCTGCTGGTCGCCGAGGTCGCCGCAGACCGGGATCTCCGCGCCCAGCCATTCGCGGCGCGCGCGGCCGAAGGCGGAGGCGGAGGCCGTGACCCGGGGCAGGATCTGGTGAGGGATGCCGAGCGCCGAGAGTATCTCGGCGTCCCACGCGCCGGTGTGGATGTCGAACAGGAGCGTCCTCGACGCGTTGGACGGGTCGGTGAGGTGGGCGCCGGTCAGCCTGTGCACGAGCCACGAATCGACGGTGCCGAAGCAGATCTCGCCGTTCCGCGCCCTCGCTCGCATCCCCGGCACATTCTCGAGGAACCACATGATCTTCGTGCCGGAAAAATACGGGTCGAGCAGGAGGCCGGTCCTCTCGTTGATGAGCTTCTCCAATCCCTGCGCGGCGAGGGTCTGGCAGATGCCCGTGGTGCGCCTGTCCTGCCAGACGATCGCCGGGCCCAGCGGCTCGCCCGTCTTCCTGTCCCAGAAGACCGCGGTCTCCCGCTGGTTTGCGATGCCGATCGCCGCAACTTGGGAAGGGGGCATCTTCGCCGCGGCCAGCGCGTCCCGGGCCGCCTCCGTTTGCGCGCTCCAGATCTCGAGGGGGTCGTGCTCGACCCAGCCCGGCCGGGGATAGCTCTGCGGAAAGCTCTTCTGCGCCTTGGCCAGCTCCCGTCCCGACCGATCGAAGAGGATCGCCCGCGAGCTCGTGGTTCCCTGGTCGAGCGCGAGGATGCAGGTCTGCATGCGGGAGAGTATAGGCGGGGGCTATTTCGGAGGCAAGGAGCGGGAGGGGTAGGGACCGGACTCGACGCCGCAGCCCGATTTCTCGTCGAAGGCCGCGACGCGGAAGGTAAAATCCTCACCGAGCCCGGGCACAGCGGCGGCGATCCGCGAAAGCTCCAGGGGCTGGGTCGATTTGCCCGCCGCGAAGCTCATCTTGAACCGGCCGTCGCTCCCATACACGCGCACCTCGGGTTTCTCGTAGGGTCCGGTGACGACGATCGCGCCGTCCTTCACCTCCGCCCGCGGATAGACCTGCTCGTCCGGTTTCGGCCTATCGGACGGGATCGTGAAGGTCTGCTCGACGGTCTCGCCCCCCGCGTCCTGCAGCACGACCCTGTACTCGCCGCCGGGCAGGGGGAGAGAGGCCGGCAGGGCGAGGGAGTTCGTTCCGATCCAGGTTTCACCTTCGGCCGTGGACTTCACCCAGGAGCCGGACTCAACCTTCCAGAACAGCTCGGCATCGTCGCCGATGACGTAGAATGCGCTCAGGTCCTCGATCCCGTCGGGGTCGCTCGCCACGAGGAAGACGCTGAGTGACTCGGAGGTGCCTCCGGTCTGCGGGTCGCGCAGAGAGGTGACCCGTGAGAACACGCGCGAGATGACCGGCGGCTCCCCGCTGCAGCCCGCGGCCAGGGCGAGGCATGCGGCGATCGCGAGAAGGAGGGCCGCTCGGATCGCGCGCCCAGGGCCGCCTCTCATAGCCCCTCGAGCACGGCAGTGCGCCTGCAGTCGGCGAGCCTGCGCCTCAAATAGTCGACATCCATCTCGAGCTCGCGCACGAGGCGGAGGAACAGGTCGTTGGGCACGAGGTTCTGCTCGGTAAAGAGGAACAGCAGCGCCTTCTCGGCGATACAGGAGACGCGGAGGGAGTTCATCATGATCTCGCCGTATGCAGGCCGGAAATGAGCGAAAAGCTGCGACTTCTCGATGTCGCCTTTGATGCGCTCCAGCTCCCCGCGCAGCGGCGCGGCATCGCCCTTCGACGCCTGCTCGCCCAGAGGCTTCAGCGCGAGGAAGGTGTATTCCTTGCCCGGCAGATAGTGGTGCTCGTCGCAGCGGGTGCTGTAGTTCGGCTCGCGCGAGTCGTTCACCTCCCGGTCGCCGCCGATCACGATGAGCGGGTCGAAGTACAGCGCCGGGCATTCCCTGCCCGCCACCGTGTAGTAGCGATATGTGTAGTAGGAATCCTCGATGCACTCGGGGTGCTCGCAGTAGGCGGTGAGCGGGAACACGTCGGTGGCGGTGTCCAGCAGCAGCCGCGCGGTGGTGTTGAAGATCTCGCGGCGGAAGTTGAGGATGAGCGAGGGGAAGATGAACGTGAGACCACGACTCTTGGAGGCGCTCTCCACCACGTAGGCGAGCCGTTCCTCGTAGAAGGCCGCCTCGTCGATAATCCAGGTGCCCACGAGCGGGTTCTCGGCGATGATCCGCTCAAGATCGAAGGAACTCGCGATCTCGGCGATGTTCTTGCCGCAGCGCACGTACCCGCCCCTGTAGGGCAGGGCGTCCTTGGGGTAGTGGGGGAACCTCTTCATGTCGAGGGCGGAGCGGATGAAGAACACCAGGCGCCTGTCGGCGCCGTCCGTTCTCGTCTTCTCGGCCGCGGAACCGGTTTTCCTCAGCGCGACCTCGGAGTCGCGCCAGACCCTGGCCGAGAACTCGGTCTTCCCCGAGCCCATGGATCCGATGACGAGGATCCGCCGCGAGGGACGGGTGAAGTCGAAATGATTGAAGGAGCGGTGGACCCTGACCTCGGGAAACCCGAGGCTCTTGAGAAAGGTGCTGGTGTCGTGGCTCTCGCTCGCGGCGTCCATCCCGCAGAGCATAGCCCGACGGTTGCGGGCCGTCAATCGAGACAGCCGCGGCCTCAGCGGCGGACGACCTCGATGCGGGCGCCGGCCTCCGTGAACTCCCGCACCACCTCGTCCGATATGCCGGCATTCGTGATGATTTTCTCCACCTCCTCAAGGGAGGCGTAGTGGACGAAGGAGTCGCGGTGGAACTTCTCCGAGTCCGCGAGGATGTACCCGTGCGTCGCGCGGCGAAGGATGATTTCGTTCATCTTCGCGGTCTGCTCGTCTGTGGTCATGAAGCCAAGGCGGATGTGGACGGCGTCTGCGCCGAAGAAGGCGCGGGTCACGTGGAATAGCCGCAGGGTCTCCTCGGTGATCGGCCCGCACACGTCGCGCCGGTCGACCCGGACCTCCCCACCGACCAGGATCACCTTGCACCAGCGGGCGAGAGCCTCGGCAAGGGCGAGTGAGTGGGTGAGCACGACGATGTCCTTTGGGGAACCGGATTGGATGCGCAACGCGAGAGCCTCGGCCATTTTCAGCACTGTCGTTCCCGAGTCGAGGAAGATGCGGTCGCCAGGGTACACCATTTCGGCGGCTGCCCGGCCGATGAGGGCCTTCTCCCGGCTCCTGTGGGTCGAGGAGAGGTAGTACGAGTAGCCGGTTCCCAGATGCGGGGCGAGGCGCACGCCGCCGTGCGTGCGGATGACCTTCCCGTCCCTGTCGAGCTGGGCGAAAAGCCGCCGCACTGTGGCCTCGGAGATGGCGAGTGATTCCGCCACCGTCTTCACGTCGAGCTGGCGATTGTGATGGAGCATCTCCAGCAGGCGAGAAGAACGGGCATCCTTTTTCTTCATGCTCACTCCTCTGCTCATACTGTACGGCAAATGGTTGTTTCGCTCAATCCCGACTTGACCGAATCATGCAATTTCACGATACTCCCCGAAAACGCTCACGGATGACCGTCCAGCCAAGAGAGCAGAGGAGGTTGTTCATGGCTGCTCGGAAGAAGGTTCGATTCGGCATCATCGGTCTGGGTCTGATGGGCCGCGAGTTCGGGAGCGCCATCGGCAGGTGGTGCCACCTGCTGTTCGACGGCCCCGTGCCCGAGCTCGTGGGCATCTGCGACACGAACGAGAAGTCGCACGCCTGGTTTCAGGACAACTTTTCGACAATCGAGATCGCCGCAACGCGCTACGAAGACCTGCTCGCTTCGAAGAAGCTCGACGCGATCTACTGCGCCGTGCCCCATAACCTCCACGAGACGCTGTACATCGACATCATCAGGGCGGGGAAGCACCTCATGGGCGAGAAGCCCTTCGGCATCGACAGGAAGGCGAATGCCGCGGTCATGCGGGTGATCGAGGAGAATCCGAACGTGTTCGTCCGCTGCTGCTCGGAGTTCCCGTACTTTCCCGCCTCGCAGAGGATCATCTCGTGGATCCGTGAGGGGAGGTTCGGCAGGATCATGGAGGTGCGGGCGGGCTTCCACCACTCCAGCGACATGGACGTGACCAAGACGATCAACTGGAAACGGATGGTCGAGGTGAACGGGGAGTACGGCTGCATGGGCGACCTCGGCATCCACACCCAGCACATCCCCTTCCGAATGGGTTGGATCCCGAGGACGGTGCATTCAACCCTGTCGAATATCGTCACCGAGAGGCCCGACGGAAAGGGCGGGATGGCTCCCTGCCTGACCTGGGACAACGCCACCCTCGCGTGCACCGTCGACCACGCGGACGGCTACTCCTTCCCGATGTTCCTGGAGACCAAGCGGATGGCTCCGGGCCAGACCAACACGTGGTACATCGAGATCGACGGGCTGAAGGCGTCGGCCAGGTTCAACACCCGCGAGCCCAAGAGCTTCTATTCTTCGCTTGCCGAGGGCAAGGAGCAGCCGTGGTGCAGGCTCGACCTCGGATACACGCCGGCCGTGCCCACGATCACGGGCAGCATCTTCGAGTTCGGCTTCTCGGACGCCCTGCTGCAGATGTGGGCTGCGTTCCTGCTGGAGCTGGAGAAGGGGACCGCGACGGTGTTCGGCTGTTTCACCCCCGAGGAGACGCGGATCTCGCACGCGGTCCTGACAGCGGCGCTCGATTCAAACAAGAAGGCGAGCGTGGAGAAGGTGGTCCTGTAGAGACGGTCGGCTGCGCCTCCCGCCTTCCGCTACCAAGTGTCGCCGTTGTCGATCGACTTGGCGATCTTCAAGTCCCCGTTTGAGTGATCATAGTAGGCGATATACACATCCGTGCCATCCACCGCGATCGAGGTCGACTTGCCTTCCCAATTCACGCCAAGGCCTGTGTCGACTTGTGCCGACCGTATTGCAGACCATTCGTGCCAGGTGACGCCGAGATCGTCCGAGCGCGTAAACAACAGCTCGCCACCCCCGGCAGAGAAATGGCTGATGTAGATGCTGTTTCCGGAAACCGCGATGGAGGGGGAGAATCCGCCGGGGCAGACGGCACCTCCGCCAGGGAAACTCCCCCCCCCGTCCGACGACTTGGCGAAAGCGAGGTCCGTGCCGTCGAAGTAGGCTACGTAGACGTTCAATGCATCCGTAGCGGCAACTGCGGTGCCGCCGAGGGTTGTCGCCGAGGTGTTGCCGACGAACACGGGCGGCATCCTCCACCCCGTCCCGCCTGTGATGGAGTTGGTCATCACGACCTTTCCAGTCGTGATGTTCTGGTAGGATATGAAGACCGCCGTTCCCTGCACGGCGATGGAATTAAACTTTCCGACGTCTTCGGTCGGATTGAGGTCTACAAACGTTCCCGCGCTCCAATCGCCCCCGCCAGCGGACGATTTTGCGAAAAATAGATTTCCTCCGACAGCTCCCTGCACATAGTAGCTCGCATAGTAGGTATCATCGGCGCCCGTGCCAGCCGCGAGCGAGCAATGATGCAGGAGGATATTTGTGCTATCATCGGGCTGCAAAGTGGCTGGATCGGCCCAGGTCACCCCGCCATCGGAGGATTTCTTGGCGTGAAGATGGTCTGAATCCTGGTAGATCAGGGCGATATCGAAGGATGAGGCATTCGGGCGAATGGCGATGGCGGAAGGGTTTCCAGCGGTGTATGCGCTGTAATCGACTTGGCTCGTCGTCCATGTGTTTGCTCTATCAGAGGAGTTGGCGAACCTGGTGTGCCCCAAAAACGCCGCATCAAAGTAGCTGATGAAGACGTTGCCCGCTGAGACCTTCATCGAGGCGTACTTCCCCACGTCGTTCGTCGAGTCGACCGTCGTGACCCCATGCCAGTCCGCAGAGACCGGGCTGACATAGGCCGGGCTCTGGGGATCCTTGGGATTCTCCCTCCCGTTCGGCTCCTTGAACAGCTCGCATGAGAACATGAGCGAAAGAGCGATCAGGATTGCGGCAAGCCTTGCTGTTTTCATTCTTCTACCCTCAGTAGGCGATGGACAGGCTGAGAAGGGTCGTCCCCGGTCGTGGACCCGGCAGGATCGAGACCTTCGGCGAGGGCGCTGACGTCTTCGGCGGCAGGAGCAGGACCACGCCGAGACCGCTCAACAGCGCTCCACCGGCAGTGAACCCGATGCCGAGGAAAGCAGCCCTCTTCCAGACGTCGTATGCATCCAGGTATTCGGTGTAGAGCGCGTCGAAGTCAGTCGTCGCAGCCATGTACGCATCCCACGCCTCGTTTTTCCAGCCCGCCTCGTTGACCAGCCCATCGTAGAGGAAGTAGCCCCCCGTCCCTAGGCACGCGATGCCCGCGGCAAGAGCCACGATCCCCGCGATTTTCTTCCCGCTCGCAGGGGCTGCCGGCGCTTTCCGCACCTTGGCGGCCGCAGGTTTCTGGGGCGCCTTCTCCGGCTCTTTCTTCTCGGGTTCCTTCTCCTCGGGTTCCTTCTTCTCGGCTGTCGCTGTGACCTTCGGAGTCTCTGCCGGCGTGGGTCCCGCGAGCTTTGCCGAGAGGTTGGAGAAGTCCTCGAGGATCTCGTCCAGGCTGGCGTAGATGCCATCGGCCGTTGCAAGGGTCTTGCCGCTCTCGGTCTCCAACAACTTGGTCGACATCACGTACTTCTTGCCGACCGTTCCAATGTTGCCGACCACGATCATCTCGGCGGCGAGCAGCTTTCCGATCTTTAATTGGCAGGACTCGTCTGTGCAGCCCGTTGCCGAGAACTCGATCTCCTTCAGGATGTTCTCGCGCTGGGTGACGTCGATCACGGTGTACTTTCCGGTCTGGAAGAGCGAGGATGAGAGCAGGGAGATGATCTGCCGCATCTCGCTCTCCGAGACGCCGCCGGACATTCTGAAATCCAGGACGGTGATGATGGGCTTGCCTGCCGTCTCTTCGGCGGAAAGGGGCGCGAAGACCGTCAGGAGGAGGGCGAGCACGAGGGGAGCCTTCTTCATTTCACACTCCTGCGATGAACCTTCTCTATCGATAATAGTCCCGTTTCTGGGATTCCGCAAGGGCGCCGGCCTGCAGGCCGGCGCCCTCAGCGCACAACCGTGACGCCGAGCAGGCGGCACAGCTCCTCGAGCTCGCCCGTCACGTCGCCGTAGGCGAGGATGTAGTGCTGGCTCAGCACCTTCTGGGCGAAATCCTCGACAGGGGTGTCGAGGATCACCTCGAGGCTGGGTAGCTGCGGGGCGGGCGGGGCCCAGCCGCACTCCTCCCATTTGCGCGGAGTGACAGCCCGACCGGTGACGATGTGCAGGGAGTAGCTCTCGCCCTTGTTGGTGAGCCTGCAGAGCGTGACCCTGCCCGTCTTCACTTTCGAGACGTTCAGAATGCCCTCGCCGAAATCGCCGAACCTGCTGGGCAGGACGGTGAGCGTGCCGTCCACGACCTCGCGCGGCACGAAGTCGGGCACCCCCACGAGCACCCTGTCCTCCATGAACTCGTAGATCTCGAAGTAGGCGGCGATCTGGCCCGTCAGCATCCGCACCATGACCTGGGTCACGGCGCCGGGGCTGTCGTTCTCGGGGACCGTGCAGATCTCGGGATCTTCCGAGAGGAGGGTGAAGATCATCGAGGGCGGGAAGCCGAGCAGCTTCTTGAACCCGTCCACGTCGATCAGGGAAACCGCCTGCCAGCCCCGCTCCTTCGCCTTGTCGCGCACCGCGATGTACCATGCCGCCCCCTTCTCAAGCGTCGCGGGTTCAGCGGGCTTCTGGAAGGCCCAATCCTTCTTCATGTGGGCAATGACTTTTTGCACCTCCTCCCGGCTCGCCTTCTCGGCTCGCTGAACCATTTCGAGCATCTCCATGAACTCCATCTCGATGCCGATCTTTCCCCGCAGCGACACGCCGTCGAACATGGTGCCGTACAGGTTCATGTCCCTGTAGCCCATCTGGCCGATGCGGGCGCCCTGCAGCAGGCGAGAGGTTCTGCAGGCTTTTGCGAAGCGGACGATTCGATCCATTGTGATGGGCCTGTCGTAGATCTCGTAGAAATAGCGGAAGCGCAGTCCCATGTCCTCCATGGGCTTTCGGAGGGCGGAGGTGCCGGCCTGGTCGGCAGTAGTGATGAGTCGGCCGCCCTCGACCCAGCCCGTGAGGCCCCACAGCAGGATCGGCATGTGCCGGAAAGGAGTGAGCACGGCGACCACGGCGTGACTGGGGATCCAGCCCGCCACGCAGAGGATGAGGAGGTCGAAGCCTTCCCGCGAGAGCTCCCGGACGGCGCGGGCGACATCCGCGCCCGCCGGATCGTCGCTCACGGGATCCGTGTCCACTACGTCGATGCCCGCGCCCTTGAGCAGCGCGCGCGCCTCGCCGCACTTGCGTCGAATCACCTCCTTCGGCGTGTTCACCTCGCCGAAGCACACGAAACCCGCCTTCGCGACTGCCATGCGAGATCCTCCCCAAGGCCATAATGCGGGAAATTGTGCTCAAGTTCAACCTTCTCATCACGGGCGTGAGCGGAACGCGCAGTGTTCGAGACTGCATATTGATGCCCGCAAACCAGGTGTGATACGATTCATCCATCTTGTTCAAAGGGAGGTATTCGTTATGAGAAGATCTCTATTGAAAGCAGTCTGCATGCTCGTGGTGTTGGCGGCTGCCTTCTTCGTCGTGATCTCCTGCGCGCAGAAGCCAAAGGAGGCCAAGCTGACCGTGTGGATCAACGGCGCTGACAGCGTGATCGGCCCCACCGAGCAGCAGAAGCCCCAGGAAGAGTGGTACATCTCGCAGGCGTTCAAGCGCTTCGAGAAGGCCAACCCGGGCGTCACGATCGAGCTGATCGTGCCCCCGAACCAGGGCGACGCGCACACGAACTTCAAGACCCAGGGACTTGCGGGCAACGCGCCGGATGTTGCCAACCTCTGGACAGGCCAGCCCATCTTCGCGCTGAAGGAAGTCATCCTTCCCCTCGACAAGCTGGTGCCTGCCGACGACCTCAAGAAGATCGTGGGATGGGAGAGCGTGCGCGACGGGTTCAAGGCTGACGGGACGATCCTCGGATATCCCGCTGCCCAGAACCAGATCTGCCACATGCTGTACAACAAGGCCATCGTGAAGAAGGCCGGCATGGACTGGGAAGCCAGCCCGCCCCGCACGATCGAGGAGTTCGACGCTGCCCTTGCGAAGATCAAGGCAATCGGCGTGACCCCCATCGTCGTGAACGAGGCAGCCGAGGGCGTGCCCTGGTTCTTCTGCTGGGTGGCTGACTACTGGTGGACGCAGCAGACGACGAACGAGGGCATCATCGAGGAGACCTACGGCAGGAAGAAGTTCGCCGAGGACGAGGGCTTCCTGAAGACCATGAGGTACTACCGCGAGATGTACAAGAAGGGGTACTTCCGCAAGGACATGACCACCGCGAACGACTCGTTCAGCATGTTCCTGCAGGGCAAGGGCGCGATCTACCCCGCTGTCACGAGCTTCCTCGCCGACGCCGAGAAGACGCTGGGCGATGACTGCGGCGTTCTGATGCCGCCCGAGTTCAACACCTCCGCGGCGCTGCAGAACTCGACGGTCGGCGGCCCCGGGCAGAGCTTTGTCGTGGCCAAGGGCACGAAGCACCCCGAGATGGCCGTGAAGCTGGTCTCCTTCCTCAACTCCAAGGCCGAGGTCCTGGAGGCGCAGAAGATCAACAGGTATCCCATCGTGCGCAACGACATCACCCCCGAGGAGATGGGCTGGGCGCCGGGCAGCAACATCGCGAAGCTGCACAACTACTCCGCAAGCTACGTGTACTGGGTGGACAACCTGCTGACTGCCGGACCTGCGAACGTCTACTACCAGCAGATGTCCCTGGTTGCCGTGGGCAAGATGACCCCCGAGCAGCTGGCCGCCGAGATGGACAAGGCGGTCGGGCAGTAGACACTGCCTGATGACTGAAAGATCCCGGCGCCGCGGCGTGTCCGCGACGCCGGACTTTTTTCTGATGCAACGGGAAGCGAAAGGCCAGGATTCCCCCCCATGATCGGCCAGACGAGGCTCCGCAAAAAAAGGCGCGAGATCATTCTCTCGCTGCTGCCGGTGGTCCTCATCCTTGTGGTATTCCGCGGCTACCCTATTGTTACGGCTCTGGTGAAGAGCTTCACGAACTGGGACGGCCTGTACCGCAGCGACTGGATCGGCCTGGGGAACTACATCCGGTTCGTCACGGACGGCTCGTTCTGGATGATCATGCGGAACACCCTGTTCCTGCTTCTGAACGTGCCCCTGCAGGTGTTCATCGGCCTCGTCGTGGCGCTGCTCCTGTACGAGCGCGCGTTCGGCTGGCGGTTCTTCCGGTCGGTGATCTACATCCCGCAGATCATCTCGGCAGTGATCATCGGGTTTCTCTTCAAGATCTTCTTCGGCTACGAAGGCCCGGTCAATGCGATGCTGAAGGCGATCGGGCTGGGGGCCATCGCCATCGAGTGGTTCGGCAATAGCTACACGGCCCTCGCCGTGATCGTCTTCTCGATCGTGTGGTTCAGCGTCGGCTGGCAGGCCATCGTGCTGCTGGGCGGCATGTCGGCCATCCCGCCGTCCGTGTTCGAGGCCGCCGTGATCGACGGGGCAGGCTACTGGCAGAGGGCGTTCAAGATCGTGATCCCCATGCTGGTGCGGGTGCTCGAGTTCGCAATCATTGCCTCACTGGTGTGGACCTTGACGCAGCTGTTCCCGTTCCTGCACGCGATGACGCGAGGCGGTCCGGGCTACGAGACGGCAACCCTTGACTACATGATCTACATGAAATCCTTCGGGCTCGGCTTCAGCAGCCAGTTCGGGCTGGCGAGCGCCATCTCCGTGATGCTCCTCCTCCTCGTGCTCGGCCTCACCCTGATCGAGATGCGCGTGGCGAACCGCGCAGACGACTGGAGCTAGGCATGGCGCGTGCGGCGAAGCGGATCCGGCCCATGCAGGTCGTCGTGTTCCTCTTCCTGGTCGCCCTCGTCGTCACGTTCCTGTACCCCGTGTTCTTCATGGCGGTGAACTCGCTGAAGGCCCGCTCGGAGTACTTCACGAACCAGTTCAGCATGCCCACACGGCTGAACCTCGAAAATTACTCCACGATGATCAGCCAATTCAAGATCCTCACGCTGTTCAGGAACTCCTTCTTCGTCTCGGCAGGCACAGTGATCCTGCTGCTCATCGTCGCCACCTTCGCCAGCTACATCTTCGCGAAGTACAAGTTCAAGGGCAGGAACATCCTCTACGTGGCTGTGATGGTGACCATGTTCATCCCCAGCCAGGTGACGATCATCCCGCTGTACATGCTGTTCACGCGCATCGGGCTTGTGAACAGGTACCTGTCGGTGATCCTGTCCTACCTCGCGCTGTTCCTCCCCGAGGCGATTCTTCTGATGACCGCGAACTTCCGCCCGATCATCGACGAGTTGCTCGAGGCTGCCGAGATCGACGGCTGCGGGTACTTCCAGAAGGTGTGGAACGTCATTGTGCCCATGGGCAGGGCCGCGATCTTCCTCGCCATCATCTTCTACTTCATCACCGCGTGGAACGACCTGTTCACACCGATGATCTTCCTGCAGAGCATGGAGAAGCGCACGGTCATGGTCGCCCTCGCCGCGCTCATGGGCCGGTACACGGGGGCTCCGACCCTGCAGCTTGCCGGCCTGCTGCTGAGCGCCGTGCCGGCGCTGATCGTCTACATCATCTTCCAGAAGAACATCATCAGGGGCCTCTCCTCGGGCTCCATCAAGTAGGGAGGGCTTCCGCATGCGGTCGCGCGAGAGGGTCCTTGCAGCTCTATCCCACCGCGAGCCCGACAGGGTCCCCATCGACCTCGGGAGCAACATCATGAGCGGCATCATGGCCCACGCGCTGGACAGGCTGCGCCGACACCTCGGCCTCGAGCGTCGGCCCGTGCGCGTGCACGAGGTATTCCAGATGCTCGGTGAGGTGGAAATGGACGTCGTGGAGCGTCTCGGCGCGGACATCCTGCCCGTCGAGCCCCTGGTTCAGTTCTTCGGCTTGCGCAGGGAGAACTGGAAGCCGTGGAAGCTCTGGGACGGAACCGATGTCCTGGTGCCGGGGCAGTTCGACGTGGAGGTCGACCCTGAAGGGGGGTGGCTCCTCCACACTGCCGGCGATCGGGTGAACCCCGTGGAAGGCAGGATGCCCCGGGGCGGCTTCTACTTCGATATGCCCGCGCTCACCGAGAGCAGGCCGGACTGGCGGCCGCCGTCCCTCGAAGAGGCGAAAAATGAGCACGTCCTGGGCGCCGAGGAGCTGGAGTTCATGCAGGCGCGCGCCGAGCATCTGCGCAGGACGACGGACAAGGCTCTCATGCTGGGCGCATGGGACACGACCGGGCTGCCCTGGACGGGGAGCATTCCGGATTTCCTCATGATGATGCTGGCCGAAAAGGCGTACGTGAAGGACCTCTTTGCCGTTCGGACGGAGGTCGCGATCGAAAACCTCGAAAAGCTCAAGGCGCACCTCGGAGACAGCGTCGACATCATCGGCATGGAAGGCAATGACTTCGGGGCTCAGAACGCCGAGCTCATTTCCCCCGAGCTCTTCGAGGAGCTCTGTATTCCCTCTTTTCGCCAGCAGAACGACTGGGTGCACGCGAACACGGCCTGGAAGACCTGGTACCACTGCTGCGGCTCGATCACGCGGATCCTCCCGATGCTGATCGATTCGGGGGTCGATGTGATCAATCCCGTGCAGACCTCGGCTGCGGGCATGGACCCGGCCTTGCTCAAGGAGCGCTTCAGAGGCAGTGTCGTCTTCTGGGGCGGAGGAGTGGACACGCAGCGCACGCTCCCCTTCGCTTCACCCGAAGAGGTCGCCGCCGAGGTGAGGGAGCGCATCCGCATCTTCGCGCCCGGCGGCGGGTTCGTCTTCAATCCCATCCACAACATCCAGCAGGGCACGCCGCCCGAAAACATCGCGGCCGCCTACGAGGCGGCGCGCGCCGCTGGGGCCTATCCGATCCAGAAGCCGGGTCGGCTGCCGGGTCAGTAGCCGAGCTTCCTCTCCACCTCGCCGATCGACTCGTCGATGATGTCCATGCACTTTGCCGCCACATCGAGGTCCATGACGATCGGTGGGCTCATCCGCAGTATGTGGCCGGCGGGAATCCACGCGAGACCTTTGCGGAACGCGGTCTGGTAGACCAGCTTGCCCGCCTCGTCGAAGGGCTCCTTTGTCGTTCGGTCCTTCACGAGCTCCACACCCATGAGGCAGCCCTTACAGCGCACGTGCCCGATGATCTTGTGCGAGGCCTGCATCTGGGCCAGCCTCTTTACGAAGTAGCCCTCGAGGCGATTTGCGTTCTCGAGCAGGCCCTCCTCCTGGATGGCCTCGATGGAGGCGAGAGCCGCGGCGCAGGCCATGGGGTTGCCGCCGTAGCTGGTGGAGGCGCTGATCTTCTCGAACTGCTCGCCGTAGTCGGAGCGCGCGATCATCGCTGTCACCGGGAACCCGTTGCCGAACCCCTTGCCCAGCGTGATCACGTCGGGGATCGTGTTCCAGTGCTCCGTTGCGAGGAACTTCCCCGTGCGGCCGATAGAGGTGAGGACTTCGTCGGTGAACAGGAGGTACTTCTTCCTGTCGCACCACGCCCGCAGCTTGGGGAAGAAGTCGTCGGGCGGGAACACGGAGCCTGCCCAGCCCTGGACGGGCTCCAGCACCACCGCCGCGACCTGGTTCGTGGTGGCTTCGGTCACGAACTCGTCGAAGAAGGCGATGTACGCGTCGGTGTCGATCGAGCCGTCAGCCTTCTTGAACAACGGCCGGTACGGGTTGGGCCGGGGCATCATGTAGAACCCCTGAGCCCTGCCCGCGCCGTTTGTGGAGTTCATGCGCGCGAGGCTGGCCGAGTGGCCGCTCTTGCCGTGGAAATCGCCGTAGAAGGACAGGAACTCGCTCTTCCCCGTCACGGCCCGGCAGACCCGAATGCCCGCCTCCACGGCCGTTGTGCCGCTGTCGTACAGCTGGACGGCGTTGAGTCCCTTCGGCAGGATCTCGGTCATCTTCTCGAGCAGCTTCACCTTGATCGGGGTGGTGAAGTCGTGAGCGTTCATCAGCTGCTTCGCGTACTTGGCAACCGCCTCGGACACCTTCGGATGGCAGTGGCCCAGCGTGGTCACGTAGATGCCCGACGAGAAGTCGAGGTACGTGTTGCCGTCCACATCTGTGAGCGTGCAGCCGTGGCCGGTCTCGAAGACGACGGGGAACAGCTTCACCTGGCTGGACAGCCCTTTCATGATCTTCGTCGCGCGCGCGTGCATCTCCTTGGACTTGGGGCCGGGGATCTCCGAGGTCACCAGCTTCGGGATCTTCTTCAGATCCACCTTCGCCCACCCGATGTCATAGCTCATGTCCTTGCCTCCTTGATGCTGACGAGCTTCTGAAATGATTCGAGTTTCCCGGGCTCGATGCCCGGCGTCGTTACCCAGAGCGTGAAGTCCGCGAGCGTGCCGTAGGCGAAATGCCCCGCCGCGTCGACCTTCGTATGGTCGGCGAGAAGGATCCGGCGGGTCCCCCGGCGGAGGATCGCCCGCGTGAGGCTCGCCTCCTCGGGTGTCGTGACCATGCACTGCCCCTCGCTGGTGACCGCATCGGCGCCGATGAAACACGCGTCGATGCGCAGGCTCTCCAGGACCTGTTCGACGAGACTGCCCTGCAGCGAGTACAGCTCCCTGTTGTACCGTCCTCCCAGGATGTAGAGCGTGATGGCGGGCGACCGGGAGAGGTCGGTGATCATGGCGAGCGAGTTCGTGTAGACGGTGAGCGGCCCCCTGTCTTCGAGCCAGGCCGCGATGTGGAAGGTCGTGGAGCCGTCGTTCACGAGGAGCACCTCTCCCGGGGTCACCTCCATGGCGGCAGCTCTGCCGATGGCCTGTTTGAGCTCGAAGCCCTGCGCAACCTTCTTGTGGTACTCGGTCTCGAGGGCGGCGCGGCCGGCCGCGATGCAGCCGCCGTGCGTGCGCAGGATTGTCCGGGTCTGGGCCAGCTCCTTCAGGTCCCGGCGGACGGTGAGGGGCGAGACTCTGAGCATGCCGGCGAGCTGGTCGACCCTGAGTTCGGTCTGCATGGCACGGAGAAGGGAAACGATTTCGTGCTGCCTCTGCTGCGGCTTCATTCGGGTGAACGATACGATCAAGAAGTCAAGCTGTCAAGTGGTTTTCTTGAACAATACGATCGATTTCAATACGTGGATATCGCAACTTTTGATAGTCCAGATGCTCGGGCCTGTACTTCGTTGTGCGAAAGCTGCAGCAATTCAAACGGATGCGCGAATGAATCAAGGTTAACAGGAACAATTGTGTCTGGGTTTCTTCTGAAATGAGGTGAGGCAACAGAGAAGCTCCCCAGGAGCCAATGGGGGATTTTGGGGCTTACGATAGTTCTTGACAGCGACTGAAAAGTTCGGCTATAATTTTTGCGCGTGGCGATTAATACAAGCCGAGATTCTGCAAAATACAATCATGCTCTGATTCCGACCACTATTTGGCGGAAGTACGGAACGTCGTTCCGTCCCCAATCTTCATATCCTCATGAAGGAGGAGTTCTAATGAAAGTGACCAAGCTCGTCACTCTCTTGCTCGTGGCTTTCATGGCCATGGGACTGCCGCTGGCCGTGTTCGCCGCCGGCGGCAGCGAAACCGGAGCCAAGGGCCTGGAGGCCCGGCTCGCCACCAGGGCGCCGGCCCTCCAGGGCGACCCGCTCACCCCGACCGATTTCCCGACCTCGCTTCTGCCCGGCATCAGCAAGCCCGGGGCCATTCCCGCCAAGAAGTACTTCATCGTGTACTCCAACGGCGACATGAACGACCTGTGGCGCTTGAACCACGTGAAGGACATGGAAGCCTGGGGCAACGCCTACAACCAGCGCTTCGGCGTCAAGTTCATGTGGGCCAATGCGGGCAACAACTCCGCCAAGCAGGTGTCCGACATTGAGAGCCTGCTGGCCCTGAAACCCGACCTGCTGATCGTCTCGGCCAACGAGTCCGAGCCCCTCTCGGTCATCTTTGACGCCGTGCAGGAGCTGCAGGTGCCCCTGATCACCGTGGACCGCGGCATCGCCAAGCCCCTGGCCTGGGCCTCGGACAAGGACTTCTACATCCAGCACATCTCCATGGACTTCATGTACCAGGGCGTTGTGCAGGGCAAGGAGATCGTGAAGTACCTCACCCAAAAGTACGGCAAGCCGATGGGCAACGTGGTCGAGCTGGCAGGCCTCGCCGGCTCGGAGCCCGCCATCCACCGCTCCATCGGGTTGAACCTGGTGCTGGACAAGTATCCCGACATCCGCATCGTGGCCTCCCGGCCGACCGCCTTCGACCGCAAGAAGAGCTACGAGATCATGCGCGACTGGTTGACCACCTTCCCGGAGGGCAGCATCGACGCGGTCGCCGGCTCCTTCGACGAGGGCAACCTTGGCGCCATCCAGGCGGCCAAGGAAGCGGGCCGCAATGAGCTTGTCGGCAAGGCCCAGTTCGGCATCGACGGGGTGAAGGAGTTCCTGGATGGGATCGTCAAGGGCGAGACCAACCTCACCACAGAGACTCCTCCCTACTTCGGCATGCTGGCCTTCGAGTACGGCATCCGCTACCTGAACGGCGAGCGAAACCTGCCCTCGCGGGTGCTGCTGCCGATGCGCACGTATTCGAGCGACAAGATGGACCTTCTCAAGAAGCACCTCGCCCTCATGACTGAGCAGCGCAAGGACTTCCCGCTGGTGGAATGGGGCGGTCAGGCCGAACTGTACGTTCCCGTGGACGAATACTATCCGAAGCCCTGGACCGAGGACGAGAGCCTGCTGAAGAAGCCCTACTACGTCACCGATCCGCCCATCAAGACCCAGTAGTTTCGTGATTTTCGGCTATAGAATAGCGGAGCGATCCGCTGTTCTATAGCCACTTTTTTGCACTTCGTGCACTCGAGGAGGCGCTGGTGGCAGAGGTACTGCTCAGGGCTGAGAACATTTCCAAGACCTTCCCCGGAGTGCGCGCACTGGACCGCGTGAACTTCGAGCTGAAGCGCGGCGAGCTGCACTGCCTGGTCGGCGAGAACGGCGCTGGCAAGACGACCTTCGTCAAAGCCCTCTCCGGAGCCTATGCCGACTACGAGGGGGAGTTCCGCGTGCAGGGGGAGAAGGTCCAGATCGGCACCCCGCTGCAAGCGGTGCGGCTTGGCGTGGCCACGGTGCAGCAGCACCGCGACCTGGTTCCAACGATGTCCGGCGTGGAGAACATCTTCCTCGGGCTTGAGCGGACCCGGATGCTGTTCATCGACTTCGAGGAGCAGCACCGCAAGGCCAAGGCGATTACCGACCGTTTCGACAAGGGCATCGACCTGCACGTCGCGGTGCGCCACCTCACGGTGGCCGAGCAGGAAATCGTGGCCATCGCAAAGGCCTTGCTGCGCGACCCCAAGATCCTGATCCTGGACGAGGCTACCGCGCCCCTGGACCGCAACGAGCGCAAGGTGCTGTTCGAGGTCCTGAAGGAAATCAAGAACGAGGGCCGCATCGGCATCATCTTCATTTCCCACAACCTCGAGGAGCTGTTCGAGATCGGCGACACGGTCACCGTGTTCAAGGACGGCAAGCTGGTCGACACCCGTCCCGTGTCGGCGGTGACCATCAACGATGTCATCCGCATGATGATCGGGCTGACCAAGCGCGAGCGTTATGCCAAGAAGAAGGTCCTGCGCGGCGAGGAGATCCTGCGCCTGACCGACCTGACAGTGCCAAAATACCTGGACAAGGTGAGCCTCACGGTCTGCGCCGGGGAGATCGTCGGGGTGGCGGGACGGCTGGGCTCCAACAAGGAGAAGATCGCCGAGGCGATTTTTGGCCTGCAGCCGGTGTCCGGCGGCGAGATGGTGTTCAAAGGGCGCAGGATCCGCTCCGAGACCCCGGCCAAGGCCATCCGCCTGGGCATCGGCCTGCTGCCCATCGACAGGCGCGAGGAGGGACTTGTTCTGGCCCGCGCGGTTGCCGAAAACATCATCCTCACCTGGATCAACAAGCTGCGGCGCACTTTTACTTCCACGGGCACGATGCGCGGCCTGGCGAACGAGTACGTGACCAAGCTTTCGATCAAAACCACCGGGCCGATGCAGCGCGTGGAGTACTTGAGCGGCGGAAACCAGCAGAAGGTGGTCATGGCCAAGTGGCTGGCCGCGGATTCGGACCTGTTCGTGCTGCTGGAGCCCACCGAGGGCATCGACGTGGGGACGCGCTGGGAAATCTACCAGATTCTGGAGAGCCTGGCCGAGGCGGGCAAGGCCATCCTGATCATCTCCTCTGATCTCGAGGAGCTGCTGGCCGTCTCCGATCGGATCGTGATCATGGGCTGGGGGCAGGTCGTCGAGGAGGTCGCTGAGGACCGAATGGACAAGGAGTACATCTTCGAGAAGACCATCGCCCGCTACAACGGCAAGTCAGGAGGCGGCAATGCCTAAGGCTCTCCGCGAGGTCGGACGGTTCTTCATCCGGCACCGACTGCTGCTGGTGTACGCCGTGCTGGCAGCGACCATGATCGCGCTGACCGACGGCTTCTTCAACACCTTCAACATCGCCTCGATCCTCGGCCTGAGCTCGATCATGGGATTCATGGTGCTGGGGCAGGTTCTGGTCATCCTCACCGGCGGCATCGACCTGTCGGTGGGCAATGTGGCAAGCCTTGCGTCGGTGATGACCGCCTTTACCATGTTGAAGCTCGCCGGCTCGCTGGCCGATCCGCTGGTGATGGCGGTCACGGTGCTGGTTGCGCTGGCCTGCGGGGCCGGGGTGGGCCTGATCAACGGCCTGGCCGTCACGCGGCTGAAGATCCCTCCCCTGATCGCCACGTTGGGCGGGTTCTGGATCGCGGTGGGTTTCGCGGAGTACGTGTTCTCCGGCCTGCCCACGCCGCTGGCCATACCCGCTTTCCGCTTCATAGGGCGGTTCAGGCTGCTGGGCACCTTTCCTCTGGTGTTTCTGGCGTTCCTGCTCTGCGCCATCGTGATGTCCATCGTGCTGACAAGGATGCGGCCCGGCCGGTACGTGTACGCGGTGGGGGGGGGCCGGGAGGCGGCCTACCTGTCCGGCATCAAGACCGACCGGGTGCTGATGTGGGTGTACGCCCTGTCTGGGGTTTTCGCAGCCATCGGCGGGGTGTTCCTGGCCGCCTGGATGAACGTGGGGGACAGCCGCGGGGCCATGGGCTACGAGTTCATCGCCATCACCGCGGTGGTCATGGGCGGCTTCTCGCTGTTCGGCGGGGAGGGAAACCTGTGGGACGCGGTGTTCGGCATCATCACCCTGCAGACGATCCGCAAGATCATCCCGCACCTGCGGATCTCCACGTTCTATGAGGACGGGATCGTGGGCGTCATCCTGCTGATCGCGGTGCTGCTGAGCGTCACCGGCCGGCTGCGGGCGCGCAAGACCGAGTCGTGAAGGGGAGGCACATGGCAGACACGCAGAAAAATACGGCCCGGCCGCGGCGCTTCGATCTGGCGGACTTCGTGCGGACAAACAGCCACCTGGTGACGCTGCTGACCCTGATGGTCATCGCCACGATCCTCACCCGGGGCCTGTTCATCCGCCTGGACAACCTGTACTCGGTGGTCATCCGCGCCTCGATCCTGGGCACCCTTGCTATCGGGCAGACCCTCGTGGTCTTGACCTCCGGCATCGATTTGAGCATCGCCGCCAACCTGGGGCTGACGATTGCCACGATGTCCCTGTTCCTGCGCCTGGGGCTGCACCCCGGACTGGTGATGCTTCTGGGCCTGATCGCGCCGACTGTCACCGGTTTCGCCAGCGGCCAGATCGTGGCCCGCACCAAAGTGCCGCCCTTCATCGTGACCCTTGCCATGAGCCTGATCGTCTGGTCCATCAACCTGGCTGCGGTGAGCGCCCACGCCACGGTATTCGACACGGTCCAGGCCTTCATCGATCGGTATACCGGGTTCCTGGCCTTCCTGCGGGCCAACTCCATCCCCGCGGTGGTCTGGATCGTGTTCACGATCTTCTGGATGTTCATGCTGAAGTTCAGCCGGCTGGGGCACAACATCTACGCCACGGGCGGCAAGGAAAAGGCCGCCTATTTCAGCGGGGTGAGCACCGCCCGCGTGAAAGTCGCCGTCTACACCTTGAGCGGCCTGTTTGCCGGTCTGGGCGCCATCCTGTACGCCTACAAGCTGGGCGGCACCAACCCGGTGGCGGGCAAGGAGTTCGTGCTGGAGACCATCGCCGCTACGGTCATCGGCGGGACCTCGCTGTCCGGAGGGGAAGGGTCCGTGTTCGGCACGATGATTGGCGCGCTGGTCATGACCATCCTGATCAACTTCATGAACATCATGAACGTGAATCCCTTCATCCAGCAGGCCATCATCGGCTCGATCTTCATCGTGTTCGTGTTCACCCTGACGCGCATCCGCACCGTCCGCGTGCAGAGGATCACCAGGAGCTGAGGGCGCTCGCGCGCCTGCTGGACACGCCAGCCGGAATAGAGAGCAGGGCTGGCCCCGTCGATCGACGGAACAGCCCTGCCCGTTTCAGGCGTCTTTTTCATTTCACGAAGAATCAGTGCGCATTTCTATAGTGCGATCGCCTGAGGCACATCGGCCGAAAACCAAATTTAAACTGCTGTATCCGATCAAAATGACCTTGACATATATGTCACTTGTTCTATACTCTGTTGAAAATTGGATTGAACCGATCAAATAGTGGGACTTCAGGGCTACCGGAGGTCTTGAGAGTGCATGAAGGTTTCGACATTGCGCCCCCCTTCTTCGAGCTAGGGCCCAAAGCATATCTTTACGGCAGGGGCGTGCTTGAGCTCGCCAAGGCAGCCGATGCAATCGGGAAACGCTACAATATTCGAATCATTTTCACGCCCCAGTATGTCGATATCCCGATGGTCGCGCGCGAAACCGAGCATATCCGCGTCTTTGCGCAGCACATGGATTCAATAAGGATCGGGAGGGGCATCGGGTCGGTCCTTCCCGAGGCGCTCAAAGAAGCCGGCGCCGTGGGAGTCCTGCTGAACCACGCGGAGAAGCGCCTGAGCCTGAGCGAGATCAACCGGACCATCAGGCGGGCGGATGAGGTCGGGCTGGCCACTCTGGTCTGCGCCGACACGCCCGAGGAGGCGGCAGCGATCGCCCACCTGAACCCCAATATCATCCTGGCCGAACCGCCCGACCTGATCGGCTCGAGCCAGTCGGGCGTCAGCGGCAGGGACTACGTCGTGAAGATCAACGAGCTGGTCAGGTCGATCAATCCGCGGCTCCGCGTTCTCCACGGCGCGGGGATCAGCGGCCCGCGGGATGTCTTCGACATCGTCTCCATGGGCGCCGAGGCAACCGGCTGCACGAGCGCGGTTGTCACGGCAGAGAACCCCGCGGCGATGCTCGAGGCCATGATCAAGGCTATGCGGGAAGCGTGGGACAAGACGCACCCCTGAGGCGCATCTCATCGAGAGGAGGAATTGCAGTGGCAGCGCATCATGAGTCCTTCACCATCCAGTCGGACAGGCGGCCGACTTTTCACGACGTGACCGACAAGGTCAAGGAGATCGTGAAGACATCGGGCATCCGCAACGGGATCGCGGTCGTGTACTCCCAGCACACCACCTGCAGCGTGATGATCCAGGAGGAAGCCCACGACGAGAACTTCTGGGGAACGAAGCTCATTCTTCAAGATCTCCTCAACGTCTTCGAGAAGATCGTCCCCACCTGCAGGACGGAGGGGCAGTACCTGCACCCGGGACCCAAGCACATCGCGTACGCATCGAAGAACCTCAAGGAGGAGGCGTTCTGGAGCCTCAACACCGACGCCCACCTCAGGTCGTGCCTGCTCGGGCGGTCCGAATCCATTCCGATCGTCAACGGCGCGCTCGAGCTGGGGCAGTTCGGAGAGATCTACTTCGTCGACTTCGATCAGGTGCGGGCACGCGAGCGGACAGTTCGGGTCCAAATCGTCGGCGACACATAACATCAGGAGGAAACATGGCGGGAATCGATCTGAGAATCAAGAAGCTCTTCCACGGCAAGAAATGCGTTGTCATCTCCGCGCTGGACCACGTGGAGATGTACGGGGTCCAACCGGGAATCGAGAACCCGGCAGCCGCGATCAGGAACTGCATGGGCACGGATGCGCTGCTCATGTCCTGTTTCATGCTCTCCCGGAACTCCGATCTGATGGGGCAGGCCGACGCGCCGGTGCCCGTGGCGCGGATCAACTGGACCTCCTCCTTCTACTACCCGCTGGACTACCGCGAGGGCAACACCTGCATCGCCACGACCGTCGAGGACGCCGTGCGGGCGGGCGCCGGGGCCGTGATCTGTTCGCTGTTTCTCGAGGAGAAAGGCAACGAGGCGCGGGAGACGGAAAACGTGCGCATCTTCTCGGAGGTGGTGCGGCAGAAGGAGCGGCTGGGCATCCCGCTCATCGGGGAGTGCTACGTCGTGGAGCACAAGGAGCTGAGCGCCGAGCAGCTTCACGCGAAGGTGAAGAGGGTGACTCGAGTCATTGCGGAGCTGGGCGCGGACCTGATCAAGTGCTTCTACACGGGAGATCGCTTCCACGAGGTCGTGGAGAACACCCCGGTGCCCGTGTTCACGATCGGGGCGGAAAAGCTCGACACTGACCTGGCCGTGCTGAAGAAGGCCCACGACAGCGTTGGGCAAGGGGCTCGGGGCATCATCTTCGGCAGGAACATCTTCATGGCGAAGAACCCGCCGCTGATCATCAGGGCGCTCAACGAAGTGATCAACGACGGCCAGGATCCCGCCGCCGCCGTGAAGAAACACGGTCTGACGGCATAGGGATTCAGCCGAAAAGAGAAAGCTGGTCGCTGGGCCGCCGTCTCCCGCTGAGGCGGCCCTTTTTCTTCCCCCCCTCCCGCTCCAGAATGCAGTCGGGCGGGATTTCCGCAAGGAACCTGCTGGCCTTCATGTCCCTGCCGGCGCCGTGCACGAGCCTCTTGTCGCAGTGGCTGATCAAAAGCTGGTCGGCGGCCCGGGTCATCGCGACGTAGAATAGCCGTCGCTCCTCCTCCAGGTCGTCCGGCAGCGGCGTGATCCCCTCCTCTGCTCCCGCGATGAACACGACGGGGAACTCAAGGCCCTTTGCCGCGTGGAACGTGAGCAGCGTCACCCTCTCGGCAGAATGCGCGCTCTCGCTCTCCAGCGCGCACAGGGACACATGGGCGAGGAACCGCGCAAGGTCGGCGCCCTCCCCGCGTGCGGCCTCGCGGATCACCTCTTCGCCAAGGCTGACGGCGGGGTCCGATCTGTCGAAATGAACGAAACGCTCGAGGAGGCTCTGGATCAGGGCTTCCGTGCCTGAGCCCGCGGCCAGGCGCAGAAGCTCCTCCCGCTCGGCGAAAAAACCATCGAGATCGCCCAAGTGCCCGGCCAGCGTCGCGGCAGAGACCCTATCCGCTGGATTGACGATCAGGCGCATCGCAGCGACGAGGTACGAGAACGGTCTTTCCGCGGTCAAGGGGGCGCTGTCCCTCGAGGTGAGCGGCAGTCCCGCGCGGGAGAGCGAGGGGAGCAGGGCGTCCCTGACCGCGCGCGTGCGGAAGAGCACGGCGATATCCGCAAAAGACAGAACAGCGCCCGCCCCGTGGCCCCGGACGCGGGCTGCATCGACGGTAACCGCGTCCACCCCTCCCACGAGGTCGCGGATGCGCTCGGCGATGAAATCCCCTTCCTCCGCGGGGTCGCGGGCGCGGAACAGGCCGATGCTCGCTCCGAATGGCTTGACCGGTTCAAGGGGAGGGAGGCCCGGCGAACGGGCGGCGCCCAGAAGGCCCGAGGCGCCGCGGACGATCGCCCCCGCCGATCTGTAGTTCCTCGTGAGGGTGAAGGTCCGCGCCGAAGACTCGCGCTGGAAGCGGAAGAACAGCTCGCGATCCGAGCCGCGAAAGCCGTAAATGGCCTGGTCAGGATCGCCGATGCAGAGAACTCCTGCAGCTCCTCCGCCTCCCGTCAGAAGACCGAGGAGCCGGTACTGTGGGCCGTTGATGTCCTGCAGCTCGTCGACAGCGATCACGCGGTAGCGTTCGCGCAGGCTTTGCAGAAGCGCCGGATCCCGGCCGAGCTCCCCGACCAGCCCGGCCACGAGCGACGAGAGGTCGGCCGCGCCGATGCGGCGAAGCTCCTCCTCGTAGAGCCGCAGGACCTCATCCAGGCCATCGCTTCCGTGCGCCATGCCCTCGTAGCGCTTCTCGATCCCTTCAGCCAGGACCTTGGCGCGCGCCGACCTTTCGGGAAGGAGGATGCGAAGGAGGGCTTCGCGGCTTTCCCTGCCGAAAATAGTCGTCAGCAAAGGGTCCTGCTCGCGCAGAACCGACCAGCAGAAGGAGTGGAACGTCGCGATGTGCAGCGCCGGAAGCTCCGCGAGCCTTTCCCGCATCTCCTGGGCGGCCCTGTTTGTGAAGGTCAGGGCGAGAATCTCTCCAGGCGCCGCTGCTCCTGTTTGCACCTGCCGGGCGATCCACCGCGTGAGGATCCGCGTCTTGCCCGTGCCGGGACCGGCGAATACGAGGTTCGCGCCGCCGAGGGATTCGAGGACCGCGCGCTGATCAGGATCGAGCTCTTCAGGCCTCGGTGCGGGCGATGGGCCTCGCGCCGGGCCCTGCCCGCCGGTTTTCTTCGCTGTTGCCACGGGTTCTCCAGGGGTGTCCATCTTCCGCGCTCGGCCCCTGCCTGCGAAAAGCTCGTCCTGGCCCCGCAGCCGGTTCAGCTCCCCTTCAGCGAACACCCGGATGACCCCGAACTGCCCGTCGAAGCCGGGTGTCGGCTCGACCCGTCCATCCCTCATCCTCCGCACGGCCTCGGCGAGCAGCCGGCCGAAGGGCTTCTCGATATCCGGAATCGGGACGTCCAGGAGGAGAGCGTACTCGCTGCCGAACGCCGCGATGAGCCTCGCGTACAGGGCCGCGACCCCGCGCGAGCCGGACCCCGTGCCGAGAAGCTCGGCGAGCAGCTCGGGCAGCGGGATGATCGAGCGGAAGCCCTCGGCCGGCCGGGGCTGCACGGGCGCCGGCCTGTCGGCAAGCTCGAGCGCCCTGGCGAGGACTCCGATGGTGAGCGGAGAGCCGCAGACCGGGCATCGGCCGCCCGCCCGGGCCGTCTCGCCCGGCTCCATGCTCACCCCGCACTTGCGGTGGCCGTCGAAGTGGTACTTGCCTTCCTCGGGGTAGAACTCGAGCGTCCCGCCGAACCCCGCGCCGGTGCGCAAGGCGTCCAGAACCCCGCGGTAGCTCAGCTCCGCGTCGAAGAGGGTCGCCTCGCGGCCGAGATTGGGGGGCGAGTGCGCATCCGAGTTGGAGACGAGACGGAACCTGTCGAGGGCGCTCCAGCGCCTGTTCATCGGCGGGTCCGACGACAAGCCCGTCTCCAGCGCGAAGATGTTCGGCGTGAGCTCCTCGAAGCAGTCCTCGATCCTGTCGAAGCCCGACTTCGACCCGAACAGCGAGAACCAGGGCGTCCAGATGTGAGCCGGGATGAGGAACCCGTCGGGAGTTGTTTCGAGGAGCATGTCCAACAGGTCTTTCGGATCCAGGCCGAGGATGGGCCGTCCGTCCGATGCGATGTTGCCGATCGCCGCGAGCTTCACCGAAAGCCTGCGGGCATCCTCGATGCCGGGCACGCCGATCAGGCTGTGCACCTTGCGGGTCTGTCCGCGCTTCTTGTAGATCGAGCTGATCTCGGTGGTGAGCATGAACCGCACGGGGATGCTGGCCGGGCTCGCTCCCTCCAGGGGCGAGTCTGCCGGCGGATTCTTCAGAACGAAAAGACCGTCGGACTCGACGAGTTCCGATGCAAGCTCGGCCAGCCAGCGGGGATGCGTGAAATCCCCCGTGCCGACCAGGTGGATGCCCTTGACCTGCGCCCAGCGGTGGTAGCCCGCCAGGTCCGCCGCCCCGCTCGTGGCCCTGGAGTACCGGGAGTGCACGTGCAGGTCGGCGGCGAACCTCATGCCGAGGTCTTGTCGAAAAGCGCCTTTATCTCCGTCTTGGCCCCCTCGAGGACCTCGTTGTATTTTAGATCTAGCTGGGACAGGTACTGTCGGACCATGGCCTGGTACTCGGGGTCCTGGGCGGGATTGATCTTCACGGGCCGGCCCATCTGGCGGGACAGATCCTCTTCCTTCTTGCGCAGCTTCTGGGCGTACTGCTTCTCGACGGCGTCGATCACCCGTTTGCGCTCGCCGAGGTATTCCTTGAAGAAGTTCTCGAGCTGGCTGAAGATTGCGAGCACCTTCCGAGAGTCCCCCGCCGTGGCCGACACCGCCTCACCGAGCCGTTTGTTGCTCTTCAGGCTGAACTCGTCGATGGGCAGGACGAGGTTGGCGAGGAGGGACTGGATGAGCCCTTCGCGCACCCATGCGAGCTGCCGCTTGTCGTAGCCCTTCAGGGCTTCCTTGATGTCGAAGGTCCGGGCGACATCGAGGAGCTTCGACACCATCCGCTTGCCCTCGTCGCGCAGCCTGTTGGCCTCGACGAGCTCCTTGTTGCCCTCGATTCCCTTCACGTTGTCCATCGCGATTTCGAACGCTGACCTGATGACTCCCATTTGCGGCACCCCCGGCGAAATGTACTATCGCGGGGCCAGCAGAATCAACTCCTCGTCGGTCGCGACGCCGTCGACCCTCTGGTCGCGCGCGTCGTGCGGCGCCTCTGCTACGAGCTGGGCCGAAAGGCAGACGCCTATGGCGGTCAGGGGGAGAGCCTCGTCGCCGCGCGCCTCCCGCAGGAAGCCGTCGTAGTAGCCGCCGCCCCTGCCGAGCCTGTTGCCCAGCCTGTCGAAGGCAAGACCGGGCGTGACGACCAGGACAGGCGAGCCGGAGCGAAGGTCGGCTGCGGGCCACGCCGGATCGGGCACCGGGATGCCCCACCTGTCTCTTGGCAGGGCGGAAGGATCTCCGCCCAGAAGCCGGAATTCGATCGACGCGCCCTCGATGCGGGGCACGGCTACAGTCTTCCCGTCCGCCCGGGCAGCGGCGATCAGGGGCGCGGTGTCCAGCTCTCCCGGCATTGAGAGAAAGCACAGGACGATCCGGCAGCGATTCCAGGGCTCGGAGGCGGCAAGCCGCCGCGCCACGGCCGCGCTGCCCTCGGCGAGAGCCGCCGGCTCGATTGCCGCCAACGTCCCCTTCATCGACCGTCGCATCTCGGCCTTTGTCATGCTACAGTCATACGGACTGGGGAGGACACATGCAAGAAGGCCCTGCAGACTTCTGGGACGTCGTGCGCCGCGCCATCATCGGATGGAACGCCGTCATCGACACTCCCTTCGGCCGCAGGCGGCTGACCTACGCGGACTACACGGCCTCGGGCCGCGGCGTGTCCTTCATCGAGGATGAGCTCCAGCGTGCGCTCGCGCTGTACGGCAACACGCACACGGAAGACGACGCAACGGGCATCGCCACCTCCGAGCGGCTGCGCAGGGCCGAGGCCACCATCAAGAAGCTCGTGAACGCGGGGCCCGAGCACAGGGTCATCGCGGTGGGGGCCGGCACCACGGCGGCCGTGCACCTGCTGCAGCAGATCCTCGGCATTTCCATCCCGCCCGCGGGGAAGGACTCCTTCGAGAAGATGCTGCGCGGCTGCCTGTCCGATGGCGGATTCGCCGGTGGATTCGAGGGCCTCGCGGCTCGGCTCGCACAGATGCGTCCCGTGGTTTTCGTTGGGCCCTACGAGCACCATTCCAACGAAGTCTCCTGGAGGGAGTGTTTCGCGGAGGTGGTCGAGATCGAGCTCACCCCCGAGGGGCTTCTCGACCTCGATGATCTGCGCGGGAAAGTCTCCCGCGAGGAGTACCGAGGCCGGATGCGCATCGGGGCGTTCTCGGCGGCCTCGAACGTCTCGGGCGTGAAGACTCCCGTGAACGAGGTGGCGGGGATCCTGCACAAGCACGGCGCGCTCGCCTTCTTCGACTATGCGGCCATCGCCCCCTACGAACGGATCGACATGCGCCGGGATGAGGAGTCGGTCTTCGATGCGTTGTACTTCTCGCCCCATAAGTTCATCGGCGGGCCGGGGAGCTCGGGCATCCTGGTGATCCACGAGAGGATCTACCGCGCCGACCTCCCGCCGACCGTGGGCGCCGGCGGCACGGTGGACTTCGTCAACTTCGACGGGCAGGAGTACAACCCCGATATCGAGGTTCGGGAGAAGCCGGGGACCCCCGCGATCCTGCAGACCCTGCGGGCGTCGCTGGCCATGGAGCTGAAGGAGAAGATGGATCCCGCGAGGATCGCCCGGCGCGAGGAAGAGCTGGTGCGCCTGGCTCACGTCCTTCTGGGATCGCACCCCGCCGTCGAGTGCCTCGGCGAGGTCCCGCCTGAGCACCGGCTTCCCATCTTCTCGTTCAACATCAGGGTCGGCTCCTCGTACCTGCACCCGCGTTTCGTCGCCGTGCTGCTGAACGATCTATTCGGCATCCAGAGCAGGGCGGGGTGCTCCTGCGCGGCGCCCTACGGCCACAGGATCCTGCACATCGACAGGAGGAAGTCGCGCGAGCTGCGCCGCTCGATCATGTGCGGCAATGTCGGGCTGAAGCCGGGCTGGGCGAGGGTGAACTTCCACTTCCTGCACACCGACGAAGAGGTCGATCTGATCTGCCGCGCGATCCTCTTCGTCGCCGAGCACGGGCGGAGCTTCCTGCCCCTGTACCGGTTCGACATCAGGACAGGCTCCTGGCGGCACAGGGAGCCCGTGCCTGTGCGGGCCGGCTTCGGGCTGGAGGAGGCTCTCGCGCGTGCACCCGCGGACGCCCTGCCGGCGGAACAATCGGATGCGGCCGGGCTCGGCCGGCTCTTCCAGGGGTACCTCGAGGAGGCGGAGCGGATCGCGGCATCCCTGCGGGTGCGCTACGCGGACCGGGAGCTCAAGACGACCGAGCAGGACCTCGTTCCCTTCGTGTTCATGGAGGACGGGTAGTAGGCGGGCTCAGGGCTCCGCTTCCAGCGCCGCCTAGGGTTCCATGCAGGCGGCGAGGAAGAACCACGCGGCGTGGGGGATCCACTGCTCGCTCCAGCGCCACCGATGCATCCCCTCATGCGCCGCCTCCTCGGGGAGGAAGTCGATGTCCTCCTCGTCGCGGAAGCCCGAGGTGATCCCGTTTGCGATTCCGCCCGGCGCGTTGAACCAACCCCATTCGTACTCGGGATTGTTGCGCCCCTTGCCGTGGAGCATGCACGCGTCGTAGGGGTTCAGGCCGAGGATCCAGCTCATCTGGTCGGCGGCGTACTCCTTGAGCGCGGGAACCATGCCGCTCTCACCCGCCATCGGAAGCAGCGAGGCCGCGCGGGCCGCCGCGGCGAGCGAGGCGATCCGCGCGTTCTCTCCCTGCCACCAGTAGCCGCTCGGGTTCGCGTGCGGGATGAAGAACGAGGCGCGCTTCGCGCCGCCCGACGGCCTGCAGTACTGGCGCGCGTACCCGAAGGGATTGAATGCGTTCTGCGTCACCTCGAGCTCGAACCCGAGCGAGGCGCGGATCGCCTCCCGCGCCGCGGCGGCGGAAGGTTTCTCGGGTGCGGTCTGGAGAAAGCGGATCAGCGCGAGGACGGGCAGGCCCGCCTCGGCGGCGTGGAAGAACGGCAGCTCGCCCCGGTCATCCGCGCGCCACCATCCCGCGCAGCTCTCGTCCCGCGAAATGCGCGAGGCGAGGGTTTCCGCCCGCGCGCGAGCCGCGCTTCGGTATTCGTCCCTGCCCGTGGCGACGAGCAGCTCGCACGCGGCAAGGAGCGCGCAGTAGTCGTCGATGATGTTCTCCCTGCCGTCCGGCAGGTACTCGAGCGAATGTCCCTGTAGGTGGCGGAAGCCTTTCTCTGCCGCCGCGAGATAGACCCCCGCGGCATAGTCGCCCTCGAGGCCTCGGCGGCTCACCCGGGCGAGCGCGGCGATCGCCGCCCCTCCTCCCTGGCGGAAGCCCGCCCGGTACTCGGCGGACAGGATCCCCTTCTGTGTAGAGTACGAGCAGATCGCCCGGCGGCCGGGATCGTGCGACCATCCGTCGAAGACGGTCGTGTAGAAGTACCCCGACGGGTCCTGCATGCGCACAAGGAAGTCGGCTCCGTGCAGAGCCTCTTGAAGGACCCTGTCCTCGAGAACGGCGGCCAGGCGCTCGTCCGTGCGCTTCAGACGCTCAAGTCCCTCGAGCAGGCACCAGACCACGATGGGGGTTTGCTGCGAGTTCATCGTGTTCGCGTAGGAGAGGTGGCTGAGGTACTTGCTCAGGTCGCCCGACGCGTCGTACCACCCGCCGTGCACGTCCACCGTTCCCTCGCGGCCTCCGAAGAAGGGGACCTCGCGGTCCGCCCGATCGTAGCGGCCTGAAGCCCGCTGCGACTTGAGATAGTGCAGGATGTCCGAGAGCGTGCTCCTGGGCACCAGGCGCTCGGCGATCTCGAAGGGCGCTGAATCCGCGGTCACGCCGGGCGCCGGCGTCCGGATGAGATAGGAGCCAGGCTGGTCGAAGCCCGAGAAGTCGAACCGGGCAAAGCGCCAGTCTTTCCATCGCAGCACCCCATCACGCACGCCTGCCCGGCCCGAAAAGACTTCCGCCCCGGTGCGGCAGTCGAGGAGCCCGCAGGCCGCGTTCGCCGGTAGCCCTGCGCCCCCATCGGAGCCCTCGATCTGGATCACGGCCGATTTCGGCCCCCTCGCATCGTAGCCGAGATGGTTGACGAGGATTTTCATTGCTTTACCGGTACGCGTCCCTCAGGTGGCGGATGCCGAGGGCCCTTCGGAACTGCGCGAGCGTCGGCCGTGCCGCAGATCCGTGGACTCTTGGAGTGAAGTCGACGACGCGAGGCGTCCCAGGCACAAGGGTGAAGCAATTGTCGTCGAACTCGCCCGGGATCCCCTCGGCATCGAGTGACACGAAGAATGCCGGCGCGTCTGTCCTGAGCGAGACCGAGAACCCGCGGGCGCCGGCCGCGCGTCCGCCCGAGACGCGACCTGCCGCGGAGGCCTCTGCGCGCACGTTTGCGGGCGCGAGATCGCAGCGCTTGTACTCCGTGAAGAAAAGCTCGCTCGTCACAGTCTCGCCTTCGAGCTCCAGGGTGAGCAGGAGGAAGGATTGCTCAGGCGATGCGGTCAGGCTCGCCAGACGGTGCTTGCGCAGCAAGCGCGCGCTGCCCGCGGGCACTCTCATGGGGAAGGACTCCTTTCGGACGATCTTTCCCGCGAAATCCATGACAGCGGCCTGGACCCGGCCGGCCGCCGGTTCGCGCCTGTCGTTCACCGCCCAGATCTCCACGGCGTCGCCCACCAGAAATCCAGCGAGGAGGATAGGCGCGTAGAAGCGCCTGGCCGCGTAGTGAAGGAGCTTCCATTTCCCGCCGTACTCGATCGATGACCACGAGCAGACCGGCCAGACGTCGTCCAGCTGCCAGTAGAGGGTCCCCATGCATGTCGGGCGCAGGTGCCGCCACCACTCGACCGCCGTGCGGATCGCGAGCGCCTGCTGCACCTGGCTGAGGTACACGAAGCTCTCGAAGCCCTCGGGCACCCGGAAGTACCGGGTGAACATCTCGGTGATGACCGAGTTGCCTCGAGGGTGCCGTTGGTGGTGCTCCATGACCGGAGCGGTCGGGTTGAGCGACCCATCGCCCGCGCACGCGCGGATCGCCTCAAGCGAGGGGAAGGATTGGTAGCCGAACTCCGAGCAGAATCGCGGCGTCACCTCGCGGTAGGCGCTGAACGGCTTTCCCTCGTGCCACACGCTCCAGTAGTGCATGTCGCCCCGGGAGTCATCGTGCCAGTTGTCAGAGTAGTCGCCCCGGCCTCCCGAGGGGGAGCTGGGCCAGAACGGCCGGGTCGGGTCGCACTCGTCGAGCGCCCTGCCGATCGTCCCCTCGTTCAGCCTGTCGTAGTCCACCACGTAGCGGTCGCGGTTGGCGCGCGATTCGGGAAACCACGTGAGGGCGCCCAGGTCCTCGTTGTTGCCGCACCACAGGGCCAGGGAGGGGTGGTCGCGCAGGCGCTTGGCCTGGTGGCGGACCTCGCGCTCGACGCTCTGGAGGAAACCGCGAGTCGAGGGATAGAGGGCGCAGCTGAACATCATGTCCTGCCAGATGAGGATACCCTTCTCGTCGCACAGGTCGTAGAAGTCATCCGACTCGTAGCGCCCCCCGCCCCAGACGCGCAGCATGTTCATGTGGGCGGCGGTTGCGCTGGAGAGCAGACCCTCGAGCCGCGCGCGGCTCTCGCGCTGGGGCAGCGCGTCGCAGGGGATCCAGCTTGCGCCCTTGCAGAAGATGCTCACCCCGTTGACCCGGAAGCTCATCGACAACCCGACCCTGTCCTCGCGATTGGCGAGCTCGACGGTGCGCAGGCCGATGCGCTTCGAGACCTGGTGCCTTCCGATCTCGACTGCCAGATCGTACAGGGGCTGCTCGCCGTACCCATTCGGCCACCACAGCCGGGGGTTCTCGACCACGAGGTCGAGCTGCGGCCTGTTGAAGCCCTTTGACAGAGCCACTGTCTTTCGCGCAGTCCTGCCTCCCAGGGTTGCCGCGATCTCGTATGCGCCTGCCCGGGCTGCCGAGCACTCCACGAAAACCCTCACCCCGCACGCGCTCTTCGAGTGTCGCTGCTCCGTGTACACGTAGTCGATGCGGACCGCGGATGTGGACCCGAGCGAGATGTCGCCCTGGATGCCGGCGACCATCAGGCAGGGTCCCCAGTCCCACCCCGAGTGGCACTGGACCTTCCGCACGAGGTTGCGGTGGGGGGACTGTACCGGATACAGCGAATGGGGAATGGGGTAGGGCAGCTTCTTCGCCTCGGCTGCGGCCGCTTTCTCGGCGGAGCGGAAGAGGATCCTGAGAGAGTTCTTCCCCGCGCGCAGGTGCCGCTTGACGTCGAAGCGCCACCGAACGAACTGGTTGTCGGCTCGCCCGACGGCTTTCCCGTTGATCGAAATCTCGGCGATCGTGTCCAGGCAGTCGCAGGAGAGGAAGATCATGTCCTCAGCGAGGAAATCCCGGCTCACAGCGAACTCGCGCCGGTACTCCCAGTCCTCGCGCCCGACCCATTGCACGGCCAGCTCGTTGGTCCCGACATAGGGATCGGGGATCTCGCCGGCGGCGAGCAGGGCGGAGTGAGTGTCGCCCGGCACGACCGCGGGGTACGAGCGCTCAGTCGCGACGCGGACCAGGCGCCAGTCGCCCGCGAGATCGATCGTCTTCATCCTGTTCTCCTCAACCCTTGACGGCGCCGCCGGTGACTCCCTTGGTGATCTGCTTTCTGAAGAAGATGTAGAACACCAGCATGGGCGCCATGCCAACCACCAGGGCGGCGAAGATCTTGCCGTAGTCTGTTGCCCGGGTTCCATCGAACCGCATGATGCCAAGAGGCAAGGACTTCAGCTCGTTCTTTGACATGATGATGTTGATGAGGGCAAACTCGTTCCAAATTCCCGGCACGTTGAGGATGGCGATCGTGGTCGCGATGGGGGCCGCCATTGGCAGTATGATGGAGCGGAATATCCTGAAGTAGCTCGCCCCGTCCATGCGCGCCGCTTCGACCAGGGCGTTGGGGATTCCCTTGATGTACTCCGTGGCAAGATAGATCGCCAGGGGAAGCCCCGATCCGATGTAGATGAGGATCATGCCCAGCCGTGTATTATAGAAAAGATGGAAGTTGGAGGCCTTCATGAGCCCAAGGGCTTCGAAAAGGCGCCCCAAGAGGTTGTCGAGCTGGGAAACCTCGATGAACAGCGGCACCATGACGGACTGGATCGACAGGAGAATCCCCATGACAAAGCTGCCATAGAGAATGGGCGTCGCCCTGCTTCTGATCTTGGCGAAAGCGAATCCCGCGATGATTGCCAGGAAGAGGACGCCAAGAGTCGCGCAGACCGTATACAGAACTGAGTTGGGGAGGTATGTTCCAAACTCACCAACAGACCAGGCGCCCGGGTAGTTCACGACAATCCACTTGTCGGGAAGACCGACCTTGTCCACGCGGAACTCCGTGGTCGACTTGAAGGAATTGTACAGGAGCCAGACGATGGGATAGACCGTCATGGCGGTAAATGCGCTCATCACGACATAGGAGAGGGTCTTGCCGGTGATGCCCAGGGCCCGGCTGGCCGCGGCGCTTCTCGCCTGGTACCTCATTCCCTTCCTCCATAGCGCTTCTCGACGACCTTCGTGAACGCGATGAGAATCATGCTGAAGACGACGATTGCCATCGCGATCGCATTCGACAAGGGGTAGTTCACGCTCATGACCGCGGTCCGGTACATGTAGATTGACAGCACTTCCGTCACGTTCATCGGCCCGCCCCCGGTCATTGCCCATATCAGGGCGAATGAGTTGAGGGACCCGGCGATGCAGAGGATGACCGCGTTGACGATCACCCCCGAGAGGCTCGGCAGCACGATACGGCCCAGGACCTGACCCTCGCCGGCTCCGTCGATGCGCGCCGCCTCGATGATGTCCTTCTCGATCTTCTGCATATTGGCGAGGAACATGATCAGGTACAAACCGGTCCAGCACCACAGGAAGACCCACATGATGGGAATCATCGCCGTGTCAGGCCTGGCAAGGAAATCCGGGCTCCACCGTCGGGCGAGCAGGTTGGTGAGATCCGCTTTCAGCATCGCGAGCTGATCCGGCGTGTAGGTGGCCAGGAAGTCCTTGAGCCCCGAGAACGGGTCCGTGAAGGCCCCAAGGGCTGCTGGATCGGCTGCCTTGATGAGCTGCCTCACCAGGTCATCCGTCAGGCTGAAGCCCCGTGCGAAAATGTGGTTGAGGGAATCCATGAAGGAGGCGGCGTACAGACGGTTGAAGACGTCTTCGAGCAGCCCGTTGGAGAAGAAGATCATTTTCCACATGAGCCCGAGAACGACGACGGAGATGATGTTCGGCACGTAGAGGATGGCCTGCCAGAACTCGCCGAACTTCACAATACGACGATAGATGAGGTAGGCGAAGATGAATCCCAGCGGGACCTGGCCGAACACCGAGATGAGCACGATGTAGATGTTGTTCTTGAACGCGAGCCAGAACTGGGGATCATGGATCAATCTGCCGTACTGCTGGAAGCCGACGATCTTCCAGGGCTCGCCCCCGAACATGATGCCGCCGTTGTAGTTGCTCAGGCTGAGCAGGACTGCGACCACAATGGGAAAGGCGAGCACCAGAGCGTACAGGAAGACCGCGGGCGAGACAAACGTCCAGTACGCTCGTCTTTCTTCTCGTTGACGCCGCAGTGTATGCCCCATGAGCGACCTCCATCTCGAGGGCCCGGAAACCGGGCGTCCGGATTTCTCCGGACACCCGTTCCGGTGGATCGACAATCCTCGGAAACTTTATACGATGCGACTGTTACTTGGGAAGCGCGTTCTGCGCCGCCTGGATCTTCGCTGCGAGTCCGGCGGGAGTCTCCGTGCCGAGGCCGATGGCCTGGAGCCCGTCGTTGAGGACGTTGAACACATCGGGATGCCATACGCCGTCGATGACGTAGCTGGGCTTCAGTGTGTTCTTGTAGTCGTTGATCATCTTGTTGAACGGCTCGAGACCCTCGAAATCCAGAACATCGGTGCGGGTGGGGATGTAAGCGCCCGTCCTGAGCTTCATTGCCTGGACCTCGGGACCATAGTACCACTTCAGCAGGTTCACGGCGGCCTTCTCCACGTCAGAGCCCGACTTCACCGCGGTGGTGATTCCCAGGCCGACGCCGGCGATGCCCGACGCGACGCCCGGGAACTTCTCGCCCGGGATGGCGGGGAAGTTGATGAACGCGAAGTCAGTGGCCTGATTCTCGGGGGAAATCAGCGCCTCGCCCGTTGACTTGTCCGTCAGGTATGCGCCGACCCTCCAGTCGCCATCCACGAACATCGCGGCCTCACCGGTGGCAAAAAGGCCCGGGCCGTCCCCGTAGCCCATCGTCATGTTGTTCTTGTCAATGACGCCGTCCTTGAACAGGCTCGCGTAGAACGTGAGAGCAGCCACGAACGCCGGATCGGTGAACTTTGCCTTTCCCGCCAGCACGGCGTCGGTGAAGGCATCTCCCACCATGCGGCCGGCGATGGTGGAGAACAGGCAGGACTGGGCGGGCCACTTGTCGCTGTTCGGCAGAAGGAGGGTCTGAATCCCCTTGGCCCTCAGCTTGGGGACCATGGCCTTCATCTCAGCGTAGGTCTTGGGGACCTTGAAGCCGTTGTCCGCCAGGAGCTTCTTGTTGACGTACACGGTGGTCGTGTAGGTGAAGCTCTGCGGAAGCTCTGCCAGCTTTTTGGAGGCCTGCGCGTTCGGGTTGAGAGCCGATGCGGTGAACGGCTTCAGGAAGGCCGCGCCCAGGAGCGGCTTCAGATCCCTGACGAGCTTGAGGCTGTGCAGGAGCATGGAGCTGTCGCGATTCGTCGGCCACATGTACACCACGTCCGGCAGCTGCCCCGAGGCGATGTAGGCTCCCAGTTTCTGGTGGTAGGCCTGGCTGAACAGGATTTCCACCTGGAGATCGACGTCCGGGTTGTCAGTCTTGAACTGCTCGATGAACAGGTCAATGTCCTCCTGATAACCCGCCTGAGTGGCGTCCGCGTAGTACAGCAGCTTCAGCGGTGTCGCCGCGCCGGCGCTCAGTGCTGAGAACACCAGCAAGCAGAGCGCCAGAAGAAAGAACTTCTTCATACCAAACCTCCTCTATGACTGATCGCTCCCTCAACGAGGGATTTATCTGGGATTATCGCTCCGGCGAAACACCGAGCGTTTCCCTCCTCATCACCGCAACGCATGCTATGTCTCTACCACTACTCGCACCTCGCTCCCCGATGGACCGGGCGGGACGACGGTGGAGGTGAACGCGTTGCCCTGCACGGACACACGATGTTTCCCGCGCAATTGGCTCCTGTTGTGGACCGTGATCTGGTATGTGCAGCCGCGAAAGACACGCGTCACCTCCACGTCCCTGAGGGCGCGTGGGAGACAAGGCTCGATCCTCAGGCCGTCGTAGTCAGGCCGAATCCCCAGGATCCACTGGGAGACCGCAACGAAGTTCCACGCGGCGGTTCCGGTGAGCCACGAGTTCTTTGCCTCTCCCTGACGGGGCGTGCCCTTGCCCGCGATCATCTGGGAGTACACGTAGGGCTCCATCTTGTGCAGTTCCTGGATGTCCTGAAGGTATGCGGGGGCGATCTTGCAGTAGTAGTCGAATGCCCTCTCCGGCCTCCCGGCAATGCATTCCGCGATCATGATCCATGGATTGTTGTGACAGAAAACCCCTGCGTTCTCCTTGTACCCGGGAGGGTAGGAGGAGACCTCCCCGAGCTCCACGTGGTACGCACGGTATGGGGGATCGTGGATGGCGATCCCGTAGGGGGTGTCCAGCCTCTTGTGCACGGAATCCAGGGCCCGCAGAGGTTTGCCCGACTCGGCGCCGATTTCCGCCATCGCGCAGAAGGCGTTCGATTCAATGAAGATCTGTCCATCCCGACACTCCCGTGAGCCTACCTTCTCTCCCCGGGCGTCATATGCGCGCAAGAACCACTCCCCGTCCCAGCCGTGGGAAAGGATGAGGCCGCTCATCCTCGAGATCGCCTCTTCTGCCGCGCTCGCCTCCTCCTGCCGGCCGGTGCGCCGACACATCTCGATATAGTCGCGGCCGACGAACACGAACAGGCCTGCGATCAGCAGCGATTCCGCCGTCATCCCGTCCCTGGTGCGGGTGGTCTGGAAGGATTCGTCCGGGTCCGTTGAGAAGCAGTTGAGATTCAGGCAGTCGTTCCAGTCCGCGCGGCCGATCAGCGGCAGCCCATGGGGTCCGAGGTTGTTCACCACATGGTGGAAGGAACGGTTCAGGTGCTCGAAAAGCGGAGCTGCCTTGGACTGGTCATTGTCGAAAGGCACCCGCTCTTCCAGGAAAGGCCAGTCGCCGGTCTCCTTGAGGTAGCCAGCGACGGCGAGGATGAGCCATAGGGGATCGTCGTTGAAATCCCCGCCGACGTCGGCGTTCCCGCGCTTTGTGAGGGGCTGGTACTGGTGCCATGCGCCGCCGTCCTCGAGCTGCGTGGCAGCCACGTCAATGAGCCGCTGGCGCACCTGCTCGGGAACCTGGTGGACGCAGCCCAGCACGTCCTGGTTCGTGTCGCGAAAACCGATTCCCCGCCCTATCCCGCTCTCGAAAAAGCTTGCGCTCCGGGCCAGGTTGTAGGTGACCATGCACTGGTACTGGTTCCATGTGTTCACCATCCGGTCCAGACGCTCATCGCCTGAGACGATCCTGTATCGACCCAGGAGGTCGTCCCATCTGGCGCCTAGCGCGGCAAAGGCGGCGTCCACCTTCTCGTCGGAGTCGAATCGGGCTTGCATGGCGCGCGCGCGGATCTTGTTGACCACCCCTGGCCCGGACCACTTCTCCTCCTGCGGGTTCTCCACGTAGCCAAGGAGGAACACGAGGCTTTTCTCCTCCGCAGGGGCGAGCGATACGTCGATTTGGAACGCCGCCACTGGCGACCATCCTGAGGCCGTGCCCCCCGCCATCCTTCCCCGCAGCACGGCCTCGGGCCGATCGTAGCCGTTGTACAATCCGGTGAATGCGCGACGGTCCGTTTCAAAACCGTCCACGGGGGTGTTGACCGAGTAGAACGCGTAGTGGTTGCGGCGCTCGCGGTATTCGGTGACGTGGTAGATGACGCTTCCTTCCACCTCAACTTCCCCCGTGGAGAGGTTGCGCTGAAAATTCGTCATGTCGTCCAGTGCGTTCCAAAGGCAGAACTCCGCGAGCGCAAAGAGCTTCACTGCCTTGCGGCGCTTGCCCACGTTGCGGAGCACGAGCCTCTGGACCTCGCAGTTGGCGTCCACGGGCACGAAGCACAGGAGTGCGGCCTCCACGCCGTCCCTCTGCGCCGTGATGAGCGTATATCCCATGCCGTGCCGGCACTCGTAGGAATCCAGCGGGGTCCGCGTCGGCCGTCCCCCTGGGTTCCAGATGCTCTCCCCGTCCCTGATGTAGAAGAGCCGGCCGTTGCAGTCCGTTGGCACGTCATTGTAGCGGTAGCGGGTGAGCCGCCGAAGCCGGGCATCCTTGTAGAAGGAGTACCCGCCCCCCGCGTTGGAGATGAGAGAAAAGAAATCTTCGGAACCCAGGTAGTTGATCCACGGCCATGGAGTATCGGGTCTGGTGATGACGTACTCGCGGGCAGAGTCGTCGAAGCGTCCGTAGATCATGCTTGCCTCTGCGGAGGCGCGGCGCACGAGCCGCGCTGCACAAGCAGCGGCGGGAGGACCACCAGCCGGCGGGGCGGTTCCTTCCCGTCCATGAGCTGGAACAACATGTCCACGGCCGCCCTGCCCATCTCTTCCAAGGGCTGGCTCACGGCCGTCACACCCGGGGAGAAGTGGGCGAAGAAGGGATGGTCGTCGAACGACACGAGCGAGAGGGCGCTCGGCACCGCCCGGCCGGCTTCTTGGCAGGCCTTCAGGGTACCGAGCACCAGGTCGCCTGCCGCCGCGAAGATTGCGGTGATCGGGCGGTTTCCGTTCAACGCCTCGTGGGCGACGCGGATCACCTCCTCGGTCTGGTAGTGGCAGTGCAGGATGAGCGAGCCATCCAGCCCCTTCGCGCTCATGGCATGCTGGAACCCGCGCATCCTGTCCTGCACGTAGGGAAGGTGGACGGGGCCCGCGAGCATCGCGATGGAGCTGTGCCCCATGCCGATGAGGTGTTCGGTCGCCATGCGGGCGCCCGCGGCATTGTCGACGTCAATGCACCACGGGGTGACGTCCGGCCTTTTTCCCACCATGACGAAGGGGACGTTCTTCACCACGAGCTCGGCGAGCTGTCTCTCCCCCACCTGCTCGGCTCCGACGATGGCTCCGTCGATCCGTCTCCCCCGCAGGATCGTGCGGAACGCGGAGTCCACGTCGTCCTCGGAACGGGTCGTGGAAAGAAGCACATTGATGCCTCGTGCCGCCGCCTGCTCGGTGATCGTCGTGAGGAGGACGGGCCAGAAAGTGCTGGTCATGGAATAGCGTCCCGTGTGCGGGATCACGAAACCGATGGTGTTGGTCCGGCGGGCGGCAAGGCCCCTGGCCGCTGCGTTCGGGTGGAAATCCAGTGATTCGATGAGCTTCAGGATCCTTTGGCGCGTATCCTTTCCTACGCCTGGCCCTTCGTTCAGAACCCGGGAGACTGTGCCTTTCGAAACTTGGGCCATTTCGGCGATGTCTTTGATTGTCACCCTGCCCTCTTTCACATTCTTTACGAAACCGGTTTAGTGACTTTCTCACACTCCTCATCGATTGTCAACAAAAAAATAACCCTCAAAATATATATGCATTCATCGAGGGTGTGCTAGAATAATACAGAAAATGGCAAAACGTATGAATAATGACGAAACCGGTATTTCTGGACAGTTGGGCGGGAAACTGGGAGCATTATTGGGGTACTGTCATTCCTCATCCATCCAGTACATCCTCGAATTGAGGGTCTCGGCATCCTCGGCCCTAGCCACTTGTTCGGCGGACCCAATGGAGGCGTATTTTGCCGCTGTCTCGGGGTCTTGAGACTTCAATTCGGCCAGGAACTGGTTGGCGAGCGCCTGCCTTCCGAGCTCGTGGTTCGCGCGGGTAAGCCCCAGGAGCGCACCCGGGCTCTCCGAGTCTTTTTGCAGCGCGGATTCATACAGCGGGAGGGCCTTCTCATAGTCGCCCCGCAGGAGGTTGATGTTTCCGAGGTTGACCAGTGTCGGGCCATACTGCTCGCTTTTGAGGATTTTGGTGAATATGCTCTCCGCCTCTTCGACCATGCCATAACGGACATAGAGGACGCCGATCCTGTTTGAAAGCTTGTTGTCGGGCTTGTTCCCCATCGCCTGCTTGATCCTCTCGATCTGGGGATTCAGTTCCCGCTGGATAAAGGCCGCAAGCTCCTTCTTGTACCTGAGAGTGAAGGCGGCGCCATCGAGCTCGTCGACCTCCCCAACGTCCGCCGGCGTGCCGGCGGTCTGGTAGGTCTCCCACGCTGCGTGAATCGGGAAGAGACGCGCCTGGCCGCTGGCCGCGTTCTCGTTCCATTCCCGGGCGCCGGTCTGCCATGCGTTGAGGAACCTGTTGCCGACCATCGTGATTTCAACGGGGATCCACACCTTGCCGTCCTGGACAATCAGCTCCCTCTCGTCCAGGAAGACCCTTTTCGCTTCCTGCGGCTTCATGTCCAGCGCGAATGCCGCGAAGATGTGGCCCGGCACCGTGATGAAAGCCGTTTCAATCCCGACAGATTCGAGCAGCGACGCGTACAGGATCGAGAGGTCGTCGCAGTCGCCGCCACGGAGCTTGAGCGTCTGGTTCGGGAACTGCAGGAAGTCGATCACAGAGGCGTTCTTCGAGGCAGCCTCATATGTCGGGGTGTTCGGATCCCGGACGTAGCTGATGCGGTACGCGGACATCGCCTCGAGCATGCCCATGCCGATCCGCATGGTGAGATCGACGGACGCCGGTCCCTCTTTTCGGACCACGCCCGCCACGAGCTTCGACACCCTCAGCACTTCCTGGTCCTTGGCGCTGATGAATCCCGCGGCTTTCCTGTCGTCGTCCCACGTGAGGGCGTTTCGATTGTAGAGCCGCAACGCCTCCGTAACGGTGCGCCGCTGCTTCCGCCCGTTCAGGGTGTAGTCGATGGCCAGCTCCACCGCCATGTTCGCATCCTCGCGCACACCGAGGATGCGATCGGCGAACAGGGCATACAGATCGACTGTGCGCGATTCGCCTGGCGCGAGCCTTTCGACCGTTGCGCACGTTTTTGGGGTATCCATGAGCTCCTTCACGTACAAGGAGACCTCGACGTTCTTCAAGGGGAAGCGCTCGCCATTGCGGATCGTCGTCTTTCCCAGGGGGGTCGCGTTGTAGGATTTATGCAGGACAGGAAAGACGCTTTCGAAGCTCGTGCTGCTCAGCGCGAGCTTCCTGCTGAGGCCGCTCAGGTGGAAGGAAGTCCCCAGCTCGACGCGGAGCCCCTGCGTCAAGCCGAAATACTGGGCATACGCTCCTCCGACACCGATGCTCAGAGACGGCCAGAGGTAGTACGCGATGCCGGCCCCGGCCTGGAGATAGGGTCCGAAGCCCGATTGCGATTCGTAGGGAATGCCCTCGGGATCAAGAAGGCTCCCATTGAAGAACCCGAAATAGCCGCCTCCTGTCACTGATACCTGGACGATGAGCTGCGGCGTCAGCTCGAAGTGAAGGCCGGCACCGAGGCCGGCGGAAATGAGCGAGAGGGAGGTTTCGGCTCGTACGGGGATGAAGCTGTATGAAACGCCCCCATCCACCGAGAGGATGGGCAGGAAGGGGAGGGGCATGACAGCGGATAGATCCGCGGCAGCGCCGAGGAGGCCGAGCAGGTCCTTTCCGGTTTCGAGCGGGAACTCGATGCCCGGCGTGAGGGAAATCGAGGGGAGCTCGAATGAAGGCGCGGCTTTTTCACTGCTGGATCGCGATGCAGCGGAGAGAATGTCCCGAGCCGCGACGAATAACCCAATAGTGAGGAGGATACAGAAGCACTTCCTGAGGTCGCGCATGATATGCATCGACCGAATACTACCATAGGAATACCCCCTGTCAAGGAAGTGCAAGTAGGGGCGAGTTTGACAAACGAGGGATACGGAGCGATAATGCCGCGGGAAGGAACGAAGATGCGAATCGCGGTTTTCCTCGGCGCTGTTGCGTTGCTATTTGCGGCCGGGTCATGTTCGAATCCCATGCGCCAAACCCTGGAGCTGGTGGTGAAGGACTACTCGACGCCGAAGGCGGCGCTCTCATTCGCCGGCGGATCGGGTATCAGTAAAACCACGGAAATCGTGATCGAGTTCACGGAGACGATCGACGCAGCCTCTCTGAAGGTCGGGGGTTCGATGGGACCGGAAAGCGACGGGGGTGAGTGGTCCAAGAAAGAGAACACGAATGACACCCTCACCATCCGGCCGAAGAGCCAGTGGTCGTTGGGGAGCGGGAAGACGCTCACAGTGGAATGCGCCGACCTCGAGGGATACCCGATCCTGAAAATCGAGGCGACCTTTGGAGTGCTCGACGGCATCGTCTACGTTCGCACGAACGGGAGCGACTCGAACCCCGGCACCGACGACCTTCCGAACCAGACCATCCAGAAGGCAATAGATACGGCGGCCGCGGTCTATGAGAGCGCCGAGGTGCATGTCGCAGCAGGAACGTACCAACCTTCCGCCGTCATCGATTTGAAGGACGGCATCTCGCTCTACGGGGGGTTTTCGCCCGTTGACTGGAACCTTCGAGAGTCAAACCCTGACTGGGCGCTAACAGGTATCGGAACCTCGGAGTATCCCACCATGATCCAGACATCCTCGAGCATCGCGGCGGTGCGGATCGCAAACACCTCCCGTCCCGTCACGGTCGACGGTTTCTCTGTAAGTGGAGGAGTCGGTGGAAGCAACACGACCGGGATCTACTGCCGCAACTCTACAGGCGTCGTTCTCCAAAGCAATGCGATCGATGGCGGGGGCGGGGATTTCTCTGTGGGCGTCACTATTGACTCATCCCCCGCTACGCTCCAGTACAACGCCATTTCAGGGGGCATGAACGGAATTTCGGTCGCGGTCGTCTGCAATGGCTCTAATCCCGTCATCTCCCGAAACAAGATCCATGGTGGAACGAGTGGAACGGGCGGCCAAACAGTAGCGATCTACGATATCGGAAGCAGCGCGACGATCGCCGCCAACACCATCTATGGGGGCGATGCATGGTCCAGCAGCCACGGCATTTCCATGGAATCTGGATCTACGGCCGTCATCTACAACAACATCATCGACGGAGGCACATCGGCTGCGGGCCCCGGAACGACCGGAGTCCTTGTCGATGGATCGTCCCCAATCCTGCGCAACAATACCATCTGCGGGGGGCTGGTGACGACCGGAGGAGCGACCAACGGGGAGGAGGGCATCACCAACCTCAACGGCGCGCACGCGACGATCGAGAACAATATTATCTTTGCGCTTGGATCAGGGACGCAACTCAGGTACGGTATAACCGCAATGGCCAATTCCGCACCAGCATCTCTCAAGAACAATTACGTTTTCGACTGTGCTTCGGGTCTTTTCGCGTGGGTGGGAGACCCATATACGTCTGTCCTGGATCTGAACACCCTCTCCGGCGCGAGCGGAAACGCCTGGGACACCTCAGGCACCCTACTGGGTACGATGTTCGTCGAACCCTCCGGTACGGGCTGGGATTGGCACCTACAAGCCACTGCGCCCGTGGAAGCTCGACAGGTCGGCCTTAACGGTAGCGTCCTTGGATGGGGGTTTACTGATGATCTTGCCGGGACCACGCGGACAGAGCCGTGGTCCATGGGGGCATACGAGTACTAGCACACACGCGAGGATCCGGTGGTTTCTCCTAGTGGAGGCATTTCTCAATACTTCGATTCCGGCACAATCAGAGTGCGAGAGGCTGGGATAGAAAATGATAAAGTCCCCATGCAGGCGAAGTTGAGAACCATGATCCCAAAATAGTCGGATACGGGGGGTTCAATGGCCCCGAAGGCCAGGTGTGGTCCTGATAGGTCGAGCGCATGAGAGTGACACGGATACACTCTTGCCCTTGCTGAGAGTCGCCCCCGTGGGGAAGAAATCGGCGTCGCCTTTTACAGCCTGCTTGTAGAGCGTAAGGGATGGTCCAGAAGTGGGCATCTCTTCCGCCGATGCCTCTGATTTGCGTCGTAGCGGGTTGTGTTGTCGAGTAGGTATCATAGTAGTCCTCCTCGAATCGCCCATCCTTGTTGTCGTACTTGTAGATGCCGGTCCCAAGGTAGGATACACCCTCTCTGTCGTGGCCTCATATCTCTTCCCGGGTACTCATCACCTCTGGACGTGAATCACCGCAGGACTTACATGTGCGCCACGAGGGCACTCCAGGGCTCCAGCGCTTTCACGGAGACCCCCGATCCTATTGCGAGCGATCCACAGCCGTCGATATTCCGCGAGGATTGTCTGCGTTTCTCGCGCAGGAGCTGCCCCATCTACGCTTCCGAGCCCCCGATCGCAGGCCGCGAGAAGGAGCCGGACAGTGTTCGCAAGCTCATCTCGCACAAGGGCGGCATCGGGCCGGTCCATGCGGGCGCGGGCTAAGGGCTCCGCGGCAGCCGCGACGAATGCCCGCGCATCGCGCAGGGATCGCGGGGTGACAGATTCGGGAAGGGCCGCACCTGCGGGCTGGCGCAGGATGTTGAAGAGGTGGCTCGCGTTGTGCAGCTTCCCGCCCACCCGGCGATACGCGTTGCCCAGGTCGCGAGCGAGCGCCCCCATGATGCGCGCCCTGTCGCGGAAAACGTGCACATCGAGGCCGGGAACGATGTCGCGCTCCCCGTTTGCGGCCAGGCACCACGAGAATGCCGCGCCCGCTGCGAACCCGAAGTAGCTCACCGGCAGGACCTGCCAGTGCCCGTTGTCGCCCCAATCGGTGACCAGGTACCCGGTCGCTCCCTTCGCGAGCCCGCTCGCTGCCGCGGCGCGCAGGTTGCCGAGGCAGTTGTCCGTGCGCCCGGCGATCGAGTTCCAGGACGAGGTGCCGGGACAGACCCAGAACGGAATTCCGGACGCTGCGAAGCGCTCGGAATGCGCGGCAAAGGGATGGTCGGCCTCGTATCCCCACTCCAACGCGAGGGCATCCCGGGGCAGCTCGGGGACCAGCTCGGGGTGCTCCACGATGATGTCGCCCCAGAAAAGCATCGTCCGTCCGCTGCTCCTCACCAAGCTGTGGATCTTCAGGAGGAAATCGAGGTAAACCCGTCCTCGCCCCCTGCGGGCGCACTGCTCCCTGTTCTTCCCCTGCCCGACATCGAAAGTCTCGTCGCAGCCCACGTTGAACAGCCGACTAGAGAAGTGGGGGAGAAGCTGCGCGAAGAGATCTTGAAGAAGCTCCACGCTGCCGAGGTCCGAGGGATCGAGGCTGAACGGTTCCTCGCTCCTGCCTCCCCACGGCCAGTCGAACCCCTCGAGGCATTCGGCGAGGTGGCGGTAGCGGGGATGGATGAGCCAGCGGGTCATGTGCCCGAAGGAGTTCTGGTTCGGCGCAAGCTCGATGAAACGCTCCCTGCAATACGCGTCCAGCTTTTTGATCTCCTCGCCGGTGAGCGGGCTCGCCTCCGCCCACACCTCCTCGTGTCCCGCATATGCAAATGTGTGCTCCGTGTAGAGCTGAAGGTGATTCAGCTTGAGCCCCGCGAACATGTCGACGATCGAGAACAGCGTCTCCATCGTTGGCACCTTATCCCGGGAGACGTCGAGCATGACGCCCCGGACCGGGAAGTCCGGCCAGTCGTCGATCGCCCCCGAGGGGAGCACGCCGTCGGATTGGTCCAGCACCTGCAGAAGTGTCATCACACCGTAGAAAAGGCCCGCGGGGTCCGAACCGCATATATCGATGAGGGAGGGTGCAATGCGCAGCCGATAGCCCTGCGTCTCTTGGCCTGTCTCGATCCTCAGGTGGATGCCATTCATGATTTTCGTGTCGGGAGCGACGGCGCGAATGCGGCATTCCATCCCAAATGCCCGACGGATCGCGCCTCGCAGGCGCTCGGCAACCTGAAGGAAGTCGAGCGGATCGCCCTGGAGAGCAATCTCCGTGCCCGCGCGGAGGATGTACGCGCCTTCGCTATCACGAAGCGCCCGGGGCGCGGGCAGGAAGACCAACGCGCTCAGATTTTTCACTCTATGACCTCCAGGGGCGGACCGCTGTTCTGCTTCTGGGATACCAGCGCCGGCGCGAGCCTGTCAATGTGGTACAATGGAGCGACCCATGAAGAAGCGCGCGACGGCGAAGGACATGCTCCCCCTTGCACGGCTCGGGAAAGCCCCCGGGATAGTGCCGACCGGCGAGGCATTCCGTCCGGAGTGGATCGACTTCGAAAACGGCATCCGCGTGGGCAATCTCGAGCCGCACGAGAGGATCACGCAGATCTTGAAGCACAACCTCGAGCTGCGCCACGGAACCCCGTTCGTGACGGACCGGTGGGGCAGAGGCGTGTTCTGGCAGTGGATCTGCTGGCTGCCCAGGGCGAACCGGGAGGCCAAGCCGATCTCCAATGGGGTCAACTTCGGCTGCGCGAAGCTGTTCATCTCCGCGGACAGGGAGAAGAGGATTTTCGAGTTCGGCCTCCAGGTCGAGCGGGGATACCTGAGGGACGAGGCGGGCTCGGGATGGGTCCTCGCGGATGACTGGGATTGGCACAGGCTGATGAAGCAGTGCGCAAGGGCTACGGCGCTGGACGCGGAGCTTCGAAGGCTCCTTCGCGAGGGTTTCATTGCCGAGATGAACGGCGGGGTGGGGGGCGCGCTTTCCACGGCTGCCGGCATACGCGCGGCAGCGAGGAAGTGCCCCGGCGACCAGTGGGCCGGGTTCCAGCTCTACTATCCCATGCCCGAACGGGAAGTGCGGGCCTGCACGGGCTTTGAGCTGGTCACGGCCGTGCTCGGAGCGTTCGCGCAAGTGGTCCCTGTCATGAACCTGTGCATGCAAGTCCTCCTCCCGATCAAACCTTTCCCCGGTTTACACGTATAAAAAGAGGAATGGGAAAACCGCTCGAGGGATTGGCGATTCTTCTCCAGACCAGGTCGGGCGACGAGAGATCGCGGAACCGGTGCTTCCGCCGGATCTGGGAGGAGTACTATCCCCGGATCGTTGTGTTCGTGCGCGGATGCGGTGACGGGACGGGGGCCGATGCGGAGGACCTCGCGCAAGAGGTCATGGAGAAGGTGTACAGGGGGATCGGGACGTACAATCCCGCATGGAGCTTCTCCACGTGGATCTACACAATCGCCCGCAATGCCTGCCGGGACAGCGCCCGGCGCGGGCGGCGGGTTCCGGTCATCCGCTCGCTTGCGGATCTCCCGGCCTCGAGGGAGCCTTTCCACCTGCGCACCCCCGAGCAGGAGCTCATCAGCAGGGAGGAGGACAGGCGCGTGAAGGCGTTCTTCGAGGCCGCCGAGCCCGAGATTCGGCAGATGGCTTTTCTGCGCTTTCACCAGGGAATGCGTTGCGGGGAGATCGCTGCGGTCATGAGTTTGCCAGTGGGGACGGTGAAGTTCCGTCTCCACGAGATTCGGCGGAAACTGAAGATGCATCTGGAGGAAGACCATGGGGACAGTCGAGCGCTCCGCGCGCCGGCACTTTGAGAAGGAGATCCGCGCGGTCCATGTCCCTCTACCCGTTGTGCAGGCGGGGGGGGAGCGCCGGACACTCGCTTTCGCCGGCGACGCCATAGTTCGCATCGCCGCCGTGATCGTCGCCGCAGGCTCCCTGGTCCTGCTCGCGAGGGACCTGCCTCGCGAGACGCCGCTGCGGCAGGCGATAGGAACGATGGCCCGTGAGCGGACCTACGAGCGATACTTGCCGAGCGGGGAGTCGCTGAGGACTCTCATCCACAATTCTTTCGAGAGGAGGGAATTCGAATGAACAGGTTCTACTTCGTCGCGGTCGCGCTCGCTCTTGGGGTCCTGGTGCTCGGAACGGTTTTTGCCGCTGCCAGGATCGAATACTTCCTGGACTATCCCAGCATGATCATGGTGATCGTGCCGGCCGCCGTGCTCTGCCTCGCCGCCTTTCCGCCGCGCGTCATTGGGAGAAGCTTCACCGTGGCTTTCATCCGGCAGGCAGCGAGCGAGCAGGAGCTTCGGCAGGCCGCGGTGTTTTTCACGTCCCTGCAGCGTTTCATCCTGCTCTCCGGCGCCATCGGGGCCCTGATCGGAATCGTGACGATCCTCGCCCAGCCGCAGGAAGTTGCCATGGCGAAGATCGGCCAGGGATTCGCGATCCTGCTCATCACCGTGTTCTACTCCCTCATCCTGACCCTCGTTCTTGCGGTCCCCTTCCGCGCGGCCGTGGAGCGCAGGCTCGCGGAGAAGTCCTGAGCAGGCGACTGCTCACTGTCGTCCTCGCCCGCTCGTTCCCGCTCGATTCCTTTTCGCCCTGCGCCGTTTGCGGGTATACTGACGGGGAAAAGGGAGGCGAGGAATGGCAGTCTCCGCGAAAGAGAGAATCCTCCGTGAGCTTCGAATCGGCTGCGGCGAGCCGCGGCCCGTGCGCTCTCCGCGCGGCATGGAGCTCGCCTGCAGGGGCTGGCACCAGGAAGCCGCCCTGCGGATGCTCTGCAACAATCTCGACCGTGAGAACGCGGAGGACCCAGACAAGCTCATCGTCTATGGCGGGACCGGCAAGGCGGCGCGGAACTGGCCGTGCTTCGACGCCCTGGTCCGCTCCCTGCTCGATCTCGAAAACGACGAGACGCTCCTCGTCCAGTCGGGAAAGCCCGTCGGCATCCTCCGCACGCATCCGTACTCCCCGCGCGTCCTGATCGCGAACTCGAACCTGGTTCCCCGATGGGCGAGCTGGGAGCACTTCCACGAGCTCGAAGCAAAGGGCCTGATGATGTACGGTCAGATGACAGCCGGCTCGTGGATCTACATCGGGACGCAGGGCATCCTTCAGGGCACCTACGAGACTTTCGCGGCCCTGGCCGAGAAGCATTTCGGCGGTTCGCTCGCGGGGCGCATCGTCGTGAGCGCTGGACTGGGAGGCATGGGTGGCGCCCAGCCGCTTGCGGTGACGATGAACGGCGGGGTCCTCGTATGCGTGGAGGTCGACCAGCGGCGCATCGCGCGGCGGCTCGAAACCCGCTACCTCGATACGATGACGGGCAGCCTCGAGGAGGCGGTCTCCATGGCCCGTGAAGCAGCGGCGGGGAAGAAGCCGCTCTCGATCGGCCTGCTGGCAAACGCGGCAGAGGCGCTGCCGCGGATGGCGGAGATCGGGTTCCTCCCGGACGTGGTGACAGACCAGACCAGCGCGCACGACGAGCTTGGAGGCTACGTGCCTGCCGGTATGCCCTACCAGAGGGCCCTGGACCTCCGGGAGACCGACGCGAAGCGCTACATCGAGCTCTCCCTGGATTCCATGGCCAGGCACTGCAGGGCCATCCTCGAGATGAAGAGGCGCGGCGCCGTTGCATTCGACTACGGGAACAACCTGCGGGGTCAGGCGCTGCGCGCCGGCGTTGCCGATGCCTTCGACTACCCCGGCTTCGTTCCCGCCTACATCCGTCCCCTCTTCTGCGAGGGGCAGGGCCCATTCCGATGGGCGGCGCTGTCGGGCGACCCGGCGGACATCGCGGCCACCGACGAGGCGCTCATGCGCGCCTTCCCGAACAAGAAGCGCATGGTCCGCTGGCTGGAGCTAGCCGGCGCCCGGGTGAAGCACATGGGACTGCCCGCCCGGATCTGCTGGCTGGGCTACGGGGAGAGGGACAAGGCGGGCAAGATCTTCAACGACATGGTGAGGCGCGGCGAGCTTTCGGCGCCGATCGTGATCGGCCGCGATCATCTGGATGCGGGGTCGGTCGCCTCTCCCAATCGGGAGACCGAGGCGATGAGGGACGGCTCCGATGCGGTTGCCGACTGGCCGCTGCTGAATCTGATGGTCAACGTGGCCTCGGGGGCGAGCTGGGCCTCCTTCCATCATGGCGGAGGGACCGGCATCGGCTACTCTCTGCACGCGGGCCAGGTCACCGTTGCCGACGGCACCGACGACGGGGAGCGTAGGGTGACGGCCGTGCTGAGGAACGACCCTGCCACCGGGATCCTCCGCCACGCCGATGCGGGCTATGAGGAGGCGATCGAGGCGGCGGCGAAGCACGGGCTCAGGATTCCGATGTGGGAAGGGCGCTAGCTCATGCCCCGCCGTCAGTATGAGTGCGTGCCCAACTACAGCGAGGGCCGCAGGCCCGAGGTGATCGAGGCGATCGTCGCTCCCTTCCGGGGGAGGCCGGGGGTGCACCTGCTCGACCACCGGGCTGACCCGGACCACAACAGGCTCGTCGTGAGCCTCGTCGGAGAGCCGGATGCGCTGCAGGAGAGCCTGCTCGCATCCGCGCGGGCGGCAATCGCGGCGATCGATCTGCGCAAGCATTCGGGAGCGCATCCCCGGATCGGCGCGGTGGATGTGGTTCCTTTCGTGCCCGTCATGGGCTCGACGATGAGCGACTGCGTCTCGCTGGCGCGCGAGTTCGGCCGGCGTTTCAATAGCGAAACGGGGGTGCCTGTCTACTTCTACGAGGAAGCGGCGCTGCGCCCCGAGCGCAGGCGTCTTGAGGTCGTGCGTAAAGGCCAGTTCGAGACGCTGCGGACCGAGATTGCCAACCCCGACAGGCGCCCTGATGTCGGGCAGCCGTCGGTGCATCCCAGCGCGGGAGCGACCGCGATCGGCGCGCGTCCTTTCCTGATCGCATTCAACGTGAACCTAGGCAGCCGGGACATGGCCGTCGCCCGCGAGATCGCCCGTTCGATTCGCGAATCAAGCGGCGGCATGCCATGCGTGAAGGCGGTCGCCGTGGACCTCGCCGCGCGCGGGCTCGTTCAGGTCAGCATCAACATCACGGACATGGAAAAGGCGCCGGTTCACGCCGTTCTGGAACGCGTGCGCGAAGAAGCGGTGCGCCGGCGGATCGCCGTCGTGGAGACGGAGATCTACGGCATGGTTCCCGTCGCGGCCCTCCTCGGAAGCGCCGTCCGATCGCTCCAGCTCGCAAGCTTCGACCCAGCGCAGGTGCTCGAGCTGCGCCTGCTCAATCTGGCCGGGCAAGGTGGATCGTGAGCAGGCAGGTTTTCCGCAATGCGCGCATCTTCACGCCTGTCGATCCTGGGCGGCCCCTGTCCGGCAAGATGCAAGGCTCGGTCGCGAGCTTCGAACCCGGCGCCCTGCTGTGCAGCGATGGCCGAATCGACTGGGTTGGTCATGAGCGGGACATCCCCGGCGCGCTCTCCGGAGATGTCGAAGAGGTTGACTGCGGCGGCTTCTGCATGATCCCCGGTTTCGTGGATCCCCACACGCACATGTGCTTTGCCCGGACCCGGGAAGCGGAGTTCCTCAAGCGCCTGGAGGGCGTCGAGTATCTCGAAATCCTGCGCGAGGGGGGAGGGATCCTCTCCTCGGTGGCTGCCGTGCGGGCCGCCTCGGAGGAGGAGCTATTCGAGGCGACACGGGCGCGCGCCCTTTCCGCCCTTCGATTCGGCACGACGACCCTCGAGATCAAGAGCGGCTACGGCCTCTCCACGGAAGCGGAGGTGAAGCAGCTTCGCGTCATCGCCAGGGTAGGTCGGGAGACTCCACTCGACGTGGTGCCGACCTTCATGGGCGCGCATGCGATCCCTACCGAGCACGCCCAGGCGCCGGACCGGTACGTGGACCTGCTCGTGGGAGAGATGATCCCCGCCGTTGCTCGCGCCGGGCTCGCACGGTTCTGTGACGTGTTCTGCGAACGGGGAGTCTTCAGCGTCGAACAGGCGAGGCGGGTTCTCGAGGCTGCCGCCGCCGCAGGCATGAAGACGAAGGTCCATGCGGACGAGGTGCACGATACCGGCGGCGCAGGGCTTGCGGCCTCTTTGGGAGCTGTCTCCGCGGAGCACCTGCTTGCATCCTCCCGCGCGAACATCGCGGCGATGGCGGCCGCGGGGGTTGTCGGCGTTCTCCTTCCGGCCACGGCATACAGCCTCCGAAAGCCGTTTGCTCCCGCCCGCGACATGATCGGGCTCGGGCTTCCCCTTGCGATCGCCACCGACTGCAATCCCGGCTCATCGTTCACGGAGTCCATGCCGTTCACCTTCGGCCTTGCCGTGATGGCCATGGGCATGAGCGTGAACGAGGCCCTCGCGGCATCGACGCTGAACGCCGCCTACGCAATCGGCAGGGCCGCTGAGACGGGCAGCCTGGATCGAGGCAAGCGGGCCGACTTCCTCCTTTTGGACGGCGAGACGCCGGGCATCCTCGCCTACCACGCGGGCGTGTCGCCCGTGGTGGAAGTCTACAAGGCCGGAGTGATTGTTTGGTCAAATAAAACACTTGACAAATATTAACCCCAAGGGTTAATATCTAGGAAATGCATGGACATCGTGTATTCCAATAATGTCATTCGAAAGCGGTGCCAGAGAGCAACCGGAAAGCTAAAGCAACGACTGGATGAGATCAGGGCAGCAGCATCCATAACCGTGCTGCAGACCCTTCCGGGCAACTATCATCCGCTGTCAGCGAACCGAGCGGGCGAGTGGGCTTGTCATCTTACAGAGCCCTACCGATTAGTATTTCGCCCGCTTGAATCCCCTCCGGGAGCATCGTCGGGAGCTGAGCGGGCAAGGGATAGGATCACCGTCGTGTCTCTGATAGAGGTGGTAGATTACCATGAGCGCAAGAATCGGAAATGAATATGCACCACGCACGGTTTCCCCTCCCGGCGCTACTTTGGAGGAGGCGCTCAAAGAGCGCGGTATGTCTCAGGCGGAGCTCGCGGAGCGAACTGGCAGACCGAAGAAGACCATAAATGAGATAGTCAAGGGGCTGGCTGCCATTACGCCAGAGACCGCGATTCAGTTTGAGAGAGTGCTTGGCATCCCTGCATCATTCTGGAACGCCCGTCAGCAGCATTATGAAGAATCAATCGCCAAAGCACAGTCAGAAAAGAAGCTCCAAGGCTATGTCGATTGGCAAAAGAACTTTCCTGTCTCGCAAATGGTACGGCTTGGCTGGCTTCCTCGAGCGCATTCCCGGGTAGAAAAACTGGAAACTTTATTGCGCTTTTTCAGGATTGGGTCTCCTGATGAATGGGAGAGCACACTCCTTGCACCGCGGATGGGGACTGCATTCCGTGAGTCGAAAGCATTCCAAACGAATCGCTTCGCTCTCTCGGCTTGGCTTCGCAGAGGAGAAATCGAGGCATCTGAGATGGAATGCGATCCGTTTGATCGGCAAGTTTTTGAAGGGTCGTTGGAGCATGCACGTGGCATAGTGCATTCCCTGACCGAGGGGTTTGATGACGACCTAGTTCGACTGTGCGCCAAAGCAGGCGTTGCTGTTGTCTTCGTGCCACTCATCAAGGGGGTCCATGCCTGGGGGGCGACACGCTGGCTGCCAGGGGGACGGGCGATGATTCTGCTTTCCCTTCGAGGAAAATGCGAGGACATCTTCTGGTTTTCTTTCTTCCATGAAGCAGCGCACCTCCTCCTTCATGGGAAGAAGAATGTGTTTGTAGAGGAAAACGGAAGTGAGCGTGATGGCGCCGAGCGAGAGGCCGATGCATTCGCCAGGGACTTTCTGATACAGCCTTCCATTTGGAAGACATTCGTTGAGGCAAATCCGTCATTTTCACCGAGCAATGTCAAAGCCTTTGCATTGGCGGAAAGAGTTTCACCCGCGATCGTAGTAGGCAGGCTGCAACATGAAGGAAGGATCGAGAGATCCCGTCTGAATGAGCTAAGGCGCAAGATAGATATTTCAACGCAGAGGGACGTATAGCGAATGCCTACGCTCGGCTGGATTGGAAAGGACAAGGTTATTTCTCATCATCTCGATGTGCCATTTCGCGTGCTTAGCAGGACAGCCGAGTATGGCGATCCCGCTGCAATAAGCCGCAACCGCATCATTCACGGCGACAATCTTCTAGCACTCAAGGCTCTCTTGCCAGAGTATGAAGGCCGGATCAGGTGCATCTACATCGATCCCCCCTACAACACTGGAAATGAAGGCTGGGCCTATAATGACAATGTCTCAGATCCTCGAATGAAGAAATGGCTGGGACAGGTTGTTGGGAAAGAAGGGGAGGACCTGTCCCGGCACGATAAATGGCTGTGCATGATGTATCCGCGCTTGAAGCTTCTTCGGCAGCTCCTCTCAGAAGACGGGTCTATCTGGATATCGATCGACGACAACGAACTTGCTCATCTAAGAGCAGTAATGGATGAGGTCTTTGGCGAGACAAACTTCGTGGCAAATGTTATTTGGCAAAAGGTCTTTTCGCCCAAAAACTCGGCCGTGTATTTCTCCGAAGATCATGACTACATTGTTTCCTATGCGAAAAGAAAAAGCACTTGGAGACCGAATCTCATCGCACGCTCTGCAAATCAGAACGAACGCTATTCAAATCTAGATTCGGATGCCAGGGGTGCATGGACCTCAGGAGACCTCTCAGCTCGTAACTATTATAGCCTCGGCACGTACTCTATCGAATGTCCGAGTGGGCGGACAATTGGTGGGCCCCCAAAAGGAATGTATTGGCGCTTCTCAAAGGAACGCTTCTTGGATCTTGACGAAGATGGAAGGATTTGGTGGGGGAAAGATGGTGATGGAACCCCTCGGCTAAAGCGATTTCTATCTGAAGTGAAGCAAGGTCTCGTCCCTCAGACACTATGGCTCTATTCCGACGTGGGGCATACCCAGGATGCAAAGAAAGAGCTCCTCTCAATTCTCGATTTTGACACGTCTGCTGATGTCTTCATTAGTCCGAAGCCCTCGCGTCTCATCGATCGGATTCTTCAGATCGCGACCGATAAAGATTCCATAGTTCTTGATTCCTTTGCCGGTTCAGGCACAACCGCACATTCGGTCTTGAAACAAAACAGACTCGACGGAGGCAACCGCCAATTCATTCTTATTGAGATGGAAGACTATGCCGATTCACTGACGGCCGAACGAGTGAGACGTGTTATTAAGGGCTATGACAAGGGGGAAGAACAAACCCCAGGTCTTGGTGGAGGCTTTGGCTTCTTTGAACTAGGTCCTGAGATGTTTCAGGAGGACGGGTCAATTAACCGAGAAGTAGGATTGCCGGCAATTCGGGCGTATGTCTGGCATGCCGAAACGGGCGCTTCAATGGGCCCTGTGGATATTGAATCCGATCCTCACTATCTCGGCTCTCATCAAGGTGTCGCATATTATCTGTGCCTTGACGAACACCAGTCGACAGTCCTTGATTACTCCTTTCTGCGGTCAATTCGGTCCCATGAGGATGCCTACGTCATTTATGCGGATGCGTGCGTATTGAGTCCGGAATTCTTGGCCGCGCGTTCCATCGTCTATCGGAAGACTCCCAGAGATTTCCCAAGGATTTAAGAATGGAACTGAAAAACTATCAGAAAACTGTCCTGAACGATCTTGCCGCCTACCTATCCGAGTATGGAGCCAGCGGAAACGCTGGCACCGCATTTGCTCGATTCTGGGAGAGCAGACCATTCAATCCCGGGCACCGATACATAGACCAAATGAAGGGTGCGCCCAATGTGTGCATCAAAGTGCCAACAGGTGGCGGGAAGACCTTCATAGCCTGCAATGCTCTCCGGGTTATCCGCGACAGTATGGCAACCGCGCTGGGGCGTCCAGTGCTTTGGTTCGTCCCTTCGCTGTCCATTCTCGACCAGACGCTGCACGCTTTTCTCGATCATAGCCACCCTTACAGACAGAAACTGAATGGCCTGTTTTCTGGAAAGGTCGCCGTACTTGAAAAATCGGAAGCGCTTGCAGGTGCAGGTTTCGATCCAGAAACGGTTCGACGCCAGCTCACCATAATCGTGCTGAGCTACGATTCCTTCCGCAGCTCGACCAAAGAAGGCCGGAAGGTGTATCAAGAAAACTCCAGCCTCTCAGCATTCCCCGCTCATTTCGGCTCGGGGAAACCTATTGAAAACGCGGATGACAGTTCGCTCGCGCGGATACTCAACTCCATGAAGCCTTTGATTGTCGTAGATGAAAGTCATAACGCAAAATCGACCTTGAGCATCGAAATGCTCCAGAACCTCGATCCAAGCTTCATATTGGAGCTTACAGCCACACCACGAGAGCAAAGCAATATTATTTCATACGTCGACCCCGAGCGATTGAAAACAGAGCAAATGGTGAAACTCCCAGTCATTGTATACAACACTCGCGATGTGAATGAGGTGGTGCGGACAGCCATTGATCTTCGCCGCAAGCTGGAGCACTCGGCAGAAGTGGAGCATGAACGCGGTGCAGGCCATATCCGGCCGATTGCTCTCTTTCAGGCAGAAGCGAAAAACGCGCAGACAAGGGAAGAGGAAAGCGCCACTTTTGGCAAAATCAAGGAGAAGCTTGTTGGGTTTGGCATTCCCGCGAATCAGATCGCAATCAAGACAGCAGAGATCAATGAGCTGAAAGGGATCGATCTTCTATCAGAACAGTGCCCGATCCGATACATCATCACGATAAATGCACTGAAAGAAGGTTGGGATTGTCCATTTGCTTATATTCTGGGGTCGCTTGCCAATCGATCGTCAGCGGTTGATGTGGAGCAGGTTGTAGGCCGCATACTGCGCCAACCCTATGTCTCCCGCAGCCGACAGCCCTTTCTCAATCTTTCATATGTGCTCACCGCCAGCGACCGCTTCTACGAAACTCTCCAGAAGGTGGTCGAGGGGCTGAATCGCTGCGGCTTCAGCGAACGGGATTGCCGAGTCAAGGATGAAAAGGCAACTGCTTCTTCTGCCGAGATGCCGTTGGGCTCCCAGGCCCCTGAGCAAGAGGATTTCATCGATGTCCTGGACTCCACCGCTCTGCCAGCTGGTGAAACAGCCGAAGGAGGCAGTGCGCCAGGCGGCCCGGCAAAGTCGGGAATTCCAGTCTCCGCTGTTATTGAAGAAATTGAAGCGCTCGCGCAGGAGGCTATTGCCCCCGCATTGCCACGAGCAGCAGGTGATGCGGCAGAGGCTCTATCACTCGCGGCCGATGCACCAGATTTGAAGAAGATGAAGTTGGAATTTGTCAATTCGGCGAAGAGAGTGATTCTCCCGTCCTTCTACATCAAGGAGGATGCGGGCCTCTTCAATGACTCGGAAGGTATCGAGAAGAAGCTGACGCGGGAAGATCTCGTGAAAGGATTCAAGCTGACGAATCAGGACATCAATCTGGATTTTCGCCCCACCGAGCTGGAGCTTTACGAAGTTGACATCCGAGTCGATGCGCGCGGGTTCTCGCGTCCAGAGTATACCCGGTTGACGGAGGAACGGTCCCGAGGTTTCGCAAAGCTGATCTCGCATCTTTCGGAGGCGGATAAGAAACGAGAACTTTTCGCGGTCCTCTATGGTGTGATGAAGAGGTTCGATGAAATTCCCGAGAAAGACATTCGATCGTATCTGCGGAGAGTGATTGAGTCCCAAGAGCCAGCACGGTTGGATGATATGATCCAGAATCCGTATCAATATGCGGAGATTCTCAAGTACAAAGTCATCTCCCTCATGACTGCCCATGCGATCCAGTCTTTCCAGCGAAGAGCCACTGAAAACAGTCTGATTACGAAAGGTTCTTGGAAATTCCCAGCGGTTATACAGGCCCCGAATTCGATCAAAGGCCTCCGCCGTTCCCTGTATGAAGAGGAGGCTGAGGGAAACCAGTTTGAACTTGAAATCGCTAACGAGATAGCTGGCCTGGATAATGTCCTGTTCTGGCATCGAAACTTGGAACGGAAAGGGTTCTGCCTGAATGGCTACATAAACCATTACCCTGATTTCATAGCAGTCACGAAACGGAGCAATGTGCTGATCGTCGAATCAAAAGGCGATGATCGCAACAACAGCGATTCGGCGCAGAAGCTGAAACTTGGCCAGGCGTGGGAGAAGAAAGCTGGCGAATCTTTCAAGTACTTCATGGTTTTCCAGTCAATTCATGTTGAAGGAGCTTTCGCGAAAAACCAGCTTTCCGCTGCAGCTGGCAGATTGTGAAAGAAAATACACTATGAACCTCACCGACATGACTGTGAAGGAATTCCTGTCGGAGCTGGCCTCGGATTCGCCCGCGCCGGGGGGCGGGAGCGTCGCGGCGCTGGCCGGCGCCGCGGGGGCGGCACTGTGCGCCATGGCCGCTCGCCTCACCCTTGGCAGGGAGAAGCACCGGGATGCATGGAAGGAGATGGAGGGGCTGCGCGATGAGGCGAGCGTGCTCGGCGAGCGGCTCGGCGCGCTCGTCGACGAGGACGCCGATGCCTACGCCGCGGTCGTGGCAGCGCGCAGGCTGCCGAAGACCACAGAGGCCGAGCGCGCCGCCCGCGGCGCCGCTCTTCGCGACGCGGTCATCCGTTCGGCCCGCGTTCCGCTGGAAACCCTGACGATCCTCCGCAGCCTGGCAGCCTGCGCTGGGCAGGCCGTCGAGCGCGGCAACCCCTCGTGCCTCACCGACGCGGGCTCGGCCGCGCAGATGATACGGGCGGGCGCCATGGCGGCAGCCTACAACGTGCGCGTGAACCTGCCCGACATCGTCGATGCCGAGCTCCGGGCGAGCCTGGCCGCGCAGGCGGCCGAGGCTCTCGCCGCGGTGCGAGAGGAAGTCCAACGCCTCGAGACCATCGTCGAGGGGAGGCTGTCATGAAATCCGTCACCCTCGGCCTGGATGCGCTCACGATCGAAGACCTGGAAACCGTCGCCCGGGCCGGCGCAAAGGTCGAACTCGCGCCCGACGCGCGGCAGAAGGTCGAGCGGTCGCGCGCCCTTGTCGAGACTTGGGTCCGGGAGGGGAGGGCAGTCTACGGAGTCACGACAGGGTTCGGCGCGCTTTGCGACAGGGTCATCCCAGCCGAGCAGACCAGAGCGCTGCAGGAGAACATCCTTCTGAGCCACGCCGCGGGCGTCGGCGACCCGCTCGCCAACGAGGTCGTGCGAGCGACCATGGCAGTGCGCGTCAACGACCTGGCTCGCGGGCTCGCAGGCCTTCGCCTGGAGACCCTCGATGCGCTCGTCGCCCTCCTCAACGCCGGCATCTGCCCCGTCGTGCCCGAGAAAGGATCGGTTGGGGCGAGCGGAGACCTCGCGCCCATGGCCCACCTCGCTCTCGTGCTGATCGGCGGAGGGGAGGCCTTCTATCGTGGATCGCGGATGAGCGGAGTCGACGCGCTCGCGGCCGCAGGCCTTCCGCCGGTCCGCCTGGAGGCGGGAGAGGGACTCGCCCTGATCAACGGCACGCAGGTGATGACGGGCATCGCGGGGCTTGCCGTGTGCGATGCCGCGCGCCTGGCCAAAACGGCGGACATCGCCTGCTCGATCAGCCTCGAGGTGCTCATGGGCACGAACGTCGAGTTCGACCCGCGCATCCACGCAGCACGGCCGCACCCGGGACAGTCCGCGGCTGCGGACAACATGTACCGCATCACGCAGGAGAGCGCGATCATGACGTCGCACAAGGACTGCGGGAGGATACAGGACGCCTATACCCTGCGCTGCTCGCCCCAGGTGCACGGCGCGAGCCGGGACGCCGTCTCGCACGTGCGCCGAGTGGTGGAAACCGAGATGAACTCCTCCACCTCCAACCCCCTCATCTTCGCAGATACGGGGGATTTTCTCCTTGGCGGCAACTTCCACGGCCAGCCCGTCGCGCTCGCCGCCGACTACCTCTGCATAGCCGGCGCGGAGCTTGCCGACGTGTCTGAGCGGAGGATCGAGAGGCTGGTGAACCCGCAGCTGAGCGGGCTCCCCGCCTTCCTCGTCACGGAGTCTGGGCTCAACTCGGGCTTCATGATCGCCCAATACACGGCCGCCGCCCTCGTGTCAGAGAACAAGGTGCTCTCCCATCCCGCAAGCGTGGACTCGATTCCCACCTCGGCGAACAAGGAGGACCACGTGAGCATGGGCACGATCTCGGCCCGCAAGTGCAGGTCCATCCTCGGCAATGTCGAGGCCGTGCTCGCCATCGAGCTTCTGTGCGGCTGCCAGGCATTGGACCTACTCACAAAGGGACGGCCGGGCCGGGGAACTGAAGCAGCCTACAAGGCCTGCCGCGAGCGGGTGCCCCGGCTGGACAAGGACAGGCAGCTCTCGAAGGACATCGAGGCCATGGTGGACCTGGTGAAGAGCGGCGAGATCATCCGCCGGGTCGAGCAGGCTGTGGGCCCGCTGAACTGAGACGGAAGCGGCTCAACGCGTGACAATCCCGCGCGGAATCGTCTACACTCCGAGTGTGGACAGAGCAGCACGGGGACGGTCTACCCAATCGGAAGTAAACACTCAGCTCGAGCTGCTTGTCGAACGCATCGTGGCGGCGGTCAATCCGGTTCGAGTGATCCTCTTCGGTTCGTTCGCCCGCGGGGACTATACAGCGATGAGCGATCTCGACGTCTGCATCATACTCGCTGAGGCTGATGAATGGTTCGAGCGCCAGAGCCGTTTCAGGCGCCTCGTCGATCTTCCGGATGTGGAGCTCGAACCGCACATTTATACGGTGGAGGAGTACGCGAAGATGCTCGAACAGGAGAACCCTCTCGCGCTGCGGATTCGGTCGGAAGGGAAGGTCCTGTATGAGAAACAGTGACAAGGAAGCTCTCCGGTGGTACCTGCAGGGCACCCGCGACGCCCGGACCGCCGGTCGGAACTCGAAGAACGGCGACTTCGAGGTGGCTTGCTTTCTCTACCAGCAGGCAGCCGAGAAGATCCTGAAGGCTTTTCTCTATCTTAGGGGCGAGAACCCGGTCCTTGGCCATTCGACGCTCAAGCTTGCTGAGCGTGCGGCTTCGTACGAGGCCGGTTATCTGAAGGTCCTCGATGCATGCAGGGATCTCGACGTGTTCTACGTTCCGACCCGCTATCCCAACGGCATCCCGGACGGCGCTCCCTTCGAGTACTTCAGGCTGCAGCATGCCGAGAAGGCATGTCGTGCGTTCGACGAGGTCCATGCAGTCGCGCGGATCAGCCTGGACCCGCTCGCCGAGAACACGGACCGCATCTGATCGGCATGACCGCTTGCCGTCGCGGCGACCGATAGAATCCAATCGCCGACCTGCTGCAGGACCACGGGCGCGAGGGTCTGTTCGATCTGGCCGTATTCGGTGACGAGACCCGTGGCCGCGGTCTGAAAGAGGTGGTTGAGTCCGGGCAGCTCGCGCGCGACAAAGCGCGTGTTGCCAGCCTTCCTCAGGGCAGCTTTGATCGCGGCGAGGTTCTCCTTCGGCGTCACCTACGGGTCCTTGCCCCCGTTCAGGGCGAGAACTAGGCAGCGCACCTGCTCGAGGAATGTGCGGGGATCGGTGGACAGGAAGAAGCGGAACCAGGGGCTGAGCAGCTGAGCGATCGCCGGATCGGCCTGCGCCTTTTTGACCCCTGCGCGAGTGAGGATTTTCCGCATGCCCGCCGAGGCCTTGGCGTCATCTCGCTCGCGCGCGCGAGGGCGGCTCCCTGCAGGACGAGCAGCTCGTCGCCCGGGAGGCCCGGGCCGGCCAGAAGCACGATGAAAGCGACATCCGTCGAGCTCGCGGCGATGAGACCTCCCTCGCTGTGGCCAATCAAGCCAACGCGCTTCGCGTCCACCGACGGCGCCTTCCGCAGCCAGTCCAGCTCGGCTTTCGCGTCGCGCGCGAAGTCAGCGCTCGTGGCCTTTGTCGCGTCGCCCGTCGCAGCGAAGAACTGCGATCCCCCGCCGGGTGAGCGCGTCCGCGAGAACGAGGAACGGCCTATGGCCGAAGATCTCCTCGTCCCTGTTCTGCTGGCCGCTTCCCGTGACCAGAAGCACTGCGGGGAAAGGTCCCTTGCCTATCGATAGAGTGAGGGTGCCGCCCAGAGCGACCCCGTCAGTCTCGTTGCGCAGCGTCACCTCCTGGGTTCGATAGGGGAAAGGCGGGGCTGGCATTTGTGGCCGCCTCGCCTCGACGGGCGTCCCTCGCTCGAGCACAAGGGCGAAGGAGGCGCCGCCCTGATTCCATTTCCCCTTCATCTTCCCTACGGTCTCATCGAGGTCCCCCGTGAAGAAACCCTGCACTGCCTTCACCTCGATGCGGATGGTCTTTCCGGACAAGCTCACGGTGCTGCAGGGTATGCCCTTCGCGCCTTGGTCGGGCGAATCCATGGTGGCCGTCCATGACCCTTCCGCCGATGGGGCGATGGTAAAGACGATCCGCAGCTTCGCCGCACCTGCCGTGAGAAGGCCGGTCCAGGTGCCCGTGATATCGGCGAACGCAGGAGCCTGACTGAGGCCTGCAAGGAGGGCGATCGTGAAGAGGGCCAGGGGACCTGTTCGAGGCATGGGCAACTGTATGACACCAGGCCGGGTGGGCGTCAAAGGTAGCGGTCGGCTCATCTCAAGACACCGGCAACCTCCAAGAACTCCAAAATTCGTTTGTGATTTCGGCACGCGTGTGCTCAACACGCTCAAACGTACATTTGAGCCAGTTCGAGCCAGCTGGTCCGGGCGAAAGTGGCTCGCTGTGCTGCGCACGCTGAGGAGAAGAGCGTGCTGCGCACGCTGAGGAGAAAAGCGTGCTGCGCACGCTGGGTTGACGCGAGAAGAAATTCGTTGTGCAATATGATCTTCAGCTGGAGGTGTGCATGAGCGGTTCGAACAGAGTCGCTGTGGTCGCGATCGGCGGCAACTCCCTGATCCGTGACTCTGGCCATCAAACCGTCGAGGACCAGATGGATGCCCTGCGGGGTACGGCCCGGCACCTCGCTGACATGATCGAGGCCGGGTGGAACCTCGCGATCGGCCATGGCAACGGACCCCAGGTGGGCTTCATCCTGCGCCGCTCGGAGATCGCCCACAGGGTCGAGGGCATGCACGAGGTCCCGCTGGATGTCTGCGGCGCTGACACGCAGGGCGCAATCGGGTACGAGCTGCAGCAGGCCTTGCAGAACCAGCTCTACCACCGCGGCATCAAGAAGAACGTCGTCACTCTTGTCACGCAGGTTCTCGTCGACGGCGCCGACCCCGCCTTCGGCAGTCCCTCGAAGCCCATCGGAGGATTCATGGACCCGGCCGAGGCCGAACGGCGCCGCAGGGACATGGGTTGGTCCGTTGTGGAGGATGCGGGCCGTGGGTGGAGGCGGGTGGTGCCCTCGCCGCTTCCGAAGGAGATCGTCGAGCTGGATTCTGTGAAGGCCGTGCTCGGCGACGGGATCGTCGTGATCGCAGCGGGGGGAGGGGGCATCCCCGTCGTGGACGTGGGCGACGGGGAGTACCGCGGGATCGCCGCCGTGATCGACAAGGACTACGCCTGCAGCCTCCTCGCGCGGCAGATCGGGGCGGAGCTTCTCCTAATCGCCACGGCCGTTGAAAAGATCGCGCTGGACTTCGGCAAGCCCGGCCAGCGATGGATCGACCGCATGACCCTCGCCGAGGCGAAGCGGCACCTCGCCGAGGGGACGCACTTTGCCAAAGGCTCGATGGCGCCCAAGATTCAGGCCGTGATCTGGTACCTCGAAGCGGGCGGAAAGCAGGCTCTCATCACCAATCCCGAGAGCATCGGGCGAGCCCTGCGCGGGGAAACGGGGACCTGGATCGTGCCGTGAGGCCGCGTTCAGGGGCGTCGTTTCTGCTCCTCCTCACGGCCGCGGTCGCCTTGGCTCAGGAGCCCGATGTCACAACCAGCGCAACCTCGAATTCTGCCGACTCGAGCGCTTCGATCGACTGGGCGCCTGGCGGGACACTCGTTCACCGGGTGGACGCCTTTGTGACGAGCGCTGATCTGCGCGCCGGCGTCCTGGTTTCCGACAGGGAGGCGCCGCGCGTTCGCTTCTCGCACGGCCCGCACGCGCAGGCAGGGTTGCAGTGCGCGCAGTGCCACCACACGGGGACTCCCGAGCAGGGGAGGGGGCAGGCCTGCGCCGAATGTCACAAGGGCGCGGCAGGCGTCGACACGATGCATGCCGCGTGCATCACCTGCCATCGGGCCCGCGGCGCCGGACCGGTGACGTGCAACGATTGCCACAGGGAAAGGGACGCCGGCATCGCGAGCCTGATCCGGTTCGACCTGTACGACCTGCTGCGCGGCCCGGGCTTCATCGCAGCCTGGATCGTGTTCGCCCTGGGATGCGCGTACCGGGTGAGCCAGTATGTCCGCCTCACGGTCCGACCGGGAGAATCGACCTCCGCTGCGCAGGGTCGCGGAGACGGCAGGGCCGATAGAGATTTTCTCGGCAAGGGGAGGTCGGCGCTTGGACGGCTGCTTCTTGGCATCAAGCTTCGGGTCCGCAGGACGATTCTCGGCTCCAATCCCGTGATGGCCATCGTAAGCCTGGTCTTCCACATCCTGCTGTTTCTCGCGCCCCTGCTCCTCCCCGCTCACAACACCCTTTTCGATCTTACGTTCCGCGTGAGCCTGCCCACTCTGCCGGAGCGGCTCGTCGACTGGTTCACCGTTGTTCTTCTGTGCGCGGGAGGTTTCTTCATGCTGCGCAGGCTGCTCATCCCGCGCGTGCGGGCGCTCACAACGGCGCGCGACTGGCTCGCGCTCGCCCTGGTGATGGCGCCCTTTGTCACCGCATACCTCGCCTACCACCAGGTTCTCGACTACAGGATCGTGCTCGCGACGCACATGGCGGTCGGCGAGCTCGTGATCGCGGCCATCCCCTTCACGGCCATCGGCCACATGCCGTTCATCCTGTTCGCCAGGTTCTTCACTTCCGGGGAGTATGCAGGGAGGCCGGGCAGCCGCTTGAAGCCGGGCAGCCGCAGGTGGAGGTGACATGAAAGGCAGACGCGCAGGGTCGCGAGCGAGCAGTCGGAAGGACCGGATGGTGCGGCGCATGGCGCGAGCCTCTCTTTCCGCGTGCGTCCACTGCGCAATCTGCGCGGACAGCTGCTTCATGTTCCGCGGAAGCGGGTGCGACCCGACCTATTCCCCCTCGTACAAGGCCATCAACTCCATCGGAAGGATCGTCGCCAAGAGGGGGAGGCTCACCGAGGCGGAATGGGCGGAGGCGCAGGATCTCGCATGGAAGAAATGCGTGCTGTGCATGCGATGCTACTGCCCCATCGGCATCAGCATCCCCACCCTGATCGCGCGCGCGCGCAGCGCCTGCCGAAAGAGGGGATACTACAGGAGCTGGGGTGAACCATGAGAAGGAAGACCTTGGCCACGGTCGTTCTGGTCGGGCTTGCGGCGATGCTGCCCGCGCGCCTTTCCGCGCAGCCCGAGATCATCACCATAACGGGCGCGAGCACTTTCGGCCCGCTCACCCGTCCGCCCGTGGCATTCCCCCATCGGGTGCACACACGCCTGGAAGGGGTGAATTGCGCGAGCTGCCATCACAGGTACGGTGAGGGGGTCCCCGCCGTAAGCTGCGCCGCCTGCCACGCGGGGAAGAAGGCAATTCGCGACGCCTACCACCGCCTGTGCATCGAGTGCCACGATGCGGCAAAGCGGCGCGGCGGAGTCACGGGACCGCGCATCTGCGGCGGGTGCCACGCCTGGGGAAAGTGAACGAGGAGGGATCATGGTCAAGGCGGTTCGGAAACCTCTCGAGGAGATCGTCGGGCTGGTGAAGGACCGCGCACGGGTCCTCATCGTCGGCTGCGGGGGATGCGCGTCCGTGTGTCTCGCCGGCGGACAGCGCGAGACGCTTGCGCTGGCGGCCGAGCTGGCGGAGTGCCGTCGGCAGGGGGGCGGTCCGATCGACACGACATGCTGGACGGTCGAGCGCCAATGCGATGCACAGTACCTCGCGGAGCTAGACGAGATGGCGAGAGACTGCGACTGCGTCCTCTCCATGGCCTGCGGGGCGGGCGCCCAGCACCTCTCCGATGCCTACCCCGCACTGCCTATTTTCCCCGCGGTGAACACCACATTCGTGGGGATCGACCGTGACGTGGGGCTGTACGAGGAGCGCTGCAGGACCTGCGGCGACTGCATGCTGGGCTACACAGGGGGCATCTGTCCTGTGACCCGCTGCGCGAAGAGCATCTTCAACGGGCCGTGCGGGGGCACGCACGCCGATGGCACCTGCGAGGTCGGCGATGTGCCCTGCGCCTGGAACGCGATCTACGAGCGCCTGAAGGGGCAGGGCAGGCTCGAGGGAATCCTCAACTTCCGGGCGCCCATGAGCTGGATCGACAAGGGCCCCGGCGCTTTCGTCCAGCGGGGCTGCGAGCCGCGCCATCCGACGAAGCAGGGAGCGCGCCCATGAGGGCGGGGAGCAATCTCGAGAAGGTGCTCGCTGCCGGCCATTTCGCCGTGGCGGTGGAGATGGGCCCGCCGAAAGGGACGGACCTCGACTTCATCCGCCGAAAGGCGGAGCACCTCCGGGGCATGGCGGACGCCGTGAACGTGACCGACAACCAGACCGCGGTGGTCCACATGTCCAGCATCGCCGCAGCCGCGGTTCTCTCGCAGATGGGCATCGAGCCGGTCGTCCAGATGGTCTGCCGGGACAGGAACCGCATTGCCATGCAGAGCGACATCCTGGGCGCCTCCGCCCTGGGCATCCGCAACATCCTCTGCATCTCGGGCGATCACCCCAGCTTCGGCAACCAGAAGAGCGCCCGCAAGGTGTACGACGTTGATAGCATCCAGCTGCTCTCGCTTGTGAAGCGCCTGCGCGACGAGGGGAAGTTCCTCGGCTGCGACGACGAGGTGCGCGGTCCGGTGCCGATGTTTATCGGCGCCGCGGCCAATCCGTTCGCGATGCCCTACGAGCTGCGCGCGCAGCGCCTGGCCAAGAAGATCGAGGCCGGGGCGGACTTCGTGCAGACCCAGTGCGTCTTCGACGTGCCGATGTTCCGCCAGTGGATGCAGCGGGTGCGCGACCTCGGGCTCGATGAGCGCTGCTCGATCATGGCGGGGGTCATCCCGCTGAAGTCGCTGCGCATGGCCGAGTACATGAAGAACAACGTGCCGGGCATCATCATCCCCGACGACATCGTGGAGCGCCTGGCGGGGGTGCCGAAGGAGAAGGCGGGCGACGAGGGGATACGGATCGCCTGCGAGGTCATCGAGCAGGTGCGCGGGATCGAGGGCGTGGCAGGGGTGCACATCATGCCGATCGGATGGGAGCACAGGGTGCCCGAGATCGTCGAGCGGGCGCGCCTTCTGCCGCGTCCCTCCGTTTAAGGCTGGCGCGGGGTGTATACGGGACGGCGGAAAAGGCCGATACGGAAGTGATGGACTATGCAATCGGGGCGGATGACCTGCAGGAGCTGGTCGCCCTGTGCGACGCGGATGGGATGCTCCTCGACTGGAACAGGGCGGCCGAGGAGGTCACTGGCTTCGTGAGGGACGACGTGGTGGGCTACCACCTGGACTCGATCGTGGCGCCGGGCTCCCGCTCCGATCTCGGCTCGATTCTCACGCTCGTAAAAACGGGCACGCTTCTGCCCGGCATGCCGCTCCGCCTGCAGAGCAGCTTCGGCATGGAGATCCCCGTCGAGGTCACCTCGCTGCCGCGGGTGGAAGCCGGGCAGTTCGTAGGGTGGCTGCTCGTCTTTCGCGACACCACGCTCAAGGTCCAGCTCCAGGAAGAGCTTGACCGAATGGATCAGCTGTACCGCGGCCTGGTCGACTTTTCCCCCGCGATCATCTATGTCCTGGACCCGGAGGGGAGGATCCTCTTCATCAACGACACGGTCGAGGTGCTGCTGGGGTACTCGAAGGCCGAGCTGCTGGGCAGGGAGTTCGCCGAGATCGTGCACCCGCAGGACAGGACCTTCGCGTATTGGCCCGTGCGGGAGAGACGGCGGGACCCTCGAGCGACGCGGAACCTGGAGCTGCGCCTCACGACCAAGATCGGCGTGCCCCGCAGGTACGATCTCGACTACGTGCACGTCTCCCTGAACGCCTTCGGGCTGCGATGGCGGCCACCCGCGGGGACGGGCGGCGCGACTGGTGCGTCAGGCGCGGCCGGTGCGTCAGGCGCCGCCGACGACACGACGCTGGGCACGCAGGGCATCGCGAGGGACATCACCGAGCTTGTCCTGCTGCGGAAGTTTTCCTGCGAGGTGCAGAGCATTCTCCCCATCTGCAGCGTGTGCCGCAGAATCCGGGTGAAGTCGGCCGAGGGGGAGAGCTGGGTCCCCCTCGACGAGTACGTGTCGCTCAAGTCGACGGTCCTCTTCTCGCATACCTTCTGCCCCGATCACGTGCCCTCCTTGAGATGAACCTGTAGCTCACGGCTGAGCGCCCCCCCTCAGGCGGTCCCCCTCTTCATCACGCGCGCGCGCCATCGGTGACATTCCCGGCCTCCAGCGCTGTTCAATGTGTCATGCGGCAGACAAACGGTGCGTGGACAACGATCCTGATCTGGGGTCTGGCGCTGAATGGAGCGTTCGGCGGGTATACCGCCTATGCGATACGCAAGGAAATCGCCCTTCGAGGAGGAAGGAAATGAGCGTGAGAAAGATCGTCTTCGTCGTCGTTGCCCTGGTCGCGCTGCCGCTCTCGCTGGCATTCGCAGCCGGTGGGGTGAGCTGGGGAGCGCAGTACCTCGTCCCCGAATACCCCGAGCTCGCCAACTATGACACGCAGGCCCGATTCACGGCGCTGTACGGCTACTCGGTCGCTCACGGCGGCTTGAGGAGCGGCGGATTCGCGCTCGGTGTCCACTCACCCGATGAGCGGGCCATGTTCGACGGGGGATTCATCGGCGCCATCTCGGGCCAGGAGCTGAAGGCCGGCCCCTTCGTCTTCGCCGCGAACCTTTGGACAGGGATCGGTGGAGTGCGCAGGGCGCCCTACTCTTCTGACGGCACATTCGCCCTGTTCGGCCAGCTCGATCTGGAGCTCGGATTCTCCCCGTTCCCCGGCATGAAAGTGATCGGCTACGGAGGCATGCAGGCCGTCGCCGACATCCTGGCCTGGCAGCCGCTCTCCACGGCCGTGTACTACACCCCTGTCGCGGGCATCCGGCTCGCGTGGGGGAGATAGGGAGACCTTCGAAGAATCACTTCAAGATGACGTATTCGCCCGCGGCGGGGAGGTCGAGCTCGATCTCCTCGCCGTTCTGCGTTGTCAGCTTCCCGCGGAAGCTCCCGATCAATCGAAAATAGACCGGCCTCTTGAGGAACAGCGAGGCGATGCTGCGCATGAAAGGCGGCAGGCTCTCGAACACATCCGTGGCATGGTACATGCGGACGCTCTCGAAAGACCCCTCTAGTGCGCATCCTCTGTCTCGGGCGGAAACTGTGTAGCGGCCGGGGAAGGGGAAGGGCGGACTGCGGTGCACGGTCCAATCGGATGAGTCCATGACGAAATCCTTAGTCGTGAAAACCCACGCTCCGCCCCTGGCCACCAGCAGCATTGGGATGGGGAGCGGGCCGTACTTCTCGCTCGTCAATGACACCATCGCGCTTACGAACATGCGCTCGGACTGTACGCTCTGCGGAGGCCCGAATGCCCGAAAGACCATGATGAGGGAGTTGGTCCGCGTGAGCGGCTGCACGGTGATGCAGGTATCCCAGAGGCATTGCCCGGCCGCGCTCACAGTCTCGTCGAAGACGTTCATCCTGCCGCTCACGGCCGCCCAGGGGGCGGGCGAGGCGTAGCGGCTGTACTCGTCGCCCTTTTCCGTGTAGAACACCCACCCGTCGCCCGGCTTCCAGGGAGGAAGGATGCCGCGGATGTCGAGGTCGCAGGAGAAGCCTTTGAGGGCGAGACGGATCCGACACCCCTCTGCAGTCGCCTCGAACAGGTTGGAGCCGAAGTGAAACACGAATCCTTCGGCTGGGTCGGTCTTCGCCCGCTCCGGCAGCGAGCCCTCGTACTTATACACGCGCCCGCTGGGATCGGTGATCAAGACGGTGAGCCCCCACTGGTTGAAGACGGAATAGGTCCAGTGGAAGAGGTTGAAAATGAAGACGATCCCGTTGTCCAGCCGGCCCGTGAAAAAGAACGAGCGGCTCTGGAATGTGCCTTTGAACGGAGCGTCGGGGAAGAGCTCCGCGCCGCTCACGGTCACTCCCTCGGGATTCGCCCAGGCTGCGGGGTCGTCGTATATCCGCGCGCTGTCGGCCTCGCATGGGTGCGCGAGAAGAAGGGCTGCGAGGGCCGCGAGGGCCGCGAGGTTCGCTCTCATTCGGGCTTGATCCCGCTTTGATGATACGGGGCGGGAAGGATCGGGTCAACTCACTCGGCCCTCCCCCGCCTTGCAATTCGGCTGCGGATGCGATATTTCTGCTGGAAGGAGAAGCGATGGAGCGTGTCCTCATCACAGGTGCCAACGGTTTTATCGGGTCGAATCTGTGCAAATACTTCCTGGAGCGATCGTACGAGGTCTATGGGCTCGTTCGGGAAAGCTCCAACCTTCATTTCCTGGAAAACCTGCCGGTGCGGCTAGTCCGGGGGGACCTTGCGTCCCCCGAGTCGATCCAGCTTCCCGACCGAATCGACTATGTCATCCACGCCGCATCCGTCGCCGCCGAGAAGGCTCCCAAGCGGACGGCCCTTCGGAACATCTACGAGGCGACAGTGAACCTCGTGCGCGTCCTCCGCGAACGGGGGATCGTGCCGCGCCGGTTCATCTTCATCTCCACCAACCTCATGCTCGGGTACAAGGGAGCGAACATCTCGGAGGCGAACCCGGGCAGCGTGAAGAAGTCCTTCTGGTACATTCGGGCCAAGGAGATGAGCGAGGAGTTTCTGCGCGAACAGCTTCGGGAGAACGGTTTTCCCGCCATCATCCTGCGGCCGGCCGGCGTGTACGGTCCCAACGACCGGACGGTGTCCATGCTGATTCTCCACGGGATTGAGAAGGGCGCGCCGGTCATCATCGGGCACGGCAATTGGATCCTCAGATTCTGCTACGTCGAAAACCTGTGTCTCGCCTGCCTGCTCGCCTGCCAGATGAAGGGCGAGAACGGGAAGGCATACATGGTGGCCAACGGAACGGACACCACCTGGCGGCAGTTATTCACCATCTTCATGCAGAGGCTGGGAAGGCGCCAGCGCATGTACACTCCCGTAAGCCTCGCCTACATCGTGGCCTTTTTCATGCAGCTCCTGCATTCGGTCGTGCCCGCCTTCGAGGCGAAGGTGAACTTCTACCGCGTCCACTTGATCACCACCAACACGAGCTACGATATATCCGAGACCGTGAGGGACCTGGGCTACCATCCCGACGACGACACCGAGCGCCAGATCAACTCGGTCGTGGACTGGTATCTGGCAGAGAAAGCGGCGGGGTATCTCGAGACGCTGATGAAGGTGAGGAGGTAGCGCGCTTTGGAACGGCTCGTCGGGCAGATTTTGTCGATCGCTCGCCAGCTCCGAAATCCCTACGTGGTGGCGCTGGGCACCCTCCTGCTCTCGTTCACGCTCCTCGCCTCCTTCCTCAACCACAGAAACCTCACGAGGCGCTTTTCGAGCGATTTCCCGGCCTTTCTGGCGTACTTCGCCTCCTTTTTTCTCCTCTTGTTCGTCGTCCCTCTGGTTTCCTTCCTGCTCGCCGGCCGGGCGGCTGGGCTCGCGCCCGCGGCGCTCGGGCTGCGGATCGGCAACTGGAAGCTTGGACTGCTCTCGTGCCTGCTCGTGATCCCCCTTGGGGCGATCACCCTCGTCAACAGCGTCCGGGATCCCGTCATTCGGGGGCAGTACCCCTTCTCGAAGGATGCAATGGCCACTTCTCTGCGCTTCGCCGTGTACGAGGCGGCCTACATCCTGCTGTACTACCTGGCCTGGGATTTCGCTTTCCGGGGCGCGCTGCAGTTCTCGCTCGCCGCGCTGCTCGCCCCGGGTCTCCTGGGCACGATCGTTGCGATCCTGGTGCAGACTCTCCTCTCGACTGTGTACCATCTCGGCCACCCGGATATCGAGATCTGGGGGGCATTCGCCGTCGGGCTCATCTTCGGCGCAATCACCGCCGCGACGGGCTCGTTTCTGTACTCGTTCGCCATCCACGCCATGGTCGGCGTTGGGAATGATATATTCATCTCCAGATACACAAGGCGCGCGCAGAATCGGCGGGAGGCTGCAGCGCGACGATCCTCGTGACAAGGGCCTCGTGCACGTCTCGTCCGTGCTCACCGCGGCAGGTTCACGAGGGTGGCACGTTCTTGAGCGGCGCTTCCGCTTCAGGCGCCCGTTGATCTGCGGGCTTTTTTTTGCTATGACGGTGCCCATGATCGATATTTTTCTGGCCGCGTTTCTCGTGCTCTCAACCTCGTCTGGGGCATCCTCATGCCCCTGAACTCGTGGATCTACGTCCGTCTCATCTGCGACTCCGACATGCGCCCATCGCCTACCTTCGCGCGCGAGATGGTGCGCCCCTACGTCAATCCCTCGGTGAACGTGACGACCGCGGCGCGCGGGAGCACCCCTCCTGGCCCAGGCCTCGCGGCCCACACCTACACGGCGCTGGAAGGCTTCTCGCCGATGCTCCTCGCCTTCGGCCTGATCACCTACGTCTGGGGCGGGTGCTTCTCGATCCGGCGGAAGGCCTTCGACGAGTGGAACCTTGCCAAGCTGTGGAGAGGCACCGAGGATGACGACCTGATCCTCTGCGGGAAGCTGAACGAGCACCGACAGAAGGCGTTCTTCGTTCCCTCTGCCGTGAGCCCGAGCTTCGAGGTGCACGCGACGGTGCGCAGCCTCGTACGGTGGTTCATCCGCCAAGGCCAAGCGACCCGCCTGCACTACTTTGGCGTCTGGCTTCTTCTGCTCGTTGTCGAGACGGCGGTCTCGCTCGGCCTGCTGGGCGCGGTCGCGGTCGCCGTCGTCGCCCTTTCGTTCTGGCTGGCCATCGATCCAAAGATGCGCTGGGGGAAGATGACCCTCGAGTTCAACCGGGACGGCACGATACGGGAGATCAGGAACCGCCACGAATAAGAGCGCAGGGAGACCTCAAATGCTCGAAGATCTCTTCTTTCGGATTCTGACGGCATACTCGACGGTCTGGATGAAGAACAAGGCTAGGGTCATCATCGACGGCCGGGAGAACCTCTCGAGCGATCGGACGGAGAAGAGGGCCTACATCGTCATCAATCACTCGACAAGCTACGACCTCGTGGCCCTGATGCATATCTCCGCCAGCAGGTTCAGCGTGGTGATGGACGAGGGCGCCTTCAACTTTCCCGTCATCCGCCGCATCTTCAATGGCGCGGGCTTCATCCCTCTCGTGAAATCGGATTCGGGCAGGGCGGTCGAGGCGGCCGTGGCGAAGATCCGCGCGGGAATCCCCGTCATCAATTCGCTGACCGAGGGAGGCTCGACGATGGGCAAGGAGGAGCGGCCTCGGACGGGCGGGGTTCGCATCGCCCACCTCGCGGGAGCATCGATCTACCCCGTCTTCACGATGGTCGAGGAGAATAAGAAGCGCCATCTCTCCTTCAAGGGCGTCGATGGCCGCACGCACCCCTTCACCACCTTCCGCGACACATTGTACTTCGTGAGCTTCCTGCCTCCGATTCCTGCGAGCGAGTTCGGTTCGAATGAGACCTACGAGTCCTACCAGAAGGTGGCCATGCGGCTGAAGGAGCTTGCGGATCGGGAGCAGCGGAAGTACGAGAGGCTGCTCATCGAGAGGAGGGCCGAGTTCGACGGCATCCGGCGGCGCGGCGGCGCGACGGACAGGGTTCAGTGGTAGAAACGCGCCGCGGAGCTTCGAAGACATTCTTCGCGCCTCGCACATTCACGTCCCAGGCCGCGCGCTTCTCGCGTTTCGCGAAGCTGACCTTGCCCGCGAAATGGAAAAGGGCCTCGAGGCCCCTGGTCCTTCTGCGCACATCATCCCGGCCTAGGACGTCCATCTGGGCCGTCGTCGGTCTGTCTCGCCCGGACCCGCCTCGCGCGGATGCGGGAGTCCAGATTCAGAAGGGCGGGCAGCACAGTGAGGGTGCCGGCAGCCGTGGCGGTGAGCGAGAAGATCACCAGCAGCCCAAAGTACACGATGGGCTTGAAGGCGACCGAGGTGAACACGAGGAGGGCCGTCACGATCGAGAAGGTGGACAGGATGATCGCCCGACCCATCACGCGGAGGGTCTGCCCGATCGCCGACGGAAAGTCCCCCGGGTGGCGGCGGATCTCCCTCTGGTACTGGATGACGAGGTAGATCGCGCTGTCGATTCCAACACCGATCGTGATGTTGGCCACCATGATCGTCGTCATGTCCAGCGGGGTGCGACTGAGGGCCATGAGGATGTAATTGAGCATCAGCCCTACTCCGAGGGGCGCGACGGCGTACAGCCCGAAAACAGGCGAACGGAAGGTGACGGCGGCGACCACGAAGATCAGAGCGATAGAAATCAGCATGGAGATCAGGAGGAACCGGCGCAGCGAGTCGGCGAGGGAGAGGCTGCGCAGGATCTCGCCCCAAATCACGGGCTTCGCCTCGCCAACTTGGTTCTCGGCCACCTTCTTTTGCATCTGGGCGAAGAACTTCCGGAACCTGCTTTCGTCCATGAAGTGGCCCGTCGTGCTGTTGTAGATGCGGAAGCTGAGGGTAAGCCGTGTTCCATCCGCGTTGACCATGTTCCCCAGCAGCGATCCTGAAGCGCCCGCGGCCGCGGAGCCGACGAGCCGGGAGAACAGGGCGACGACGGCCCGGTTGTTCGGCACCTCCTCGCTGCCCGTGAGGGCAAGGTTGATGTCGGAAAGCAGGGAGGGCATCGAGACCGCGTAGCAGGCGTCGGGATCCGCGAGGATGAGGCGTTCGACCGCCCCTGCCTCGCGTAGCAGAGCAGGATCGAGGAAGTATCCCTTCTTCCCGTCCGGGGCGTCGTAGCTCACCGCGATCTCGTCGAACCCCCCGATCCTGGAGGTGAGCGCGTACATGTCCTGGATGAAGGGATCCTTCTGCGGGAAGTAGGTCACCGGGTCGGTGTTGAACTCGAGCAGGCGGAGCGTGAAGAGGAACACCGCGGCGATCACGGGAAGGCTGAGCAGGATCGGCACGGGCCTCCGGCTGACCAGGGAGGCAACACCCCCCATGAACCGCGACAGGGGCCCCTCCAGGAGCCGGCGGGTGCGGTCCTCGCGGGGAGCGCGGAGGAGCGTGAGCAGGGCCGGGAGGAAGAACAGCGCGAGGAAGCCGCAGGCGAGGGACCCCGCGCTCGCCGTGATCGCGAACTCCTGCGTTTGGCGGATGTCCGTGACGCAGAGGCTGAGGAAGCCGATGATCGTCGTCACGAAGGCCATGAGGATGGGCACCGATGTGTTCGTGATCGCTTCGCCGATCCACGCGTGCGTGACGATCGAGGGCACCGGTTGGCCCGGCTGGTTGCCCCCAGCCGCATGCCCAGGTCTCGACTCGGCTGCCCGCCCCTCCCTGCCGCGCCCCGCGACGCGGAAGTACTCATTCATGACATAGATGCTGTACTCGTTGCCGAAGATCATGATCAGGGGCGGAGCCACGATGCTGATCAGAGTGAGCGAGAAGCCGAGCATTCCCATGAGGCCCACCGCCCAGACGGTGCCGAAGATCACGACGATGAAGGGCAGCGCCACGGCCCGCTTGGCCCTGAAGCCGAGGTAGTAGAAGGCGAGGATGATGAGCGCGGCAAGAAGCACGAGCCTCACGAGGTCGCGCGAGATGTAGTGGCTCGTGCGCTCGCCAAAGGGGATCGTGCCGCTCACGCGCGTCGTGATCCCCGGAAGGGCGAGGCGCGCTGTCGCGGCGCGCACCTCCGCCATGAGGCCGGCGTAGCTGTCGCGTTTTTCCGCCTGGAAGAAAGCGGCGAGCAGGGATCCGTCCTTGGCCACCACGAGATTGCGGGCGAGCCGGGTCGCCTCCAGCTTCTGCCGAAAGCCGGCCAGCTCCGCCTGGTCCGCGGGCGGCCTGCCTCCCGCGCTGATGGGCCCGGCCTGGAGCCTGCCGCCCTCGCCCCGCGTGAAGGACAGCAGGTTGAACGGGGAAAGCACCGAGGTGATGCCCGGCTGGGCCCCGATCCTGTCGATCGCCTCGGCGAATGCTTCCAGGGTCGGCAGCGTGTACAGCTCGGGCCCTTCGATCGCGATGACCAGGAGCTGGGAGCCGGCCTTCACGCCGCCGTATTCCCTGATGAGCTTGTTGACTTCGGCATCCTTGGGAAGGATGTTCCCGTAGTCCGCGTCGACGCGCACACGGGTCGCGAAAACAGCGAAGATCGCGGTGGTCGCGAGAGTCAGCCCGATGACAAGCCAGGGCCTGCGCGTCGAGAAGGTGAGGATGCGGTGGATGATCGATGTCTGCATGGGCGCCTCAAGTAAATCAATTTCGCGCCCGCCTGGCAATCCACTCACCGCATGCTTCCGAGCGACAGATATTCTTGACTTTGGCGAGGTTTGGAATGACCATTGTAAGCAAATCGAATTCGTTGAGGAGCAGAGAGAATGAGTGTTGTGGAAATGCGCGACGTGAAAAAGCACTACATGCTTGGCGAGACACGTGTGGATGCGCTGCGGGGCGTGTCGTTTTCGATAGAGAAGGGCGAGTTCCTGGCCATCGCGGGCCCCTCCGGCTCGGGCAAGAGCACGATCCTCAACATGATCGGCTGCATCGACAATCCCACCGACGGGAAGGTGCTCATCGACGGAACCGAGGTGGAGCACCTCTCCGACAAGGAGTTGACTCGGTATCGCAGGACGAGGATCGGCTTCATATTCCAGTCCTTCAACCTCATCCCGGTGCTGAATGTCTACGAGAACATCGAGTTCCCGCTTCTGCTCCGCCGCTCGATGACGCGGAAGGAACGGGAGAAGGTCGTCATGCGCTTCGTCGAGGAGGTGGAGCTCGCCGACCGGCTGAAAAACAAGCCCAATGAGCTCTCCGGCGGCCAGCGCCAGCGGGTGGCCATCGCGCGTGCCCTGGTGACCCAGCCCCTGATCGTCCTTGCCGATGAGCCGACCGCGAACCTCGACAGCGCGACCGGCCACAAGATCGTCGACCTCATGCGCACGATCAACGACGTGGAAAAGACCACGCTCATCTTCTCGACCCACGACAGCCACATCATGGAGCACGCGCGCAGGGTGGTGAACATCCGCGACGGCCTCGTGACCGGTGTCGAGACGAGGGGGTGACGCCGTGATCAGCATTACGATCGCCCTTCGGTCGCTCTTTCGCAGAAAGAGCCGCGCCATGCTGATCGGGCTCCTGGTGGCCTTCGGAACCCTTCTCCTGGTCTTCGGGACGACCTTCACCCGCTCGGCGGGGATCGCCTCGCAGAACTCGATCATCCACAACTTCACGGGCGACTTCATCGTCTACTCGGCGAAATCCCGCGAGATGCCCTCGCCCTTCGCCTTCGCGACCCCGCTGCCGGTGATCAGGGACGCGGACACGATCGGCCAGTTCCTCGCAGCCCAGCCAGAGGTGGAGACCTTTGTCCCCTTCGCGCAGAACTACTCCATCATCTCGGTGGAGGGGAAGGGGGGCAAGGTGGAGATGCCCTTCATCTTCTACGCCGTGGACCCTTCGGCGTACGCCAAGACCTTCCAGAACGCAAAAATGGTTGAAGGGGATTTCCTCGAATCGGGAGATGGAATCCTCGTGAGCAGCTTCCAGAACGAGCAGTACGAGAAGAAATACGGCGTGCGTCTCTCGGTCGGCCAGAGCGTGACGGTGCTTGGGCTGAGCGACGGCGGAGGGGTGAACGCGTACCCGACCAGGGTGCGCGGCATCTTCGAGCCTCTCTTCTACCGCAACGTGTTCAATTACATCAACTTCATCGACATCCGCACGTACTCGGGCGTGTACAACTTCACCGGGGTCGCGCGCGGCTCGCTGCCCGAGAGCCTCGAGAAAGGGCTTGCGGCCGCGGCGAACAGCGAGGCGGACATCTTCGCGCTGGCCAACACGGCCACGGCCGCCATCGACACGACGACGCTGAAGTCCGAGGCCGTCTCGGGCTACACGATGATCGCGGTTCGGCTGAAGGACCATGCCATGGCGGAGGCAGTTCGGACGCGTGTGGCCGCGCAGGGCTTCGAGGTCAAGACGGCTCGGTGGGACGAGGCGTCGGGGTTCTTCGCCCGCATCTCCTCCGCTCTGCAGGCATTCATCTACCTTGCGACCGCCCTCATCTTCCTCGTGGTGGCGTTCATCTTCGCAAACACCCTCATCATCAACATCATCGAGCGAACGGGTGAGATCGGCACCATGCGGGCGCTCGGCGGGGAAAGGAGCTTCATCCGAAGCATTTTTCTTTCCGAGACGCTCATTTTGAACGTGGCGTCGAGTCTCGCGGGGATCATTGTCGGGCTAGCCCTGATACTCGCTGCCGGCCGCAGGGGGTTGCCTCTGCCTGACACAGTCTCGCAGTTCCTCATCGGGGGGGGCGCCCTCCCGCTGGTCCTCAGCGCCGCTCCGTTCGTTACGGCGCTCGTGGTGGTCATCGCGGTCTCGATCCTGGCCACCATCCTGCCCATCCGGGTCGCCACGCGCATCACGCCGCTCGCGGCGATGAGCGACAGATAGGAGGCGCATATGGGATTCTACCTGTCCGTCGCGCTGAAAAATGTCTTCCGCCAGAAGAAGCGCTCCTTCACCCTGGGAATCAACTACGCCGTCGTCACCTTCATCCTGGTGCTCCTGTTCGCGTTCTCCCAGGGCGCCTCGCAGAACATCACCACAAACCTCGTCCGCTCCTCGGCTGGACACATCACGATCTCGGGCTCCTATACGGCCGCGGGGCGCGTCTACCAGGGCGTGCGACGCTATCCCGACGTCGCGGCTGAAGCATCGGCCGTTTTCGGGAAGAGCGTCAGGGTGATCCCGCGTTACGTGGTGCGCTCGACGCTCTACTACAACGGCATTTCCAAACGGCTGGAGTTCACGGGCGTGGACACACGCGCGGACTCGGGCATCCAGGGTCAGCTGCGGTTCCTCTCGGGCAGCTGGGACGCGTTCCTGTCGGCGGACAACGCCGTGGTGCTGCCGAAGGATGTGGCGACGTACTTCGGGCTTGGCCTGGAGGACGAGGTCGTGATCGCAACGCGCACGCGCTTCGGGGCGTTCAACACGGGCACCCTGAAGATCAAGGGAGTGTACGAAACGGACAATTTCTTCATCCAGAGCCTCCTGCTCTGCCGCTTCCCGTTCCTGCAGACGCTTGACCTGGCGGAGGTTGACACGGCCTCCAGCCTGTACTTGTACTTCGACGACCCGAAGCAGCTTGCAGCGAAGCGCGACCTGCTTTCCTCAGCCCTGAGCGATAAAGGCTTCGAGGCGGCCAAACCGGCAAATGCCTCCGCCGCGGTCAATGCCGTCTCGTCGGCATCCCCCAGCTACGAGATGGACGCGTCTGGCAGAGATCGGATCAGGCTCACCCTCTCGACCATCGACGAGGCCGTGGGGCTCGTGCGGACCGTGACAGCGGCGGTGAACGCTATAGGAGCGCTCATCGCCCTCATCATGCTCTTCATCATCGCCGTCTCCATCTTCATCAACCTCCGCATGACCATCAACGAAAGGCTGCGCGAGATCGGCACCATGCGGACCATTGGGATTGGATCCGGCGGAATCACGTCGCTGTTCGTCATCGAGAACGTCTTTCTCACGCTGCTTTTCAGTCTGATCGGCGTGGCAGCGGCCCTGGTCGTCGTCGGGATATTCTCGTTCCTCGTCCGCCTGCCCTTCGGGGGAGCCGTGGCGCTGTTCCTCGACAACGGCCATCTGGTGCTCGTGCCACGTTTTTCCGATATCGCCGTGATCGTGGCGGTGATCACCGGATTCTCGGCGCTTTTCTCGTTCTTCCCCGCCCGCTACGGCGGCAGGATCAGGCCGGTGGAGGCGCTGACCCGTGTTTTCTAACCACACAGCCAACATCATTAGGAGACTCAAATGAACAGGCTTCTCCAGCGGTTTCTCCAGTGCATGGTCGTCCCCCTTGCGTTCGCTGCTGCCGTGTCCGTGCCCTCCGCTTTCGCGGCGCCGACACAGAACGACCCCGCGGCTGTCAAGGTCGTGAACGGCTGGGAGTCGAAGCTGAATGTGGAAGGCGTGGACCTGTCAACACTTTTTACCCTCGTGCAGAAGAAGACGGGCGAGACAGACCGCGTGCTGCGCTTCCAGACCTTCCGCAGGGACTCCTCCGATATGTACACGATTATCTTCCAGTACCCCGACAGCGAGAAGGGAAAAGGCTACCTGCGCCGGGGCGACGACCTGTACTTCTACATCCCCTCGACCCGCGAGTTCGTCTACAAGAACCGCAAGGACAATATCGGCTCCACGGACGCCCGCACGGACCTGTTCGGCCGGCAGAACACCCTCGCGCAGTACTTCGTGACATCCGCGGGCACGGCCACTGTGTCGAAGTGGGAGTGCGACGTCGTGCGCCTCGATGCCAAGGTCCCCGATGTCTCGTACCCCGTGCAGAAATGGTATGTGAGGAAGAGCGACGGGCTGCCGGTGAAGGCGGAAAACTTCTCCGTCTCTGAAACGCTTCTCGCCACCTTCTACTACATCGACTACAAGGCCCTGGGCAGCGGCAAGTTCGTCTTCACGAAGCTTCTGGCGGTCAACAATCTCGAAAAGGGGCAGCAGACGTTCATCACGAACGACAACATCTCGGTCACGGCAATTCCTGACTACACCTTCACCAAGGCATACCTCGAGGAGAAATCAAGATGAGACGCACCGGGACTGCCCTCGCCATTTCACTCGTTCTCGCGTTGGCGAGCGCCGGCACCGCCTTCGCGCAGGATTCGGTCGACACTTCCGCGGACCCTTTCAACGTCTCCGCATTCGACCAGACCGTCCAGCAGGGAACTCAAGCGGAGAGCAAGGCCGCGCTCGAGACGCAGTTCGGCGGCAATTTCCTCTTTGACGCATCGTCAGGGACCACCACAGCTTTTGAAGGGTACACGCTGGCCGGCTCTTTCTCTGGCAAGGCATTCATCAAGGTGAGCGTCCCGGACTACGGTTCGCTGTATCTCGCATACAACTTCTCCAAGAACCTTTCCCAGGGGGCTGCCGGCACCCTCCCGACCCCAGCCGTCGCACGCGGCGACCTGCTCAGCGCGTCGTATGCTCTCTCAGAGTTCTACCTCAGCTTCGACATCGCGCAGGCCGTCTTTTTCCGGGTCGGCAATCAGCTTCTGGCATGGGGGCCCTCGTTCATCTGGACGCCCGTTGATTTCGTCAACCTCGAGCGGGCGAATCCGCTCTCGGCCTTCGACCTCCGCACGGGCAAGCCAGGGGTGCGCGTGACCGTCCCCCTCGGCATCAGCAATCTCTTCCTCTTTGGAGATCTGGCAGGGACGGTGACCCCCACCGGGTTGGGAGGGTCTCTTGTCGTGAACGACCCTCTGAGCACGGTCAATCTCGGCGCCCGGTGGGACATCACGCTGCTGGGCTTCGAGCTTGCGCTGACGGGCTACTTCGGCAATTCGATCCAGAACAAGTACGGCTTTGATTTCTCAGGCCGGCTTCTGGGGTTCGACATCTATGGTGAGCTGGCATTCGCCTTCCCCTACGGGAGCTACGATTTCACTTCGGCATATTCGCTCGGCTTCCAGCGGACGCTGGGGGAGCTTTCCTACTGGAGCATCGCCGGGGAGTTTTTCTCCAACAGCGCGGGCACCGATGATCCCTCCGCCTATCCGAGCCTGCTTGCGCTTGGCAGGTTCACGCCGTTCTACCTCGGAAAGTACTATGCGTATGCCGCCGTCACGCGGACGCACCTGTTCATCGACGGAGTGAGCGGGACCCTGGCCGGGTTCATGAACTTCTCCGACTCATCGTACCTTCTGCGAATGTCCACGAGCATCAAGGTCCCCCGGCTTGTTCCCTTCACTTTCGGGATCAGCTACGCCGGAGGAGGGGCAGGGAAGGAGTTCACGTACTTCTCGGGCGCGAACGGCCTGACCGCGGACCTTCGCGTCAGCTTCGAGTTCTAGGCCGGGTGACCATCGGGAGGGCTTTCAGGATGTCCCGCATGCCCAGCGTGTCGAGACCGCAGTAGGCCTCGAGGTTCCTGCGGACCTCCCGCCGCTCCTGGGAACTGGCATTCCCGAACGTCACGCGCATGAACTCTTCGCTCGCCTGGCTGCCATCCTGGATGGCGAGGTCCTTGTAGCTTTTTCCCGAAAGCGCGGGCAGAACCTGCTTCATCGAGGCGCTGCCCCGCTGGGCGGGAAGGTACACGGCGAAGGATCGGAAGGGCGCCAGCAGGTCAACGATCCTCTCTCTGGCTTTCTCCCACCATGACCTGAACTCAGGTTGCGCGGAGACGCATTCGTCCAGCCGGGATCTCTCGAAGGCCTCGTTGTAGGAAACGATCGAGCCCTTTTCCCCGATGTCCGGGCTGAGTCGTTCGAGCATCTCCTTCCTCGGATCTTCTTTCCCGTCCCACAGCCAGGAGGTGTGCGCGGCCGCCCCTTCGAGGCTCTGCACGACATGCAGGCTGAACTGGAGCGGGATGTGCTGATACGGCTGAGTGCCGTCGATCAGGGGAATGACGGTCTGGAATGTCTCGAAATCCAGAAAGTGGAGGGGGTACTCCAGCGCATCGAGGAACTCGGCGACCGCGGCGGGGTCGATGTGAGGCTCGCCGTCTCTCTCGGTCTGCAGCTGGATTTTCTGGGCCTTTAACAGGTGAAAGGTCGGGGGGATTCGGTCATTGCTCAGGATGCCATCCCGATACAGCGGCCAGGCCTTTGCTCCGATGCGGGTCAGAGTGAAGATGTTGTTCCCGATCTCCGTGACCTTTTTCCAGCACAGGGGGACCAACGGACACTCGTACGGGGCGCTGCACTGGGGACCGATGCCGACTTCCGGAGGTGCCGGGAGGTCGATCACCCGAAGCATGTCATCAATCCGCTGCTCGATGCCTTTTGACTTTTCCTTTGCCACCTCTGTGACGTCCTCCTTGATAAGAAGCTTCGCGTGTTCGAGGTCGCCCCGGCGGACGTACATCCTTTGGATATGAAGCACAACGCAGCGATCGATGCGGATGCCGGCGCCCTGCCCGTAGCAGCGCTGGAAGGCGAGGTCATCCCAGTTCGGGTCCTTGACCGAGGCGCCGCTCTTCACCTCGACGATGTTCCAGGCATCTCTTCCTAAAGGCTCCAGGATGTCAGCCCGAGCGTAGCAGTATGCGAATGTGAGCGCCGGCTCGAACAGGGGCTTCCTCAACTCAAAAAGAGCGCGCAGCTCGGCGGCTTTTTCATCAGCCTGCACCGACGGCGCTTCCCACTCCACCATGATGCCCTCAGGATAGAGCTTCTGCGCGAGGAGCCCCACCTCATGACCCTGGTCGAACAGGGCCTGGGTCCGTTTGTCGATCGGCGGGAACTGGTCCCTTCGATTGTACGCGTGCCACAGCAGTTTGGGACACTGAAGCCCGTTGAGGTATGCGCTTTTCGTAAGAAAGCGCTCCGACATTCGCTCACCTTTGGCGTGGTCGAAAGTGGAGTTCGCAGAAGTCATCATCAAAGGAGTCCATCGAGAGCTCCCGCCTATCCTTTCCGCTTCGCCAGCATATAGGCACGGAGCACGGCGTTGATCCGGGTCTGGTAGCCTGCACCAGTACTTCTGAACCATACAATCACATCTGGGTCGATTCTGAGGGTCACAGGCTTCTTTCTTTCTCGCCTCAGGCTTTCTGGATCGGGCAGGAAATCGGCCACACGGATCGCAGACTCGAGGGCTTCCGCCACATCGCGCGGTGATCTCCTGTATCCGTCATTCCTGGGAATGCGCTTGCTCATATAGCTCTTTTCCTTTCCTCCAGTACCCTGCACCGAATATTCTGATAGAACCTCCCCGAATCGTGCAACGCACCGTCAGCACCTTGCCGGCCACTTTCCCGAGCAGGAAATACCGTCTCTCGGCGGCCGTGCTATGTTTCTCGTCGTACAAGAGAATGCGACGATTGTCGAAGAAAGCCTCTGTTGCTTCGGTGAAGCTCACGCCGTGCCTGCGCTTGTTTTTGGCGTTTTTCAGCGGATCCCACTCGAAGTCCAAGTTTGAGTTTATTCCTGTCAATACAAAACGTCAATACATTCGTAAGGTATGATGGTCTGCAGCTCAGCGACAGTAGTGACCATCAAGAGAAGCTGACTGCGCATTTTTCCTCGTGCTTGCCGGGAATCGGGTTCTGCGCTCCTACTTCACCATCAGGTTGAAGACGCCGTCCCAGTCTCGAGGCGGGTGGTCGAGCTTGAACAGGGCGATCCGCCGCAGGAAGACCTCGCTCGGCGCGTCCTGGAACTTCTCCTTCAGGAACGAGAATGACTTCTCCGCCCCGGCCCACCTCTGCCTGCGGTACGACGCCAGGCCTTCCTCGAATACCCGGCAGATCTCATGGATCTTGTCGGAGGCCTTGCCGAGCTCCTGCATCAGCTCGAAGATGCGGACGGGCTGGCGCTTGCCCTTGACGGTGAGCAGGTCGATCTCCCGACACAGGTAGGCGGCCTTCACCTTCTCGTGCACAGCCTCGGTGATGAGGGTCTTGGTGCCGTAGTTTTTGTTGGCGCCCTCCAGCCGGGCCGCGAGGTTCACCGCGTCGCCGATGCACGTGAAGTCCATCCTGTCCCTGGCGCCGACGCTTCCGAAGACGACCGGACCGCTGTTGATCCCGATCCCGACCGAGACGATGTCGCGCCGTGCAAGCTCGGCAAGTTCCTTCTCCGCTGCCATCGCGGCGCGGATCTCGATGCTCGCCCGGCAGGCGCTGAGCTCCTTTGCGGGCCCCTTGAACATCGCCATGATCTCGTCGCCGACGAACTTGTCGATGTCTCCCCCGTGGGAAAGGATGATGCCGGCCTGGATGTCCAGGTAGCGGTTCAACATCTCCACGATCCTGTCCGGACTCTGTCCCTCGCAGAGGGAGGTGAAGTCGCGGATGTCCGAGAACAGGAGGGTGAGATTCTTCCTCTCCGTCCTTGGCGTCTCTCGCTCGGAGTGCTTGAGAGTCGACGAGGAGATGTAGGGGATGATTCCCCGGACCACGGCTGTCATGCCTCGGACCTCATTCGACAGCATCTTGATCTCGTCGCGCGTGCGGACTCGGTCCTTGTACTGCAGGAGCCCTGGTGTGATCCGCGTCTTGCCCTTGATCATGCCGGCCAGCGTGTGGGAGATCGAGTTCATGCTCATGCGCAGGAACAGGATCGGGAACACGATGTTCCTTCCCAGCAGGTACGTGAGGAAGATCGCCGTATAGAGGGAGATCGCGGCGATGAGCAGGACCTTCACACTGATCCGGAATGAGGGCTCGTCGAGAACCTCTCGCGAGTACTCGACGCTCACATAGCCCAGCGTGATGCCGGACATCGCCACCGGCGAGACAAACTCATACGAGCCCGCGCCGAGCGCCAGTCGGTATGAGGTCTCGGCGAGAGCAGGGGCCCTTTTCTGGGCCCGCCGCCCGATTCGCTGCGCGAGAGTGCTCGCTTCTGCCTCGAAGGAGTCAGTCCTCCCTTCCCTGCGATAGAACGTGACGGCGAGGAAGGGAACCTCAGAATCCCCGTTCTTCCTTCCCGCGGCAGCGAGATAATCCCTGATGGAGAGGGGATCAGCCGCGATCATCCTGATCGCGTTCGCGGTTCGCTCGGCAAGGGCTTTCCCGTCCGCGATGGCCGAGGCGAGGATCGTGCGATTGAAATCTCTCATCAGAACGATCGCCGGTATGATGATGATCGCGAAGGTGAACGGGAGGAAGGCGAGGTTCAGGCGCTTCTGGATGCCCGGCCGGCGAAGCGCCGCGAGCACTCCCTTCCCTGGGCCCGCCGTCTTTTTCGCGAACTCGAGGTACTCCTGGTATGCCGCATCGCGGCGGTTCAGGGTGACGATGAGAAAGGTGAGGGAGAATGTGTTGAGGAGGATCGACAGGACAAAGGCGGCCCATGACAGCCATGAGAGCTCCTGGAAGTACCTGGCGCTGCCGGCGAAGGACACGAGGTGGATCACGAGGGTCGCCAGGACAAGCGCAGAAATCAGGATGTCGAGGATGATCGGCACAATGCGGGTCGGGTCTGCGATGGAAGGCGCCTTCGATTCCAGAAGCGCGGCCGCGATCTTGAAGAGGCACAGAATGGGGATGGGATAGACGACGCATGTGACGAGGAGGAAACTGAAGGTCTCGCTGCCGCCTTTACCGAGGAACGCGAGAGGAAGGAGAGGCGGGACGAGCGCTCCCCGTGCGCTGGCGAACAGTGGAACGGTGAACCATGCCAACACAAGGAGAGCATATGCGACCTCCACGATGTGGAGGAAGAATCCCATTTGGGGCTTGTGGAATAGCTTCATCACTCTCTGCAGGAAATAGAAAATAGGATGGAGCGGATTTGAACCGCCGACCCTTGTACCCCAGGCCAGCACCGTCCCAATGACGGCCTCCCTCTGCAAACCCAGAATAGGTCGGAAGAGGATGGGTGTCAACTCCTGATAGAGGAGACGAGATGAACGGAACCTCACGCTCTGACGATCGAGGCCCCCCAAACTATTGAAGCAGAAAAACGAAATATACCGTACTATCTGGATATGGACGATTCACACCTTGACGGCTTCATCATGCCCGATGGCGAGTTCATCCCCATCGACGATGTGCCGCGGATGTACGAAGCGGCCGAGAAACATCTGCAGACTCCGAAGAAGATCATCGAGCTGATGCACGAATTGGCCATAGATTGTGTCTCGAAGAAAAAGCCCGCTGGGGCGCAGGCGTACTTCGAGAGAATCATCGGGATAAGCGATTCCGATGCAATTAAGAGCTTGTGTCTTCTGTCAATCGGTCAGATCAAGGAGAATCAGGAGGATATCCCTGGGGCTATCGACTGGTACCGCCGCGCATTCCGCATGCAGCCCGGCAGCGATGAAACCTGGTACTTCCTGCACAACAATCTCGGCTACTGTTTGAACCGCCTTGGGCAGCATGACGAGGCCTTGGGCTACTGCCAAAGGGCGATCTCCTTGGATCCGGATCGGCACAATGCACACAAAAACCTCGGCGTTGCTCTTGAGGGTCTCGGTCGGTATTCCGATGCAGCCCGATCGTATCTCAAGGCGGCGGAGCTCTGTCCCGCCGACACGCGGGCCCTCAGCCTGCTCAGCTCCATCCTCAAGTCGCATCCGGAGATTGCCGCGGACATCCCCGACCTGCGAAAAGTCACGAGGCTTGCAGCTCTTGGCTCACCATTGTCGGTGTCTGGTCAGCAGAATTGACAGAAGAGGCGGGAAGGCGTCCTGTCGTGGATCTCCCGGCTGATGCGGTTGCGCTCCCGCTCCGAGGACTCCTCGTCGACGGTCCTCGCGTAGCCCTGGAGGTTCAGGTTGAGCTCCGCGAGCGTGGCGAGGTTCCCCTCCTGGATGCGGATCAACTCGGCCTGTTCCTTCCGCCGCGCCGCCATGCGCGCGAGGAGGGCAGCCGCCATGGCGAAGGCCGCGAGGACGAAGCAGTACGTGACGAGCTGGTCGAGGGTCGGGCGGGGCGGCACCTCGACGAGCGCGCTCGAACCGAGGACGAACGGCACGGCCTGGGAGATGGCCAGGGCCGCGATGGCGAGGCCGGCGGTGACCGGCGCCCAAGGGGAGTCGACGAGGACGCCGATCTCCGTCATCAACCCGATGCCGAGGACCAGCCGGGCCGAAAGGAACGCCTCGATGCTGTAGCCGAGGACGACAAGGAGGTAGACCCTCAGCGCCAGGATGGCGTAGAGCCACATGCCGGGGCGGGGGAGCAGCGCGAGGACGCTCAGGACCGCCGATGCCGCGATGCAGCCGAAGTACGTCGCCGAGAAGTAGGGGTGCGTGTCCGGCCCGGGGGAGATGGTCGAGTAGAAAGCCAGGGCCAGGCCGTAGGTCGCAGCCAGGACCGAGAGGTGGATGACTTTTATGTGAGGCATCCTGCCGAAGAAGGGCGGTGCGTCCAGGTTCGTCCCTCGCGCGGACATGATAGGACCGTTGAGCGCGGCCGTAAAGGGGAGCGAGAGCTCGTGCGCGTCGGACATCGTGCAGGGCGCGTTCGTGCTCGTCCGCAGCCGGATCGGCAGATGCATCTGGCTCAGGTCTTAGTCACGTCATGCTGGCTCAAGCATGGGGTTGGATCCTTCCATCCATGCTCCCACGGCAGCGTCGAGCCCTGTCCCGAAACGCGAGAGCCGGTCCTCCACCTCGAAGCAGAGGTCGTTCGAGCCGAAGCTCCAGATGACCTTCTTCATCGGGCACCCTCCGTCCTACAATTCCAAGACCCCGTCGTTGGCCTGGAAGTACAGCCGCGTTCGCGCCCCTTCGTTGAACACCGTCGGGAGAATTGATGCCGGTCACGTGGGTGGCGGCGGCGCCGTCAAGCGCCCCCGAAATGCCCTTCTCGGCGACACCGGAATCTCACTCCCCCATTACCACGGGAAAACTGACCGCTCGCAAAGGCGAAGGCGGGAGGGTTGGAAAGGATTTGACCGCCGCACTTGGTCACAGTATTGGAGAACCGGCGTTCGATCAGATTCCGCCTGGAAGGGCAGCTGGTGGCATACTGCAGGGAGCAGCACTACTTGCGTGGGTTGAGATTGGCCTGTCATTTCGCCAGGCCGGCTCGTTCTCTCGGCGAATCCATGCGAATGGGCGCTGCGTTGGCTGGGGACGACTACTTGGCATCCAGGAATTCGTTTGCGGAAATGCCGGCCCGTTTCAGAATCGCATGGAGTGTCCCCTCCGGCATGTCCCCGCCATGGTGTGGCACCACGGTCCTCTTGTGTGTGAGAGCGTTGTACCAGATTTCGTGGCTGCCCCTGGCACGCCTGTCTACTTCAAATCCAAACATGCGGAGCCGGTGAGCGATCTCACTATAGCCGAATCCCGCGAGACGCCCCATCCTACAGGGCGAAAGCCGTATCTACTTCAAGGCTGTCTGAGGCTGGCTTGAGCGATGAGGGAATCGGATCACCGTGCTCACAGTACGATTCGAGCAATTTGCGCGCAACATCTCTGGCGATTTCGATGGCTTCGTCCAGAGTGTCGCCCTGAGCAAGAAGATCCGGCAGAGCTTCAGTTGTCGCGAGGTACTTGCCTTCAGGGAGTCTTTCGACGTGAAGCCGGAGAAGGAACTCACCTTCCGCGCGGACATGCGTGTTCATCCCCAGTAATGTACCATGGCGCTCGCCGGCCGACAAGCCAGCTCCCGTTCGCCAGATGATCCTATTTCCCTGGTTTTCAGGCCCACCTATCGAGTGGGTATGATAGAAGGCGAAAGGTATGTAGAGGGCGATCGGATGAGGAAGAAAAGAAAAATCGGGCTGGGCGGATTTGAACCGCCGACCCCTTGCACCCCAAGCAAGTACGCTAAACCAACTGCGCTACAGCCCGATTTTGTGGATATAAATTAGCACCCGGGCAGGGCAGTGTCAAGGCAGATTCTCGCGTGGCGCAACGGGTCCGAGTCTGCGCGATGCTGCAACACTCCCGCTGCGATACGTTGCCAGGCTTCGCCCGTAGAAAAGTGCGCGAGCTGGGCGTAGGGGAGGGGCCGGCACTTGCCGAGAGCGCACGGATTCACTACCGTGCGGGTGTGATGAAGGCAATCGCAACAGTCATGACAGGCACCGCAGCTCGGCGGCCTTCGAAAGGCCTCCTTCTCGTCCTCGCCCTGCTCTCCGGCGTGCTTCTTCCGCTCGCCCTGCCCAGCGAGTATTTCGGCTGGCTGGTCGGGGTCTTTGGCGTGCAGGCCGACGAGACCTTCTACTGGGGAAACTCCATCCTTGGACTGGTGGCGATTGCGCCCGTGTTCTATGCCGTCTGTCACGCGCCCTCCTTCGGCTTCGCATCTCTCCTCGGGGTGGTCTTCGGAGGCGTATCGACTGCCCTCGCCAACTTCTGGCTCATGTTCTTCCAGGGCTACTCCATTTGGACCATGGGAGGGACAGTCCTGGGCTATATTGGCTACAACGCCCTGCTGTTCCCCTTCATGCGGGGATTCAGCAGGATAGAGTCGCGGCTCCGCCCTTTCCTCCTTGCTGCCGCGTGGGTCGGCTACGAGTACTTCAAGTCGATCGGTTTTTTCGGCTACCCGTGGGGCCTTGTCGCATATCCGCTTGGAGACATCCTCCCGCTGGCGCAGTTCGTCGACATCACAGGGGTTTGGGGACTCTCGTTCATCGTCGCCCTCGTGAACGCGATGATCGCCGAGGCAGCGCTCGGTTTGGGAGGGACTTCCCGCGAGTGGAGCAAAGCCCGGCCGCTGCTTCTCCGCCAGGCGACTTTCGGGCTCGTCCTTGTCGCGGGCTGTCTCGCCTACGGCTTCGCGCGGCTGGCCATGCCGATCCCGGTGACAGGCTCCGCCCGGCTCCTGCTTGTCCAGCAGAACATCGATCCCTGGGAAGAGGGGAAGGCCCGGTCCGACAGCACCCGCATCAATCAGGAGTTGACGCTGCAGGCAGCGCGGGAGGCGGATCGTCTTCCCGACCTCGCAGTGTGGAGCGAGAGCTCGGTGCCGGATGTCTGGGTGGCGAGAGCTGATTGGTTCAACAAGAGGCAGGCCGAGAAGGCCATGGTGCCGTTCGCGCGGAGCCTCGGGGTGCCGGTGCTGTTCGGCGCGGTCGGGGTCAAGAACTATCAGAAGAAACAGTTCATGAACGCGGCAGCGCTCATGTCAGCCGAGGGCAAGATCCTCGACACCTACGGAAAGATGCACCCCGTCCCATTCGCCGAGAGCATCCCCTTCTTCGAATATGAGCCTGTTCGAAGGTTCTTCGAGAATGTGGTCGGCATCCAGTTGCCCTGGACCCTGGGAGACAGGTACACGATCTTCAGCGTCCCGCTCCGAGCCGGGGGATCGCTCGCGTTCGGGGTGCCGATTTGCTTCGAAGACGCCTTCACCGACCTGTGCAGGGGGTTCATCCTGCGGGGCGCCGACATGCTGGTGAATATCACAAACGATTCCTGGTCGAAGACCTGGTCGGCAGAGATCCAGCACTTCTCCGTTGCCAGGCTGCGAGCAGTCGAGAACAGGTGCGTGCTCGTTCGCTCGGCCAATGGCGGGGTGTCGGCCGTCGTCGATCCCTGGGGCAGGGTGCTCTCGAAGCTGCCTCTGTTCGAGAGGACATCACGGACGGTCGAGGTGCCGGTCTACAAGCCCACCCGTTTCACCGTGTACACGAGATTCGGGGACTGGTTCCCGAGGACCCTGATCGGACTCCTGCTCGTGGTGCTGGTGTGGGACCTCGTTCGGAATCTCGGCAGCCGCGCGCGCAGACCCTTGGCGAGATACCGCAGAACATCCTGAGCAGGTCTCTCCAGAAGGCGGGGGCGGGTCGAGCGGTGCATCGAGATCGTGGAGTCCCCCTGGATGCGCCGCGACGAGAACATCCTTCGTGCGGCCTGGACCCGGGAGTTCAAGCAGGCTGGCCAAAAGGCTGGTCCTTTAGTTGAGGAGACCGAATAGAGCGGGATCGAGCCATTTGTGCTGCCCGTACCCCTTCCACCGATTTACAAGGAGGAGATCCGCCTCGTGTGCTGGTTGGGGATTATCAAGGGTGATTCCGAATGACAAGTTAAGATATAAGTTAACTTTTTCTTGACAGCCGAAATGATAAGCGCTAAACATGCTATTGAAGGGAAGGTGAGTCGCGTCTATTTCCTGACGATCGATGGAGAGTCGGAGGTCAAGGACTTCTTCGAGGAGGGGCGTCGAAATCCTTAAGTGCGAGGTCTTGCCGCCGGTTTCATGTATCTTCTCGAGCATATAGCGAATTTCGGTGTCAGTGATCTCACCGAGAAGCAATTCAAGTCTTGGCGACAATCAGGAGAAATGCTGTCCGAGTTGCGCAAGGGAAAACACCGGATTGCTGCGTTCATCTTCAAGCGGAGGCTCGTGCTTCTGGCAACCTGTTTTGACAAGACGAAGGGCAAGGAGAGCGTGGAGTACGCACGCGCACTTCGATTGAAGCACCGATTCCATGCAGAGGGGATTTGGGAGGACTGAGGGCATGGCGAATCTTGTCGCATGGTGGGAAGAACTGAACCGCGAAATGGCAAAGACCCCCGAGTACCTGGCCGAATCGCTCGCCTTCGACCTTTCCCTCGAAATCTACCGCCAGATGAAGGAATCAGGCCTTTCCCAGACCGCCTTCGCAAGGCGCCTGCGGGTCTCAAAGGCCTACGTCAGCCAGATCTTTGACGGCAAAACTAACATGACGATCCTTTCGCTGGCAAAGATCGCAAAAGCCCTCAGTTCGGACCTTACCATCATCATGAAAGCTCGGGGCACGCAGCACAACCGTTCGGTGCTCGACTTCCCGCTGCGGGCGGATGCGGATGCGGCAAACGCAAGCTCTTCTCCTGCCTTGTACGCGACCCACTCGACGGCGGAGAGCGCATCCTACGCTCGGCAAAGGAATGTGACATGAAGGTGCCTGAACCGTACAAGAGCAAGCTTCTCTCTGAATTCGATCACGTCCTGGTGAGGCTCTCCGAAGAACGCCGGCCCGACGCGAAGATGTTCTACTTCAGCGCTCTCCACGGAACGGTGAACCGAATCCTCAATTTTGAGTGCACGGAGGACTTAATCTTCCTTCACCACGTTCTCAGCTCCCTTTTCGCGGCTTTCAATGGCAGGATCCAGGCCCTCATGCAGGGTGCTGAACCCTCGATCAAGCTCGATCCCCTGCTGCTTGACAAGCTCGTCGAGCATACCCGCAACCTGGCGGAAGCTCTCCGGGAGGACAAGGACCCCACTGATATCTACAGGAAGATGATCACCCTGGCGTATGCCACCACTGGCAATGGCTATTACCTCTACGAGAAGGGCGTGCTCCGGGTCAACTGACCTTGCGAAAAAAAAGCCCGAAGCGGGCGCTTCGGGCAAAGGATTGTCGAGGCAGTAGTCTACTGGTCCTCGTAGCCGCCCCTGCGGGGCTCCTTGGGCTTTGCCAGGTTCACCTTGATGTTCCGCCCATCCACCGCGGTCTCGTTCAGCGCCTTGATCGCGGCGTCGGCTTCCGCCTGGCTTCCCATTTCGATGAAGCCGAATCCCTTGGACCTGCCGGTCTGCCTGTCCTTGATGACCTTGGCCGACTCGACCGTCCCGTGGGGGGTGAACATTTGGCGGAGGGAATCTTCATCGATCCTGTAGGGCAGATTCCCAATGTACAGATTCACGGCCATACACACTCCTTTTGCGAGAAACGGAATTTGGGGAGAGACGTGAAAGAGAAGACAGGGCGAAACGCAGAAACCCGCATGACCAAAGCAAGCCGATAGTACCCGGTTTTCCGACTGGACGCAAGCATTTTTTTCTGCGAAAAAAATGCGCCGAGACGATTACCGAGACGATTACCGAGACGCGTTTTGCCGTCCTTCGAAATGCTCTGCGCGGATACCCTCCCGCTCGAGGCTCTGCTATTTCTTTTTGCCGTGCACAAGAGCCGAGACCATCGCCTGCAGGCCGTACAGGTTGATGAACCCCGTGGCATCCGCGTGGTCGTAGCTCGATGCCCCGAAGGAAGCGAGGTCCTTCTGGTACAGCGAGTACGGCGAGGAGCGGCCCGCGATGATCACATTGCCCTTGTACAGGGCGAGGCGCACGCTGCCAGTCGTGAACTCCATGATTTTCGAGAGGAATGCATCAAGCGCCTCACGCAGCGGCGTGAACCACTTGCCGCCGTAGACGAGGTCGGCGTAGGTCTCGGCAATGGACCGCTTCATATGCAGGCAGTCCGTATCGAGAGTGAGCATCTCCAGCTCCCTCAGGGCCGTGTGCAGGATCGTGCCTCCCGGGGTCTCGTAGACGCCGTGGCTCTTCATGCCCACGCGCCTGTTCTCGACAACGTCCGACCTGCCGATGCCGTTCGCGGCGCCTATCGTGTTGAGGGCCGTGACCAGCTCGAAGGGCTTCATCTCCTTGCCGTTCACGGACACGGGGAAGCCCTTTGCGAAGCCGATCGTGACCTCGGTCTCGGCGTCGGGGGCATCCTTGGGCGACTTGGAGAGCTGGAACAGCGGCTCCTGCGGCCTGTTCCACGGGTCCTCGAGGTCGCCTCCCTCGTGGCTCATGTGCCAGACATTCATGTCGCGGGAGTAGATGTTCTTCTTCGAGATGTTGCCGAGCGGGATGCCGTGGCTCTTCGCGTAGTCTATGGCTTCCTCACGTGATCGGATGTTCCACATGCGCCAGGGGGCGATCACGGCGAGCTGGGGCGCGAGGGCCTTGTAGGCCAGCTCGAACCGGACCTGGTCGTTCCCCTTGCCCGTGCACCCGTGCGAGACGGCATCGGCTCCTTCTTTCAGCGCGATCTCCACCTGCGCTTTGGCCTGCAGGGGCCGGGCGATCGATGTGCCCAGGAGGTACTTGCCTTCGTAGATGGCGCCCGAGCGCAGCAGCGGGAACAGGTAGTCCCGAGCGAACTCCTCGCGCAGGTCCATCAGGTACAGCTTCGAGGCGCCCGATGCCTTCGCCTTCGCCTCCAGGCCCGACAGGTCCTCGTTCTGACCGACGTCGGTGCAGACCGCCACGACCTCGGCTCCCGGGTAGTTCTCCTTGAGCCAGGGGATGATGATGGAGGTGTCCAGACCCCCCGAGTACGCGAGCACGATCTTTTTCACGTTCTTCTTGATGGCGGTTTCCTTCAGCCCGTTTCCTTCGCTCATTCCAAAGCCTCCTCGATGATGTCGATTCCCCTGTCGATTTCTTTCTTCGTGATGATGAGCGGCGGGGCAAGCCGCAGGACGTTCGTCCCTGAGCGCAGGGCGAGGAGCCCCGCGGACTGCAGCCGCGCGAGCAGATCCTTCATGGGATCGGCCCCAGGCGCTGCAGCCGCCCCAGCGGCGGCGGGCAGGTATTCGAATCCTTGCAGCAGCCCCCTGCCGCGAAGCTCGCCGACGCTTTTTCGGCGCTCAGCGATCTTCTGAAGCCCCGCGCGCAGATGCGCGCCTTTCTCTGCTACCTCAGCCGCGAACTCCGGCCGCGAGATGATCTCCCACACCTTGAGCGCCACCGCCGTGGTCACGGGCCCGCCGCCGAACGTGGTGCCGTGATCGCCCACGTGCAGGAGGGAGTCGATCTTCTTCGGGATCAGGACAGCGGAGAGGGGCAGGCCTCCCGCAAGAGGCTTCGCGAGGGTGATGATGTCGGGCCGGAGCCCCACGCCCTGCGACGCGTAGAAGGTGCCCGTCCGCGCGAGGCCCGTCTGCACCTCGTCGGCGATGAGGATCGCCCCCCGGTTGGCGCAGCACTCGTTCAAGGCCCTGGCGAACTCGGGGGTCATGGCGGCGAGCCCTCCCTCGCCCTGGATGACCTCCACGATGACCCCTGCAAACTCCTCAGTGAGCGTCGCCTCCAGGACAGCCGCGTCGTTGAACGGCGCAACAGACACTTCGGGCACGAGTGGGAGGAACGGGTCCTGGTACTTTGCGTTCGGGGTGCAGGAGAGCGCGCCCATGGTCCGCCCGTGGAACGCGTTGGAGAAGCACAAAAGCCGGGAGTGACCCGCGCCCTTCGTGCGCAGGGCGTGGAGGCGCGCATACTTCAACGCAGCCTCGTTTGCTTCCGTGCCGCTGTTGGCGAAGAAAACGGCCGAGAAGGGGAAGGGGCCTGCCACGATCATGGCGCGGGCCAGCGCGAGCGCGGGCTCGGTTGCGAAGAGGTTCGAGATGTGGCTGAGCCTCTTCATCTGCCTGTAGGCCGCCCGCGCGAGGTCTGTTCTACCGTAGCCCAGCGCGTTCACCGCGATGCCCCCCGCGAAGTCGAGGTAGCGCCTGCCCGCCGCATCCTCCAGCCAAACGCCCTTTCCCCGCGTCACCACGAGAAGCTCGGGCGAGTACTGCTTGGGAAAGGGATGGTCGGTCACGATCGCACTGCTTTTTTCCACGCGCGTCCTCACTTCCTGATCCGTGTGCCCAGCTTCCCGTCGAGGAGGCCCGCGAGGGAGCCCGCGCCCTCGTACTGTCCGATGATCACGTTCTGCACTCCTTTTGCGAGGGCATCGATCGACGCGCTCACTTTGGGAATCATCCCGCCTGAAACAATCCCCGATTGTATGAGGCCCTGGGCTTCCGCGCCTGCGAGCTCGCGGATCACGCTCCCGTCGCGGAGGATGCCGGGGATATCAGAGAGGAAGAGCAGGGCCGATGCGGCCAGTCGGGCGGCGAGGGCGAATGCGACGGAGTCCGCGTTGATGTTTAGGCCAATACCAGTTGCGTCCATGGACACAGAGGAGACGACGGGCAGGAAGCCGTTCGCGAGCAGGAGCTCGAGAAGGCGCGCGTCGACCGCGTGCACTTCGGCTGTGCGCGTTTCCGCGCCAAGAGGCCGGCCCGTGAAGATGCCGCCGTCAGGGCCGCTCAGGCCCACGGCATCGAGGCCGCACGCGCGCAGCAGCCGAACGATTTGCTTGTTGACCTTGCCCGCGAGCACCATGTCGACGATGTCCATCTCCGCCGGGGAGGTCTGGCGCACTCCACCTGCAAAGACCGCATCGATGCCGAGCTTTTTCGATACCCTGGTCACCTCCGCCCCGCCGCCGTGCACGAGGAGGAACCTGCTCCCCTTCAGGAGCGAACACATCTCATCCCCCATCGAGCGCAGGCCATCCTCCTGCTCCGCGGCCCTGCCGCCGATCTTGACCACTACGGTTTTCACCGCCGAACGATTGACCGGGTTCGTCACGGGCCGCACCTCATAGCTCGCCGCCCGCGCGAAGTCCCTCGCTCTCCTCCAGGCCGAAGCGGATGTTCATGTTCTGCACTGCCTGACCCGAGGCGCCTTTCACGAGGTTGTCGATCGCTGAGAAAAGCATGATCCGGTCTCCCTCGAGGCGCCACCCGATGTCGCACCTGTTCGAGCCCCACACGTCCCGGGTCTGGGGTATGCGCATGTCGGTGAGGCTGATGAAGGGCCGGCCGGAATAGTACTTCTCGTAGATCCCGCGGATGCTCTGCGGGCCGTCGGCCTCGGGGCCCTTCGCAAGCTCCGCGACCGTTGTCACGCACATTCCCCGCTTCAAGGGCGCCATGTGCGGGGTGAACAGGAGGCCGAGCCCCTTGGCGGCTGCCGCAAGCTCCTTGTGGATCTCGGAGGCGTGCCGGTGGGAGGTGCCGGGGTTGTACGCGCAGGCATTCTCGGTGCGCTCGCAGTACAGGAGGTCGGCGCGCTCCTTCTTGCCTGCGCCCGAAATCCCAGAAATGGCGTTCACGACAATGGTGCCCTTCAGCAGTCCCTCCCGGGCGAGGGGGAGCAGGGGCAGCAGCGTGCAGGTGGGATAGCAGCCGGGGTTGGCGATGATGTCCGCGGTGCGGATGCGGTCGCCGTACCACTCGGCCAGGCCGAAGGCCGCCTTTGCCAGCAGCTCGGGCCTGGGTGCGGGGGCTCCGTAGGCCTTGCGGAACCCTTCCGGGTCGCTGAACCGGAAGTCAGCCGACAGATCGATCACAACGCAGCGTCCGAAGAAAGGCGCGCACACCTCGGCGGATTTCAGGTGCGGAAGGCCCGAGAAGACGACGTCGAGGCTGCGCGCCTCGGCGGCCTTCACCGCCTCAGCGATCGGGACCAGCTTCCCGGCCGAGGCGCCAAGCTTGTGCTCCAGCGCCGGCGAAAGACCGGGGTCCACGCCGCGCACGAGCTCGCCGGGCTGGGAGGAGGAGACGGCGAGGATCTCGCGCACGTCGGGGTGGTCGGCGAGGAGCCTGAGCAGGATGAGTCCCGTGTACCCCGTTGCGCCCAGAACAGCCGCTTTCATGTCTCCTCCTTCTACAGCCCCGGCAGCCGGGCCCGAAGGGCCTTCAGCATGCCCGCCCGGGTCAACCCGTCGCGGGGAACCACGAGGATCGTATCGTCGCCCGCCACCGTTCCGAGGACCGCATCGATGCGCAGCGCATCGAGGGCGGAGGCCACGCTTGCAGCGTGCCCGGGGTGTGTCTTGATCAGACCGAAGCTCCCGCTGAAACCCAGCGAGAGGAACCCCCGCGTGAAGTCCTGCACGAGCGACGCGGCGGGCGTGGAGCTCGCGTCGCCGCTGGCCCCGCCGCCCGGCAGCGAGTAGGTGTAGCCCCCTTCGGGCTTGGGCACCTTAGCGATGCCGAGGAACGCGAGGTCGCGCGAGAGGGTGGCCTGCGTGGCCGCGCAGCCTTCCTTCTGAAGCAGCCCGATGAGCCTCTCCTGGCTGTCGACCGCGGTCCGCCCGATGATGCGGCGGAGAGCGGCGAGGCGCCGCGCCCTGCTCGCTCTCCCCGCGGCCCGGGCGCCCCCGATTGGATATTTATCCACAGTTGTTGCATACATATACATATTCTCGGCCGGAGCGTCAAGCCCTCCGGGACAGAGCCCGCTCTCGTCTTGCGCAGGCTCGGCTCCGATGGTAGGGTGGGGCGGGAGGCGGGGGTGACAATCTGCGTGTTCTGTTCCTCGAGCGACGCCGTCGATGGAGCCTACCATGCCGCCGCATCGGAGCTGGGCAGACGCATAGGCAGGGCCGGCCACACCCTCGTCTACGGCGGGGGAAGGGTGGGGCTCATGGGCGCCGTCGCCCGGGGTGTTCAGGAGAGCGGCGGGAAGGTGATCGGGGTGATCCCCGGCTTCATGAACCGGCCCGGCGTCGCCTACACGGAAGCAGACGAGCTGATCGTCACCCCGGACATGCGCGAGCGAAAGACGCGGATGGAGGACCTGGCGGAAGCATTCATCGCCCTCCCCGGAGGGTTCGGCACACTGGAGGAGATCACCGAGGTCATCACGCTTCTGACCTTTCGTGTCTGGGCGAAGCCCCTCGTCATGGTGAACACCTCCGGTTTCTACGATCCCCTGATCGAGCTGTTCGAGCGCTACTACCGCGAGAGCTTCGCCAAGCCCGACTTTCGCGCCGTATGCCCGTTCGTGAGCACCCCTGCCGAGGCGATGGACTATATCAGGGACTACGCTCCGCCCCCGCTCGTCAGCAAGTGGTTCTGATCTCCGGCAGGACCGGTTTCAGCCCGCGAGTCCGGCATGCAGGAGCAGCTCCCGCATCTGCATCGCGTTCTGCACGGCCATGCCGCGGCGGTGGTTGTTGAAGAAGATCATGAGCAGGCGCGCGCGGGCGAGGATCGCCCTGATCCTGTCGACCCATTCCGCAAGCTCATCCTCCTTGTAGAGGTAGTCGTATCGGCTCGCGTTGTCGCCCGTCCACCAATCGGCCGCGTTCCTCCCGTGGAACCGGACGTAGGAGAAGTCCGCGGTCACGGTCGAAGTCGGCCGCAGCAGGCGCGGGAGGTTGGGCTCATCGACGCTCACCAGCGCGACCCCCCGCTCGCGCAGGCCGTCGAACACATGCTCGCTCAGCCAGTCGCTTTTTCGAAACTCCACGGCCAGCGGGAACCCCTCGAGCTTGCTGCACAGGACGCCCAAGCGTTTCCGCGACTGCGGCGTGTAGGCGAAACTGTAGGGAAACTGCAGGAGTATGGCTGCAAGCCGTCCGGCGTCGATCAACGGCCTGATCCCTTCGCGGAAGATGGCGATGTCCTTCTCCCATGTGTCGCCGATCTCGTGAGTCATGCTCTTATGGGCTTTCAGCGTGAAGAGAAAGCTGTCCGGCGTCGACTCGACCATCCTCTCGAGCGCCCTTGCCGTGGGCTGCTGGTAGTATGAGAAGTTCAGCTCCACGACGGGGAATTGCTTCGCGTACAGTGAAAGGAATTCTCCCTTCGGTGTGCCCTCGGGATACACGGGTCCCACCCAGTCGTCGTAGGAGTATCCGCTCGTGCCGATCAGGATCCTGTGGCTGTCCGCGCTCATGTGTCGAGGGTACCGCGCGCTCGCCCCCGCGGGAAGCGCTAGTATCCCGCCTCCCTGTCCACGACGCTGCGCAGAGGCTCGCCGCGGATGTACCGCCTCAGGTTGTCGACGAACGCGCGGAAAGCCTCCCTGTCATAGCCGGGATGATCGCCCGCATAGTGGGGCGTGATGATGACATTCGGCATGCCCCAGAGGGGGTGGTCGGGCGGCAGCGGCTCGGGGTCGGTCACGTCGAGCCCTGCCGCGCGGACGCTGCCGTTGCCCAGCGCTTCGACAAGGGCATCGGTGTCGATGCAGCCGCCCCTGCCCGCATTCAGCAGGTATGCGCCCCGCATGCAGGCCATCTCCTCGCGGCCGATGAAATGCCGCGTTCCAGGGGCATCGGGGAGGATCGTCATGATCAGCCGGGATCGAGCGAAGGCCGATCGCCGGTCGGCGGGGCCGACGATCTCATCGGCGGCAGTCGACCCGCCCGGATCGCCGCCCTCGACAGAGCCGGGGCGCCGGCGGATGCCGATCACGTGCATGCCGAACGCCTTCGCGATCTCCGCGCAGCGGCGCCCGATCGACCCGAGGCCCACGATGCAGGCCGTCTTTCCCGCGAGCGTGGAGATCCCCGGTAGAACCCCCTTCTTGTCCCAGGCGCGCTCCCGCTGCCGCAGCACGGCCCTGTTGATGTTGCGCGTGAGCGCGAGGCACATGCCCCAGAGGTGCTCGGCGACCGCGCCGGCATGGATGTGCGTGTTGGTGATGACAGCGGGATGGTTCCTCGCTTCCGGGATGCGGAGCACGGACTCGACCCCCGCCAATTTGAGGTGAAGCCAACGGAGCGAGCCTGCCATCGGCCACGCCTCGGCGGGCAGCTCGGAGTAGCAGACCTCGACCTGGCCCACGAGGGACTGGTCAGCCTCCAGGTCAGCCCCGCTCAGCAGGCGCGCCTCCGGAGCGATCGCCCGAACCTCGGCGATCTCCTCCTCCTTGAGCTGCTCGGTGAGCAGGATGACGGGGCGGCTGCTTGCTTCCATGAGCTTCACACAACAGTCGTTCGGCGGGAAAGTCAAGGAGGGCCGTGTTGACACCCTCCCGCCGCGTCGCTACTTTCTGAGCCATGGCGATCTCGCTCGTCGGCGCGCCGCGGTTCACCCCTGTCTCATCGGAATGGTCTGCCAGGGACTCGTGGGGAGCGGTGCGCGCCAGAGTAGGCAACTTCCGCATGCGCTATAGTGTGGAACCCGGGCTGTACGCTCTGGGGATCCCCGACATGGACTCGCCAGTCTACGCATCCGCCAACTACAAGCTCAGCTTCGATATCCTGCGCCGCGCGCTCAAGGGCGCCGCCTGCTGGATCCTCGTCCTCGACACGAAGGCGATCAATGTGTGGTGCGCCGCGGGCAAGGGCACTTTCGGCACAGAGGAGCTGGTCGAGAGGATCCAGAAATCGCGCCTGGACGAGGTGGTCCGGCACAGATTCATCGTCCTGCCCCAGCTCGGGGCCCCCGGGGTGCGGGCGCACGTTGTCGAGAAGCAGGCGGGATTCCGCGTCAGGTTCGGCCCTGTCGACGCGAAGGACATCCCCGCATACGCCGCCGCTGGCTTCAAGACGACCCCCGCCATGCGCCGGGTGCGCTTTTCGCTTCGAGACAGGCTCATCCTCGCTCCCATGGAGCTCGGCCAGTCGCTCATGCGCTACCCCGCTTTCGTCCTGGCCGCGTTCCTGCTCGCCGGAGTCGGCCCGCGCGGGGTCATCTTCGGCGAGGCGTGGTCAGGGGGGTGGCCGCTATTCCTGCTCGGGCTCGGCTCGGTGCTCGCCGGCGCCTTCCTCGCCCCTCTTCTGCTGCCCTTCATCCCCGTCCGCTCCTTCTCCGCCAAGGGGTGGATCCTCGGCGCTGCCGTGAACGGTGCGCTGCTCCACGGCGCGCGGCTCGCCGCGGGAATGGACCCGTTCCTCCTTGCTGCCTGCTGGCTCTTCTTCCCCGCCGCGAGCGCATTCATGATGCTGAACTTCACAGGCTCGACGACCTTCACGAGCCCCTCGGGCGTGCGGAAAGAGATCCGCTATTCCCTTCCCTTTTTCATCGCCGCGCTGGCGCTGGCAGCCGCGGGCCTCGTGCTGTGGAAGCTGAGGCAATGGAGCCTTCTATGAAGTACCTCGCGAACACCGTCACCCTCGTCTACGATCCCCTGAAGTGCACCGGCTGCGGCAGGTGCGTGGAGGTCTGTCCGCATGGCGTCTTCGAGATGAGCGGGCCCTCACCCGAGGGCAACAGGGCGCGTCTGACGGACCGCGACCTCTGCATGGAGTGCGGGGCATGCGAGGCGAACTGCCGAGACGGGGCGATCCGGGTCAAGAGCGGGGTGGGCTGCGCCTCGGCAATCATCGCGGGCGCCCTGCGGGGGACCGAGCCGACATGCGGGTGCGGCGGAGACGGGGGTGCAGGGCCGCGCTCCAGCGGGTGTTGCAACTAGAGGGACCCGACCTCCCGCTTCAAGATGAGACAATTCGATCCGCGCTCCGCGATCTCGAAGAACCGCCTTCTCGGGCTTCTGAAGCTGATGAGCGGCCACCGGCTGTCCTATGCCGCGGCCGGCATCAGCACGGGGATCGCCGCATGCTCGCAGACCGGCACCTACCTCCTCCTACGCGTGTTCATCGACGCCGTGCTTCCGCAGCGGTCGCTGGGGCTTCTTCTGTTGGCGGCGTCGGGCTTCGTCGGGCTGGCAGCCTTCCAGGGCGCGTTCTCCTTTCTCAGCGGGCGCCTGGCCGCCCGGGCGGCCGAGTGGACAATCCGTCGGCTGCGCGATGCGTTCTACGATCAGATCCAGAAGCTCCCCTTTCCGTACCTCGACAAGGCGCCCACGGGGGACCTGATCGAGAGGGCCACCTCCGACATGGACGCGGTGCGGAAGTTCTACTCCGAGCAGGCAATCGGGTTCGGCAGGGTGGTGCTTCTGTTCGGCGTCAACTTCGGGGCGCTCGCGCTGCTGAGCGTCAAGCTCGCCCTTGCCTCGGTTGTCGTCATCCCCTTCGTGCTCGCAATCTCCGTCGTCTTCTTCAAGCTGATCTCCAAGCGCTACGAGAGCTACCAGGAGCAGGAGGCGGTCCTCTCCACGACGCTGCAGGAGAACCTGACCGGCGTGCGCGTGGTGAAGGCGTTCGCCCGGCAGGCCTTCGAGATCGAGCGCTTCGATAAGGCGAATCGCGAGAAGTTCCGTCGCGGTCGGCGCCTGCTTTTCTGGAACGCCTTCTTCTGGCCTGCCACCGACGTGCTCTGCGGCCTCCAAATGCTGGGAGGCTTCGCGTACGGCGCCCTGCTCGCGATCGCGGGCGACATCACTGTTGGGACCTACATGGCCTCTGTCGGCATGATCCTCCAGATCATTTGGCCCATCCGCTTCCTCGGCCGGCTGATCGTGGACATCTCCAGCGGCCTCGTCTCCTACCAGAGGCTCATGGCGATCCTGCGCGAAGCTCAGGAGCCGCTCGCCGAAGGGGTGGTCCCGGCCGACGGCGAGGTGCGGGGGGAGCTGCATTTCAGGGACGTCGCCTTCGGGTACGACGCGGCGAAGCCGATCCTCCAGGGCATCAGCTTCCACTGCGCCCCCGGGCAGTCCATCGCGCTTCTCGGCTCAACGGGCTCTGGCAAGACGAGCCTCGTGAATCTCGTGCCGAGGTTCTACGACTACACGGCGGGGAGCATCACGCTCGACGGCCGGGAGCTGCGCGAGTACTCGCGCCATGCCCTGCGCGGTCGCATCGGCATCGTGGAGCAGGAGCCCTTTCTCTTCTCGCGGACCATCCTCGAGAACATCACCTATGGGGTGCGCGGAGAGGTGCCGCGTGAGCGTGTCGAGGAGGCCGCCCGTGCGGCGGCGATCCATGACGTCATCCTCTCGTTCCCGAAAGGTTACGAGACCATGGTGGGCGAGAAGGGCGTCACGCTCTCGGGGGGCCAGAAGCAGCGGGTCGCGATCGCCCGCACGATCCTCAAGGACCCCGCCATTCTGATCCTCGACGACTCCACCTCCTCGGTGGACACCGAGACCGAGGCGGCCATCCGCGGGGCCCTGGAGAAGCTCATGGAGGGCCGCACCTCCTTCGTTATCGCGCATCGGGTCCAGAGCCTCATGAAGGCCGACCTGATCCTCGTGTTCGATGCCGGCCGCATCGTGGAGAGGGGCACCCATGCGACGCTCCTCGCCAAGGGCGGGATGTACCGCCGGATCTTCGACCTGCAGACCCGCATCGAGTCGGAGCTTGAGTCGGAGCTTGAGTCGGAGATCGCGGGGGAGGCGAGCCGTGTCTGACCCGCGGCACGACGAAGAAGAGTTCACCACGCGGTTCAACGGGAAGACCCTGCTGCGGATGCTCGGGGAGGCGAAGCGCTACTGGCCGCGCGTGCTCACCTTCCTGGTTTTCATCTCGGCTGTCGCCGTCGTGGACTCCCTGCTCACGTTCCTCAACAAGAGGATCATCGACGAGGCCATCGCCGCGCGCGACCCCTCCCGCCTCCTCTCCATCGCGCTGCTGTACGGCGGGCTCATGCTCGGCCAGGCCGTGTGCGTATTCGGCATGATCTTCGTCGCAGGCGTGCTCGGGGAGCGGGTGCAGTACGACCTGCGCAAGAAGATGTTCGATCACCTGCAGGGCCTGTCCTTCTCGTACTTCGACAGGACCCCCGTGGGCTGGATCATGGCCCGCGTCACCTCGGACTCGGGCCGCATCTCGGGGCTCATCACCTGGGGCATGCTCGACGTCTGCTGGGCGCTCTCCAGCATCGTCTCCTCGACGGTATTCATGTTCCTGATCAACGCGCGCCTGGCCGCCCTCATCTTCGCCGTCATCCCGCTGCTCGTCGCCGTGGCCGTCGTGTTCAAGAACAGGATCGTCGGCGAGTTCCGCAAGGTGAGGAGGCTCAACTCGAAGATCACCGCGGCGTACAACGAGACGATCAGCGGCGTGCGCGTCGTGAAGGCGCTCTGCCGGGAGGAGCAGAACCTCGGGGAGTTCTCCCGGCTCACCGGGGACATGCGCGCCGCGGGCTTCCGCGCCGCGTGGCTCTCCGCCTTGTTCCTGCCCATCGTGCAGATCCTCACGGCGGCGGCCATCGGCGCGATCGTTCTGAACGGCGGCCTGCAGGCCTGGAAGGGCGCGATCAGCGTGGGTGCGATCCAGGCCTTTCTCGGCTACATCACCTTCATGCTGTGGCCCGTGCAGGACCTCGCACGGGTGTATGCTGACATGCAGCAGTCCATCGCCTCGGCCGAGCGCACCTTCTCGCTCATCGATGCCGTGCCTGGCATCGTCGACAGGCCCGCCGCCCTCGCGCTGCGGGGCGAGCCCGACCTGATCGCGGGCGACATCGAGTTCGCGGGGGTGGACTTCCACTACACAGAGGGCTCTCAGGTCCTTTCGGGCTTCTCCCTGAGGGTTGCCCGAGGCGAGACTGTCGCCCTCGTCGGTCCCACTGGCGGAGGCAAGTCCACGATCGTGAATCTGCTCTGCCGGTTCTACGAGCCGACGGGAGGCGAGATACGGATCGCGGGCAGGAACTACCTCGACCTTCCTCTGGAGGCGATCCAGTCCCGCATCGGCATGGTCCTGCAGACCCCGCACCTGTTCTCGGGCACCGTGCGCGAGAACATCCGCTACGGGAGGCTCGAGGCCGCGGAGGCCGAGATCGAGGAGGCTGCCAGGCTTGCGGGGGCAGCCGATTTCATCGAGAGGCTGGACAAGGGATATGCGGCCGAGGTGGGGGAGGGCGGCAATAGGCTCTCGGTCGGCCAGAAGCAGCTCATCAGCCTCGCGCGCGCCATCCTGTCCCGGCCCGAAATTTTCATCATGGACGAGGCGACGAGCTCCGTGGACACGCTGACCGAGAATCTGATACAGAAGGGGATGGAAACCCTCATCGAGGGGCGAACGAGCTTCGTCATCGCTCACCGGCTGTCAACGATCAGGCGGGCGGACAGGATCGTCGTGATCGAGGGAGGCAGGATTGCCGAGATGGGGGCGCACGCCGAGCTGATCCGGGCGCGCGGCCACTACTACGAGTTGTACACGCGCCAGTTCCGCCATGAGCATGAGGAATGCGAGGAAGATCTCAAGATCCTGGGAGGTGACGTCCTATGCTGAAGACCTACCGCATCCACGAGGGGAAGTTCTGCGACGGCAACGAGGAGCAATGCGATGTCCAGCTGTACCTGAATCCCGACGAGGCCGAGAAGAAGCACCTCGTCAACGAGCTGAAGCTGGACGAGCACACCCTCGCGTCCGCCCTGGACCCCGACGAGCTCTCGCGCCTGGAGTTCGAGCCAGAACACATGGCGGTCATCATCAACCGGCCGCGCAACTATTCCGCGGCCGACCAGTACGTGTTCAAGGTCTCCTCGATGGGCTTGTTCCTGTTCAAGGACAGGCTCGTGATCGTGGCGCAGGAGGACCTCCAATCCCTGGAGGGGAAGCACTTCCATCGCATCGCCTCGCTGCAGGATCTGATGCTGAAGCTGCTGTACAGAACGACCCAGCACTACCTCGAGCACCTGAAAATCATCACCGGGATCGCGGACGCGCTGGAGGAGAAGATCGTGCGGGCCATGGAGAACCGCAATCTCATCAACCTCTTCTCTCTGGAGAAGGGCATGGTCTACTACCACAACGCTGTCCACTCCAACGGCGTGGTGATCGAGAAGCTGAAGGCGAACGCGGCGAGGATCGGCTTCACCCAGGAGAACATCGAGTATCTCGACGACCTCGTGATCGAGAACAGCCAGTGCGAGAAGCAGGCCGAGGTGTTCTCGAACATCTTTGCAAGCCTTATGGACGCGCGCGCCTCGATCGTGAACAACAACCTCAGCGTGCTCATCAAGCGGCTCACCATCATCAACGTCGTGTTCCTGCCGCTGAACTTCTTCGCCGGCATGGGGGGGATGTCCGAGTTCAGCATGATGACCGCCCGGATTCCGTGGTGGTTCGCCTACCCCGCATTCGCCGGGGCCATGCTCGTGATCGCTCTCATCACCTATTCGGTTGTGCGCCGGCTGAGCAGCGAGACTACGAGGCGCCGCCGTCCGACCGGCGGGCGGCTGCGGCGGAAATAGAGCCCGGGCCCGGCGATCAGAGGCTCGGACCCATGACCTTTCCAGAAGGAGGCGCCGATGCCCTTGCGCAGATCTGTTCGGATCCCCGCGGCGCTGCCGGCGATGTCCCTCGCGCTGCTGCTCGCCATGGTCGGCTGCCGGTCCTTCGACAGTTCCGGCGTGCCGCGCAGGCCCGAGGTTGCGGTCAGCGGGGCTGAGATTGAGCTTCTCACCTTCGACGAGGCGCGGGTCCGCGTCGACGCGACGATCGCCAATCCGAATCCCGTCGGGGTGAGGCTTGCAGGGTTCGACTACCGCCTCACGATCGATGGCGTCGAGTTTCTGACCGGCACGGTGGACAGGGCAGTGTCGATCGAGGCTCGCGGCTCGTCGACGATTTCCATCCCCGTGGCCTTCCGCTACGACGGGCTCTTCTCGGCCTTTGCTCGGCTCGCCGAGGCGACTGAGACCCCGTACGAGATGTCCGTCGGGTTCTCCTTCGATGTGCCGGTCCTGGGCAGGGTCAGGGTTCCCGGCTCGCTGAAGGAGACCATCCCAGTGATCCGCGTTCCCCAGGTGAGGGTCGCGGGGTTGAGGCTGGAACGGCTGATGGCGACGGCCGCGAGCCTCGTGCTGAGCCTGGAGATCCGAAACCCGAACAGCTTCTCACTGGGCCTGGAGGCGATGGAGTACTCCTTCGAGGTGGGAGGAAAACGGTGGGCCGCGGGCATGGCGGCCAAGGCCGACGCGATCGCCGCGCGCGGCACAGGCAGCCTGTACCTGCCCATTACGCTTGACCTCCTGTCAGCGGGCCGGACGGTGGCGGAGACGCTGGCACAGCGGGGCACGGTGTCCTACGTGCTGGAGGGCCGAACAGCGGTGAACACCCCTCTTCCCCTGCTGAAGAACGCGATTCTGCCCTTCCACATCGCGGGGCAGCTCGAGATCGCGAGGTAGGGGCGCCTACTCGAAGCGCAGCGCGGTGATCGCAAGCTTCGTCTCGCCTGCCGGCAGCTTCAGGGTGACGGTGTCCCCGACCCGGCCGGAGATAAGGGCCCGGGCAACGGGTGAGATCCAGCTCACGCGCCCGTTCTCAGGATCAGCTTCGTCGACGCCGACGATCTGGTAGGTTTTCTCGGCGCCGCTCTTCTCCCGCACGGTGATTGTGGCGCCGAAGACCACGCGGTCTCCGCGCTGCTGGGCGGGATCGATCACCTCGAGGTTCGAGCTCATTCGCGAGAGGTACTCGATGCGCCTGTCTATCTCGCGCATCCGCCGGCGCTGCTCAGCCCGCACATCTCGCTCGGAGCCTCCGATCTGCCCGATCGCGGCGATCAGCCGGGGCCGCTCGCGCTGCAGCTCGGCTAGCTCGGCGCGCAGCCGCTCGGCTCCCCTCGGGGTCATGTAGTTCTTCGCGCCGGGGGGCAGGAGGACCTTGAGCTCTGGCGCAGCTTCCTCGCGCGGCTGCTGGGCGGACTCGTCGACGAACGCTCTGCTCATGCCCTCTTCATCGGCGGAAGTAGTGGTCCGCCTTCGGGTTGTAGATCGCGCGGAGGGCGCCGGGGACCGCGTCGATCTGGAAGCGCCGGCCGAAGATGAGCTCTCCGTCGAGATGCGCCGGCACCTCTTCGGTGAACTCGGCGACGATGCTCGCGAACTGGTGGTAATGGACCACTGAATCTTGAAGATGGGTCTGCTTCATGACGGAGACCAGCTCCTTGAAGCGCTGGGGGATGGAGAGAGGCTCGGTGATGCAGATGTCGAGCAGGCCGTCGTCCGCGACGGCCCGGGGCGTAAGGAAAAGCCCGCCGGCAAGCCGCCTGCCGTTGGCGATCGTGTTGAGGAAGCACTTCCTCTGCTCCGTGCGGCCGTCGATGGTGAGGAGCATGTCCCGCTCGTGGTACTGGAGAATCGTCTTCACGATCTGCCACATGTACTTCGACTTGCTGCCCTTGCGCACCTCACCGCCGTTTTCCATGTGGTAGTTCGCATAGGCGACCTGGGCGTCGAAGCCCAGTCCCATGCCGTTGATGAAGTACTTCCCGTTGCAGCGCCCCGCGTCCATCGGGGTGGTGACTTCCTCGAAGAGCGCCGCCCAGTCGGCATCGGTGAACCTGTCGGGGAAACCAAGGATATGGATGAAGTCGTTCCCCGTGCCGGCCGCCACGGCCCCGAAGGCGACCCCCCGCTTGCCGATGAGCGGCTGCGCCATTTCACTCAGCGTGCCGTCGCCGCCCACGCCGACGATGTTGCGGAACCCCCTGTCGGCAAAGGAGGCGGCGAGCGTCGTCGCGTGGCCTTTGGCTTCAGTGAGGGCGACCTCCCCTTCGGCGCCGTAGCGCTCCATCATCTGTTTCACCGTCTCGACGCAAGTGGCCCCGAAGCCGTTTCCCGCGATCGGGTTCACGATGAAAGCCCATCCCTCAGTGCGCTTCATGAACGTTCGCTCCCTTTCCATCGAGAATCGTGCGCACTTTTTCGGCGATCTCATCGTCGGTGAGCCGGGCGAGCTCGGCGCTCGGCAGCGGTTCGTGCACGATGAGCTGGATGCGCTCCCTCGGCCACATCGTGAATCTGTGCTTGGGCTTCAGAGCGAAGGTCCCGCGGATCGTGATGGGCAGGAGGTCGTGGCCGCTTTTCCTCAGAATGCTGATGAATCCCTTCTTCAGCCGCTGGACCCGGCCGGTCGCCGTTCGCGTGCCCTCGGGGAACATTCCGATCGATGTCCCCCCGCGCGCCGCTTCGACCGCCGCGTGCATGGACCTGCCCGCCTTGAGGAGGTTCTCGGTGTCGATCGGGATGTAGCCGATCGCGCGCAGCAGGAAGCCGAAGATGGGAATCCGCAGCAGCTTCTCCCGCCCGATCATGGCCAGCCCGGGCATGAGGGCAAGAAGGGCGGGGATGTCGAACATGCTGGAGTGGTTGGCGACCACAACGTATCGCCCGCTGCGGCCGATGCGCTCGCGCCCGGCGACTCGCAGCCTCCGCCCGTTCAGCCAGAATACCAGCCGTCCCCAGAAGGCGATCTCCAGGGGCAGCAGGGCTGCCAGCCCGACCAGCGCCGCGAGACAGCCCAAAAGCACGAGGAGGGCGGTCAGGGGGTAGGCGAGGAGGTACGTCGACATGGTGGCGAAGACAATTGCCAGGAAGTGGCCGACGTGGATCCGCGGCGGGACGCTCCCTTCCTGGAAACTTGCTGTGCTGTCCAAGATCACGTTGTAGCACGATTTTCTGACAGTTGGCAAGATGAATCTCGCGGCCGCGCCGGCAGCCGCGCCGCCGACGCCGCGCACTTGACCAATGCCGAATCTCCGACACAGACTCCTTCTGCCATGAACGTGCGCAAACCCTCAACGACGCCCGCGATCGTCGCCGACTATTCCTGCCTCGTCGCCAGCTCCCCTCTCTGGCATCCCGAGGAGAAGCGCCTGTACTGGGTCGATGCTCCTCGGGGACGGCTTTTTCGCCACAACCCCGGTTCGGGAACGCACGAGCAGATCTACCAGGGAGGGAGCATTGGAGGGCTCGCGGTCCAGGCCGACGGCAGCGTCCTTCTCGTCATGGAGAACGGCGCCGTGAAGGTCTGGCGGGAGACGGGGATCCTGACGGTGACCGAGTCGCTCACTGGCAGGGAGGGCTTCCGAATCGGAGGGGTTGTCGCGGATCCTGTCGGACGCGTGGTATTCGCGGCTGTGCCCACTGGCCCCACGGCGTCCGGGGGGCAGGCCCTGCCTGCAGGCGGGCACTCGGGGAGCTGCTACCGGCTGGATTCGGACGGGACGGTCGTGAAGCTGTTCGAGGGGATCTCCTCCCTGGGCGGCGCGACCTTCACCCCCGATGGCAGGGGTCTGTACTGCGTGGGCCACCACCGGCGGGCGATCTCGCTTTTCGAGTACGACCAGTCGGCAGGCGCGCTCTCGAACCCCCAGGTTTTCGTCACCTTCCCCGAATCGCTCGGAGTTCCGCGCGGAGTGGCGGTGGATGCGAAGGGCTTCGTCTGGGCCGCTGTCCAGGGCGGAAGCTGCGTTATGCGCTTCTCGCCCGCCGGCAAGGAGGAGCAGAGGGTGTACTTTCCCGCCGCGCTCGTGGTCGGCATCGCCTTCGGCGGCGAAGACCTCAGGGACCTATATGTCACCACGGCGGGCGGTGACAACAAGAAGGAGAACGGTCCCGGGGCGGGCGCCCTGTACAGGGTGAGGCCGGGCAATCGGGGGGTGGCAGGGTTCCATTCGCGCGTGGGCATGTAGGATCCGCGCGCTCATGTTGCCTTCATTCCTGAAACGCAACTGGTTCACCTTCGGCATACTCGCGATGATCACTCTGGCCTTCTTCGCGCCGGGAGGCAGCGCCCTGAACGGCGGCTCTCGGATCACCAACGCGGTCACGATCATCCTTTTCCTCCTTGTCGGCCTCACTCTCCCCTCCGAGACGATCCTGCGCGACCTGCGGGGCATTCGTCTGCACGCCTTCGTGCTGGGCTTCATCTTCCTCGCCAACCCGCTGTACTTCTTCCTCACGACGCGGATCTTCGCTCGCGCCGTCGACCCGGCCTTCCTCGTGGGGATCTACGCGCTGGCCTGCCTGCCGACAACCATCTCGAGCTGCATCGTGTTCACCCAGGCCACGGGGGGGAACGCCGCGGCCGCGGTGTTCCACTCCGCGCTGTCGAACATCCTTGGGGTGTTTCTCTCCCCGCTGTTGCTTTCGATCCTGATCCGCCAGGGCGGCCGCGGCCTGCCGGAAGCCGAGCTTGCGAGCATCCTTGCGGGGATCGGGCTGCGGATGCTTCTCCCCCTGGTGATCGGGCAGCTCGGGCGCATCCCCTTGCGCGCGTGGGCGTCGCGGCGCGCAGGGCCTCTGGGCGCCATCAGCAACCTGCTGATCCTCCTCATCATCTACCTTGCCGCCGCTTCGGCGGCATCCACCCCCGGACTGGGCACGATCCTCTCCGGCATGGCGCCCGTCTTCCTGTATCTCGCGGTCTCGGCGCCCCTGATCATCGCCCTCGCGTACGCCGGGGCGCGTCTCGTGGGGCTGCGGCGCGAGGATGTGATTACGGCGGTCTTTGCGGGGTCGCAGAAGACGATGGCCATGGGAATCCCCCTGATCACCGCCTACCTCGCCGGGCAGCCCGAGGTGCTGGGCATCGCCGTTCTCCCCATCGTCTTCTACCACCCGTGGCAGTTGTTCGTCTGCGGGATCGCGCGGGGGATGTTCCTCGGTGCACGCAACGCTTCGCGCGGCTGACTTGACTCGAGCCAGCGCCGTCTATATTATCGCTTCTCTGGTCCAACAGGAGGAACAATGGCAAAAGGCCATCGCGGGAAGGGATTGAAGAGCCTCGTGCGGCAGGGGCGGGACGTCTGCCCGGTCTGCAAGAGGACGGCGGTGAAGGTGGTCTGGGAAGTCACCGTGAAGGAAAAGACGATCAAGGTCTGCAAGACCTGCAAGGCCTCCATCGGCCACGGGAAGATGCAGAAGGAAGCCGAGGCGCTCGTCCCCGCGACATAGCGCGAGAGGGCCCGCATTTTCCCTCCTGGCGCCGCGGCATCCGCCGGCGCCGCACACCCCTCATAAAGATCAAATCGCCTCATCTTCTCCCCCTCCAGAGGGGGCCAGAGTCTCTGCGTTCGCCCTTCGCACCTGACCCCCACCCTTGACGCTGTCCGGCGATCGGGATAATCTTGCTCAATAATGAGAGTCATTCTCAAATGACGGGGCATCTCACGCACGCTCCGTTCACCACAGCCGAGATCGACAGGGCCCTACGCGACAGGGGCATCACCGCCACGCGCCAGCGACGCCTCCTTGCCTGGATCCTCCTCTCTCAAGCGGGGCACATGGCCGCCGAGGAGCTCCACGCGCGAGCCCGGTCCACGGATCCCCGCATCGGCCTTGCGACGGTCTACCGCACCCTCGGGCTTTTCAAGTCGCGGGGGCTCGTCGCCGAGCGGGACTTCGGCGACGGGTGGAGGCGCTACGAGGGGGGCGGCGCCGCCCATCACGATCACCTTGTGTGCCTCGGCTGCGGGAAGGTCGTGGAGTTCGACGTGCCCGAGATCGAATCGCTGCAGGAGAAGGCCGCGGGGGAGCATGGCTTCGACACCGTGAGCCACCGCATGGAGCTGTACGGCTACTGCGCCGCCTGTAGGCGCAGGCGCCGGGGAGAGGAGCGGTGAAGGTCGCCCTCGTCGGCAGCCCGAACGTGGGCAAGAGCGTGATCTTCAACAGGCTCACCGGAGCGTACGCCACCGTCTCCAACTACCCCGGCACCACGGTGGAAGTGGCCCGCGGCTACGTCAGGCTGGAGGGGAAGGTGCTGGAGGTGATCGACACCCCGGGCATCTACTCGCTGGCCACTATCACCGACGAGGAGCGGGTGACCCGCGACCTCCTGCTCACGGGGCTCCCCGACGTGGTCGTGCATGTCGTGGACACGCGGAATCTCGAACGGATGCTCGGGCTGACCCTGCAGCTCATCGAGTCGAGGCTGCCGGTGGTGCTTGACCTCAACATCATCGACGAGGCGGAAAAGGCGGGGCTTCTCGTGGACGGCGAGGCGCTCGAGCGGGCGCTGGGCATTCCCGTGGTCAAGACCTCGGGTGCGCTGGGGCGCGGCATTGGCGAGCTGCGGGCCGCGATCGGACGGGCGGCCGAGGGCACTGCAGGGCGGCCCGCGATTCCTCCCCTGCTTTACGACCGGCCCATCGAGGCCGCGCTCTCAGCCCTCGATCCTCTCTTGAGGGACAGCGATGGGGTCTCGAAACGCTGCCGCGGCCTGCTTGTGCTGCAGGAGACCCACACGGCTTCCGGCGACGAGACTTCCGGAAGCGAGGCCGCCGGCGACGAGGCATCCACTCGCATGAGGGATGTCCTGCGCGACCTGAGCGGCTCCTGCTTCTCGCCGCCGGCTGCCATCGCTAGACAGAGGCAGGCTCGAGGGCGCGAGCTTGCCGCCCTGTGCTTCGATGACTCGGCCGGCCGGCAGCCCCGTTTCCGCGAGGCGCTCAGCAGGTTCATGATCCGTCCCCTCACTGGCATCCCCCTGCTCCTGCTCGCGCTCTACGTCGGGCTGTACTTGTTCGTCGGTCGGTTCGGCGCCGGGTTTCTCGTCGACCTGCTCGAGGGCGCCGTGTTCGGCCGCTGGGTCAACCCGTTCATCACGGGGCTGGTGCACCGCCTGCTGCCCTGGCCGATCGCGGCCGACCTGTTCGTCGGCGAGTACGGCATCTTCACCCTCGGTCTGCGCTACGCGGTGGCCATCATCCTGCCCATCGTCGCGACCTTCTTCCTCGCCTTCTCCCTGCTGGAGGACAGCGGGTTCCTGCCCCGGCTTGCCCTGCTCGTTGACGGCCTTTTCAAGAGGATCGGCCTGAACGGAAGGGCGGTGATCCCGATGGTCCTCGGGTTCGGCTGCGACACTATGGCGACCCTCGTGGCCCGCACTCTCGAGACGCGGCGGGAGAGGCTCATCGCCACGCTCCTGCTCGCCCTCGCCATCCCGTGCTCGGCGCAGCTCGGCCTCATTCTCGCGCTGCTCTCCGCCTTTCCCCTCGCCCTGGCGGCCTGGGCGCTGTGCATCGCGGCCGTCTTCTTCGCCGTGGGGGCGCTTTCCGCTCGGCTGCTGCCCGGGGAAAAGCCGAGCTTCTTCATTGAGCTGCCGCCGCTGCGGCTCCCCCGTCCCTCCAACGTGCTCGCGAAGACCGCCGCGCGGATGCGCTGGTACCTGCTGGAGATCATCCCCGTGTTCCTCGTCGTGAGCGTCGCCATCTGGCTGGGCAAGATCACCGGCCTGTTCCAGATGCTCGTCTCGGCCATGGGGCCGCTCATGCGGTGGATCGGCCTGCCCGCCGAAGCGAGCGCTGCGTTCCTCCTCGGGTTCTTCCGCCGCGACTACGGGGCGGCGGGCCTGTTCGATCTTGCCCGATCGGGGCTGCTGTCGCCGCGGCAGCTCACGGTCGCCGCCGTCACCCTCACGCTGTTCATTCCCTGCGTCGCGCAGCTCGCAGTCATGGTGAGAGAGCGGGGATGGAGGGCGGCTCTCGGGATCGTCGGTTTCGTCTTTCCCTTCGCGTTTCTCGTCGGTTTCGCGCTCAACGCCATCCTCGCCCTTGCAGGAGCCCTCGCATGAACGTCCCTGAGATATTGGCAGAAGGGCTCGAGGAGATCCTCGAGCGCCTCTGGATCCGCACCGTTGAAAAGGGGCAGGAATCGTGCGCCCCCTCCGAGCTGGGCGAGAGCGGGGTGGGGGAGACCCTCGACGAACTGGAGGCGATCGGCCTTGTGCGCGGGGAGGCCGGGCGCTACACCCTGGCGGAGCGGGGCCGCGAGGAGGCCGCGAACACCGTGCGGCGACACCGGCTGGCCGAGAGGCTCTTCATCGATGTGCTGAACGTCAAGGGGGAGCTGTCGGAGGAATCGGCCTGCCGGTTCGAGCATATGCTCCACCGAGGGATCGACGAGAAGATCTGCACCCTCCTCGGCCATCCCAAGGTCTGCCCGCACGGAAAGCCCATACCTCCCGGCCCCTGCTGCGCCGAGGCACGCCGAGCTGTGGAGACGATCGTCGCGCCCCTGGACCAGCTCACGCCGGGCCTGTCGGGCACGATCGCCTACGTGCACTCCACCGACCCTCGACGGGTGGCGAAGCTCCTGGCCATGGGAGTCCTGCCCGGGTCGCACATCACCTTGATCGGCCGATCGCCTTCTTTCACCTTCCAGGTGGGGTATTCGCAGTTCGCCGTCGACGCGGAGATCGCGGGAGATATACACGTGAGGCTCGACGAGCAGGCGCACGCGGGTCACAGCGCGGGCGGAGCGCGGAACGGCCGGCGGCTGCGTCGCGGAGCGGGGCGGCAGTAGAGGCGGCGAGAGAAGCGGCGGGCGGGGGGGACTTCAGGGCGGAGGCCCTACTTCTGCCGTTTCGATTCCTTCGAGACTTCCCTCTCGATCAGGCGGATGATCAGCTTCTCCATGCTGATCTCCCTTCGCTGGCACAGCTTCTTGAAATCCTGGTGAACGGGGCTTGGAACTTTTCGGATCAGTATGCTTCCCATGGCGAGACTCTACCACCGCCAATGGCCGGCGTCAAGAAAGCCCTTCCCGCTGAGCGTACGCGTTCAAAAAGGCGACTTCCTCGAAGGGCTTGCGCGGGGGGCGCGTGAGCTCGGAGATCTTCTGCGAGTCCGACAACGCCGCCGAGATCCCCTCGGTCTTCCTGCCCACGATGACGAGGGTGATCAGCTTCATGTCATCCGGCATGCCGATGGCCTGCTTGGCCTTTTGCTCGCTATATCCTGCGATGGGATGGGCGACGAGGCCCTGCTCGGTCAGCCGCAGGATCAGGTACGCCGCGGCCATGCCCGCGTCGAACAGGAAGTACTCCCGCTCCTGATAGTCCTTGGCCGGGATCACGCAGTCGAGATCCTTGCGGCTCGCCACGGCGACGATCATCGATGCTTCCTGCGCCCACGCGTTGCCCTTGTTCAAGGCGGCCTTCATCGCGGCAAGGGCGGCGCTCTCGAAGACGAATACGAACCGCCAGGACTGATTGTTGAAGCAGGAGGGGGCAAGCCGCACGTCATCCATGACCTCGCGGATCATCGCTTCGGCAATCTCGACGCTCTCCAGGGACCGGTAGGCCCGGCGCTCGGCGATCGCTTTCCTCAGCTCCATCTCGGGTTCCTCCTACTCGGCGGTTGTCCGGCTTTCCGCAGACTGGGCGGCCCGCGCGCAGCCTTCCGCCGCCTCTGCCGCCGCTCCATCGATCTCGCGAGAGAGCGCGGCGATCCGCCCGCCGATTCGCGAGAGCCCTTCCAGGATCGACCTGGCCCTGTCTGAGAGGGAGGCATCCTCGGCGAGCGAAAAGGCTGCGGCAGCTCCCGGCAGCGATTCGAGCGAAGCGCCCCCTGTTTCCTGTCGAATGTCCCGAGCCAAGTCCCGGATGCCCGCGAGTGACGCGGCGGCCTGCGCCGCGCTCTCCGACACGAGGCGCATTTCCTGGCCGCCTCTCTCGGCGCATTCGCGCGCGGACTCGGCGCTCTCCGCCGCTGCCGCGATCTCGGAGGCGAGCGAACGCGCGCTCTCGGCCGCCTGACCCGCGAGCGCCTGGATCTCCTCGACGCTCCGCGCGAGCTTCCGGCCCCTCTCCTCGCCGCGCGCGGCGTCCACAGATACATTCAGCGACAGAAGCCGTGCGCGCTCGGCCAGCCCGCCGATCGCCCCGATCCTGCCCTTGATGCGCCCTGCGGCCCGGCCGACGGCAGCCGCGGCGTCGACGGCAGGGCCGAGCGCCTCCTCCGCGCGGGATGCCGCCGTGGCGATCGCACCCACGGCGACCTCGGCGCGCTCCGCTCCGCTCGCCGACTGCCCAACAACGCCGATCGCCTGGGCGAGGAGCGCTGCGCGCTCGGCAAGAGCGGCGGCGCTGCGCGCGACGAGAGGCGCGAGCTCGCCTGTTGCGCGCACAGCCCCCTCGCTCTCCCTGGCGATGCCGCGAGAGCCCTCCGAGATGCGGTCCACCGCAGCGCGCGCCTCGCGGGAGCGGCGCGCGGCCTCCTCGAACATGGCCCTCGCCTCTCTCGCCTCGGTGGCGAGGCACTGCTCGGTCGCAGCTCTCTCCCGCCTTCTCCGCGCCGCGAGCAGTCCCGTCCAGACCAGGATGAGGGCGAGCGAGGCGAGGCCGGCGACGGCGAGGAGCGCCGCGCGCAACGGCGGGAACGTCTCGCCGACGGTCTCGGAAACGAAAAGCCGCCAGTCGGGCGCCGCGAGGCGCGCGGCGGCGATGACGAGCGGACGGCCGCCCGAGCGATCGTCGAACAGGCGCGTTTCGCGCGCTTGCGGGGGGGACTCCATGGCGGCGATGAAGATCTTGCGCTCGATGCGGGGAAAGATGTCGGAGATGGTGCGCGCCCCCGACGCCGCCGCGCCGGCAACATGGAGGATCGCTCCGACCTGGTCGGTAAGGACAACGATCGGGCTGCCCGGAGCCGCGCGGGACGCCTCCGCTGCGATGAGCGACAGGGGAGTCTCGACGGCGACCGCCCCGATTGCGCTCTCGCCTTCCCGCAGAGCAGCACTCGCCTGGACGACCGCCGCCCGAACGGCCGCTGTTTGCGCCCCTGCGAGCACTGTGCCGCTCGATCCCTCGAGAGCCGCGAAATACCAGGAATCCACGGAATCGTCGCGCGAGAGCGCACCCGCGGCGGCGCCGTCCCTGTACAGAACGCCGTCGCGCGCGCTCGCCGCGAGCACGGAGGCCCCGGGGAAAGCGCCGAGGGCGCCGGCAAGTTCGCCGCTCGCCTGCTCGGTGAGCGGGCCTCCGACCTCCATCCACTGCCGGATCGCGGGCGAGCGGCTGAGGAGCTCCGCTGCGGCCAGTCTCGCGCGGATCGCCGTCTCGATCTCGCGCCCCACCAGGGCGACGTCCGCGCGCGCCATCCGGGCAGCAGTTTCGCGGGCATCGCGCGCGTGCCACGTCGAGGCGAGGAGGATGCTGAGCGCGGCTGCCAGGGGAACGAGGAGAATGGCGGGGAGGAGGAGCGGGAATAGACTTTTGCGTGGCTGCGGCATGGCGACAGTATAGGGGCGGCAATGCGGCGCCGTCAATACGAGCGAGCCCCGCGAGCGAGCCTCCCGTCATGGCCTCGATACCAAGAGCGCGCGAGGCCTGCTATAATGGGGCGCCGCAGTCGCGTTAGAGCCCCGAATGGAGGAGGTCAGACATGCCCGAGCCCGTGTTCGTCGCCCTGCTGCTCGCCGACAGGGTCATCACCGAGGACAACCAGAAGAAGGGGATCATCGGGACGTTCACCCAGTTCAGCGTGCGGCAGCTGCCGGCCGTCCTCCCGCCATGGTACATCTACGCGGCGGTCACGAACCTTCTCGGCGACCACTCCTTCTCGGTCAATCTCGTCTTCGACAGGAGCCAGCAGGTCATTTTTTCCGCTGGCGGCAAGATCTCGGTGGACAGCCCGAGGCGGGTGGTGGAGCTCGTGATCCCCGTCGCGAACGTCTCCTTCGTCGAGGCTGGCACCTACACGATGTGCTTCTTCATCGGGGGGGCGCAGATCGGCTCCCGGGTGCTGGAGGTGTCGAAGCTCGAGTCGCCGAAAGCGGAGGACCGACAGGATCCTTCCGCGGGACAGCTCCCCCCTCACGCTCCCGAGGGGTAGCGGGAGTCCACGAACCGGCACATCCGCGCGCAGTGCTTCCTCCGACAGGCGAGCGCCGCCGGGTAGGTCGCGAGGTCCACCGACAGGCGCGCGACGCCGCTCTTCATCGCCGCTTCGGCCACGGCAGGCGCCTCCCAGAAAAGGATCCGGGGGTCCAGCGGCTTGGGGATGAGATATCCGTCGCCGAAGGCGAGTTCCCGCACGCCGTACGCCTCCAGGACGCACTGTGGCACCTCTTCATGGGCGAGGGCAGCGAGCGCGCGGGCGGCGGCGAGCTTCATCGCGTCGTTGACCGCGCGCGCCCGCACATCCAGCGCGCCGCGGAAGATGAAGGGGAAGCCCAGCAGGTTGTTGATCTGGTTGGGGCAGTCGCTGCGGCCCGTTCCCACCAGGGCGTCGGGCCGTGTCCGCTTGGCCAGCTCGTAGGGGATTTCCGGATCCGGATTCGCGCAGGCGAACACCACGGGCCTCTCGGCCATGCTCGCGAGCATGGCGGGTGAGAGCTGGTCCCTTGCCGAGAGGCCGAGGAAGACGTCGGCCCCCCGCAGCGCCTCGGCGAGGGTCCGCTCGCCGGTGTCCGCTGCGAAGCGCTCCTTGTACGCGTTCATGTTCTCGCGCCTGCCCCTGTAGATCACTCCCTTCGTGTCCACCAAGCGGATGCTCTCGCGCCGCACCCCCATCATGACGTAGAGTTCCGCGCTGGCGATCGCCGCGGCGCCCGCGCCGCAGACCACGACCTTGACCTCGGCGATGCTCTTCCCGCTCAGCTCCAGCGCGTTGAGCAGCGCGGCGCCCGAGATGATCGCCGTTCCATGCTGGTCGTCGTGGAACACGGGGATGTCCAGCTCTTCCTTCAGCCTGCGCTCCACCTCGAAGCATTCCGGCGCCTTGATGTCCTCGAGGTTGATGCCGCCGAAGGTCGGGGCAATGGCGCGCACGGCAGCGACGATCTGCTCCACGTCCTGAGCGTCGATCTCGATGTCGAACACGTCGATGTCGGCAAAGGCCTTGAACAGCACCCCCTTGCCTTCCATGACCGGCTTCGAGGCGAGGGGCCCGCGGTCGCCCAGCCCGAGAATCGCGCTGCCGTTGCTGACAACCGCCACGAGGTTCCCGCGCGCGGTGTACTCGAAGGCCGCATCAGGCCTGCGCGCGATCTCCTCCACGACCTTCGCCACTCCCGGCGTGTAGGCGAGAGACAGATCGCGCTGGTTTTTCAGGGGCTTGGTCGAGATGACCTCGATCTTTCCCGGCCTTCCTCCGGCGTGGTAGTCAAACACCTCTTTGTCAGTGACCTCGGCCATCCACTCTCCCCCTCATGCCCATCTATCCGCCTACCGCGCGATCCTGTACACGGCACCCGACGTTCTGCCGAAGACCTCTCCCTTGTACATCAGCTCCGCCTGCACGGGCGGCGTGGGGAAGAGCCCTGGAGTCGTGGTGCGGAACAGGAAGCTCACCTCGCGCCTGCCCCTGTCGAAGGCGTCGAAGAAGAACCTCACCTCGTTGTCGTACACCTGCGTGGTCGGGCCCCAGGAGTACTCGTCGAAACCGTCCTCGCCCGTCGAGGCGGGGCGCACCACCTGCGATGTTGCGAGCGAGCCGTCGATCGGCTCCGCTCCCGACGGGATCGGAGCGCGGACCGCGAGGAACGCCCTGTCGCGCGAGGAGGAGAGCACCAGGCGCATGCGGTACACCTTCCCCAGCTTCAGGTCGGTCCCCTCGGCGGGTTTCCCCCGTTCATCGAGAATCTCCGCGACTACCCCGATGCCTTCGTCGCGAGGCTCGACCCCGGCCGCCGCGCTGCAGGAGCGGAACAGGGCCGTGTAGTACAGGTTCCCTTTCCCTTCCAGGCTGAAGGTGAGCGGGAGCTGGTCGCCGCCCGGCCCCGCCTCGCCCTTCTCCTTTGCCGCGATGTCGATGAGCTTCTCGGCTGCCACGTGCACGGCGGCCGGCGCCGCGCTCGCGCCCCGGAACCGCCGGCGGACGATCTCGGCTGATCCGAGCGCGACCCGGGCGGTGAAGTCCGCCTCCCGCTCTCCCCCGCGCTCGACGATCTCCGCGAATGCCTGCAGGACCCAGCCTGCATTGCTCGTGTTCTCCCAATAGCCGGTCCTGTTCGACTCGAGCAGATCGCTCGCGAGGCCCAGCACGAGCTGGGATTCGGGCCTGATCCGGGCGTACAGCATGAGCAGCAGCGCCTTTGCCTGGACCTCGCCGCCGTACCAGAGACGATCGTTCACCGTCCCGACGAGCGTCACCGAGCGCGTGCCGACACGCACGAAGTTCTTCAGGCGCTCGAGGATCGATTCGGCGGCCTTCACATCCCCCATGGCGTGCCGGGCCAGGCCGAGGAAGCCGGAGCCGACCACGCCGATTCCGTCCCCGCGCCTGGCAAGCGCGTCAGCCCGGGCCTTTTCCTTTTTCCCGTAGACGGCAAGGATGTACAGGGCATAGCCTTTCAGGTCCTCGTCCCCCTGCGTGTCATAGTTCTCCGAGAGGTAGGAGAGCATGGCGCGGGTGTCGATGCCGGCCGGCAGCGCGATCTTCTTCGCCTGGACGAGCGCGAGCAGATGAGCGACCCTCAGCGTGGCATAGTAGCTCGACCAGCGGGGCGCGGGGCCGTCCCAGAACGAGAACCCGCCGTCGGGATTGGCAAAGCGCGAGAGGGCATCAAGGTCCGAAGCGAGCCTGCCGGCGGCGTCCGCCGACAGCTCGGGGAACAGCACGCGCGCGAAGAGCTTGCTCGTTCGCTGCTCCAGGCAGTCGAACGGGTAGGTCTCGAGATACCGGATGGCTCCCGCGAGCGCCGAGGCGATGGTCGAGTCGAGGGTGAGGTACAACCCCTCCTCGGGGAGACCCGCGAAGCGGAACGGCACGGCGAGTCCCTCGCGGACGGACGTGGAAGTCTTTCCCACGATCGTGAAGGCCTCGCGCACGTACGCGGTTCCGACCTCGAGGGTCTGCTCAAGCTTCTCCTTGAGGATGTCGGAAGCGACGGTGAAGGTGAGGCGCGCCGTTCCCTCGACAGCCGCGCGCACCGCGAAGGCGACCTCCAGGGACTCTCCCGACTTCACCTGCACTGTCTTCTCGCTCGCGCCAGAGACGGCGAGGGGCGCAGCCGCAGTGGCGAGGGGCGCAACGGCGCTGCCGCTGGCCGCGGATCCGGCCGCGACGCCGATTGTCACGCTGTGCGCCTCGGAATCGAGGTTCGTGAGCACCACTCCCGCCATTGCCTCGTCGCCGACTCGCATCGTGCGCGGGAGCGCTGCGCGCACGTTGATGGGGTTCTGCACGAGCAGCTCCCCCTCGGCGCTTCCGAAGAGGTCCGCCTTGGCGCCGATCGCCGTGGTTCGAAACCGAGTGAGGAGGTCGGGAAGCTTGAAGCTCACCGTGACCGAGCCGTCCTTTCCCGTGACGAGGCCTGTGCGAAAGACGGCCGTGGGATTGAAATCGCTTCGCAGGGAGTAGCCCGATCGTGCGGCCTCTTCCGCGGCTTCTCCTTTCTCGTCGCCGCCTGGCAGGTCGCGGACCTTCCACGTCACGGGGTCCAGCAGCAGCTCGCGCGAATCGTAGTGCGCCACCCTGTCGGGGTACAGGTACTGGCTGTAGAAATGATCCAGGGGGTCGGGAATATGGTAGTCGATCAGGTCGAGCACTCCCCTGTCGGCTGCCACGAGCGCCACCTCGGCGCCTTCGAGCGGCTTGCCCTTCCAGCTCGCGTTCACGGTGACCGAGGCGTGCGAGCCGGGCAGGTAGCTCTCCTTCGACGGGTGGATCGCGAGGCTGATCGCGCGCGAGCGAGTATCCACGGGGATCTCGACGAGACCCGAGTACCCCCGCGGCTTGCCGAAGTCGGGGAGGTCAGGGCCTTCCGCCGGGGGCTTGGTTCGGGGCAGCGACGTCGAGATCGACACATACACAATTGGGACGTGCTCCTCCCTGATGTCGATCTCGATCGTCGGCGCGCTCCCCGCGAGCTCGACGGTCCGCTGCTCGAGTATGCCGTCGCGCTCCACGAGCACGAGGAACCTCCCTTTCGCCACGGGGCTCTTGACGAGCAGGCGCGCCGTATCGCCCGGCGCGTAGACCGGCTTGTCCTTCACGATCTCGATCCGCCGCTCGTCGGTTCGCTGCCAGACGACCTCGCCGCTGCCCGTGGCGTAGAAGGAGATCCGGGTGTAGGCCTGCCTGCCCTTCGCGTCGCGCGCGTCGAGCTCCACGATGTACGAGCCAGCCGCCGCGGTGGCGAGCTGCACGGCCGCGGGGACCGCGCCGGCTTTCACCGTGAAGCTCTTCTCGATGAGCTCCTGCCTCTCGTAGCGGGTGTCGACCACCCCGCCGATCGACCTCTCGCGCAGGAGCTTCCAGTCCTCCCGGATGAGGCGTCCGCCGATCGGCCCCGTGGGCGTGAGCGGCTTCCCCTCGGGGTCCACCGACACGACCTTCAGCGTGAAAGGCTCTCCCTTCTTCACGAAATACAGCGGCTCATCCGAGCGCGGCCCCGAGGTGAGCTTGGCGCCGAGCTGGCACTCCGAGGAGAACACGAGGGCGTTCGCGCGCTTCGAGATGGCCTGCCTGTCGATGTCCTCGATCGTCGCGGCCACCTCGTAGGAGTACACCCGGCCCTTGTCGCCTTCAGCGAGCTTCTGCGTGGCGACCACCGTCCCGTCCCCTCCGAGGGAGCCGGAGTCTGAGGCGAGCTCGTCGGGCCAGCCGCGCTCGACATGACCGAACTCGTAGCCCGCGAGCGGGTCGCCGGGGGGCTGGTAGCGGATTTCCCGCCGTGTCCAGAACCAGCTCCACGATCCCTTCGAGACGTTCCCGCCGGCGAGGTATTTCCCCGAGAAGCGCGCCTCCAGCGTCTCGCCCATGAGCTTTCTGCCTTCGGCCACGCTCACGTCCACCGAATACGCCACCCTGCGGAAGAGCGCCACTTTCAGCCACGCATACCCGGTGATCTCCTCGCCCCTGTCCCGCCGGCTGAAGCATAGGTAGTAGTCGCCAGGCTCCACGTCCCGCGGCAGGATGAATCCGCCGTCGAATCCGCCGGTCGTGCTGCTCGTCCCCTCTTTGCTCGCGATCGGCTTCTCACCCCCGGCGCTCGATCGAAGCTCGACCCGGTAGCGGCCTCCCACCTGCGAAGGCTTGCCCGCGGTCAGGTCCCGGTCTATGCCCGCGAAGGACACGGTTTCGCCCGGACGGTAGATGCCCCTGTCCGTGTAGAGGAAGGTGAGGGGCCGGGGCACATCCGCGCTGTAGGGCGCGGAGTCATTCCATTCGCTGAAATCCATCCGACCGGGCCGAAGAACGAGCCGGTCGGCTTTGCTCGCGATCTCGATCTCCGCCTCGTCGATCTGTTCCTGCGTAGGGAACTCGCGGGAGAGCCTTCCCGCGCCGATGGGCAGCACGGCAAGTCCCTCGGCGTCCGTCCTGCCCGAGGCGAGGCCGGCGGCGCCCCTGCGGAAGCTCACCTCAGCCCCTGCGATCGGCTCGCCCGTCGACAGGGATCGGGCCTGCACGATGATTGAGTTGGAGGCGACGTGCACCGAGGCGCCGATGTCGGTGACCTGCACGACGAGGCTGTCGGCCGCTTCCTGCGCCTCGTCGCTCCCCCAGAACTTTCCCTTGAAGCTCCACGACAGGAAGGCCGCACCCTTGCCCTGGCCGTTCAGGTATGGAGCGATTTCGAATGACTCGAAATGCCTGCTGTTGCGGGGGACCGCCTCGACTGGAAGCGGCGTGGCAGGCGCGGGCAGCCGCTGTGCGAAGGGCCGGGCGAGCGCCCCGATCGAGTAGCTCCCCGCCTCGACGTTCTGGAACTCCACCGCGACGATGGGCGGGAACCGGGCCTCGAGGAGCCTCTGGCCGGTCTGCCGCAGATCGACATAGCTCGCGGCGGGTCCGACCTCGATGGTTTCCTCGGCCGCCTCGCCCAGGCTCTGCCCGTAGATGTCCTGGATCCCGGTGCTCACCCGCAGCGAGAAGCTCGACTCGAAGGGGACGGGCAGCTTCGACAGGTACACGCCGCTCTCCCACACCTCGATGTTCTTCGCGACCTCGTAGCCGGGAATGCTCGTCCCGATGCTGCCCGCAGCCGTCGCTTCCGCGATGGGATGGTTGAACCTGATGAGGGCCGTAGGGGCGGGCTTGCCCATGAACATCTCGGTCCAGCCGATCGCGAGGGGCCGCAGGGTGTGGAATCCCGCCGAGACCTCCCCTTCGGTGCCGTATGTCCCTGGTCGGGGCTTTGCGCCCGAGAGGACCCTGACCGAGACGTCCGTGTCGCGGGGAAGCTCGACCGAGGGCGCGAGAGACACGAGCCTCTCGACATCCTCATAGGGACCGAGCTGGCGTCGGTCCGCGATGCGCGGCCGCGATGCCCGGAAAGCGACCTCCCGGCCTCCGGCATCCAGGCGGATCGATGGCGCGATGGTCTTCAGGTCGACGGGGAAATTGAACGTGACGACGATCTCGCGGCAGGCCTCGGGGGGAACGTCATCCCCGTCGGGACTCACCGCCACGATGCCCAGCGCTTCGGTGCGGAAGATGAACCTGCTCCCGCCGGTGAGGGCCTGGCCGTCGAGGGACGCCGTGGACGGGCTCACCGCGATCGTATACTCGGTGGCGGTGGCGAGCGGGCCGCGCGGCTCGAGGGCGAGCAGGCGCGAGCCATACCACCTGAAGGTCCCCTCGATCCGCGGCGAGACCGAGAGCACGGAAGATGAGGAAGCCGGTTTGCCGAGGGCCTTCAGCGCGATCACCGGCCTGTTGAAGAGCACCCAGACTCCCCCCTCGAGGTTTTCGTGGGGAATGGTCCCCGTCGGCCCGACCTCCGCGACGCGGAAGGGTTCATCCCTTTCGTCAGGCAGCGCAGCCTCGCGCGAGACGAACACGGAGGCAAGAGGTTTCGGCGAGCCGACAGGCTCGCGCCCGGGCCGCCCCGCCGTGCAGGCGGCGAGAATGAGCGTGATCAGGGCCGCGAGAAGGGTGAGAGGCGTCTTCCTCATGCGCTGCAGTGTATCCCGACGTGAGCGCGAGAATCAATGAAGGCCGGCGCCGCGGCCCGACTCTCCGCCTCTCTGACATCCGCCTCGATGACAGTTGACAAATCCCAGTTTGTTGTACATATTTCCCCTCGCATGGTGGGTGTAGTTCAATTGGCAGAGCACCAGACTGTGGATCTGGAAGTTGTGGGTTCGAGACCCATCACCCACCCCTAGCGCAATCGAAGGGTGCGCGTGGCGCGCCCGGAGGGCGCGCGAAGGTTGCCCGAAGGGCGACCGACGAGTGGGAGCGGGGCTCGAGTCCGGGGGTGTTTGCGTTCGTAGCTCAGTTGGATAGAGCGCCGGGCTTCGAACCCGTAGGTCGCAGGTTCGAGTCCTGCCGGACGCGTTTCGAGAGTGCGGGCCGCTAGCTCAGTTGGTAGAGCAGAAGACTCTTAATCTTCGGGTCGCAGGTTCGAGTCCTGCGCGGCTCAAGACAGCGGGGAGCGAGACGTTCCGCCCATCGCCTGTTTCCCGGGAACGGCGCGGGGCGGGAGCCTTGACTCGGCCCCGTCGTCGCTGTTACTATCCAGGCGAGAGTGGTGGAATCTGGCAGACACGCCAGACTTAGGATCTGGTGCCCAAAAGGCTTGAGGGTTCAAATCCCTTCTCTCGCATTGGTAGGGAACGCGCGGGAATAGCTCAGTTGGTAGAGCTCCACCTTGCCAAGGTGGACGTCGCGGGTTCAAGTCCCGTTTCCCGCTCTCGGAGAAGGCGATCTGGAACTATTCCGGGTCGCTTTTTTTTCGAGCTCTCCCGCATCTCACGTCGAAAGAGGATACCCAGGTGAACGCGACAAAGGAAGTGGAGCTTCTCGAAAACTCGCAGGTGAGGCTCAAGGTCCGCATACCGACAGACGACGTCAAAAAGGAATACGACGGCATTGTGAAGGAGTACTGCGAGAAGGCTCATCTCAAGGGCTTCCGCAAGGGCAAGGTGCCGGCCGATCTCATCATCCGCAAGCTCGGCCCCTCGCTCATGGACCAGACCCGCGCGGATCTGCTCGAGAAGAGCCTCGGGGAGATCTTCGAGAGCGTCGAGAAGAAGCCCATCCCGTACGCGACCCCCGAGATCAAGGCCGAGGACGCCTTGGAGCTGGGCAAGGATTTCTCCTTCGAGGTGATCTACGACACGTGGCCCGCGGTGGAGCTGGGCCCGTACACGGGGCTCACGATCGACGAGCCGGACTGGGAGGTCACCGACGAGGACCTCGGCCGGGAGCTGAAGGGCATCCAGGAGCAGAACGCCCTTTTCACGGACCGCGAGGGCGGCGTCGCTGAGGTGGGCACGATCGTCAACATCAACTACGTCGAGATGGACGAGAACGGCGCCGAGAAAACCAAGACCAGGCGCGAGGCGTTCGTCTTCGAGGTGGGCACGGGCTACAATGTCTACAAGATCGACGACGAGATCGTCGGCATGAAGAAGGGCGAGACCAAGCTCGTCACCAAGACCTTCCCCGAGGACTTCGAGACCAAAGCCCTGGCGGGAAAGACCGTGATGCTCAGCGTGACGCTCAACAGCATCAAGGAGAAGAAGCTGCCCGAGGTCAACGACGAGCTCGCGCAGGACATAAGCGAAAAGTTCCAGACCCTCGATGACCTGCGCGCAGACATCAAGAAGAAGCTGGAAGATGCCGTGCGGCAGACCCTGCGCACGCGCACTGTCCAGCGCGTCCTGGACTCCGTGGTGGAGACATCCAAGATACCCCTGCCTAGGTCAATGGTGGACTACCAGCTTGAGACGATGTGGCACGACTACGTGAGACAGCTCCGCATCGACGAGAAGCAGCTGCTGGCCATCCTCGAGAAGCAGGGGAAGTCGATCGAGGACCTGCGCACCGAATGGCAGCCCTCCGCGGAGAAGAGGGCCCGGCTCCAGCTCGTGATCTCCGAGATCGCCAAGAGGGAGAACGTCTCCGTCGAGGACGGCGATCTGGATGCCGAGATCGCGCGCATGGCGGGAGACCGCAGCGTCGAGCCCGAGACGCTGAAGGCGGACCTCGCGAAAAACAACCTGATGGACTACATGAAGAGCAACCTCCGCGTCGAAAAGCTGTACGACCACCTCCTTGCCCGCACGACGCGCGCGAAGGGGGAGAAGAGAAAAGTATTGGACATCCTACAGGGCAATTGATTACCATTGAGGACGACCAACGGCTTGAGGCGAACGACGGAAAAGATGAGGTGCCGACCCGATGAATGAGATGGACACGAATCTCGTCCCCATAGTCATAGAGCAGACCGGCCGCGGCGAGCGCTCCTACGACATCTACTCCCGCCTGCTCAAGGACCGCATCGTGTTCGTCGACGGGGACATCTACGACGTGAACGCGGACCTCGTTGTCGCCCAGCTGCTGTTCCTCGAAAGCCAGGACCCCGAGAAGGACATCCACCTCTACGTCAACACCCCCGGCGGAACGGTGACGGCGGGCCTGGCCATCTACGACACCATCCAGTACATCAAGCCCAACGTGCAGACCATCTGCCTCGGACAGGCGGCATCCATGGGCGCGCTGCTTCTGGCCTGCGGCACCCGGGGGAAGCGGGTCGCGCTTCCCTCCTCGCGCATCCTCATCCACCAGCCCTGGGGAGGGGTCTCGGGCCAGGCGGTGGACATCAGCATCCAGGCCCGGGAGCTCGTTCGCATCAAGAAGCTCATCGTGTCGTACTTCGCCGCGCACACCGGCAAGGCGGCCGCGGTGGTAGAGAAGGATCTCGAGAGGGACTACTATATGTCCGCCGAGGAAGCCCTCGAGTACGGCCTGATCGACAAGATCCTGAAGCGGGAAAAGAATGGCGAAAACTCCAAAAAGTGAAGGCTTCAAGGTCTGCTCCTTCTGCGGGAAGAGCGCCGACGTCGCGCGGAGGCTGATCGCGGGCCCCGGTGTCTTCATCTGCGACGAGTGCGTCCACGTCTGCGAGAAGATCCTGAACGAGGAGGAGGAGACACTCTCCCTTGAGTTCACCGAGGACATCCCCAAGCCGCGGGAGATCAAGGAGTACCTCGACCAGTACGTGATCGCCCAGGAGCAGGCGAAGAAGGTCCTCTCGGTGGCGGTGTACAACCACTACAAGCGGATCGCTCTCGGCCACAAGGTCCAGGATGAGGTCGAGCTGGAGAAGTCGAACGTCCTGCTGATCGGCCCCACGGGGACCGGCAAGACCCTTCTCGCCAGGACTCTCGCCCGCAAGCTCAAGGTTCCCTTCGCCATCTCCGATGCCACCACCCTCACCGAGGCGGGCTACGTCGGCGAGGACGTGGAGAACATCCTCCTGAAGCTGATCCAGAACGCGGGCAACAACATCGCGGCCGCCGAGCGCGGGATCGTGTACATCGACGAGATCGACAAGATCGCGCGCAAGAGCGGCGACAACCCCTCGATCACCCGCGACGTTTCGGGCGAGGGCGTCCAGCAGGCCCTGCTGAAGATCGTGGAGGGCACCGTCGCCTCCGTGCCGCCCCAGGGCGGCAGGAAGCACCCCAATCAGGAGATGCTCCGCATCGACACCTCGAACATCCTCTTCATCTGCGGGGGCGCCTTCGTCGGGCTGGATGGGATCGTCGAGCAGAGGACGATCGCCCACCCGATGGGCTTCGGCGCCAACCCCAAGGGCAGGAGCGAGAAGGACCTGCTCGCCCTTTACGCCGACCTGCAGCCCGACGACCTCATCAAGTACGGCCTGATCCCCGAGTTCGTGGGCAGGCTCCCCATCGTCGTGGCCCTCGAGGAGCTGGATGTCACGGCGCTGCGGCGCATCATCACCGAGCCGCACAACGCGATCATCAAACAGTACCAGGCCTCCTTCAAGCTGGACGACGTGGAGCTCGCCTTCGAGGAGAAGGCGATCGAGGCGATCGCGCGCAAGGCCATCGAACGGAAGACGGGCGCCCGCGGCCTGCGCTCCATCGTCGAGAGCCTCATGATGGAGGTGATGTACGACATCCCCTCCCTGAAGGGCGCGAAGAAGGTGACGATCACCGAGCGCGTGGTCACCCTGGCCGAGAAGCCCGAGGTGCAGCTGGCCGGACAGAAGAAGACGGCCTGATCCCTCACCCCATGAAGCTGCTGTTGAAGAAGAACGAACTGTTCATGGTCCCGCTGAAGGACCTCGTCGTATTCCCGCGAATGGTGGTGCCCTTTTTCGTCGGCCGGCGCCGGTCCATTCGCAGCGTTGAAGAGGCAGCTCGCTTCGGTCGTCCCCTCTTTCTCGTCACGCAGAAAACGACAAGCGTCGAGGACCCGGGGGAGCGGGACGTGCACACCGTGGGCACGACAGCCCGCGTCCTGCAGATGCTCAAGCTCGCCGACGGCAAGATCCGCCTGATGGTGGAGGGGATCGAGCGGGCGTCCATCGTTCGCTACACGGAGACCAAGGATGCGCTGCGCGTCCTCGTGAAGCCCATCCGCGAAGCGACGGAGGTGACCCCGCGGCTCTCGGCCCTCATGCGCGCCGCTCTCGCCCAGTTCACCCGATTCACGGAGGTCTCCCGCAAGGTGCCTCCCGAAGCCGTCGCGGCCGTCCAAAGCGTCGATGCGGCTGACGCCCTGGTGGATCTCATTGCGAGCAGCCTGCCGCTCAAGACCGAGCAGAAGCTCGAGATCCTCGCGATCGAGGATACGGCCGCACGACTGGAGCGGTGCGCCGCGCTTGTCGCGGCCGAGATCGAGGTGCTCGGCCTGGAGCAGGAGATCACGAGCAAGGTCCGCAAGCGCCTCGAGAAGACCCAGAAGGACTACTTCCTGAACGAGCAGATGAAGGAGATCCAGAAGGAGCTGGGCGCGGAGGGCGAGGATCCGTCGGGGGCAAAGGAGCTCGAGGAGAAGCTGAAGGCCAAGGGCCTCCCTGTCGAGGTGGCGGAGAAATGCCAGAAGGAGCTGAAGCGCCTGGGCAGGATGCAGCCCATGTCTCCCGAATCAGCCGTTCTTCGCACCTACCTCGAGTGGATCGCCGACCTGCCGTGGAAGGAGGCGACGGCCGACAACCGCGACATCGCCCGGGCCCACGCCATCCTCGACGAGGACCACTACGACCTCAAGAAGGTGAAGGAGAGGATCCTCGACTTCATCGCCGTGCGCCAGCTCAAGGGCAGGGTGAAGGGCCCCATCCTCTGCTTCATCGGCCCTCCGGGAACGGGGAAGACCTCGCTAGGCAGGTCCGTTGCCCGTTCGTTGGGCAGGAACTTCGTGCGTGTGTCGTTGGGCGGGGTGCGCGACGAGGCGGAGATCCGCGGCCACAGGAAGACCTACGTCGGGGCGCTGCCGGGCAAGATCCTTCAGTCCATGCGGAAGGCAGGCTCGCGCAATCCCGTGTTCCTTTTGGACGAGATCGACAAGATGAGCTCGGACTGGCGCGGAGACCCCGCATCGGCCCTTCTGGAGGTGCTCGACCCCGAGCAGAACTCGACGTTCCTCGACCACTACCTCGAGGTCGCCTACGACCTGTCGGACGTGATGTTCATCACCACGGCAAACTCCGTGCACAACATCCCCTATCCGCTGCGCGATAGGATGGAGGTGATCGAGATCTCGGGGTACACGGAGTTCGAAAAGGAGAAGATCGCCGAGAAGTTCCTCGTGCCCAAGCAGATCAAGGAGAACGGCCTTGACTGGGCGGACATCAAGTTCCAGCGCTCGGCCATCCTGAAGCTCATCCGCTCCTACACGATGGAGGCTGGGGTCCGAAACCTCGAGCGCGAGATCGCCAACGTGCTGAGGAAGATCGCGCGCGCTGCCGTGGCGAAAGGGCTCATGCCGCCGCTCGAGCCGGCACCTGCGCCCTCCGAGCAGCCCGCCCCGCCCGCTCCGTCGCCCGCGCCGTCGCTCGCACCGCCCGAGCCCACAGACCCGAACGCCGTTGCCCCGGCAGATCAGTCAGCGATCCCGCCGGCCGAACCGGCCGCGCCTTTCAGCGTGCAGGTCACCGGGCGCAACATCGAAAGTTTCCTCGGCAAGGTGAAGTTCCTCGAGAGCACTTTCTCGCGCGACGTGAAGCCCGGTCTTGCCTATGGCCTCGCATGGACCGAGATGGGAGGCCAGCTCCTTCCCATCGAGGTGGCCATCCTTTCGGGGAAGGGAGAGCTGATGCTGACAGGCAGCCTCGGCGATGTGATGAAGGAGAGCGCGCAAGCCGCACTCTCCTTCCTGCGGGCAAACCACGCGCGATTGGGCATCGCCGCCGATTTCAGCAAGGACCGCGACATCCACATCCACGTTCCCGAGGGCGCGATCCCGAAGGACGGCCCGTCAGCGGGGATCTCGCTCATGGCCGCCCTGTTGTCGGCAATTACCGGCGTGGCGCTGAAAAGCGGGTTCGCGATGACGGGCGAGATCACCCTGACCGGGCGCCTCCTGCCGATCGGGGGGGTGAAGGAGAAGGTCCTCGCGGCTCACAGGTACAAGATGACGCAGGTGCTCCTGCCGAAGCAGAACGAGAAGGACCTGGAGGAGATCCCCAAGGAGGTCATCCAGGAGCTCGGCTTCGTGCTCGCCGATTCCGTGCTGGATGCTCTTTCCACCCTATTTCCTGAGGGGAGCTTCCAGAAAGAACACCTCGACGCCCCTGTGGGAGAGGCAGCAGAGCCAGCGCAGACGGAGACGAGTCCGCGAACGGACGCCGCGCCTCCCTCGGATGCCATCCAGGCCGACCTCCCGCCGGGCTGAGGGATCCCTATCACTGGATTCTGCCGGTAGGGAGTGGTAGAATCCTCCGTAATGCGGAAGACTCTTCCCCTCACCACAGCCACCATGTTTGCAGCGGCCGTGCTTCTTTCGCTGGCGGGCTGCGCGCCCAGTCCTGTGATCCTGCCGGTGACATACGGCGAGTATTCCGTGTTCGCGTGGAACGACCTTGGCATGCACTGCCTGAGCCCGAGCTACGACCAGGTCGTGATCCTGCCGCCGTACAACACCCTGGTCGCGCAAGTGGTCAAGAGGGGCAGCCCTCCCCAGCTCGTGACCGCGGGGATCACAGTCGAGTACAGCGTGGAGAACAACACCCGGTCGGTCGGGAAGCGCTCGTACGGTCAGTTCTGGACCAATTCGAAAGCGCTCTTCGGAAGCCTCTTCGGGCTGTCAACCAACCTTGCCGACAATGTCGGGCTCAAGGGCAAGAGCCTCGCCGATCCCATGGGTGTCTCGGGAAATACTTTCGTCGCGGAAGGCATACCCGTGGTGCCCGTCGACGATGCGAACAACTGGAACCCGTACCAGGCAGCGATCATCACCGTGAAGGATGGCTCCGGTAATGTGATCGCATCGACCAAAACGACGATCCCGACCTCGGACGAGATCAACTGCACCAGGTGTCACGAGGGCGGTTTCGCAGGGATCATCTCAGACCACAAGGAAGTTGGGGAGACAATCAGCGCACCGGTGCTGTGCGCGTCCTGCCATGGCAGCCCGGCCTTGGGCACATTCGGGCCTGGGAGTTCGGGAAAGTACCTGTCGCAAGCCATCCATGGCAAGCATGCTGAAGAAGGAGCCCAGTGCTACGACTGTCATCCCGGGGCAACGACGAAGTGCAATCGTAGCACTCGCCACACCACCGCGAATGGCAACTGCACCAAGTGCCACGGCAGCCTGTCAACCGTTGGCGGTTCCGGTCGCACGCCGTGGGTGACCGAGCCGAAGTGCGTGACCTGCCATGCCGGTGTCGCCGAAGTGGACACAACCGGCCCGGTTCCTCCAGCCGATCTGTACCGCAACTCCCTGGGGCATGGCGGCATGTCCTGCTCCGCCTGCCATGGCAGCCCGCATGCCATGATCCCCACGGACAAGGTGGGCTCCTTCACCAACTGGGATACCTACCAGTCGCAGCAGTACCAGGGCTACAGCGGGATTGTGAAGAGCATCGGCAGCTGCGGCGTCTGCCACCCCAGCTCGCGGGGCTGGGAAACCGAGGGTTTCGCGGCCGCGCACGGCGGGCCCGACCCGAAGCAGATGAATGGCTGCTACGCCTGCCACACCGCCGTGCCTGCTTCAGGGGCCGCGGACACCGACAAATGGCCGCACAAGTTCCAGTGGAAGAACAGCAACTAGCGCCGCCCGCGCCCTCCCGCTAGCGCAAGGCCGCGAGAACCCCCGCGCCCAGGATCACCGTGGGGATCGCCAGGCCGATCGCCGTGTGCGTGATCCCGAGGGCGAGCATCGTATTGTGGTCTCCCCGCTTCAGGGCGTCCGTCGTGAAGAATCCCAGAACGAGCTCTGCCGCCATCAAGGCGGCGTGCGTGAAGAATGCGTAGCGGTGGATGTCCTGCTTGGTCAGGCCGGGAAGGTCGGGAGTGAGCATGGTCAGCCCCGTGACCGCGTCCGCGAGATAGAGCAGCTCGCCGGTGGAGAACAGTCCCACGTGCACCCAGCGCAGCGCCTGGTCGCCGCTCCAGGCGTCGCGTATGACCACGGAACACTCCGGCGCGACCTCCTCCATATTGTGCCTGTCACGATAGGCGTGCGCGGTGTTCATCATGTCCGCGAAGTGCACTACTCCCACGATTCCGGAGGCGAGCAGGAGACCGCCGGATGTAAAACCGCTGATTTCGTGGAACCTGACTTTCCTTGCATAGGAGCTGGGCTTTTTCGCGACTGGCTTGCTTGCAGCGTCGATTTCGCCGGTTGCCGCTGCAGTGGCATCAGAGGGAGCAGGTTCGGCAGGAGCAGCGCCCGCGTCGGCTGGCGTGGTTGCCGCAGTGGTCGCATCAGCCGGCGTTGTTGCGGCTGGGTTTGTCGTCGCATCGGCTGGCGGACTTTCTGCTGAAGGCGCTTCTGCTGTCGCGGCGGCAGTCGCATCAGCGGGCGCGGTCGCATCGGCCGGTGCGGTTTGGCTCTGCGCTGAAAGGAGCGCCGGGGAAGCGGCCAGGGCGAAAAGGAGAACAGCGGCGCTGGAAGCGCGCGGCAGAAATCGCAAGCTGACCATGTCCGTTATGATAGCACGTTTTCGGTCGATTCCGCTACTTCGTGCGCCGCTTCAGCCGATCAGCCAATACTTGCCGCCGCCCCCCTCGCGGTTCATGGAGCCGAAGCCAACCAGCTTCCTGCGCAGCCGGGCCTAGTCCTCGCTGAATCCGGAGAATGTGTCGTTGACTTGTTTCTCGGTGTAACGCGGGGCCTTCGCGACCGCCCTCGCGGCATGACGGGGCATCGTCTCTCTCGTCTTCTTCTGGACCGTAAAAGCCCGCCGATGGATTTCACCGGTATTGTATGTGTCGAGACGCTTGCGGTCGTTGACATCTTCCTCCAGATCGGCAGCGACAGCGGGGAGGACTTCCCTGGACAGGATCCGCTCGGCAATCTGGCTGAGCGCTTGGGGATCCAGGCGATACACGCTGTAGTATCCCTCGGCCCGGGCGCTCAGAAGCCCGACCTTCGAGAGTCGGGCGAGGTGGTGCGATATAGTCGAAGAGCTCACCCCGAGCATGCGGGCAAGCGTCTCCACCGACCGGGGCTTCCGAGCGAGGAGCGCAACGATCTTGAGCCTGTTGGCATCCGACAGGGCCTTGAAGAATGCGAGCAGGTCCTCGACCACTTCCTCCTGTGCCATCTCGTGCTCCTTCTGTCTCTGGTGATAGATATCAATTTAAATTGACATATATCAAATCAAAAGTCAAGACCCACGATCCAAGAAAAGCGACCCTTGCGGGCAGGGCAGGTGGCGGTACGCTCCGACTGTTCTGCGAGTGCCCCAAGGAAGAAGATGGTTTGCTCCATGCGTGCGTACGACTTCCACATATCGATCATACGTTTTCCTTCAGCCGCCCTTGCTGTGGCTCGCGCTGCCAGCGCCGGCCATAGACTCGCCGTGGGAGCGCAGCCTTCGGCATGCGTGCCCCACGGGCACTGGAGGGCGAACGCAATGAAAAAGAGTATAGCGGCCATCGTTTTCGTCGGTCTTTTGCTGGGCGCCTCGATCAGCGCTTCCGCAGGGACCAGCGTGCTGTTCGACGTCCACCACCCGTAGAAGCTCTCAAGACCGGCGAGATCAAGACGACTGATGTCGCGATCAAGAGCCTCCCCCTCAGCACACAATGAAGGCGACCCGGTCCAGCATGGGATCGGCACCAACTACATCTTCGTCGTGCTCATGGACGGTTTTCGGATCGCCCATTTTGGCGACATCGGCCAGGCCGCGCTGACGGAGGAGCGGTTGGCCGCGCTCGGGAAGTTGGATCTCGCGGTGATGCAGTTCGACAACAGCTCCATCGCCGCAGAGCGGGAGGGGTCTGTCTGGCGCTGTTGCTACACAGAGAAGTTGTCCATCGAGCCTCGTCGGGAGATCCTGACCAATGAGACCCGGCTCATCTTCATGGGCGCATTGGCGCGGGGCTACGCGGAGTACAGCGGCGCAACCCGTGTCGATTGGTAGACGTGGGCATGGATACGAGAGGTTCGAAGGCGCATTGAGGATTCCATGCCGCGCGGCCCTGAAAACTTTTGCCCTGGCGTGGATCGCGCAATTGGAGTACAGTATCAGTTCGTGCTGAAACCTTGTAGCGGGAGGCCGTCCCCATGAACAAGCTGTCCGTGTTTCGCCTTGTTTCCGCGGTCATCGTCGGTCTCGCGATCGGCGTGATCATTACTGCGATCGTGAACCTGGTCGTGCCGGGGACGAACCTCACGTGGACTCTCATCGCGGTCTGTCTCTCTTCGGTCCTGTCGGGCGTCGCCGGCGTGATCCTGGGAGCCGGGCAGAAGCAGAAGAAGCAGACCCCGTAGCGTTCTGCGCACAATGCTCAGCCCCATCGCGGAGATACGCGCGAGCCGCACCCTCGCCCGGCACGCGCCGAAGATCGTCTACGTCCTTTCCGGCGGCGCGGCGAAGGGGTTTTGCCATCTCGGCATGATCGAGGCGCTCGAGGCACGGGGCGTGAGGCCTGACCTCGTTGTCGGCACCTCGGCAGGCTCCCTCTTCGGGGCGCTGTACTGCCACTACGGGAATATAGCGGACGTCATCGCCAGGGTCGAGGACGTGCTGGCGTCAAAGGAGCTCGCCTCGTTCGTGAGAAAGTACTTTGGAGGAGGCCAACGCGCGGATGCGGGCGTGCAGACCAGGGTCAGTCGTTTCTTTGCGGGTCTGAAGGAGACGCTCAAGAGCGGCGTGCAGCTCGGCAGGGCGATGGTCACCTCGGCGATGATCGCGGAGGACGACGCGGCGTCGATCTTCCAGAGTATTTTCGATGGGATCACCTTTGACACCCTGAAGATCCCTTTCGCAGCCGTGGCGGTCGATCTTGTCGATGGCGCTCTCGCCATCTTCGATTCAAGCAGGAAGCCGGGCAACGGGGAGAATGCAAGGGCTCCAGCGGGTCCAGAGGGGCTCGCCCGGGCCGTCAGAGCTTCCAGCGCCATCCCCTTCATCTTTCCCGCTGTGGAGATCGCGGGCCACGCGCACGCCGACGGCTACATCATGGCGAACCTGCCGGTCCGCGAAGCGCGGGCGCTCGCCGCCGATGAGGATGCGTTCCTTGTAGGATTCGACGTCTCCGCGCCCGTCACGCAGACCGATGAGGAGCTCTCGCCGATGGATCTCGTGCTCAGGCTGCTCTCGCTCGCCACTCGAAGCAAGCAGGCTGCGGATAGGGAGCTTGTCGACGTGCTGCTCCAGCCCGTCGACAAGGCCGTCCCCTGGTCCTCGTTTGAGGCTTACAGGGAGCTCGTCAGCATGGGTCGGGAGTATATGAACGAGCAACGCCTTGCAGATTTCGAAAGGGCATACATCGCGAAGTGCGCCGCGAGCGGAAAAAAGAGCGGAAACCCGTTGAGGAGATTGCGTTCCCGTATCGGGCTGAAGCGGCTCGGCTGGAGGATCAGCCCGCGATCTGTTTGAGGAACGGGATCAGCGCCTCCATGGCTCGCTCGTTGAATCCGCCCTCGGGCACTACGAGATCGGCATAGACCTTGGTGGGCTCGACGAACTCGTAATGACCCGGCCTCACCTTCTCCGTGTACTGCTCGATGACCGAATCCACCGTCCGCCCCCGTTCGCTGATGTCCCTGCGCAGGCGGCGGATGAAACGGATATCGTCGGGGGTGTCCACGTACAGCTTCAGGTCGATCAGGTCGCGCACCCGACGATCGAATAGGATCATGATCCCCTCGAAGATCACGAGCCTGCGGGGCTCCACGAGAAGGGTGTCGGCCCGGCGTCGGTGGTGCACGAAATCGTACTGGGGCATCCGGATCGGAAGTCCCGCCTTGAGCGTCTTCAACTGCTCGTACAGCAGGTCGCTGTCGAATGCGTCGGGGTGGTCGAAGTTGAACTCGGTGATGGTGCGGTTGGTGACGTGCTCTGCGGAGCGGTAGTAGTTGTCCTGCGCCACCAGCGCATAGTCTTTCACGAACTCGGTGATGCGGTTGACGATCGTCGTCTTCCCCGATCCCGATCCGCCGGCGATCCCTACGATGCGCACCTCTCCCATGGCGACTTCCACTATAGCAGGACTCGTCGGGCGAATCCAGCGGCGCTTCCCCGAGCGGGCTTTCTAGTGTATCTTCGTTGGATGAAGAGCATCTACGATTTCTCCGCAAAGGACATCGACGGGACCGAGAGGTCGCTGTCAGGGTTCGCCGGCAAGGTCGTTCTGATCGTGAACGTCGCGAGCAAGTGCGGCTTCACCCCCCAGTACAAGGGACTGGAGGCGCTGTATCAGCGCTACAAGGAGCGAGGCTTCGTCATCCTCGGCTTCCCTGCGAACGACTTCCTCCGCCAGGAACCGGGCACGGATGCGGAGATCAAGAGCTTCTGCAGCCTGACCTACGGCGTCAGCTTCCCGATGTTCTCCAAGATTTCGGTGAAGGGCAAGGACATGCACCCGCTGTACAAGTTTTTAACGGACAAGGAGACCAACCCTCGCTTTGGGGGCAAGATCACGTGGAACTTCAACAAGTTCCTCGCCGACCGCACGGGAGCCCTCATCGACAGGTTCGACTCGAAGGACGAGCCTCTGGGCGACAAGCTCCCTCGCGTGGTCGTGGACGCTCTCGGCCGATAGACCGTTTTTAAGGCGGGCCGCTCTCGACAGGCGAGAGGTCCGTCCTCAGTCCACGTCCGTTGCCACCGTTGCGGGCGGCTGCTCGAGCTCAACGGGGTTCTTGAGCAGAGACGCAATGTACTTGAACGCGCTCGCGAAATAGTGGCCGTCGCAGATGCGCTCGTCGGCCGTCACCTTCACGCCGATGTACTTCCGCTCGACATGCTTTCCTTCCCTGTCCACCTCCCGCCGTCTCTCCTTCGCGCCGAAGGCGATAAAGAGCGAGGTCGTCCCGAAGTCATAGAGGTGATGGTAGACGGGCTTGATCCCCAGCGACCCCAGGTCCGTGATGAACACGCTGGTGTGGAAGGGGCTGGCCCGGTGGAGCGCCTTGGGCAGCTTCCCGTGGAAATCCAGGGCCCTCATCACGAAGATGAGAGCGCGCACGAGGAAGCCGGGGGCCAACATGAACAGCCTCGCCGTATTGTCCGTTTCGTTCTTCGTCTCCGCGGCCTTGTTTTCCTCGACCGCCGCGTTGATCTTGGCGGCGACATCGTAGACGGTGTCGGTCGGCAGAAAGGCGAGCTTGATCGTCGTCTCGGCGCTGTCCTCCTGGAGTTTCTTCTTGAGGGCGAGCGAGATGAGGATCTCGTTGCGCGCATAGATGCGCTGGCCGGCAACGAACCTGTTGAGCTGCGGTCTCTGCGAGATGGTGCGCACGGCGGCCGCCATCAGCACGTGGAGGAAGCCGATGTCCGTGCTGCCCGCATCCCTCTGGCGCCGCAGCCACTTCTCCACGTGGCCGATCTCGACGTCGTCCTCGAAATAGTTTTGCGAGTCGGCGCGCGTCCTCATGATATACGGCGTGATCTGGTAAAACGGATTGAGCGAGCGCAGCCGTCTGCCGTCATACCGGTCCCCCCAGCGCCTGCGGCGCCCCCTCGCCTCTGCCTCCATCGCATCCTCCCTTGCTCGCGAAGAGCTACCTTACCTCATATGCTCCGGTGATACAACACGATCGCAAAGAGTGGTAGAATGCTGCCCGCGGGAGGACGGAATGTCGGGACCTTCTTCTCATCACCCCAGGATGGCCGAATGGCTGGGGCACATACGCGCGCTGGCCGTGGGGATCGGGCCGAGAGGACCCACCCGAGAGGGAGAGCGCCTTGGATCGGAGTATGCCAGAGCCGCTCTCGCACGGATCGGTCTGCAGCCGATCTGGGAGACCTTCCGCAGCGCGAGATCCATATTCCGTCCCCATCTCCTTGGCAGCCTGGCCATGATCGCGGCTTTCGCGGTTTTCCCTCTTCACGGCGCCCTGACCGCAGGGCTCGCCTGCCTTCTCACGATCATTGTCATCGTTTCAGAGCTGCAGGAGCTCTCGTTCCGCAACAACCTCTTTCGCGCGCTGATGCCCAAGGCGGAGAGCCAGAACGTCTCCGCGGTCATCCCCCCGAAGGGCGATCACATCCGCGACCTCCTGCTGGTCGGACACGTGGACACGCAGCGGACCCCTTTGTTTTTCCGCACGCCGGTCTGGGTGAAGGTGTACGACAAGTTCTCAATGGTGGCCATCGTCTCCTTCTTCTGGCAGGCTATCATGTACCTGCTCGCCGTGCCCTCCGCCTGGATGTGGGTGTGGTACGCGAGCATACCGACCGCGGTCTGCGCCGCGCTGCTCGCTGCCATGTGCATCGAGGCGGATCGCACGCCGTTCACTGCGGGCGCCAACGACAACGCCAGCGCCGTCGGCATCGTGCTCACCCTCGCAGGCCAGGTAGCGGCGCGCCCGCTCGAGCATACGCGCGTGTACGTCGTCGTCACCGGGTGCGAGGAGGTCCAGCACTACGGCATGATCGACTTCTATCGCCGGCACAGGTCCGAGATGAAGGACCCCCGCGCGCTCGTTTTCGAAATGCTGGGCTGCGCCGGCCCGGCCTGGTCGACCCGCGAGGGGATCATCGTGCCGTTCCACAGCGATCCACAGCTCACGCGCATGGTCGAGCGGCTCGCCGCGGATCACCCGGACTGGAACGCCTACCCCACGAAGATCAGTGGAGGCAATTCCGAGCTCTCGGACGCGGTGCGCTTCAAGGTGCCGGCGATCACGCTTATGGGGATGGGAAGGGACGGCGTGGCGCCGTACTGGCACCAGCGGCAGGACACTTTCGATAAAATCGACCCTGACGTGCTCGAGCGCTCGTGGGAGCTCGCCTGGGCGCTCGTGCAGGAGATCGATCGGGGCTGAAGGCCGCGGGGTCCGGCGCCCTCATCTTCTTCACTTCCTGCCGGCCTGAAGCGGCACCAGGAGGACAGGTGCTCGCGAGCGAGCCACCACGCGCGCTGCCACGCTCCCAGCCCAGAATGCATCAGCGCCTGCCCGGCCGTGCGTGCCCATGACCACGAGGCCGACCGCGAGCCTGCGCGTGGACGTCACGATCGCCCTGGCGGGGTCGCCCCTGATCACATCGCATGTCGAGGCCACGCCGCTCTGCGCCAGCTCCGCTGCGCGCGCCTCAACGTATTCCTCCGCGCCCGCGGTGTCCATCTCGAGCTTGAGCCGGGTGGCGCCCGGGAGGAGCATCCCCGCGGCTGCCTCGGAACCCCTGAGGTGCCTGAAACCGGGCACCACCATCAGCAGGTGCAGACCGCAGGAGAAGGCGGCGGCGAGGCGAGCTGCGACAGGCAGGCCCTTCTCGTGGTCCGGATCGCCGTCGATGGGCGCGAGAATCGTCTGCAGCCCGGCCGGTCCGGCTGGTCCGGCCGCTGCCGGCGAGGGCCGAACCAGAAGGACGGGCGTGGTGCCGAGAGCGATGACCTGCTGGGCGATGGCGCCGAAGATGAGCCGCCGTGCGCTGCCCCTGCCATGGGTGGTCATCACCACGAGGTCGGGGGCGAGCTCGGCGCTATGCTCGTAGATGCTCGCCGCAACGTCGCTCACCTCGGCTGTGTGCACGTGCGTGGCCACCGTGAGCCCGGCGAGCGCGGGCAGCCGAACGGCCTCCGCGAGATAGGCCTCCGCCTCCTCGGCGTTCACGAGGTGGCGCTCGCGGTGCACGGCCGTTGGAGCGTTCCGCTCGATGACGTGCACGAGGGTGAGGGAAGCCCCGGTCCGCGCCGCGAACCGGGCGGCGACGGGAATGGCCGCTTCCGCCAGAGCCGAACCGTCGAGAGGAACGAGCAGACGCCGGAACATCGCATCACCCTCCAAAGAAGGTCTGGTACAGAAGATACAGGTTCAGCGCCACCACGAGCGCCGCGGCCAGACCCGCGGCGATGGTGGTCAACCGCCGATTCACGAGCACGCCCATCACGTCCCGGCGCCGGGTGAACATCACCAGTGGGATGATGGCGAACGGCAGGCAGAAGCTCAGCACCACCTGGCTCACCACGAGGGTGCGGGTGGGGTCGGAGCCGACGGCGATGACGATGATCGAGGGGACCATCGTGGCGAGCCGTCGGATCCACGCGGGAATGCCGCGGCGCAGGAAGCCCTGCATGATCACCTGGCCCGCCATGGTGCCCACAGAGGCCGAAGAGAGGCCCGAGGCAAGCAGCGAGACGGCGAACACCCAGCTCGCCGCCTTTCCCAACAGCGGCTCGAGTGTCTTGTGGGCCTCTTCGATGCTGCCCACGGATGTGAGCCCCTGAGAATGGAAGGTCGATGCCGCCATGATCAGCATGGCCATGTTGATGAGGCCCGCTATGCCCATCGCGATCACCACGTCGATGACCTCGAACCGGAACAGGCGGCGCAGCTTCACGGGATCGCGGACAACGATCCTGCTCTGGGTCAGTGCGGAGTGCAGGTAGATCGCGTGCGGCATCACAGTTGCCCCGAGGATGCCGGCGGCGAGCAGGATGCTTTGGGGACCGGCAAGCCGCGGCACGAACGCGCTGCTGAGCACGGCTCCCAGGGCCGGCTTGTCCAGCACGGTCTCGACGAGGTAGCTCACCGCAATCACGCCCACCATGGCAGTGATCACCGCTTCCAATGGCCGGAATCCGAAGCGCTCGAGGCTGAGGATCAGGAAGGTGGCCACGGCGGTGAGGATGCCGCCGATCCACAGCGGGATGCCCAGCAGGAGCGAAAATCCAAGCGCCGCGCCGAGGAACTCCGCGAGGTCGGTGGCCATGGCCACCAGCTCGGCCTGGACCCACATGATCATGACCACCGGCCTCGGCAGCCGCTCCCGGCAGTGCTCCGCGAGGTTTTTTCCCGAGGCGATTCCCAGCTTGGCCGAGAGGGTCTGCACGAGCATGGCGATCAGGTTGGAGGCGACGATCACCCACAGCAGCAGGTAGCCGAACTGAGCCCCGCCCTGGATGTTGGTGGCGAAGTTGCCGGGGTCCATATAGGCCACGCTGGCGATGAATGCCGGGCCCAGGAAGGGAAGCAGCCGGCGCAGCCCCCCCTTCTTTCCCTTGCCCGAGAGCGCCTGCCCGGCCCTGCTCAGCGTGGCGCGGTCGCTGCGACCCTCTGTCATATCCCGAACAGGCCTTGCGGGAAGGCTTTCAGGTCTTTCCACATGGACGGTTCCTTTCTTGATCCGGCAGCCCGGCTGCTGGCTGCCTTGATCATGGCTGGCGATAGGATACACCCGTGGCGCCCGCCGCGCAACGAGCTTTGCAGAAGCCTCGGGCTATGGTACAAGTGAGCGCTTCCAAGGAGGAATCGGGATGAGTGCACAGATTGCGCTGAAGGGAGGGAAACCCGTCCGCGCGACGCCGTGGCCCAAGTGGCCGGTTTTCACCGACAAGGACAAGGCGGACCTCGCCGCTGTTCTCGATGACGGCCGCATGACCTCCCTCACGGGGCCGAAGGTGAGAGAGTTCGAGGAGAAGTACGCCGCGGTCTTCGGTGCCAGGCACGCCCTGGCGACCTGCAACGGGGTCACTGCAATCCACCTCGCCCTGGCTGCCCTGGAGATCGGCCCCGGAGACGAGGTCATTGTCCCTGCGCACACCTTCATCGGCACTTCCATCCCCGTGCTCATGGCGAACGCGATCCCCGTGTTCGTGGACATCTCGCGGGACAGCTTCAATATCGATCCCGCGAAGATCGAGGCGGCCATCACCCCCCGCACCCGGGCCATCGTCCCCGTGCATCTGAACGGACTCCCCGCGGATATGGCGGAGATCACCGCGATCGCCAGGCGACACGGGCTTGCGGTGGTCGAAGATGCCTGCCAGGCTCATGGGGCTTTCTACAGGGGCACCAGAGTCGGGACACTCGGGCACGTCTCCTGCTTCAGCTTCTTCGAGGACAAGGTTCTCACCACGGGCGAGGGCGGGATGATCGTCACGAACGACGAGCGGTTGTACGATCTCGCTCGGAGCATCAGGAGCTACGGCGAGGAGTTCGTGGCCGACATCGGGGACCGCAAGTATGAGCACCTGCGGCTGGGATTCAACTATAGGATGGGCGCGCTTCCCGCCGTCCTCGGCATCAATCAGCTCGACCGTCTGGACCAGATGGTCGCAAAGCGCAATGCCAATGCCCGCTACCTCCGAGAACGTCTCGCGACGGTCCCCGGGATCACACCCCCGAAGGATTTTCCGGATCGGCTGAGCGCCTTCTACAAGTTCGTCTGCCGCATCGATACCGCGGTCATCCGGACTGACGTGCTCACCTTCATCGAAGCGATCAAGGCTGAGGGTGTCCCCGCCACCCCGCGGTACCCCAAGCCATTGCCCGTGCAGAAGGTCTATCGGGAGAAGCTTGGCTACGGGAAGACGCATTGCCCGTACGATTGCGACAAGTACGGCCAGGACATTGACTACACGAAGGGATCCTGGCCCGAGGCGGAGAGGGTGGGGCGCGAGGCGTTCGTGCTCCTCGTCCATCCCTCCGAGGAGGAGCGCGATCTGGCGGACGCCGTGGCCGCGGTCGAGAAGGTCGCTGCCTTCTACAGCTCGTAGACGCCCTGGCGATGATGTCGTAGACTTGGGAATGAAATCGCGAATGACGATGGGAACAATCATTCGACCCGAGCTCTTTCGAAACCCCCTCTCGGCCAGGGACCGGTTCCGTCGGACCATGCAGTTCCAGAGCGTCGACAGGGTGCCTCACTTCGAGTTCGGTTACTGGAACGAGACCTATGCCGCCTGGCACGCCCAGGGCATGCCGCGCGAGATCGACACCGAGAAGAAAGCGAACCGCTACTTCGGTTTCGACCGCTTCGAGCTGTGCCCGGTGAACGACTGGAACTGGCTGTGCCCTCCCTTCGAGGAGAAGGTGCTCGAGGAGGACGAGCGTCACCGCACGATCATCGACAAGGACGGATGCACCTGCGTGGTGAACAAGGACGGCTCATCCTCGATCCCCCACGTGCTTGACTATCCGCTGAAGGACCGGGAGAGCTGGCTGAGGATCAGGGAGAGGCTCGATCCGCGCGATCCCCGCAGGCTGCCGTCCAACTGGGAGGATCTGAAGGCTTCCTACCATAATCGGGACTATCCCCTCGGCATCCACGTGGGGAGCCTTCTCGGCTTCCTGCGGGACCTCATGGGCTTTGAAAACATCGCCATCGCCTTCCACGAGATGCCCGACCTGGTGCATGAGATGGTCGACTGTATGGTCGATTTCAACATCGCGGTGATCGAGCCGCTGCTGCGGGATATCGACTTCGACTACGCGAACGGCTGGGAAGACATCGCCTTCAGGAACGGGCCCCTGATCGGGCCGGCCATGTTCCGCGATTTCCTGCTCCCGGGCTACAAGCGGATCGCGTCGCTGCTTCGCGCGCACGGCGTCAACGTCATCTTCACCGACTGCGACGGCGACATCAACGCGATCGTCGACCTCTGGATGGAGGCGGGCTTCACATGCCAGTTCCCCCTCGAGGTGGGCGCGGGAACCGACCCGATCGCCCTGCGCGAGCGATTCGGGGAAAGGGTGCTCCTGATCGGGGGGGTGAACAAGCGCGCCCTCATCGCCGGCCGAGACCCGATCGATCGGGAAATGGAGCGCCTGGCGCCTCTCGTCGCGCAGGGGGGGTTCATCCCCCACGTCGATCACCGCTGCCCGCCCGACGTCACCTTCGAGAATTACCTGTATTACCTGGAGGCGAAGAAGCGGATCCTCGGCCTTTGAAAGGGGCGCGCGGCGGCGACGGCCCCGTCCGGTCTCGAAGCCGCTACGAGCCCTTCCTTGCCAGGTTGAGCAGCCCCCCTGCCGCGAGCATCTTCCTGTCCCTTTCGGAGGCCGAGAGCCGGGCCATGATTGTCCGCCCTCCCGCCTCCACGACGATCTCGCTCTTCCCCGAGAGGATCGCGGAGCGGATTCCCGCAAAGCGCACGGTGTCGCCCTGAGCGAGGCAGTCGTAGTCGGCGGGATTGGCGAGCTCCAGAGGCACGATGCCGAAATTGAACAGGTTCGCCCGGTGGATCCTCGCGAAGCTCTTGGCGAGCTTCACCCGCACGCCGAGGTACCGCGGAGCGATCGCCGCGTGCTCGCGCGAGGAGCCCTGGCCGTAGTTCTCGCCCGCCACGACGATGCCGCCGCCCCATTCCTTTGCGCGCGCGGCGAAGCTCTCATCGACGGCATCGAAGACGAAATCGCTGATTGCGGGGATGTTGCTCCTGAAGGGCAGGACCCTGTTGCCCGCGGGCATGATGATGTCCGTGCTGATGTTGTCGCCGACCTTGATGAGCACCCGGCACTCGATCGTCTCCTCCATCTCGGCGAATGCGGGGAAGGGCTGGATATTGGGGCCCCGGATGATCTGGACGCTCGCGGGATCCCGCGCAGGCTGCACGAGCCACTTCGGGTTAAACGAATACACGGCGGGGTAGGGGACTTCGGGGCATGACCCGAGGGTGCGCGGGTCGGTGATTTTCCCGGTGAGCGCCGAGGCGGCCGCTGTTTCGGGCGAGCAGAGGTAGATCGCGTCGTCCTTTGTCCCGCTCCTGCCCTTGAAGTTGCGGGGGAAGGTGCGCAGGGAGTTGCTCCCCGTTGCGGGAGCCTGTCCCATTCCGATGCACCCGAGGCATCCCGCCTCGTGGATGCGCGCTCCGGCTTCGATCAGGGGCAGCAGGCCGCCCATCTCCGTGACGTTCTTCAGCGTCTGCCGGCTTCCCGGATTGATCTCGAAGCTCACGTCGGGATGCCGGATCTTTCCCGCCACCGCCTTCGAGACGATCATGATGTCGCGGTAGGACCCGTTTGTCGAGGAGCCGACGATGACCTGGCTGATTGGCACATCGCGCAGCTCCTCGGCCGTCTTCACGTTGTCGGGATTCGAGGGGCAGGCCACCAGGGGCACGAGCGCGCCGAGGTCGATCTCCGTCACCTCGTCGTAGCTGGCGCCCGGATCGGCCGCGAGCGCCCGCCAGTCCGCCTCGCGTCCGTTCATCGCGAGGTAGCGGCGTGTGACCTCGTCGGAGGGGAAAACGGTCGCCGTGGCGCCCATGTCCACGCTCATGTTCGCGATCGTGCCCCGCGCGCTCATGTCGAGGTTCGCCACCCCAGGGCCGAAGAACTCGAGCGCCTTTCCCACGGCGCCCTTGCAGGTGAACCGGCGGAGAAGCTCGAGGATGAGGTCCTTTCCCGACACCCAGGCCGGAAGGGTCCCCGCGACCCGAATACCCCACACCTTCGGCGTGGTGATGTAGTAGGGGCGCCCGGCCATGGCCATTGCGATCTCGAGCCCGCCCGCTCCCATGGCCAGCATTCCCAGGCACCCGCCAGTGGTCGTGTGGCTGTCGGAGCCCAGAAGGGTCTTCCCCGGCGCGCCGAAACGCTGCCGGTGAACGTGATGGGAGACGCCGTTGCCGGGCGGGGAGAGCACGACTCCGTACTTCGAGGCCGAGGATTGGAGGAAGCGGTGGTCGTCGGCGTTCTTGAAGTCGGTCTGGATGATGTTGTGGTCCACGTAGCTCGCCGAAAGCTCCGTGCGAACCAGTCCCAGACCGAGCGATTCGTACTCGAGATAGACCATGGTGCCCGTCGCGTCCTGCGTCAGCGTCTGGTCGATGCGGAGGCCGATCTCGCGGCCGGGCCCGATCTCCCCGTCGACGACGTGCGCGCGGAGCAATTTTTCCGTGGCGGTTCCCTTCATGGCACAACTATGTACCCCGTATTGCCATCCCCGGTCAATTGATCTATCATTGAAAGGAGGAGAGAGAGGGGAGATGCTGGTTCCCGCTGAGGTCTGGACAGTCGCGAAGGCGGAGCAGGGCAACGCTGTGCTCGTGCGACCGCTCGGTCTCGACGTGGCGGTGCCGATTTTCATCGCGCCGCTCGAAGCGCAGTCCATCCTGATCGGGCTGGGCAGCGTCAAGATGCCCCGTCCCCTGACCCACGACTTGCTCATCACAGTTCTGGAACACCTTGAAGCCTCCGTGAACAGGGTCGAGATCACCGCGCTCAAGGAGGGGACCTACTACGCGAAGCTGGTCCTCGAGTCCTCGGGCTCCGAGATCGCGATCGATGCGCGGCCTTCCGACTGCCTCGCTCTCGCGGTCCGAATGAAGTGCCCGATCTACATCGACGAGGCGGTGATCGACGAAGCGGGGATATCGGTCAAGATGGTCGAGGAGAAGAACCGCGAGGCCAGGCAGGAGGAGTCCTCCGAGCAGGCGCGAGAGACGACGGATGCGGTCGCCATCACCGAGATCCCGCCGCTCGCGCAGGAGGCCGAGATGGCGGGCCTGCGGAAGCGGCTGGATGCGGCCATCGAGGAAGAAAACTACGAGGAAGCGGCTCGTCTGCGCGACAGGATCCGCGAGCTGGAAAGCACCTGAGCGTCCCTCCCAGATGACATCCCTCTACGATGATTGCCGGCTCTGCCCTCGCGCGTGCGCGGTCGACAGAACCTCGGGCGGGACGGGCTACTGCGGGGAGAGCTCTCTCGTGCGGGCGGCCTGCGCGTGCCTGCATTTCGGCGAGGAGCCGCCCCTCACGGGCGCCGGAGGCTCGGGCACGGTGTTCTTCACGGGCTGCACGCTCAAGTGCGGCTTCTGCCAGAACTGGCAGGTGAGCCGCCGCGGGGCGGGAGCTGCGCTCTCGGAGGAGGAGCTCGCCCGCATCTTTCTCCGCCTGCAGGGGGAGGGAGCGGAGAATGTGAATATCGTGACGGGAACTCAGTTCGTTCCGAGCATCCTCGATTCACTCGCCCTCGCCCGTGCCCGTGGGCTCGCCATCCCGATGGTGTGGAACTCCTCGGGCTACGAGACCCCCGAAACCGTCGGGTTGCTCGCCGGCGAGGCGAGCTTCTTCCTCCCTGACCTGAAGACCCTGGACGCCGAGGTCGCCCGCGCGCATTTCAACGCCTCCGATTACCCCGATCGAGCGAAGGCCGCGCTTCTGGCCATGGCCGAGGCGCTGCCGCTGCGATGGAACGATGGCCGGCTTGTCAGCGGCCTCATCGTGCGCCACCTCGTTCTGCCGGGGCACCTGGAGCAGACGCGAGAGGCGATCTCATGGTTCGCCTCGAATCTTTCCGGCAGGGCCCTGCTTTCGCTTCTGTTCCAGTACACGCCGATTCCGGGACAGGAGCTGCCCGCGCCGTTCGATCGAATGGTCAACGAGGAGGAGCACAGCCGGGCGCTCGCCTTTCTGGATGAGCTCGGCATCGAGGAAGGTTTCTTCCAGGAGCCCGTGCCGGACAGCGGGTGGTTGCCGGATTTCAGCCGGGCAAAGCCGTTCTCGTCTCGCCTCTCGCGGATGGTGTGGCATCATCGAGACGGGGCTCCGGTGGCCTGATCCAAGATCGCGATCTCGAGGATCACTCCGGGCCGATCGTGGTCCCGATGAAAGGCCCGCCCCAGAGGATTGCGCGAAGGTTGGCCAGGTCGCGCCCTTCCGCGAAGACGACCCGAATCCGCGCCTGGGCGGCGGTCCGGGCGGCCACGGGATCGAATGGCGTGTTCTTGCCCGGCGTCCACGTATCGCCGACGATCGCGAACATCTCCTTCCAGCTCGCTCTGTCCAGCGGCCGCGCGGACGGGTTCGTCCTGGGATCGTCGGTGTAGACCCGCGCGACATTGGAAAGGTTCACGACGGTGTCGGCCGAGAACCGGCGCGCGAGCACGACGGCGTCGTTGTCGGTCGAGAAACCAGGCTTCCAGCCCGCGGCCACCATGATCCGTCCCGCGAAGACGGGCACGGCGGTGGGATCGGTGACGAGATCCTCGACACACCAGCGGCGGAAGATCCGACGCAGAAGCTCGCCGTTCACCCGGGTGGCCGCGATGCCCACCCAGTCCAGGTCGTCGCTCGCGGGCTCCGCCGCGACCTCTCTCAGGGCGGACTGGTAGTCGCGGGCCAGGCTCCCCCCGCCGCAGACGATGATGAGCTTGCGTCCCTGGTCGGAGCCGATGTACTCCTCCGCCAGACCGGCGAAACCCTTCAGGAAGGTTGTGTCCACTCCTTTGGGGGCGATGAGTGAGCCGCCCAGAGAGATCACCGTCACATTCGTCGTCATGAGCTGACTATAGCTTATGCGCGGGCGGCATGCCAGCGTCCCGACGCCTCAGCGTCCCGACGCCTCAGCGTCCCGACGCCTCAGCGTCCCGACGCCTCAGCGTCCCGACGCCTCATTCAAGGCTTGCTAAAATATGCACGAGGGATTATACCTGCCGCGTGGACACCATGAAGATCTTCATTGCGGACTCGATCGCGAAAGAGGGGATCGAGGAGTTCGCCAAGTACCCGAGCCTCTCGCTCGTGGTGAAGACCGGGCTCGCTCCCGAGAAGCTCAAGGATGAGATCGGAGATTCGGTCGGCCTTGTCGTGCGCTCCGCGACCCAGGCAACGCGTGAGATCATCGCTGCCGGCGCCTCGCTGAAGGTGATCGGCAGGGCGGGAGCCGGCGTCGACAACATCGACGTGAAGGCAGCCTCAGAGCGGGGAATCGTCGTGCTGAACACCCCGGGCGGCAACGCCGAGGCGGCAGGAGAGCTCGCCATTGCGATGATGTTCGCCCTCGCCCGCGAGCTCCCTCGGGCCGACGCCTCGATGAAGGCCGGCGCCTGGGATAAAAAGAGCTTCAGCGGCGGCGTCGAGTTGCTCGGCAAGACCCTCGGCCTCATCGGCATCGGCAATGTCGGCAGCATCGTCGGAAAGCGCGCCCTCGGGCTGGGCATGAAGGTCGTCGCATTCGACCCGGGCGTGGGCGCCGGCGCGACGGCGGCCCTGGGCTTCCAGGCTGCCGGCTACGAGGAGGTGATCCGCGGCTCCGACTTCATCTCGATCCACGCGCCGCGCAACGAGCAGACCAAGGGCCTGGTGAGCGCGAAGAGCTTCGCGATGATGAAGAAAGGCGTGTTCCTGGTCAGCTGCGCCCGCGGCGGAATCGTGGTCGAGAAGGACCTCATCGCCGCCCTCGACAACGGCACCGTCAGGGGCGCTGGCGTGGACGTGTTCGACAAGGAACCCTGCGAGGACTGGAGCCTGGCCAAGCACCCAAAGGTGATCGCGACGCCGCACATCGGCGCATCGACCGGCGAGGCGCAGGTGAACGTCTCAGTCATGATCGCGCGGCAGATCGGGCTGTTCCTCACGAAGGGAGAGCTCATCAACGCCGTGAAGGCGAAGTGAGCCCCGAGCGCCCTCGGTGCGCGGAGCGCACCTTCTTGCCGTTTCCTCGTCGAGGGGGTACATTGCCAGCGTGAGGCAAAAGGGAGCGGGAACATGAGCGCGGACATCACCGACATACTCCGCGAATGGGAGTTCGACTCGGACAACCAGATCCGCATCGTGCAGGCCGACGACGGGAGGCAGGTCCTGCAGGTTCGTCAGCCCCTCGGCATCGAGCAGTACGAGCTGGACGGCCGGCCGGACGGCAAGCGGCCCTTCGGCAAGGATTCAGTCCTCGAGGAGTTTCAAGCCCGTCGCGGGAACTACGTCTCCTCTCATGGCGGGGACGAGGGATTCCGCATCAGTCATGAAGACTTCGCCGCGCTGCAGAGCGAGGGGCTGCTGTTCTACTTCCGCTACCTCGTGCTCTTCCAGATCGGGGACTTCGTGCGCACGACGCGCGACACCGAGCGCAATCTCGCCCTCTGCGAGCTCATGGAGCTCTACGCGGAGAGCGACGAGGACAGGAAAGAACTTCTGCAGTACAAGCCCTACATCCTCAGGATGAACGCGATCTCGCGGGCCATGATCTCGCTGCACAAGGAGATGAAGTCCTCCGCCGAGGAGATCTTGACCGGCGCAATCTCGGCCATCGAGGGGATGAGCGAGATCGATACGCCCGCCTTCCAGTTCGAGAGGGTCCGGTCGCTCAATTACCTGAAGGCTACTCTGAAGCAGATCCACGAGAAGCAATACTCCCCCGCCGACGGGCTGAAGAGCCAGCTCCAGCAGGCGATCGAGGAGGAGGACTACGAGCTGGCCGCTGTCCTTCGTGATAGGATCCGCGAGATCGATGTCGGCGACGCAGGGGAGTAGCGCATGATCAGGCGAATCGCCGAGATGGAGAAGGACGTGCGCGAGAGGATGCGCGAGGGAAAGGGGAGCGTCGAGATCCACCACGTCTTCCGCTCGGGCGAGCTGAAAGGGAAAACGCGCCTTTTCGCCCGGCTTCGGCTGCCTGCCGGCTCCTCCATCGGTTACCACCTTCATGAGGGGGAAGAGGAGATCTTCTACATCCTTTCCGGCTTGGCTCTCGTGACCGAGGGCGGGGAGGTTTCGCGGGTCGGGCCCGGCGAGGCCGTTCTCACCAGCGGGGGATCGGGACATTCGATCGAGAACGCGGGATCCGAGCCGCTCGAGCTCCTTGCCGTCATCCTGCTGTACTGAGACGACGCCGCGATGCTCCCCAGTTTCCTCAGACGACGCCCGGCCCCGCGCATCGCGACCTCATTCGGATGGCTCGCGGAGAAGCCCTTCCATCGGACCGAGACGGCCGCCTATTCGGCGCGCTACGAAAGCGGCGCCTACCTCTTGGAGCTTCGGAAGGCGAGCTATTTCGCCTGGGAGCCGCTCGCGGGCGACCGGCAGTACTCGGATTTTTCCTTGCGCGGAGAGGCGTGGATCGATCGGTCCAATGGCCACTCCGCCGTCGGTTTTCTCCTGCGCTACAGGGACGACGAGAACTTCTATTCCTTCCTCGTGTCGGGCCGGAGCTTCTTCCGGTTCGACCTCCTGCGCAACAATCACCCCGTACCGCTGATCGAGTGGACGGCTTTGCCGGCAGCTCCCGTCGAGGGAGGCGGCTGGCGCGGAAGCGAAGGCGGCGGGGGCAAGGTGCGGATCATCGCCCACGGCTCCCGGTTCACCTTCGCGGTCGATGAGGAGTGGGTCGGCGAGATCGAGGACGAAACCATTGCATCGGGGAGCGTCGCCTTCGCGGCGCAGAACTTCGCTGAAGCCGAGCGGGGCGTTTTCCGCCTCCGCCATCTCGAGCTGGACACGCGACCCCTTGCCGTGGAAAGGGAGCATTACCGCTGGGCATACTTTTTTCCGGCCCTTCCCGGGGCGCGCGCGCGCCTTGCGGAGACGCTCTTCGCGCAGGGGAGCGCGAGCGCGGCGGCAGTCCAGATGCGAAAGGCGCTGAAGGGCCGCGAGGGCACGGTGGGGGAGCGGTTTCTCCTCGCCGAGTGCTACATGCATGTTTCGATGTTCGAAGAAGCACTGGCGGAAATCGGGGAGATTTTGCGCCGTGAGCCCCGACACGCTGAGGCGAGAGCCGAGAGGGCGAACGTGCTGTACCTGGCCAACCGGCTGCTCGAGGCGCGCGACGACATCGCCGCAGGCTTCGCCGACGGGTCTCTGGCGCCGAGCCCCGTGCTCTGGAATCTGCTGGGCAACGCGGAGTACGGCCTGGGCAATTGGGAGAAGGCCGCGGCCGCCTACAGGCGCGCGGTGGAGGGCCAACCGGACGAGCCCCTCTTCCTGCGCAATGCCGCGCGCAGCCTGGAGCGGGCTGGTGCCGGCGCGGAAGCCCTTGAGCTGTACCTCCGCGCTTCCCGGATTCTCTTTCGCGGAGAGGCGTATGACGAGCTTTCCCTGATCGTGCCGCGCGCCCTCGCCCTTGAGCCGGGCAACCGGGAGGTTCGAGCCCTGGAAGCGAAGATGCTGTACCACGAGGGCAGTGTCGACGAGGCATTCGCGAGGCTGTCGGCGCTCGCGGATGAGGGCGAGACGGACAGCGCCGTGCACTACCTGCTCGGGCTCATCCTGGCCGCGAGAGGCCGCAGGGAGGAAGCCCTCCCGCACCTCGAGAGAGCCGCGGGAATGGAGCCCGCTTTTCCGCTGTACCACTTCCGGCTCGCCGAGACCCTTCACGCCTTGGGCCGCGACCCGCGGCCCGCCCTCGAAACCGCGCACGCGCTCGCCCCGCAGGACTCATGGATCAACAATCTCGACGGTCTGCTGCTGATGGAAGCGGGAGACAGCGTCGGCGCGGTCGAACGGTTCAGAGCCGCGCACGCTGCTGCGCCGGATGAGACCGATATCCTCATCAACTATTCCGAAGCCCTCTCGCTCGCGGGCCGGCACGCCGATGCCCTCGCTCTCCTCGACGGCCGCGATGAGGCGCGGCTTGCCAACCAGAGGGGCAACCTCCGCGCGCGTCAGGGCGACTACGAAGGGGCTGCGCGCGAATACGAGGCAGCACTGCGCCAGGATCCGCAGAACCCCGCGTACAAGGAGAACTGCGCTGCCGCATGCATCGAGATCGACATGGTTCACAGGGCCGAGGAGCTTCTCTCGCAGGTGGAACCCGAGCACCCATCGGCCTCGGTGTACAACATGATCGGGACTGTTGCGGCGCTCAAGGGCGAGCCGGCGCGCGCGGAGCTGGCCTATGCTGCCGGGCTGAGGCTGGAACCGGGGAACCCCGACATCGCAACCAACCTCGCCCTGATTCGTCTGGAACGAGGAGACTGGCAGAAGGCTGGCGCCATGGCGGCGGACGTGCTGGCGGGCGCGCCGGACCATCCGCGGGCGAGGTCGCTGCTCGCGAAGATACGGGAGCGCTACGAGCAGCGGCTCCTGTGCGCGGGATGCGGCAGAGAATGGTGGACGCCGAAAGACCTCCCGCCGCAGCCGGGTCTGATGGTCCGCGGGGAGCCGCCGGCGGATGCGCCCGCGGGACGCTGCCCTGTCTGCAAAAAGATCTTCTGCGTTGGCTGCGCCTCCGCGCACCTGCGGGAGAGCCGCTTCTTCTGTCCGGGCTGCGGTGCGTTTCTCAGGCTATCCGATGACTCTCTGCGGTGGCTGCTCGTGCGATGGCTTGACGAAGAGAAGCCGGCCCTTCCGCCGCCGGGCGGCTCAACTTGACAAACCTGCGCTCATCGCTACTATGAGGGGCGACTTGCGTACACGAACCGCGCTCCTCATCACGGCATGCATCCTCCTGCTTGGCGCGGATCTCGGCGCCCAGGAGATCATGTCATCCGAGAAGTTTTTCGCCGGCCTCTCGGCCACCTATGGGACGGTGAAGGACTATGAGGCCTCCGTGAGCATCACCCAGGGCAAGACCGTCTCGCGTGGGAAGATCTCGTACAAGACCCCAATGTACCTCCGCATCGACTTCGACGATCCCAAGGGACAGGTCATCGCGTTCGACGGCGAGACGTTCACCGTTTTCGTGCCCCAGTACGAGGTGGTCCTGCAGCAGAAGTACAAGAAGAAGGGCGCCGGCACGATCGCCGCCCTGGTGAACAGCCAGGGGCTCGCCCTCATGCAACGCTCCTACAACATCGCCTTCCTGGAGAGCTCCGGTCCGGTCGCCCTGGACGAAGGCTCCCGCGAGCAGGTGGTGAAGCTGAAGCTCACCGCTCGGGGCATCACCGGCTATCGCCAGCTCGTGCTTGCCGTCTCGAAGGAGAACCTGATTCGACGAATCGAGGGTGTGCAGACCAACGGCGAGAAGATCAGCTTCGACTTTACAGGCATCAGGACCAACCAGGGCGTGCCGGATTCCCGCTTCGACTACGAGCCCCCGGCGTACGCGAACGTCATTCCAGATTTCCTCTTTGATTCGGAAGAGTGAGGCGTATGGAATCCATCGGTGAAAAACTGAGGCTCGCGCGGGAGCGCAATGCCCTGACGCTCGACCAGGTCGCCCGGGAGACGCACGTGGCGAAACGCTTCCTGAAGGCCCTCGAGGACGAGGATTTCAGCGTTTTTCCCGGCGAGACGTACGCGATGGGCTTTCTCCGCAGCTACTCGGAGTACCTCGGGCTGGAGGCCGAAGACCTGATCTCGGCCTACCACAACCTGAAGATCCAGGAGCAGCCTCTGCCGATGACGGAGCTTTTGGACGTCAAGCGCAGGGCGCCGCGGACGCTTCTTATCGTCGTCATCGCCGCTCTCGTTCTTGTCGTGGCCGGGGGCGTGTACCTTGTCACGCGCGCAATTGCGCGTCCCGCCCCGCAGGCGGCGACCGCGGCGCCGGCCGGCGGGGACAAGGCGGAGTTCGTATTCCAGGACGAAGTGCGCACGAAATGGTTCGGCCAGGGCGATGTCATCGCCGTTCCCCTGGGCGAGAGGACCTGGCGATTGGAGATCGCCTCCATTGGCGACTCTCTCACGATGAAGGTGCCGGGAGGGACAGTCGAGCTGGGCCTGGGCAAGGAGCGGTTCATCGACCTGGACGCGGACGCGCGCCCCGACGTGAAGGTCGTGTGGAACGACGTCGATCGCTCCTCCAGCGCCAAGCGGGCGAACCTCGGCCTCTACCGCATGACGGGCGCGGCCTCCGACGCCTCGTCCGCCGCGGCCGTCGACGCGGGAGGCTCGCCCCCCGGCGACATTCCGTCGGCGGTGGCGAATCCGCCCGTGCGGGTCGCCGGCTTCAAGCCCGTCGCCGCCGTGAAGGCGGATGCCGCCTCGCCGTTCAAGCTCGACTTCACCTTCAAGAACGACTGCCTCTTCCGTTTCCTCGCCGACGAAAAGGAGAGGGAGGACCGCTTCTTCCAGAAGGGCGAGCTGCTCAGTCTCGACGCGAAAAACCAGATCACGGTCTGGCTGTCGAACGCCGGCGCCGCCCGCATGCGGGTCGGCGGGCGGGATTTCGAGCTGGGGAAGCTGGGAGAGGTCGCCACCCGGAGAATCGCCTGGCGAAAGGATTCCACCGCGGGCGGTTATGTCCTCGAAATCGCGCCCCTCTACTGAGAGCCCCGGCAGTTTCTATCTCGAGAGCCTCGGCTGCGCGAAGAACCAGGTCGACTCCGAGCTGATGATCGCCGCTCTCGAGAGGGCGGGCTGGTCGCTCGCCCCGGACGCCGAGAGCGCGGCGGTCCTCATCGTCAACACCTGCGGCTTCATCTCCTCGGCAAAGAGCGAGTCGATCGAGACTGGCCTGGGCTTCAAGGCGCGCTACCCCGGGAAGAAGGTCTACATGGTCGGCTGTCTCACCGAGCGCTACAGGGAATCGCTCGCGGTCGACATGCCCGAGATCGACGGCTTCCTCGGCAACCAGGATCCTGCCGGCGTCGCCGCGCTGGTCGGCGAAACGCCCGTTCCTTCAGCCTCCCGGGAACGCCGAGGCGCTGCCAGCGCGCGCCGGCGCGCCTCGCGCCTGTATGAGCGCACGCACCTGCTCTCGTTCCCCGGCAGCGCCTACGTGAAGGTTGCCGAGGGGTGCGGCAACCGCTGCACCTACTGCGCGATCCCCCTCATACGGGGCGACCTGAGCAGCCGATCCCAGGAAGGGGTGCTGGAGGAGATCCGGGGACTTGTGGCTCGTGGCATCCGCGAGGTGATTCTGATCGCGCAGGACCTCGGGTCGTATGGAGCCGATCGGCCGGTCGGCTTCGGCCGCGCGGGCCATCCAGGGTCCGCGGGCCTTCCAGGCCTGCTGGAAGGAATCCGCTCCATCGAGGGCGACTTCTGGGTGCGGATGCTCTACATCCATCCCGACCATTTCCCGAACGAGATCATCGCTCAGGCGGCGACGGACAAGAGGCTGCTGCCGTACTTCGACCTGCCCTTCCAGCACGCCTCCCCTTCGATCCTCTCTGCCATGGGCAGGCGGGGGGAGCCCGAGCGAAACCTCGAGCTGGTCCGGCGCATCCGCGCGGAGCTGCCGAATGCCGTGATCCGTTCGACGTTTCTCGTCGGCTTCCCTGGCGAGACGGAAGAGGATGTCGAGCGACTGCTCGATTTCCAGCGCGAGGCGGCCCTCGACTGGCTGGGCATTTTCGCGTACTCCCGCGAGGAGGACACTCCCGCGTATGCCATGGGCCGGCGCGTGGCGAAGGCCGAGGCCGAGCGGCGAAAGGCTCGGGTCGAGCTCGCGCAGGTGCCCATCACCGAAGAGGCGCTCGACCGGCACATCGGCCGGACGCTCGAGGCGCTCATCGAGGAGCCCTTCCCGGGCGAGGAGCTGTCGATTGGGAGGACGTACCTGCAAGCTCCCGACGTCGACGGCCTTCTCGTCGTGCACGGGAACCAGACGCCCGGCTCGGTGGTCCCGGTTCGGATCACGCGCAGGAACGGGGTCGACCTCGAGGGCGAGGTGGGGAGGGGGACAGCGCGTGTCTGAGCCCGGTCGCGAGGCTACGCCCGCTGGCGAGGCTGCGCCCGCCTACATCTCCGCGCTGAACCCCGAGCAGCGCAGGGCGGTCGTGCATCGGGGAAGTCCGCTGCTCATCCTCGCCGGTGCAGGATCGGGCAAGACCCGGGTCATCACGACGAAGATCGCCTACCTCGTCGGCTCACTCGGGATGAGCCCCCGCTCGATCCTTGCCGTCACCTTTACGAACAAGGCCGCCCAGGAGATGAAGGAGCGGGTGCTCGCCATGGTCCCGCACGCCGAGGACGTGATGGTCCGCACCTTCCACTCTTTTGGCGCGTGGTTCCTGCGCGTGAACTGCGAGCTTGCAGGGCTCGAGCGCAACTTCCTGATCTACGACCAGGATGATTCGCTCAGCCTGCTGAAGGGGGTCCTCGGGGAGGAAGAGGACAGGGGATCGCTCCGTCGGATCTACGAGGAGATCAGCAGGGCCAAGGACCTTGGGATCCCCCCGGACGCAGCGGCGGAGGACATCGCGGCTGCCGGCTGCTCCCCCGATGTCTACAGGAGCTACAGCTCGCGGCTGCGGGCGACGGGGAACGTGGACTTCGGCGACCTGATCCTGCTGCCGATGAAGGTTCTGCGTGAAAACCTCGAGGTGCGCGAGAGGACCCGTCAGCGCTTTCCGGTCATTCTCGTCGACGAATACCAGGACTCGAACATTGCCCAGTTCGAGCTGCTGCGCGAGCTCTGCGGCCCCTCCACCTATCTCTGCGTGGTGGGCGACGACGATCAGTCCATCTACCGGTTCCGCGGCGCGGAGGTGGCAAACATCCTCTCCTTCCCGAAGGTCTTCCCGGGAACCGAGATCGTCCGCCTGGAGCAGAACTACCGCTCGACCCAGTCCATCCTCGACGTGGCGTCCGCCGTGGTGGCTCACAACGCGGGGCGTCTAGGAAAGAAGCTGTGGACGGAAGCGCCGGCAGGAGAGCCGGTGACCATCGCGTGCCTTGCCGATCAGGAGGAGGAGGCCGCCTTCTGCGGCAGGCTGGCATCCGACGGTTTTGCCGGCAGCACGGCGATCCTCTACCGCATGAACGCCCAGTCCCGGCCATTCGAGGAGTATTTCTTCCATCTCGGAATCCCCTTCCGCCTAGTGGGCACGGTCGGCTTCTACTCCCGTGAGGAGGTGCGCGATGTGGTGGCCTTCCTCAAGCTGCTGGACAACCCGAGGGACGAGGTGAGCTTTCGACGGATCGTCAACAAGCCCGCGCGCGGCGTCGGGGCGGCGAGCGTGAGCAGGATCATCTCCGAATGGCGCGCGGGAGGGGGAAACCTCCTGGAGGCGGGGGCGCGGGCAGCCGCCGGTCTCGCCCCCAAGGCGCGCGCGGGGTTGACGGCCTTCCACTCTCTTCTTGCGGAGCTCGCGGAGCTTGTCGAGCGCGTGCCGCTGGCCGAGCTTGCCCGTTCTGTCATGGTGCGCTCGGGGCTGCACGCGAGCTACGAGAGCCGTGACAGGGCCGACGACACCTCGAAGGCGGACAATCTCGAGGAGCTGGTGAACGCCACCCTGCGCTACGGATCCGGCAGGGAAGCGCTGCACCAGTTCCTGCTCAACAGCGCGCTGCAGAGCGCGGCCGAGCACAGCGGAACGCAGGGCGACGAGGACGGCCCGGGGACCGCGCGCGCGCGCGTCACTCTGATCACCCTGCACAACACCAAGGGCCTCGAGTTCGACAGGGTGATCATCACGGGCTTGGAGGAGGGGATCTTCCCGCACGAGTCCAGCTCGCTTGCGGCCGACGACATCGAGGAGGAGCGCCGCCTCTTCTACGTCGGGATCACGCGCGCGCGGGAGAAGCTCGTCATGACATGGTGCAGGCGGAGGCGTCTCTTCGGACGGTGGTCTGAGATGTCTCCTTCGCCCTTCCTCGACGAGGTCCCCGCGGAGTCATCGCAAAGGATCGGTTTGACAGCCGATGAGGAGGGGGAGGAGAGCTTCGCCCCCGGCACGGGAGTTTTCCACGAGGAGTATGGTCCCGGCATCGTCGAGAGATCGTGGCGCAGCGACGGGAACCTGCTCGTCCAGGTCAGGTTCCAGTCCGGCAGGATCGCGAAGTTCCTACCGAAGTACGCTGGGCTGGAAAGGATCGCGACGGGCGACTGAGCCGACCGCTCGAGGCGCCAACCTCCTCCGCCCCCCGCGCTCGGCTTGCCATCGCCCCGCGCGATGTGCGAAGATGTGGCGATGAGAGACGTGCAGTCCAGCCCCGATTCCCGCAATCTGCCGATCCAGAAGGTGGGCATCAGGAACATCCGTTACCCCGTCACCGTGCGGGACAAGAGCCGGGAGAAGCAGGAGACGGTGGCGAGCGTGACGCTGTCGGTGAACCTGCCCCATTCCTACCGCGGCACGCACATGAGCAGGTTCGTCGAGGTCCTGGATAGGTTCCGCGACGAGGTGAGCTACCATACCCTCGAGATGATCCTCATGGAGATCCGCAAGGCGCTGCATGCGGAAGAATCCCACATCGAGATCAGCTTCCCCTATTTTCTCAGGAAGAAAGCGCCCGTCTCGGGGCTCGAGTCCATCATGTCCTATGACTGCACGATCTCAGCCACATTGGCCGGGCATCTGGAGATCGCCGCTCGTGTCGACATTCCCGTGCACACGCTCTGCCCCTGCTCGCGCGAAATCTCCAAGGTTTCAGCGCATAACCAGAGGGGGACCGTGGCCATCACGGTCGGTATGACGAAATTCATCTGGATCGAGGACCTCATCGAGATCGCTGAGGCCTCCGCCTCCAGCCCCGTGTATGCGCTGCTGAAGCGGGAGGACGAGAAGCACGTCACGGAGCGCGCCTACGAGAATCCGCGCTTTGTGGAGGATGTCGTGCGCGAGGTCGCCTTGCGGCTGGATCGGCTGCCCGGGCTGCGTTTCTACAGCGTCGAGGTGGAGAACTTCGAATCCATCCACAACCACAGCGCCTACGCGATCATTTCGAAGAGGGCGAGCGCGTGAATGACCCCGCGGCGGCGATGCCGCGCATCCGCAGGGCGCGGGGATATCGCCTGTATGGGTTCGACGGAAGGAGGTACCTCGACCTGCACCAAGACGGGGGCAGGTCGATCCTCGGCCATCGAGGCGGCCGCGCCGTCACGGTCATGAAGAACGCATTGTCCGAGGGGCTTCTCTCCAGCCTTCCGTCCGTCCACGAAGCGCGGCTGCTGAAGGCCCTTGCCCGCGCGTTTCCCGACTATCGCTCGTTCCGACTCTTCGCCTCCGAGGACCGTGCCCTCGAAGCCGCCTCACGAGCGCTTGGCGCGCCGATCGTTCGTTCCGAGATACTGGATCCCGCGGTCAGTGCCGCGCCCGCGCTGCGTCCGCGTGCAGCGCGCTGGAGGCCCTACCTGCCCCGGCAGGAGGCGGCGTGGCTCGATGGTGTGGAGGTGTTACTCCCCATGCTGCCGCTCACCGTGGGCGAGGCGCCCACGGCGGTCTGCTTCCGAGCCGAGCTTCCGCCTGATCGTTTCGTCTCCGATACGCTGCCGGGCTTTCTCCTTGCGGGCGTCATTGCGGCATTCTCGGCCTTGCTCGCGGACGACGGCGCCGGCGGCGCCGCGGCGGACGCGAACCTGCGTCCCGTGGAGCGCGTTTTGGACGGCTCCCGGTCCTGGGCCCGCAGAGGGCGGTATGTGCGCGCGTTGTTCGACGCCGCTGCGTACCCCGCGATCCACCGGCAGTTCCTTCAGGGAGGCGTGCTCCTGGGCGTCTCGCACCCCGGACCGAGCATCCTTCCCGCTGAATGTTCTCCCGGCGAGGGAAAGGCTCTCGGCGGGCTATTCCTTGGCATCCCCGGAGGGTAGGAACATGGACCTGGCAGCTTTCGCCGCGAACGCCGCTCGCCTCGTGTTCGGAGCGTTCGCGACCTTCTCGGCGATCTTCCTGTGGTCGCGCACGCGCGACATGGCGTGGACCCTCGTCATCATCGGGGCCATCGTTTCCTACGCGGGGATCGTGTTCGCGACGCTCGAAGGGTTCGGCATTCTGGACCCTGCCCTGTTCGTGTACAACGGGATTCCCGTCGTCGGGATAGTCCTCACGAACGTTCCCCTTCTCTTCACGGGCATCGGGCTGCTCCTCGCCTCTTCGCGCAAGAGGGTGCGCTGAGATGCCGCCCATCCGCATCATCCCCGCCCGGGGCGAGGAGAACGTCGACCAGAAGCTCGCGACGCTCCTGCTCGCGGCGGTGGAGGAAAAACCCGACATCATCATCGCCGTCTTCGCCGGCACGCCGGCCTTCGGCACCTATCGCCTGCTCGCCGATCGGGCCCGGGCCGAGGACGTGGACTTCTCCCGCGCGCGCTTCGTGGTCTTCGACGAGATCCTGCGCGACAGAACCGGCCCTTTCCGCGCCCAGCTGAACGAGAGGCTGTTCGTCCCGCTCTCGGTGCCTCCCGAAAACGTCGTGTCGTTCGACCCAGCAGGCGACTGGGCGGCGGAGTCGAGGAGAATCTCCTCCTGGATCGATGTTGCCGGCATCGACATCGCCCTGCTGTCCGCCGACGCCCGGGGCCACATCGGGTTTCATGTCAGCGGCTCGGAGCTCGACTCCTCAACGGGCATCGTGCCCGTGGAAAACCGCCAGCGCTGGGGCGCCGAGAGCGCGTTCTCTCTCGGGCTGGCCGACCTGGCGAGGGCCTCGAAAGTCCTGCTCTTCGCCTCGGGGAAGAACCTCGCCGAGATCGTGAAGGACCTCACCGAAGGAGGCTTCGACCCGTCCAAACCCATTTCCGTCCTCCAGCGTCATGCCAATGTGATCCTCATCGCCGACAGGGACGCGCTCTCCCGCATCGAGGGGGTCGAGCGCCTCAGCGGCTACCACTCGGGGCTTTTCATCCTGGATGCGGCGACAGCCCCCGCGGACCGCCGCGTGCTCGTTGTCTCGCCGCACCCCGACGACGCGCCGATCAGCCTCGGGGGAACGATGGCGCTGCTGGCCGCGCAGAACAGGGTGGTGACGGCGGTCATGGGCACGGGGCACCGCTCCTTCATCTATGGGACGCAGCGCGAGGAGCGGATCGCCATCCGTGAGGCGGAGGTCGCGAAGGAGTCGCGGATCCTCGGCGTGGAGCCGCGCTTCCTCCGCCTGCCCTTCTATGACGCGAACTACGACGTGACCGAGGCCGACATCGCGGCGTTCTCGGCCCTGCTCGCCGAGCTGGCCCCCGACTGGGTCTTCCTGCCGCACAAGGGCGACGCGCACCCCGCCCATATGGCGAGCCGGCGCATCGCGCGTGAGTCCCTCCAGCGCATGCTCAAAGCGAGCGGGGGGAGCGTCGAGACCTGGGACTACGAGGGACCGTGGGCGCTGTACAATAGGGGCGACTTCAACACGATCGTCTCGGTGCCCCGGATCTCCTTCGAGCGCAAAATAACGGCCATCCGCGCGCACGAATCACAGGTGTCGCGCACGCCGTACGATGTGGCAGCGGAGTCCCTCGCCCGGCTGCGCTCGGCGCTCGTGCCGGAGGCGGAGCTTGCGGGCTACGGAGCGAAGCCGCCGCGCCTGGAACCGTACCTGGAGCTGTTCCACAGGGAGATCATCCGCTCGGACCAGGTCCGAATTCCCGAGCGGGGGTGAGACGAGCCCGGCAAGAAGAACCCTCACTTCGCCGCGTGGAAAAGAAAAGCCCGGCTTTCGCCGGGCCGTGTATCCAAACAACGCGCGGGCTCCGCGCCCTACGATTATTCGATGATGATCGCCTCCGCGGGGCAGTCGCTCGCTGCGTCCCTCACTGCATTTTCGAGGTTCGCGGGGACCGCAGGGTCGATGACCTCCGCCACGTCCTTGCCCATCTTGAAGACCTGCGGGACGCCGTCCGTGCAGAGGCCGCATGCCGTGCAGAGATCCGCGTCTATCTTCACCTTCATGGAAAGCTCCTTCCGTTCTGGATGTCCCACCCCTCCCCGTGAGGCAGGCAGGCAATTGAAGGATAGCGAAAATCCGCCCGCGTGACAATACTCCCGGCCAAAGAGGGCGGCTGCTTGACAATTCCTTCGGAACCTTCAGACGGGGGTTGTTGTCTGCGGGTGATGATTATAATGAAAGGCGAAACTTGCCCTGGTTGTCACTTCTTGGGGCACAATAGTTACAGGTGAAGCTGAAAAAAAGTGACAAAAAAACTTGACAGCGGAAGAATCATAGCTCATAATTCTCGATTTAGATATATAGATATATAGATTGGTTAAACGCTATGTCATCTTATGAAAGCGGCTGAAAGCCTGCGGCAAGATGGCGGCCATCGGATGAGTGGAACAGGGATGGACATGGGGTACCTGAGCAGGATGATGGAGGAAGCAGACCAGTGAAAACTGCGGTAAATCTGCCGCAGGCCAAGTACCTGCTGGAGACAGGCTGTGTAGTGCTCGTCACCTCTTGGGCCGCGGGGAAATCCAATGTGATGACCTGCAGCTGGCAGACGCCTGTCGCCGGTGGCCAGCATTGCTCTCTTATTCTGTCGATCGGGGAAGGCCATTACACGTACGAGTTGATCTCACAGAATCCTGAATTAGTTGTCAACATCCCACATGTTGATCTGCTGCGCGCCGTGCAAATCGCGGGAACTGCATCAGGGAGAGTTGTCGACAAGTTCCGCGACGCTCATCTGACATGTGTCCCAGCCAAGATGGTAAAGCCGCCTGTCATCGACGAGTGCAAGGCACATCTCGAATGCCGTGTGAGTCAGTCCATCGCCCTCGGAGTGGAGCGGATTCTCCTGTGCGAGGTGGTGTACGCCGAGGCAGAGCGAGATGTTTTCAACGGTGCGTGGGTTCCCGAGAGTGGACGGACGCTTCACCACCTCGGGGGCGGTGCGTTCGGAGTTCTGGAGAGGAGCGTGAGGGACGATTCGGGCGGGAAGGATTGAGGGGAGCCGCTCGCGGGCTCTGTGGCGCTCGAAGACCATATCAGATCTGTCGGGAGAAGGAGGGCGATCGTGATGAAGGTGCATCCGCTGCTCGTTGGTGAGCTGACCGCTCACGAAGGGGACGTGTTCAGGGGAGGGAATGTCGGTGTCAAGGTGCCTTTCCCCTGCTATTCGTTCTACATCGAGGGAGCACGAACCCAGACAATCGTCGATACGGGTTTCGGCAACCCTCGCTGGTGCATGGATCATCTGGGAGCGGGCGAAGGCTTTATCTTGACGCAGAAGCCGGGAATGGCACTTTCCGATCATCTGAAGCGTCTGGGCGTCGCCCCCGAAAGGATCGAGACCGTCATCCTCACGCACTGCCACTGGGACCACATCGGGGGGGTCGGATTGTTTCCGAACGCGAAAGTGTACTGCCAGAAGGATGAAATTCCTTGGGCGTTCGCTTCCCCCGAATGGATGCAGAGATCGTACCCGATCGTCTTTGCGCAGCCGCTGCTCGACGCGCGTGAGCGTCTCGTCCTGATCGAAGGGGATGTCGTTCTCGAGAAGGGGCTCAGGATGAGGAAAATCGGCGGGCACACTCCAGGCAGCCAGATCATCGAGGTCGAAACGGCCAGCGGGAAGGTCATTCTCGCAGGTGACCTGCTGATGAAATACGCGAACATTGAAAGGATGATCCCAATCGGATCATTTCACAACATGGAGCAGTGCGCCGCGTTCCTCCAGATTCTGCAGAATGAGATGCGCGAAGACCCTCGGATCATTCTCTGCCCGGGCCACGATCAGAAGGTCTGGGACGAGTACCAGAAAGGGATCTGAAGACGCCCGACCCGTCGGCGAGGAGTGAGGGATGAGGAGGCAGCGGTGAGATATCGGACTCTCGGCAAAACTGGGTGGGAGATCAGCGAGGTTGGGTGCGGCCTGTGGGGGATGGGCAACTGGAGCGACGAGGTCGTCGATGCGCTGACTGTCATGCTGGGTCACGCGATCGAGTCGGGATGCAACTTTTTTGACGCGGCCTATGCGTACGGGAATGGGTACAGCGAGAAGTTGCTGGGTAAGATCCTGCGGGGGCATCCGGAAAAGCGTCTTTACATGGCGACCAAGATTCCCCCTAAAAACTTCAAGTGGCCCTCCCAGCAGCACAATGCACTTGATGACATTTTCCCCCGTGATCACGTGTTTGAGTACACGGAAAAAAGCCTGAGGAGCATGGACGTCAGCACTATTGACCTCATGCAGTTCCACGTCTGGGAAGACGAGTGGGCTCATGACAGCAGGTGGCAGAAGATGGTGTCCGATCTGAAGTCGCAGAAGCTCATCAGTGCGGTGGGGATCAGCCTCAACGTCTTCGAGCCAAACAACGGGGTCAAGGCGGTACAGACGGGCCTCGTGGACACTGTCCAAGTCTACTACAACATTTTCGAGCAATCACCCGAGGACCGGCTTTTCCCCGTCTGCCACGAGATGAACGTCGCCATTATCGCCCGATGCCCCTTCGACTACGGCTTCCTGACCGGGAAGATCACGCGCGAGACGACCTACCCCGAGGGCGACTGGAGGAAGAAGTACTTCGTGCCGGAGAACTTTTTCCCCAGCGTCGACCATGCGGACAGGCTTCGACCCCTAGTGCCCGCCGGCATGACCATGGCAGAGATGGCCCTGCGGTTCATCCTCTATAACCGAATCGTCAGCACCGTCATTCCTGGCATGCGCACGCGCGAACACATCGAAAGCAACCTCTCGTGCAGCGACGGGAGGGTCCTGCCCGTCGATCTTATGAGGAAACTGCGGGAGCACCGTTGGGACCGTAAGCCGACGTGGTGGGCCAGTTGATGCTGCGTGCGGTGAAAAGGGGAGGGTGAATGTTCTCAAGCGAAGCGGCTCTCATCGGGATTCTTGAAAGCGAGATCGACACACCTGCTCTTGTGATTGATCTGGATGTCCTAGAGTCAAATATCGCGAAGATGGGCTCATATTTTGCCACAACGCATTCGAAGCTGCGCCCTCACTTCAAGACCCACAAGTGCCCCATCCTGGCGCAGAAACAGCTTGCCGCCGGTGCGGTAGGGCTTGCCTGCGCGAAGGTAGAGGAGGCCGAGGTTCTGGTGCTGAGCGGGGTGACACGGAATATTCTCATCGCCAACCAGGTCGTGACACGGCAGAAGATCGCGAAGCTCATGGGACTGAACCGCCACGCGGAGGTCATGGTGTGTGTCGATGATCCCGTGAATGTCTCCGATCTGTCCGATGCAGCGTGCCATTTCGGCGTCTCAGTCGGCGTTTTCGTCGAGGTGAACGTTGGGATGAACCGTTGCGGTGTGAACTCACCCGCCGAGGCAGTATCTCTCGCGCAGCAGGTCTGTGCAGCGACAGGGCTTCGGTTCGCCGGCCTGCAGGGCTACGAGGGACATGTGGTGCACATTGCCGACGCCGAGGTGAGACGCAAGGCAGCTCGGAACGACCTTTCGCGCCTGCTCGAGGCAAAGCGGGAGGTGGAAGCCGCGGGGATGAAGGTGCTGCTTGTCGATAGTGGGGGGACGGGCAGCTACAACATCACGGGGGAAATAGAGGGGATCGACGAGATCCAGGCCGGCTCTTACCTCTTCAGCGACGTAAGCTATCTCAGGGTACTGAAGGATTTTCTGCCTTCGCTGCGAATCCTGACTACTGTGGTCAGCCACCAGTCCAAGTCGCGAGTCGTGACGGACGCGGGAATGAAGGCTGCGAGTATCGACCAGGCACTGCCCGAGCCCATCGGAGTCACGGGACTCAAAGTCGCAAAGCTCGCGGAGGAGCACTGCCTTATCGATGTGGAGGCCGGGGCGGCGGATGTCAGGGTCGGCCAAAAAATAAGCCTGATTCCGGGGCACGTCTGTACGACCGTCAACCTGCACGACAAGTACTATGGCGTGCGAAACGGCATCGTCGAAGTGATCTGGGAGATAGCTGGGAGGGGAAAATGCCGCTGAAAAGGGGCGTTACGAAAAAGCAAAATCTTTTCTTGACACCATCAGATACCGATGGTAGTCTCCTTGTAGCTATATATCTAAATATCTATAGGAAGTCATTATGAAACCAGTGCGTCGACAGTTGATGACAGACGTTGTGATGCAGAGAATTGCGGACTTCATCCGCGAGCACCACCTCAGCCCCGGGGACAAGCTGCCCAACGAAAAGGACTTTCTCGACACCCTCGGTGTGAGCCGGCCGACGCTGCGCGAGGCGTTGCGCAGCCTTTCTGTGACCGGCCTCATCGACCTTCAGCCAGGGTCGGGGATCTTTGTCGGAAACTGCAACATGATGACTCTCATGGCTCATGGTCCGGTCCCGTCGATGCTCGCGACGGAAGAGGAGCTGCAGGAGTTTATAGAAGCCCGCAGGCTCCTGGAACCCGAGCTGATCGCCCTGGCCGCCGTGAAGGCAACCGACGAGGACTTGCAGCAGCTCGAGTCGATCCTCCAGCAGATGGAAAAGACGGTGGCTGATGGGGAATACGACGATCAGCCCTGGGTTGAGTTCCACAGCGTGCTGTTCCGGGCGGCGCACAACCGTCTGCTCCTGGAAATGACAACGCCGATCGTCCAGCTGCTCGGCCAGGTCACGCCTTTCATCATCACGGCCCACGGCGTCAAGCCGACGAACGGCGAGTTCCGACACAAGATCGACGTCCATCGGACGCTCTATGACGCTGTGCGGTCGCGGGATCCGCAGGCGGCGAGACTGGCCGCTGCCGAGCACGTTGAGGGAGCGCTTTCGGTGCTCCTCGAGGCGATCGCGCTGCGCCAGGCGGCCTCCGCAGCAAGCGGCGGCACACCTCTGACTTCGCTGATGTCGCACATGTCCTCATCCAACTGACGGGGTAAAACGTGTGAGCAACGACGGCGCAAGACAGGCGATCCGGATGGTGAAGGTGACAAAGACCTTCCCCGGAACCATCGCTGTCAACGAGGTCGATTTCGAGGCACGGTACGGCGAGGTCCATGCCATCGTAGGGGAAAACGGGGCTGGCAAGTCCACCCTCATGGGCATCCTTGCCGGAGCCTACCCCGACTACAGGGGGGAGATCTTTGTCGGCGAGCAGAAGGTCGCCCTGTTCTCCCCGGCGGTCGCTCTGCGGCACGGCATTGGCATGATCTACCAGGAGCTCAGCCTGGCGCGGCCGCTCTCGATCGCCGAGAACCTGCTCGCGGGCAGGGTTCCCGTCCGGTTCGGATTCTGGGTGAAGCGCACCGAGATGGAAAGGGCCGCGCGGGAGAGGCTCCAGCGGGTGGGGCTCGAGGTCAACCCCTTCGTGCCCGTGGAAGAGATCAGCCAGCACGAGGCGCAGCTGGTCGAGATCGCGAAAGTGCTCGGGAACAACCCCCGCATCATCGTCATGGATGAGCCCACCTCGGCGTTGTCCCGCGAAGAGGTGGAGAGGCTGTTCTGCATCATCAGGAACCTGAAGGAGCAGGGCATTGCCATCATCTACATTTCGCACCACCTGAACGAGATCTTCTCCATCGCCGACAGAGTCACCGTGTTGCGGGATGGGAGGTGGATCGCGACCAAGCTGATCGCGGAGGTGAGCCCGGAAGAACTGGCATACCTGATGGTGGGGAAGTCAATGGGCGAAATGGCCCCGAAGAAGCAGGGCTCCCACGGGCAGGTGGTCCTGGAGGTGAGGGACCTGACGCGGTACGGGTTCTTCCGCGACGTGAGCTTCGCGCTGGCGGAAGGGGAGATCCTCGGAGTTGCAGGATTGACGGGCTCGGGGAGGACGGAGCTGATGCGGTCCCTCGTCGGCATCGATCCCGTCCATTCTGGCACGGTGGCGATCCGGGGGAGACAGACCCGCCTGCGGTCCTACGCGAGCGCGATCAGTAACGGTCTGAGCTACCTGACTGAGGACAGGAAGACGCAGGGGTTGTTCCTACGCCTGAGGCTGGACGAGAACATCGTGTCGTCGATCCTTCCGCGGCTGTGCAGGTGGGGCGTGTACGTGAAGCGACTGGGAGCTCGGATCGTGCGGCAGGTCATTGATCGTCTGCAGGTGACACCCCGGGACCCGGCAGCCGACCTGAGCAACCTCTCCGGGGGCAACCAGCAGAAAGCACTGCTGGGCAAGTGGCTCGCGACCGAATCCTCGCTGTACATTCTCGACGAGCCGACGAGGGGGGTGGACGTCGGGGCAAAAGCCATCATCCACACGCAGATCGTGGATCTCACGAGCAAGGGGGCGGCCGTCATCCTCGTGTCCTCAGATATCCCGGAGCTCGCTGCCCTGAGCGAGCGGGTTCTCGTCATGAGAGAAGGGACGGTGCAGGGAGAGCTGAGGAAGGAAATGGTGAGCGAAAAGAACATTCTCCTGGCGATCACCGGACAGGGTGGGCAGTATGTCACCGAGTGCCAATAGGTCAAGGCCGCCCGTCCTGCGGGACGTCCTCGGGAGCGGTGTCATTTTCATCGCGGCGATCGCAATCTTCTTTGTCGGGACCATCCTCCACAGGAACTTCCTGACCACCCAGAACGTGATGAACATCGTCTGGGGCGTGTCAATCCTCGGCCTGGCGGCGTCCGGGATGACCTTTGTGACGTACAGCGGGCATATGGCGGACCTCACGCTCCCGGCCATCATCTCGGCATCGGGCAACGTCGCGATCACGAACCTGCACCTCGGGCTCGTGCCGGCGCTGCTTCTCGGCCTGGCGACTGGGCTGGCGATCGGAGTACTGAACGGCCTGGTGGTGGGATACCTGCGCGCGAACCCGATCCTGTGGACCCTCGCGGTCAACATCTTCATGAACGGGCTGCAGAGGCTGCTTTGGGGCAACACGCAGCACTACCCCGGCATGAGATCCGGGGCTGCCGGTCAGGTTTTCATCCGCCTCTTCGGGACAAGCGTCCTCGGGATCCCCATCTCCGTCATTCTCATGGTCATCCTTTTTGCCGTGTTCCAGTTCGTCATGAAGCGATCGCGTTTCGGCATCCACGTGAAGATGATCGGATCCTCGTACGAAGCGGCCCGGTTTTCCGGGATCGCCGTGCAGAGGACCACCTTCCTGTGTTTCCTGATCTGTTCCTTCACCACCGCCATTGCGGGGATTTTCATGTCGTCGATGGCCGGCATCGGGGCATTCTACCTCGGCGACGGGTACGACTTCCGTGCCCTCACCGCGATCGTGATCGGCGGCGTCGCCCTGACGGGCGGACGGGGAAACATGGCCGGCGTCTTGGGCGGGGTGCTGACGATCGGCGTCATTCTGAACCTCCTGTCGTTCATGGGGCTGAAGTTCTATCAGCAGAACATCGTCTCGGGACTCATCTTCATCCTCGTCGTCTGGCTGAACGCGATCCAGCAGCGAAGGGGGGGCAGGACAAGTGAGTAGGCCTCACACCTCCGCGTCGCGCGCCGCAAAGGCGTTGAACGACAACAGGGCTGCGGTCCTGCTCCTCGCCGCGGTCGTCCTCGGCTCGATCCTCGTCCCCGGCTTCGCCAACCCGAAGAACTTCCGGACAATCCTCCACGGCGTAAGCCTGACGGCGATCACGGGGATCGGCTTCACGATCATCCTGGTTCTCGGGCACATCGATCTGTCGGTGGGCGCGACAATCATGCTGAGCGGAATGACCGTCCTCGCGCTGCACACGGTCTGGGGGTGGAGTTGGGGCGCGAGCATTGCCGTAGCCATACTCTCCGGTGCCGTCGTGGGGTTCCTCAACGGCCTGCTCGTGGTGAAGGCGAGGATCCACTCCTTCATCGTGACCCTCGGGATGCAGAAGGTCGTGCTCGGCCTCATGCAGATGATCGGCGGCGGCACGAACATGTACCTGGAGGACTTCCACTTCCCCGATATTATCAACGGCGAAGTGATCCCTCTGGTGACCTTGAACTTCCTCATCGCGCTCCTGCTGGTGATCGCGTTCACCCTCTTCATGAGCCGCACGAGGTTCGGGAAGAACCTCTTCATCATCGGCGGCAATCCCCGGACGGCTGTCGCGGCAGGAATCGCCACGGGCAGGTATCTCATCACCGGCTTTGTCCTCTCAGGGTGCCTCGCGGCTGTCGGGGGCGTGGCGTACGCGATCGGTTTTGGAACCATGCCGACGGAGGAAGGGCTGGCCGGCACTACGCTGATGCGGGTCCTGTCGGGGACCATCATTGGCGGGGCGCTCTTGTCCGGAGGACGGGGGAGCGTGCTCAAGAGCTTCTTCGCGCTCCTGATGCTGACGACGCTGTTCAATCTCCTCGGCTGTCTCGGGTACAGCATCCAGCTGCAGCTCGTCGTGAATGGAATCATTTTCGCGGTCGTGGTCGTGTACGAATCGTACGAGATCCTGCGGAACAACCTTGCGAAGGGGCAGCGAGTCGGCTTGCTGCGCGAGAACCTGGAACGGGCAGCGGCGGATGCGGGGAGTTCCCGCAACCTCCGAGGCGGCAGCGAAGGGAGGTGAGGCCGGGGCATGGACTGAAGGTGGGGTGACGAGGTGACAACGGGGAACCCGTGTCACGCGATGTCGAAATCAATTGCTATAGGAAGGGAGATCAGTTCAAATGAAGACTATCAGAATCACCATTCTGGTGCTGGCTCTCCTGGCGGCCGCCTCGCTGGTCTTTGGCGAGGGGTCAAAAGAGGCGGCTGGAGGGGGCCAGGCCGCGAAGGAGAACCTCACCAAGTCGCTGGCGGTCGACACGTCCTCAGTAAAGACCACCGACAACCAGCTGCTCGTCGAATACGAACCGACTCGGTCGGTCCCGAAGCGTCCCGCCGATCCAGCCGCACTACCCGAAACAGATGCGCTTCACTGGTGGGACATTGAATACGCCGGATACACGACTGTCAAGGAGAAGATGCCCGCCCCGCCGAAAGACGGCGTGTACGGCAAGACGGTCATTCTCCTCCAGCCGGGTGCCCACCCGTACTGGACCGGCTACCTGGCCGGCTTCAACAAGATCGCGCAAGCCTACAACCTGAAGGTGAAGATTTACAACGCGAACTGGGCGCTTGACCTGCAGGCCCAGCAGGTGGACCAGGCAATCAACGACAAGCCCGACTTCATCGTCATGGGGTGCACCGATCAGGCCGGTTCGCTTCCGCTGCTGCGCAAGCTGTGGCAGGCGGGCATCCCCGTTGTCACGACGAACGTCGCTCCGTCCGATGCCGGCATGAAGTACTGCGTCTCTTACGTCGGGCCCGAGGACTGGGAGTACTACCGGAAGTCCGCGCGGTACATGGCGGACAAGATGGGCAAGAAGGGTGGCTATGCCGTTGTCCAGAGCATCCCGGGCATCTCCTGCTTCAATTCGCGCTACTGGTCTGTCTACACCGAGCTGCTGACCTACGCTCCCCAGATGAAACTGCTCGGCGCAGACACGACGAAGTGCGAAACGGAGCCCACGTTCCAGCTCGTCTCGGCCTGGCTGGCGAAGTACGGGAAGGATCTGCAGGGCATCGTGCTGCCGGATGTCGGCCCGACACTCTCCGGATGTCTTGAAGCGGTTCGGAAGGCGGGACGGTTCGACCTGGTCATCATGACGGGCGGACACTCGCAGCTAGGCCAGGATGCCGTCCTGAGCGGCGAGTTCCCCGGCCTGACGCTGACATACCAGTCAGCCGAGAGCGACGGCGCCTGCGCCCTCCAGGTTGCGTGCGACTACATGGACGGCAAGAAGGTGAAGAACGTCTACGCGATCAAGCAGGGATTCATCACGAAAGAGAACGTGAAGAACTACTACCCGCCTCAGATGTAGACGCGTCATGAACGCGGACCGCCGCGCGTACGCAGAACGGCCGGCGGTCCGCACTTTCTCAGGAGGGCAAGTTGGCAACGTACCAGGAACTGTCGGAGGCGATCCAGAAGGGCGCTGCGTCCAAGGCAAAGGAGCTCACCACTGCCCTTCTCGCCGAGAAAAAGCCGGCGGGAGAGATCCTGAATAAGGGACTGCTTGACGGGATGGACAAGATCGGGCAGCGCTTCAAGGCCAACGAGGTATACATCCCCGAGTTGCTGATCGCCGCCCGGGCCATGAACCAGAGCATGGAGATCCTCAAGCCCGAGCTGGTCAAGGCAGGGGTGAAGCCCATCGGCAAGATGCTGCTGGGAACCGTGAAGGGCGACCTGCACGACATCGGCAAGAACCTTGTGAAGATGATGGCCCAGGGGGCCGGCATCGAGGTGGTGGACCTTGGCATCGACGTGTCGGGCGACAAGTTCCTCCAGGGGCTGAAAGATCACCCGGATGCGAAGGCGGTGGGCTTGTCGGCGCTGCTGACGACCACGATGACGGGGATGAAGGAAGTCATCGACCGCTTCGAGAAGGACGGGATGAGGAAGAAGGTGAAGTTCATGGTGGGCGGGGCGCCTTTGACCGACGCGTACGCCAAGGAGATTGGTGCCGACGGCTATGCCCCCGATGCCGCGACCGCAGCGGAGAAGTTCAAGGCTTTCGTATCCTGATCTGAGATGGCACGTTATAGCTATGAGAATAAAGGATATGCCTTGATTCGAAAAGCTATCAATATATTTAGATGATTCTATGGTGCTGGCTCCTGATGAAGCGAAACTGACTGAAGGGGGAGGCGAATGAGCGGTGGTTACATGGGTCGAGTTCCCTGGGTTGACCTCGACACCGGACGGATCCAGACCGAGGATGTGGATGAGAAGGTCCGCAAGGACTTCATTGGTGGGTATGGAATTGGAGCCCGTTTGCTGTATGAACGGCAGAAGGCGCACACGGACCCCCTTTCTCCTGAAGCCATTTTCGGCTTTTACGCAGGCCCATTGACAGGCACACGAGCAGTCATCGGGTCGCGCTTTACTGTGATGGGCAAGTCACCGCTCACTGGCACCTGGGGCGATGCGAACTGCGGAGGCTTCTTCGGTCCACACATGAAGTTCGCCGGAATAGATGGAGTGTTTTTCCAGGGTGCCTCCTCCACGCCGGTCTATCTGCTAGTGGAAGAGGGCAAGGCCTCTCTGCACGACGCATCGGGATTGTGGGGAAAGACAACAGGCGAAACCGAGGCGCTTCTCGCGAAGACCCACGGCGACGATATCGCCGTGGCATGTATCGGGCCTTCCGGAGAAATGCTCTCCCTGATCTCTTCGGTGATCCATGACGGCGGCCGAGTAGCCGGCCGCAGCGGTGTCGGCGCCATCATGGGTTCGAAACAGCTGAAGGCGGTTGTCGTGAAAGGAAGGCAGACCGTTCAGGTGGCGGACGAGGCCCGCCTGCGCGACCTGTACACGAAGCACATTCGCGGTCTGAAGGAGTTTCCCGTCACAGCCGCCATGTCGAAGTGGGGCACGAGCAACGAGATGGAGGGAGCCATCATCTCGGGCGACGCCCCGGTAAAGAACTGGGGAGGCTCCTACCCGGCCGATTTCTCCGACGCGCAGGCGCTGAATGGCGACAACGTCATCCGCTACCAGCTCAAGAAGTACGCCTGCTGGCGGTGCCCGGTCGCGTGCGGCGGACGATGCAAGGTCCCGTCAGGGCCATACGCGATGGAAGGCCACAAGCCCGAGTACGAAACCCTCGGTGCGTTTGGCCCCCTCCTTCTGAACGCCAGCCTCGAATCGATATTCAAGGCGAACGAGATCTGCAACATGATGGGGATCGACACCATCTCGGCTGGAGCGACGATCGCGTTCGCGATCGAGTGTTTTGAGAACGGGCTGATCACGAGAGGCGACACGGATGGCCTGGAGCTGCGGTGGGGAGATCCTGCTGTGATGATCAGGCTCCTGGAGAAGATGTGCGCGCGGGAGGGATTCGGGGCGATCCTCGCCGACGGAACGAAAGCGGCAGCCGAGCGCATCGGGGCCGGGGCGGACAAGTTCGCGATGCACATCCAGGGGCAGGAAATCGCAATGCACGATGGGAAGCTCTACCCTGGGCTCGCGACCAGCTACCACTACAATGCGACGCCGGGCCGGCACACGCTCGCGTGCGAAGACTGGAAGCGCCCCGGCATGCCGCCCGAAAAGCGGGAGAGGTACCAGTTCGCCGGGCGGGGCGTGGATCATCTCCACATTGTGGCGCACCGGCACGTCATCGACTGCACCGGCCTGTGTTACTACAGCACGTACTATTACGACGCGCGGGAGATGATCGACTACATCTCTGCTGTGACAGGCTGGGACTACAGCGTCGAACAGCATTACGTCGACGGCGAGCGGATTGCCACCATGCGCAACCTGTTTAACATCCGGGAGGGTCAGAACATGCGCGCATGGAAATCCCCGGGGAGGACCGTTGGCGCGCCGCCTCTCACGGAAGGGCCGCTCAAGGATGTCAGCCTCGACATGGAGCAGATGGCGAAGGACTACTACGAGGTCCTCGGCTGGGACATCCTGACCTCGATGCCGCGCAGGGAGACCTTGGAACGCCTAGGTCTCGATCATATCGTCGATTCGTGGGGCGGCGCAAATGCGAGCCCGGCAGCACGTTGAACTGGAGAATGGGAGACATGCAGGTAAGCACCGTTGACGGGAAGCAGCAGCACATCACGGTTCTCTCACGAGAGCAAAGCAGACAGCTTCATGCGGCCTCGCTGGAAATTCTCGAGCGCACGGGCATGTTCGTCGAGTCAGAGGCCGCGGTCGAGATCCTCCGGGCCGCGGGAGCAAGAGTCAGCAGGACAACCGTTCGTTTTCCGCCCGGCCTTGTCGATGGGGCGTTGAAATCAGTACCTCACTCCGTCAAGCTGGCCAACAGGGACGGAACGGAGAGCATCTTCCTCGAGGGGACACGGTCTTACTTCAGAGGCAGCAGCGATAATGGCAGAATCCTTGATCCCTACACCCGTTCGCGGCGCCCTTTCGTGTCCTCCGACTATCGGCTGACAGCCCGCGTACTGGATGCCTGTCCCCACATCCATGCCGGCGGCTGCGCGGGCAACGCACGCGATTTCCCGGCCGAGATCCGTCCCCAAGTGGGTTTCCGCCGCACGATGGAGCATATGCGAAAGCCATTCGTGGCAGCACCCCTCGACGCGCTGCAGATGAACGACATCTATGAGATGGCATCCATCATTGCGGGAAGCCGGGAGCGTCTGCGCCAGGCGCCCTTTGTTGTCACCACGTGCGAGCCCACGACACCGCTTGGGATGCACAAGGACGCCGCTGAGATCCTGCTGCAGGCCGCATCCGAAAATATGCCTGTGGTGTGGTATGGAATGCCCAGCGCGGGGACGACGGCGCCTGCAACAGCGGCAGGTGTGCTCGCCATCGGCAATGCCGAGATCCTGGCCGGGCTCGTCCTTCACCAGCTTCGGCAGCCTGGCGCTTCGTTCATCTACGGCATGATGCCGGGGATGACGGACATGCGCAGCGCGCAGTGGGCCTATGGCTCGCCCGATTTCGCCCTGATGCTGGCCGCTGCGAGCGACATGGCGCACGGCTACGGCATCCCGTTCTACGGAACGGCCGGCTGCTCGGACGCGGTCGACCTCGACATCCAGGCTGCGGCCGAGGCCACGATGTTATGCATGATGGGAACGCTGAGCGGGGCGAACTTCATCCACGATGTCGGCCTCATGGCGGGCAACCAGTTCGTCTCTCCCGAGATGATGGTGCTCACCAACGAACTGGTCGACATGGTCGACCATGCGACGCGGCCCATCGATACCTGCCGCGAGGCGATGTGCCTCGACCTCGTGGACCAGGTTGGCCCTCAGAACCACTTCCTTGACCTGGACCACACCCTCGCCAACTTCCGCCAGTTCTGGCACTCGAACATCTTCCTGCGGCTCCGGCTATCGGATTCCCCGGCTGATGATGAGCACCCTGTGCGCGAGCGCATCAACGAGAAGACTCGCAGCATCATCGAGACGCACACGGTGGAGCCCCTGCCGTGCGAGGTGACACGCGAGCTTGACAACTTGGAAAAGAGCTGGTTTCGACGGGCATAGGAAAGGAGGAGGCGATGGTGACAGTCGGTGTTGTCGGGTATGGGACGATCGGGCAGCGGCTGGCCGACGGAGTCGCGATGCAAAAAGACATGCGCCTCGTCGGCGTCGCCGACGTAGAGCCCACGCTGGCAGTGCGTGCCCTGCGGGAGAAAGGCATGCCGTATCCCTTGTACCTCGCCGCGCCTGACAAGGCTGCCCTGTTCGAAAAGGCAGGGGTTCCCCTCGCCGGCACCGTCGAGGATCTTGTCGTGCAGTCTGACATAATCCTCGATGCGACATCAGCCGGCGTCGGTGCCAGGAACAAGGAGTTATACAGCAGGCTCGGGAAAAAGGCCGTCTTCCAGGGAGGCGAAAAAAACGAAGTCGCCGATGTCTTCTTTCACGGTTATGCGAACTACCAGAAGGGTGTGGGCGTGCAGTTCCTGAAGCTCACCTCCTGCAACACGACAGGCCTCATCAGGGCGATCGACTGCCTTGACAAAGGCGTGGGAGTCAGGAAGGTCGCGATCACGATCATACGACGGGTCGCGGATCCCGGCGACTACAACCGCGGTCTGACCAACGCGCTGCGCGTCGACAAGGCGCCCAGCCACCAGTGCCTGGATCTGATGACTATCATGCCGCACGTGGAAGCAACCGGCATCCTCGTGCATACACCCGTCACGCACGGCCACATCATGACAGTCGTGGTCACACCGAAGAAGACAATCGCAAAGGCAGAGGCTCTGGCACTTTTCCACGCCCACCCCCGCATCCGGGTCGTACGGATCGAGGATGGATTTCTCGGCAATGCCTCGCTTTTCAAGTACGCGAGAGACCTCGGCAACCCGCGAGGCGACATGTATGAGATCGCTCTGTGGGACGAGACCATCGTACTGTCGGGAGACGACCTCATGTTCGCGATCAACATCCCGCAGGAGGCTGTTGTGATCCCCGAGACCATCGATGCGATCAGGGCGAGCATGGAAATGCAGACAGATGGCAGCATCGCCGTTGGGAAGACCAACGAGTTCCTCGGTATGGGGAAATGGCGATGAGCGAGGGACCCGGCATCATTCCGCTGGAGAGCTTCGACTATGCGGGAAAGAAGGTGCTCCTGCGGGTGGATATCAACTCGCCCATCGATCCTGCAACCCACCTCATTGTGAACGAGAACCGGATCAACGAGAGCATTCCTACGCTACGCTACCTCCTGGATCACAGAGCATGCCTCGCGATCATCGCCCACCAGGGCGACACACTGGACTACCAGAACCTCATTCCACTCGCCGAGCATGCAGAGAAACTGAGCGCGCGACTGAGAACCAGGGTGCGGTACATTGACGATGTCGCGGGACCTGCTGCACAGGATGCGGTAAGAAACCTGCAGCCGGGGGAGGTGGTTCTGCTTGGCAACCTGCGCTATCTGACGGAAGAAGTGTCCACCTTTGAGGATGCGGTCAAGATCGAGGCCCCCGCCATGCAACAGACCTACCTGGTTCGGGGTCTCGCTCCTCTGATCGATATCTATGTGAACGATGCATTCGCAGCTGCCCATCGCAAATCGCCCTCCATGGTTGCTTTCCAGGAGACAGTTCCTACTGCAGCAGGCCTGCTGCTGACGAAGGAGTATTCATCTCTGCAACGGGTCATGCGGGATCCCATTCGCCCGTGCGTCTTCGTGCTCGGAGGCGCCAAAATATCCGACGCTTTCGGGATGATGAAGCAGGTTCTCGCGAATGGCTCCGCCGATACAATTCTCGCCTGCGGCGTCACGGGCATCATCATGCTGATGGCGAGAGACCTGCGGATGGGATCTGCAACAGAGAAGTTCATCGCGGATCGGTCGCTGGGTGTCTTCGTTCAGCCCGCGAGGGAGCTTCTGTCCTCATTCGGTGGTCGTTTCGTGCTGCCTACGGATTTCGCATTTGAGCGGGATAGCTCTCGGGTGGAAATCACCGTCGAGGAACTTCCCGCGCCTGATCTGATCCAAGATATCGGGCGCAACACAATAGACTCGTTCTCTGAAGAGCTGCGGGCGGCAGGGACGATATTCATGAATGGACCCGCAGGCGTGTACGAGAGCGCGCTGTTCGAGCTGGGGACGAGAGAAATCCTCGCGGCAATCGCGGATGCTAAGGGGTTCTCGCTCATCGGTGGTGGGGATACGGTCAGCGCAGCACAGAGATTCATCGATACAACGAAGATCGACTACGTCAGTACTGCGGGAGGAGCGATGATCAGGTTCCTCTCTGGCAAGAAACTCCCTCTCATTGCGGCCATGGAGAAGGCGGCGAGAAAATGGGATCCGAAAGGAAGATCATGACAGATCTGGAAAAGAAGAAGGAATTCACGATCGCTGTTATCCCCGGAGACGGGGTAGGGACCGAAGTATCGAAGGAGGCGATGCGCATCGCTGCGGTTGCTGCGCAGAGAAGTGGCATCAGGCTTCGCACCGACTGGTTTGACTGGGGCTGCGATTTCTTTCTGAAACACAATGCAATGATGCCGCCGGATGCCCTCGAAACTCTGTCCCGTTATGACTCGATCTATCTGGGATGCATTGGCGACGCCGCCAAGGTTCCCGACCACATCTCCCTTAGCCTCCTCCTGAAGATCCGCAAAGGGTTTGACCAATATGTCAATCTCCGCCCCGTCTTTCTCTACGAAGGGGTGGTCTGCCCTCTGCGTGACGTCCCGCCAAGCGGGATCGATTTCGTGGTGATTCGGGAGAACGTCGAGGGCGAGTACTCCCAGGTGGGGGGGAGGTTCAAGCAGGGAACGCTGGATGAGGTCGCAATCCAGACATCGATTTTCACCCGCAAGGGTACTGAGCGCGTCATGCGCTACGCCTTCGATCTAGCCCGGAAGAGGAACAGGCTCCACGGCAAGGACGGGCGACGTGGCACTGTCACCAACTGCTCGAAATCAAATGCGCTCAACTATTCCATGGTATTCTGGGATGAGGTGTACGGGATCGTTGCAAAAGAATACCCTGACATCAAGCAGGATTTTGCCCTCGTAGATGCCCTTACTATGTGGTTCGTCAAGAACCCGGGTTCATTCGACGTGGTGGTGGCTTCTAACCTCTTTGGGGACATCATCACGGACCTCGGTGCCATGATCCAGGGGGGCATGGGGTTCGCGGCGGGTGGCAACATCAATCCTGGGGGGCAGGCCCCCTCCATGTTTGAGCCAATCCACGGATCAGCCCCAAAGTATGCCGGAAAGGGTGTCGTCAACCCCGTTGCCGCCATCGAGGCCGCACGCATGATGGCGGAGCACCTCGGGATGGATGATGCCGCGGTCCGGATCCAGCACGCTGTATCGTGCGTTCTGGCAGCGGGCGAGGTGCGCACGAAGGACATGGGAGGCACCGCCAGCACGGAGGAAATGGGCCAGGCGATACTGGAGGAGGTATAGAGAACCAGCCTGCAGAATCTGAGGAATTTCTCTCCGAGTTCAGCTTCCTGTAGATCATCCCACCGGAAACGGGGGATGGTACGGAACTGAACCGACAGGGCAATGCGGGAAACGGCATTGCCTCCCACACTTGGAAAGGAGAAAAGGCAAATGGATATGATCATTGGAGGAAAGAAGAGGGGGGCCGGTGACGGGAAAACGGTGCCGATCGTCAACCCCGCGACGGGAGCCACGATCGGGACTATGCCTGCCGCTACGGCTCGTGACGTGACCGAGGCGCTGGAGCACGCACGGGAAGGATTCCCCGTCTGGTCCGCAGTTCCTCTTCACGAGAGGGCGAGGATCTTCAATTCATTCGTTCTGCGAGCGGAGCGTGAGAGGGGAGATCTCGCTCGCATCATCAGCCGTGAATTGGGCAAGCCGGTGCGTGATGCCGAAGGCGAGCTGGATTCGATACCGGACATGTTCCTCGGCTACGCTGAGAAGGCAAAGCATCTCTGCGGGTTGACGCTTCCCCGCGGTGCTGAGAAAGGGATCGAGGAGGACTTCGCGGTTACGATTCGAGAGCCGCTCGGGGTGGTCGCCTGCATCATTCCCTTCAACTTCCCTGTGGATCTGCTCTGCCACAAGGTCGCCCCCGCCCTGATCATGGGTAACACGGTGATCGTGAAGCCTGCCTCGGCAAACCCCTCGGCCGCGGCCCGTGTCGTCGAGCTTCTCCTGGAGAGCGGCGTGCCGGCGGATGCGGTCCAGCTGGTCACCGGCAGCGGAGCGGTGGTGGGGCGACTGCTCGCGGAAAGCCCCCTGATCAACGCGATCAGCTTCACGGGCAGTACGAAGGTGGCGCTTGACATCGCTGCGAGGGCATCGGCGAACATGACTAGGACCTTCCTGGAGTGCGGGGGGAACGACGCGATGATCGTCTGCGAGGATGCAGACCTCGACCTCAGCGTTGAGAATCTCATGCGAGCCCGTGCGAATTGTGCGGGTCAGGTATGCTGCGCTACCAAGCGGATCATCGTTCACAATGCCGTCAAGGAAAAGCTCGCGAAGAAGCTTGCGGAAGGGCTAGCAAAGCTGAAGATCGGGGACCCGATGGACCGATCCACGGATATGGGGTGTCTTGTGAGCGAAGCCGCCGCTGCCGAGGTTGAAGAGCAGGTCGCAAAGGCCGTCAAGAGCGGGGCGAAATGCCTGATCGGCGGTAAGCGCAAAGGCTCGTTCTTTGACCCTACCATTCTCATGGGAGTTACTCCGGAAATGGATATCGCGCAGGACTTAGAGGTATTCGGACCGATCTTCCCTTTTATCGGATTCGATTCTCTTGCGGATGCGATTCGGATCGCAAACAACACCCGGTACGGACTGCAAGGTGCGGTCATGACAGCGAACATGAACACGGCGATGAAGGTTGCATCCCAGATGCAGTGCGGCGCTGTTATCGTGAACGGATCGAGCAGGTATCGCTCGGCCGAAATGCCGTTCGGCGGATACAAGCTGAGCGGGTTGGGGCGGGAAGGCATTTCCCACACGCTGGAGGAGATGTCACAGGTGAAAACGATCGTGCTGAAGAAGGTTTTCCATTGAGAGGGATCGGAAGGCAAGGTCCGCACGAAGGACATGGGGGGCTCGGTACGCACGGAGCACGTCGGCGAGGCGGTCGCGGCTGCCGTGATTGCACACCGATTCTGATCCCGCAGGGCGGGGGGCGACCACGAGGTGGATCGCGAAGCGTTGATTCGAGCGGAGAGGGGCGGCAGTGCTGGTGAACACGAGACAGCGGAATGCTCTGGAAAGGATCGTCGGCGCGGAGAACATTCGCGACGGTGAGGCGGACCGCTATGTGTACGGTTCGGACGCCTCGGTGCACGCGGCCGCCGCATCGATCGTCGCTCGGCCGGCCACCGTCGCTCAGGTGCAGGAGACTCTGCGCTTCGCCAATAACGATGGAATCCCTGTCGTGCCCCGGGGCTCGGGGTCCGGCATGTGCGGGCAGGTAGTGCCTGTTCGCGGAGGGATCGTGCTCGACATGCGCGCAATGAACTCGATTCGGGAGATCAACCCCCGCGACGGGTACTGCCGTGTCGAGCCCGGGGTAATCGACGACGACCTGAACCGCGCTCTCCTGGGACACGGCTTTTTCTACCCCCCGACCCCCGCGTCCAGCCGAGTCGCTACGATAGGTGGGGAAATCGCCAACAACGCGAGCGGCACCCGATCGGTGAAATATGGCGCTGTTCGGGACTCCCTCCTCGATCTGAAGGTCGTCCTTGCCGACGGCAACTGCCTGTCGCTGGGATCTACGACGCGGGTGGCTGCCTCGGGGTATCCCCTGGAGAGGTTCATCGTGGGGTCTGAAGGCACGCTCGCGGTGATCGTCGAGGCGTCCCTGCGACTCGTCCCGATTCCTCTGTTCCGCTGCCTTGGCATCGCGAAGTTCGAGACGCTCGAGCAGGCAGGTGATGCCATTTCGGAAATCATGGGCACAGGCTGCCAGCCATCGATGCTGGAACTGATGGACAGGATCGCAATCCGCGCTGCCAACAAGGCCGATCGCCTCGGCCTGCCCGATGTTGATGCGATCTTGCTGTTCGAAGCGGACGGGATGGTGAAGGAGGCGGTGGACTTCGAGTCGGGCAAGGCTTCTGCTGCGTGCGTGAAACACGGCGGATTCGGCATCGAAAAGAGCTTCGATGCGAAAGAGCAGGCGAGGATTTTCGCAGGGCGCGGGCGGCTGTTCCCTGCATTGTCGAGCTTCCGTGAGGGGCTCGCCTCAACCTCACTTGCCGACGACATGGCGGTTCCTTTTTCCCGCATGGCAGAGACAGCCCGGCATATCCATGCCGTTGCCGACCGCCATGGACTCGTCATGACAGCCTACGGGCACTGTGGCGCGGGCTGCATGCACACCAAGATCCTGATGGACACCACCGATCCCTCGCAGTGGGCGGCCGCCCGGCTCGCCATCGCGGAGATCTACGAGGCCGTGCGGTCCTTCGGCGGCACGACCTCCGCCGAGCACGGGATCGGGCTCTCTAAGGCTGCAGCGTTCAAGGCGGAGAAGCATGCCACCCTCGAGCTCATGCGCGCGATCAAGCGATCCTTCGACCCGAAGGGTATTCTCAACCCGGGAAAGATGATGGATGCCCCGGACGACTGGCTTACCGCAACCCCCCTTCGCTATGCTCTTCGGGACTGACGTACGGCGCCCCCTCTTCTGGCGCCTGCGTGGTTGGCAGGGAGCGCTCGACAGGTGCATCCGCTGCGGCTATTGTGCCGAGCACTGCCCGATCTCCAAGAGTTCTCGATGGGAGACCGATACACCGCGGGGCAAGATGATCCTCCTTCACGGCCTTCTGCACGGCGAGATCGAACCGTGCCTCTCCGTGGTGGAAGGGTTGTTCGAGTGTTTCGCGTGCGGTCACTGTGAGAGGTCCTGTTCCTCGGGAGTCCCTGTGCTGCCGATCCTCCTAGCGGCACGCCGGGATCTCTTCGAGTCGGGGCTTGCGTGCGCCGGTACAACAGCGGTTACCGATGCGGGCCGATGCGTGCGGTGCCTTCACTGCATTCGTGTATGCGATCGCCATGCTCGCAGCCTTCGCGGACGAATCGAAACCGATCCGGTCGAGTGCGCCTCCTGTGGCAGCTGCATCGATTCCTGCCCGGCCCGCGCGATCCATCTTGGGAAGTGGCATGGAACCTCCCCTGAGGAGCTTCGTAGGGACATCCGCAGCTATCTTACGGGTACCACCCCTTCTCCTGCCCCAGCTGTTGTGCTGGCATGCGCCTGGTCCAGCTTCCCGGGACTGCAGTCGGCACAGCGGGAGGATCGAGGCACCGCGGACCGGCCGCTTGTCCGCATCATTTCCTGTGTCGGACGGCTCACCCGGGAGCTTCTCCTCGACATGCTACGCCTCGGCGTGTGGGGAGTTCTCGTGATCCGCTGCCGGGCGGAGGACTGCACTCACGGCGGCAGCCTCAGGGGCAGCCGCTGTGTCTTCGCGGTCCGCGCCATTCTTGACTCACTCGGTATTGCCGTGGATCGGATTCAGGAGCGCGAAATCGGGAGGGGTGACACGAAGGCCTTCTCCGCCTCGGTCGCGCAGTTCATGGCAGGGGTCCGGATGCGGGGGCCTTTGTCCGCTCTGGATCTCGGTCACAGGCTTCCCGCGCAGCGGGAATGTGGGTATTCTGGCGATGAGGTTCGGCATGGCAGTTGAAGAAACGCCCATCACAGTCAAGTACTCGAGTGCGCTCCACAGGGACATCACTGGCATTCGATCGGAATCGCTTGCCTGCAGCGGCGAAACTGCCACCGTTGCTGCTCTCCTCGGCAGTCTGGGAGGCAGGTATGGCGAGCGATTCGCAGCGATGCTGTCCCATTCACTCGTGCTGCTCAACGGAACGGCCGTCCGAGATCATGGCGTGCGCATCCCGCCTGGAGCGACGGTTGACATCGTGCAGCTGGCGCTCGGGGGGTGAGGCGCAGTGAGGGATGGGATCTGCGCGGAACTCCGTGTCCGGAATGCCGAGCCTTGCACAATCGGGCGATATCCGCTATCTTCAAAGGCAGACACCGGCTGCTGATTGGAGGTTTCCATGATTGCTCTTGCTATCGGGATTGTTCTGGTGCTCTTCGCCGTCTACGCGGTTTTGCCCGTCTCCTGGGGCCTGCAGTGGTGGACCGACGTGATCCAGTTCCTGAAGGGCGCGGTCCCCATTCTCGCCGTGTTCATCGGCCTCATCGCTTTCTTCGTGGGCGTCGCCGACATCAAGGATAAGATCGAGGCGAAGAAGGAGGAGGAAGAGGACAAGGCCGGGGGAGCCAAGCCGGAGGAAAAGAAGTCCGGGCAATAGAGGTCCGCGGGACAAAGGACTTGACATTCCCTTCTCAATGTGTAAATTTAGCCCTCCTGCGCCTCGAGCCGATCTCCCAAACTGCGGCTCATCGGCCAAGGGAGCGTTTCGCGGCGAACGCCGCGTGACTGTCGCAGCAGAGGGGTTGAGGAACCATGAAAACGATATTTGTGAAGCCCGCTGACGTCGTGCGGAAGTGGTACCTGATCGACGCGGATGGGAAGGTCCTCGGACGGTTCGCTTCGCGCGTCGTGGCGATCCTGCGGGGCAAGAACAAGCCCGAGTTCGCCCCCCACTGGGACCTGGGCGACTCGGTCGTCATCATCAATGCCGAGAAGGTGAAGGTCACAGGACGCAAGCCAGCGCAGAAGTTGTACTACCGGCATTCGGGGTATCCGGGCGGGTTTCGCGCCGAGCCGTACGAGAAGGTCATCGCCCGCAAGCCGGCTTGGCCCCTCGAGAGGGCCATCAAGGGGATGCTCCCGAAGGGCGCCCTGGGGCGCAAGATCTTCAAGAACCTGAAGGTCTACGCGGGACCGAACCATCCGCACGCGGCACAGAAGCCGGTCCCGATCGACATTTCCTGAAAGGGGTGAGGTGAACGCCTTGGTCAAGAATCTTGCAGTCGCCACTGGAAAGCGAAAGACCTCCATCGCCCGCGTGTTCCTCAGGGACGGGGCGGGAGCGGTCATGGTGAACGGAAAAACCGTCGAAGAGTACTTCGCCGGAATGGAGACGGCCAAGAACGTCAGGAGCCCCCTTGACGTGACGAACAACGTCGGGAAGTTCGACGTGATGATTACGGTCAAGGGCGGAGGGGTGATTTCCCAGATCGAGGCCTGCCGGCACGGCGTCGCACGGGCCCTGAACTCCTACGATTCAGCCAACCACACGGCGCTGCGCGCGAACGGTTTCCTGACGCGCGATCCGCGCATGGTCGAGAGGAAGAAATACGGACAGGCCGGAGCCCGCAGACGCTTCCAGTTCTCCAAGCGCTGAGAAACAGGTTCTCTCGATAGAGCGCAGAGGAGCCGGCGGGGAGGTGGTCCGCATCCATCTCTCCGACGGCTCTTTTTTTGTGGTCCACGCCGAGGTCGATGCCCGCGCCGGCCTCGCGGCAGGCGACGTCATCGACGCGCCTCGCATCGAATCCCTCTGTTCGCAATCCCAGCTCATCTTCGCACGGGCGAAGGCTCTGCGGCTGCTCGCGGCCGCCCCGCAGACCCGACGCGGCCTCTCCGCGAAGCTGCGCGGGCGCGGTTTTCCCGAGGATGCGGTTCTGGCCGCGGTCGCCCGCATGACGGAGCTGGGCTACCTGGACGACCTCGCTTATGCGGAGAACTGGACCCGTTCGCGCCTCTCCTCTCGCAGAGAGGGTTGGAAGGCCCTCTACCGGGGGCTCATCCTGAAGGGCATCCCTCGCCCGGTCGCGGAGAAGGCCGTCTCGGACCTGTGCACCGATGAGGTCGAGCTAGCGAAAGCTCGCCAGCTCGCAGGCTCGCTCTCGGCCCAATCCGCGGCTCGGAAGCTCGTCTCCCGCGGCTTCCGGTCGCGGACGATCGCGCGGCTGCTGAAAGAGCTCAGGGATCCAGGTCGGGCAGCGGACGCGGAATGAATGCGAAGCTCCTCTCGAGAACGAACCGTGGCAGGTCGATGACGGCCCGGGCCCGGTCCATGACGACGGAATCCGAGGAAGCCACGATCCCGTCATAGCTCTTGAGCGCAAAGTCGGCGGACCGGTCCAGTGAGACGACGGAGGGGAAGGCGAGCCCCGCGAGCCGTTTGCGGATCTGCTCGGCCATCTCACCCGAGAAGGCGATCGGAGAATCCAGGAAGACGTCCACGCTCGCCGGCTCGAGGGCGCCCACGCCTTCGAGTATCGATGAGACCGCCTTCTCGGTCACGGGCCCCTTGCGATAGCTGCCATGCACGGCAGTCGAATCCCGCAGCACCCCGTCATCGGCGAGGAGAATCGTCAGTCCCTTAAGGTAGCTCTCGACGGTGATCAAGACGTTATACCAATCCAATGCGAGTGGCTGCGAGGCGATGCCTGCGGGCTGAATGATCTTTGCCGACCTTCTGCTCGCCGTCGCGGTCTCGATCGCTCCCCGAAACAGGCAGTTTCTCTGCACCCGGGTGAGCCTGAACCGGTCGCCGACGAGCTTGATCGATGCCTTTTCGGGGAATCCCCTCTCCTTGAGGTACTTGTACGAATAATATGCTTCCGAGAAATTATTTGTTGACATTATGGATATTTTTGGTAAACTGACTGTTATTGAGAATCGACATTCTCATGGCCCTGTCGAAAGGATAGCAGGTATGGGAAAGAAGGAAAAGAAGGTTCGGATCTTCTCGGCTCTCGAGGTTGCCGATATCTGCGGAGTCGTCAACCAGACCGCGATCAACTGGATCAAGAACGGCTTCCTCAAGGCCTTCACCACCCCGGGCGGGCAGTACCGCGTGTATCTGGAGGATCTGCTCGCTTTCCTGACGGCGCGCGGGATGCGCATCCCCGCGGAGTTCGCCGAGAAGGGCGACGAGAATGCGGCCTGGCAGCGCATTCTCATCGTCGACGACGACGAGATCATCAACAACCTGCTGAAGAAGTACCTGGTGCGCAAGCTGCCCGGCTCCGCGATCTCCCAGGCCTTCGACGGCTTCGAGGCGGGCACGCTTCTCTCGGAGTGGAAGCCCGGCGTTGTGCTGCTCGACATCAACCTTCCGGGAGTCGATGGGCACAAGCTGTGCCAGCGGATCAAGTCCGGCGCGGCCTCAGTCTCACCTGTTGTCATCGCCATCACTGGGCTCACCGACGGCGGGACCGAGCAGGCGATCATGCGGGAAGGGGCGGATGCGTTCTTCGCCAAGCCCCTCGATTTCGACAAGCTGAAGGACAGGATCGAGAGCCTGGTGGCTGCCCGGCAGGGGAAAGGGGGGGCGCGATGAACCGCAAACCCGTGATCCTCGTGGTCGAGGACGAGGATTCGATCCGTCTCACCCTTCGAGACTATCTGAAGAAGAAGGGCCATGAGGTGATCGTCGCCTCCGACGGCGTCGGCGCGATCAAGCAGATCCTCGACCACGCTGTCGACCTCATCGTCACCGACTACAGGATGGACATTCTCGGCGGCGACTACTGGATCCGATTCCTGCGGGAGTTCTGCAAAGACAAGAAGGTCATCATCACCAGCGGCTTCCTGCAGCCGGAGTTCCCGATACCATTCCCCGTCGTGTACAAGCCATACGATTACTCCGAACTGGAGGCCCTGATCCGACGGACCGCCGCGGGGGAGGGGAAAGGTGGACCGGCCTGAGGCGCGGGCCTTCCGTGCCGTCGTTCATGGAAGGGTGCAGGGCGTCGGGTTCCGCTACTCCGCGATCCGCGAAGCGGAGAGGCTGGGCGTCCGCGGCTCCGTCAGGAACACCGCGAGAGGAGACGTCGAGGTTTTCGCTGAAGCGGACGGCGCGGTGCTCGCGCTTTTCGCCGCATGGCTGAAGCAGGGGCCCCCCGGGGCGCGCGTGCGATCCGTCGACCTCGACTGGGTGAACCCCACGGGCCGGCACGAGGGCTTCGAGGTGGAGTTCTAGTCCTGCGCGGAGAGGAGGATTGGACATGCAGTAGGCAGGGCATCGGCAAGCTGTCCAGTTCTGCTCCCCCTATTGGACGAGCTTAGAACCTTTTGCTACGAGCACAAGATCGAGGAGATACCGGCGCTCATCGCCGTTTGATGAGGTGGTTCGAGCCGGTTTCGGCTCCCCCAGATCAACAGAAAGCTATCGCGCGCGGTGCAATCCCGGCGCTGATTGAGGGCGTTATCCTCCTACCGCCCGTGCTGGGTTTGCGGAGCAGAAGCTTTCTCGAAGCACTCTACACACGCGAGCACCTGTCCGCACGGGAGATTACTCGCCTGGTTGGCGCCAGCCGGTCGGGGGTGCTAAAGCATTGAACCGGTTCGACATCCCGCGGAACGGCAACTGCTACAAGAGGACCGGCCACCTGCCCTTCGGCTTCGACTACCTCAACCACCAGCTCATGAAGAACAGCGCCGAGCAGACCGCGATCCGAATGATGCGACAGTACAGGGCCGGTGGGCTGTCTCTGCGCGAGATCGCCGGTAGCCTCAACCAGCGCCTGGTCCCCACCAAAAACAACGGCATCTGGCAGGCCAATACGGTGAAGGGGATTCTTGCGCGCGCTTGATACGGGCAGCCAATACACCGATTCGAGCGCTCCCCGGCAGCTTTGTGCTGGGATCGGTCGGGGCCTATTGCGCCCCGACGCGCCCAAACGTCCCTGTTGGGGCGCTCCTTCTTAAGAGGGCCAGGGACTCGCGGCAGGACGCCGCGAGTCCCTGGCCCAAGGGGGGGGGCGGGGCTCGGGAGAAGACCCAGAGTGAGTAGCCCCGTGGAGCAGTCCGGATGGGCGAATGTCCGCGCGTGGCTGATGAGATCGCGCACAGTTTGGCGCATGGGGTTGCCTGCTGCGATCGGTTTTTAACACCCTGATATGGAAGGCCCTGTCCAGCGCGGAACAGGCGCGGGGGGTATCGCGCGGCAGCCTTGTTCTTGCCTGGCTGATGTCGGGGGTTCCGCCGCTCATTCCCCTTGTGGCGGCGAGCATAGTGGAGCAACTGCGGGAAAACATCGACGCCGGAAAGATTGTGCTCGACGCGGCATGCCTTCGAGACTTGACACAGGCCGCCGGGTGAGCCTTCTTGACGTAGGAGAACAGTCATGCCCGCGCGCGCACCCACCATTTACGACGTCGCCAGGAAGGCAGGCGTCAGCGTGTCCACCGTTTCGCGTGCCGTCAATGCGCCGCACCTGGTTCAGGAAGAGACCCGCCGGAGGGTCATGCGCGCCGTTGAGCAGCTCAAGTTCGTCCCCAAGGCGGAAGCCAGCGCTCTGGCGCGGAAGCACGTCGGGAGCATCGGCGTCCTCCTCCCGTTTTTCACTTCGCCGTCGTTCGTGCAGAGAATGCGCGGCGTGGCCTCCGCCCTTTCGGCAACGAAGTTCGAGTTCATCGTCTACACGGTCGGCTCCCGGGCCCAGCTGGACGAGTACCTCGACGTGCTTCCCCTGTGGCGTCGGCTGGACGGCCTGATCGTCATGTCGATGCCTCTCTCCGACGCCCAGACGCGTCACCTGCAGTCGCACTCGCTGGAAATCGTGTGCGTGGAGTTCGCGCATGCCCATTTCTGTTCGATCGAGATCGACAACCTCGAAGGCGGGAGAATGGCGGCGCGCCACTTTGCGGAGAAGGGCCGCCGACGATGCGCGTATGTCGGCGAAGTGGGCGTTCCAGAGCACATCATCCACCTGAGCGACCTGCGCCTTGAAGGGTTCCGCCAGGGTCTGCAGGAGAGGGGCCTCGATCTGCCGGGTGAATATGTCAGTCGCGAGCCTTACAGCCGGGAAGGCGTCGTGCGGCAGGTAGAGGCTCTTCTGAGCCGCTCGTCCCTTCCCGACGCGATTTTTGCCTACTCGGACCTCCACGCCGCCGACGTTCTCCGCGCTGCGCGCGCCAGAGGGATGCGCGTGCCGGAGGATTTGTCGATCATTGGCTTCGACGGCACCGATCTCGCCGATTACCTGGGATTGACCACGATTGACCAGCGCCTGGACGAGTCCGGCCGCCTCGCCGCCGAGATGCTCATGTCCCGCATCTTCGACCGCAGCCGGCCCCTGCAGAACACACGGCTGCAGCTCAAACTGATCGAACGCAGCACGACCTAGCGCGGCGCGCGACCTGCAAGTCGGAAGAGGATGCCGATCAAGCCCTGATCATCTTCGCCGCTCGTCGCTCATCCGGGTCCCCCGCCTTCCGTCACTTGATGGAGCCGGCAACCATTCCCTTGATGATGTACTTCTGGGCAACGAGGAAGAAGATGATGATGGGGATCATCGCCATGAGGATGGCGGTGAGGATGAGGTCCCACTGCTTCACGTAGGCCCCGGCGAAGTTGGAGACGGCCAGGGGGATGGTCATCACCCTGTTGCCCTTCCCGAGGATGAGGAGGGGGAGCAGGTAATCGTTCCAGATCCAGATGCCGTTCAACACGAGGACGGTGGCGTGGATGGGCTTCAGGATGGGGAAGATGATCTGGTAGAAGGTCTGCACCGGCCGGCAGCCGTCGATGAGCGCGGCTTCCTCGAGCTCCAGCGGAATGCTCTTGATGAAGCCGTGGAAGAGGAAGATCGACTGGGACATTCCGAAACCGATGTAGGCAAGGATGATCCCCGTGAAAGACCGCAGGAGCCTCACTCCCGTGAGAGCCGTGATCTCGCGGAACCAGGTAAGCAGGGGGAACATGACGATCTGGAAGGGGATGACCATCGCCGCGACGAAGATGATGAAAATGCCCATTGAGAGCCTGGTCTTGGTCCGTACGAGGACCCAGGCCGCCTGCGAAGACAGGACGTTGAGGAGGAGGAGGGACGCCACGGTGATGATGACCGAACTGAGGAACGAGGAGGAGTACTGCACGTTGACGCTGGTCCAGATGGTCACCATGTTCTGCAGGATCTTTCCCCAGTCGGTGGGAAGGGTGAGCGGATTCTGAGTGATCTCGAACGGGGTCTTCGCCGAGTTCACGACGACGATGAAGAAGGGAAAGAGGAAGAGAAGGAAAAGGACGACGGCGACGATCTCGGGGGCCACCAGGCGTGCAGGGCGGCGCGTTGTCACAGCTCTATCTCCCTCTTCTTGTTGACGGAGACTTGGATGATGGAGACGATCACCAGGACGAGGAAGAAGACCACGGCGCGGGCCTGTCCGCCCGCCATGTCGTTCGATTTGAAACCCTGGTTGTAGATGTTCATGGCAAGGAGCTGGGTGCCGTAGATCGGCTGGCCGAGGAACATGGCCGACGGGCCGCCGCCGGTGAGGGAGACGTTGACGTCGAACTGCTTGAACGAGTTCACGAGCGTCAGGAAGATGGTGATCGTGAATGCCTGCCGCGTCATCGGAAGCGTGATCGCGCGCAGCCTGCGGAAGGGGGAGGCACCGTCGATCTGCGCCGCCTCGACGAGCTCCTGGGGGATGGTCTCGATCGCGGCCACGTAGATGACCATGATGTAGCCCGCGTACTGCCAGGTTCCCACGAGGACCATGGCGATCGTGGCCGTGGTGCTTTTTGCGAGCAGGAGATTCTCCGCGTCGGCCCAGGATGCGAAGCCGATCATCGTCCCGATCGACGGAATGGCGTTGTTGAAGATGAACTGCCAGACGTACCCGAGGATCAGGCCGCCGATGAGGTTGGGGACGAAGAAGCCCGCGCGGTAGACGTTGCGTCCCTTGAGCTTTCGCGTCACGAGCATGGCGAGGCTGAAGGAGATCACGTTGATGACGATCATGTTGAGCACCGTGTACACGACCGTCAGGATGAACGAGTAGGTGAAGCTGGGGTCCTTCAGGATTCCGGCGAAGTTCCTGAGGCCTACCGCCTTGAGGCTGCCGCCCAGCCGGGCGGTCGCCGACCAGTTCGTGAAGGAATAGTACACACCGAGCAGGAAGGGGATGACGATAACGAGGGCGAAGGCCAGGATGACTGGCGCGAGAAAGAGCCAGAAGACGGGGGGATGTTTCGCTTTCCGCATCGATCGACACTCCTGCTGGTACTATATACCCGCCCTCCGGCGAGGGCCAGAGAGCGGGTCGGAGGGGAGCCGGCCGAGCTGGGCTGATCCTACTTCGCGAGGCCCTGGAAGGCTTTCGTCATGAGTTCGATGAACTGGGCCTTGGTGACGGCACCGGCTGCAAACTGGTTGTAGATCGGCGCGAGCGTCTTGTTGCGGAAATCTTCTGTGAAGTAGTACTGGCTCCAGCTGTAGATCTTGCCGGCGGCGGCCCAGACCTGGACGGACTTGGAGAGCTGGCCGGTCGGGTTGAGCTTCACGTTCGAGAAGGCGGGGATCGAGCCCGCGTCGAGGACCATGTACTTGTTGCCCGCCTCGGTGAAGACGAGGTCGTTCAGGAACTCCCTCGCGGCCACGAGGTTCCGGGAGTTCTTGTTGACGCAATAGAACGACGGGGCGGCCACGAAGATGCCGTCGGTGGCCTGGGCCATGGAGCCGTGGGGCGCAAAGGCCATGGGGAAAGTCGCCTTGGCCTGGGCCATGTTGGGATCGGTCCAGTTGCCTTGGTGGAGGAAGGCAGCCTGGCCGGCAGCGAAGGCGCCTACCTGCGCGTCATAGTTGCCCGTAGTGAGCACAGCCTTGTAGGCGTACTTGAAGAGCAGCTCCACCCAGTTGGCATACTCGGAGAGACGCTTGGCGTCGACCTTGCCGGCCAGCAGCGCGTTCACGACGGACAGGTCGCCGTAGGGAAGGCCGTTCGAGAGCAGGGAGTTGAAGTTGTGGTGCGCGGTGACCCAGCCCATGTCGAGAGAGGCAGCCATGGAGACCACGGACTTGATGCCGAGCTTGGCCTTCTGGGCGTCGATCTTCTCGAAGGCGGCCTTGTAGGCCGCGTAGTTGACGAGGGTCTTGGGATCGACACCGGCCTTCTTGAGGATGTCGGCGTTGTAGGCCATGCCCCAGCCCTCGATGGCGACAGGGTAGCCGTAGACCTTGCCGTCATACTTGAACGCGACCGAAGTGTTCCTTACCCATGGCTCGCTCGAGAGGTCGAGGATGAGGTCCGCCCAGTCCATGTATTCCGCCAGGCCGTTGATGGCGAAGATGTCGGGCATGTCGCCCGCGGCGAGGTCGGCCTTCAGTTGGCTGTTGAGGTCCATGCCGATGCCGCCGCCCACGGACTTGATGGTGACGGGGACGTTGTTCGCCTTGGACCACACGGCCGCGTACGCCTTGAGGGCCGCGTCGATCTCGGGCTTGTTCTGCGCCAGGGTGATGCCCTGGGCGAAGACAGCGGCGGTCACGAGGAGCGCCGCGAGTGCCAGGATGAGTTTCTTCATTGAAGCCTCCGTTCAGGAATCGTGATGGTTACCGTCCCCCTCACCGAGGGGGCGAGAAAGGTCTTTTCGCTTACGTCGCGCCTCTTTCGACGACTCGCACGTCCTGTTGCCTCGCGAGGCGCCCCCTCGGCGTTCACCTTGTCAGGGATGTTGACGAAGCGCGACACCGTGGAGATGCTCACTCCCGCGTACGATGTGACACTGCAGATCATTGACTCCGCCTTGCCCGGCATGCTATTCCTCATGAAAGAAGTTTCATGAAAGTTCTTTCATGAGGAATATGGCACATTCTTCCAAATGTGTCAAGAACATGGACTGGAGGGTACGGTGAATGAAGGGCGACATCATCCTGGTGGAAGAACATCACCGGAGGGCAGCCGGCGCGATCGTGCCCGCGATAATCGACAAGGTAAAAACAAAGCCGGCGAGGTACGTCATCAGTGTTGCCGGTGAATCGGGCAGCGGCAAGTCCGAGACCGCGAAAGCGATTGCAGACGAACTGGCGAAGCTCGGCGTTCGATCCGTCATCCTGGGGCAGGACGACTATTTCGTGCTTCCGCCGCGGTCGAACGACGCCAGGAGGAGGAACGACCCTGAGTGGCTCGGGCCCCACGTCGAGGTGAACCTCGACCTTATGGAGTGCAACCTGAGGGACGCGGTCGGCGGGGCGCAGGAGCTGATCAAGCCGCTCGTCGACTATGACAATGACCGCGTGGGAGAAGAGAGAATCGGCATGGATGGTGTCGCGGTGGTCATTGCGGAGGGGACGTATACGTCGCTGCTGAGACACGTGGACACCAGGGTCTTCATTGCCAGGAGCCGTCGGGACACCCTGGAGCACAGGCTGAAGAGAAACAGGGGCGGCGAGGCGCGGGATCCGTTCGTCGAGCAGGTCCTGACAAGGGAGCACATGATCATCGCAGGGCATCGATATCTCGCGGAATTCGTCATCACGAAAGACTACGATGTGCGCGCGATGGATTGACCGGCGAGGCGCGGCATGACGGTGAAGAACCAGGTTCAGCTCATCACCTATCCGGATTCGCTCGGAGGAACCCTGCAGGTGCTCGACCAGGTGCTTCTCAGGCATTTCCCGGGCCTTTTTCAGGGCGGAATTCATATTCTCCCGCCGTTTCCGGCTTCCGGAGACAGGGGTTTCGCTCCCCTGACATACCTGGAGATCGAGCCGCGCTTCGGCGGCTGGGAGGATATCCGGCGCATCAGCCGTCATTCGGAGGTCATGCTCGACCTGATGGTGAACCACGTGTCCCGGCAGTCCGAGTATTTCCGTGACTTCCTGAAAAAAGGCCGCCGCTCGCATTGGGCGGACCTCTTCATCACGCTGAACAAGATGTGGCCGGACGGGAAGCCTTCTCAAGAGGACCTTTCAAAGATATTCATGCGCAGACCGTCGCCGTTTTCCCGGTTCACCATCGAGGATACCGGCGAAGAAGAAGTGGTCTGGACCACCTTCGGGAAAAAGGACCCCTCCGACCAGATCGACATGGACTGGCACTCGGACGCATACCGGAAGCTCCTGACGGACTTCATGGCAGGTTTCAGCCGCAACGGCGTGAGGATGGTCCGGCTGGATGCAATCGGCTACGTGGTGAAGAAGATCGGGACGAGCTGTTTTTTCGTGGAGCCGGAGATCTACCGATTCCTCGACTGGATCCGCTCCATGGCAGGCTCGTTCGGGATCGAGCTGCTGCCCGAGGTCCATGCGCACCCCACGACCCAGTTCAGCCTGTCCGCGCATGGGTACTGGATCTATGACTTCATCCTTCCCTACATGATCCTCGAAGCCCTGCTCCTCAGGAAGGGCGGGAAGCTGAAACAGTACCTCGCCGTGCGCCCTCATCGGCAATTCACGATGCTCGACTGTCACGACGGCATCCCCGTCAAGCCGGATCTGGATGGACTCTACGAAAGCGATGATGCGAGAAGAGTGGTACGGACCTGCGTGGAGCGCGGCGCGAACCTGAGCTTCGTTCTCTCTCCGGCGCACAAGGATTCGGACGGTTTCGATGTCCACCAGATCCGGTGCTCCTACTACTCCGTTCTCGACCGTAACGACGATGCCTACCTGTCGGCCCGGGCCCTGCAGTTCTTCGTGCCGGGCATACCGCAGGTCTATTACGTGGGGCTGCTCGCGGGGGAAAACGACAAGGAAGCCGTCCAGCGGACAGGAGAAGGGCGCGAAATAAACCGGCACAATTACAGCCTCGAAGCAATCGATGCCCGGGTCCGCACGGAGCCGGTTCAAAGACTGGTGAGGCTCATTCGGTTCAGAAACGAGTACCCGGCCTTCAACGGGGTTTTCCAGGTCATGGATTCGGATGAGGGCGTGGTCCGCCTCCGCTGGCAGAAGGACGGGGCAAGCTGCACGTTGACGGCTGATCTCGAGACCAGCCGGTCGGAGATCGAGTACGCCGATGACGCCGGGAGACTGGTTCGACACAGGGTCTGATCCGGAGGTCCCATGGCACCCCCGCTCTACCGCCCCGAACGCTACCAGGGCTCCGCGCGCAGGCGCCCCTGCTTCGAAAGCTGGCACTGGAAGCAGGTCACCGCGGACCTCGCCGAGGCTTGGTCCTTCATCACGGACATCGCCCGCGGTGAGCCGAGAACACCACAACGGTCGCGTACGCTCGTTGCGGTGCAGATACCTCCAACCCAGAAGGACGGCGTCGAAGTGCTCGCAAAAAGTTGGCCGCCGGAGGATCTCCTCCCTGATCGATACGATGCTGTCCATTCTGAGAGCGAGACCGGACGGTCGAGGCGGCGGAACGGCGTGAGGAATCTCCGAGATCCCTTGTTCCTCGACGACAACGCGAAAAATCCTGACGTCCCGGCCCGCGATGCGGCCCGCTGAGCCTTGGCCGGTTGTGATCCCCTCGAACCTTTCGGGCAGGTAGCCGACGCACCGTTTCTCCGTTGCGTTAAGCTCCAGCTCCTCGATTGCCACAATCCGGCCGGCCTGCGACTCGATGTAGAGCGCCGCCTCCGACAGCGCGTTGTTGCATACACCCAGCGTCTACCTGCCCCAGCCGGCGCGGCAGACGATGAGGCTCAATCCTTCGCCGACCTGGAAAAGGCGCTGGGAGGCGAAGATCTCGTGGAGGATGCGCCGAACGTGGTCCAGGAGCGGGAACGGCCTTGGCACGCAGGCACCATCGACAAACTGTACTGGGCCTGGCGTGGCTGGCGCGCTGCACACCCCGTACCTGCTTGCCAGGATGGTCAGGGCACCGGCGCCGTGCTGGAGGCGCACCACCGCAGCCATGCCATCGCAGGTGGCAATGACGACGTGCCGTTCGCCCGCGTCGATGGTGGACAACTCGAAGGGGTGCGGCTCGCGGAAGACTCTGGTGCCTGCCCGGACCGGCGTGTTTGCCCCGTGCGACCGCCACGCTCCGGTGCACCTGACCCCCGCCAGACCTCGGGGGAATCGGGCAAGGCAACCCGCGGTGATGACAAGATGGCCTCCCTGCTCGAGGTAGCGATCAAGGAGCCGTTGCTCGGAGTCGCTGAGGAGGCAGTCGACGACGTCGCCATACGGCGTCGGCGTGATGGAACCGGCCTCATCACGCTTGAACGAGGAGACCTAGTATCCCGGGTAGAACATATCCAGGACGCCGTGCAGGAAGTAGTCCGGCTCCTCATCCGGCTGCCTGCCGCCTCGTTGGAGAAGCGCTGGATCATGCGGTAGACGAGTCGGCTGACCTCACCAAAGAGGATGCGGTCATGGCGGAAAAAGACTCTCAGCACCTTGGGGAAGGAAGGAGCTCGACGAGAAGCAGGCGCTGGTCATCGAGTCCATTCAGCAAATGGAATCCGCCTTGAGGAATGAGGCCGATCTGTTTAGCGGCTACAGCCGGTCCATTCGAAAGGTGCTCGCAGCGGTCGTCATCGCGCATCCTGGACCTGTGAGGATCGAACCACTTCATCCCTGAAGTTGCGGCTAAGATCCTTGGGGGTTCGCAAGTCAACAGTCTGCCTGGACTTCCCCCGCTTTCGCCATACGCGGCTACTTCTCCTGTCGTTCGATGATGGCAACTATCTCTGTGGCCACGTACACGCGGTTGCGTTGCCGACCCGTCGCTTCCTGGATTATGCCCCTCTCAACCAACTTGTCGATATTGAGCTGGGCCGAGCGGGGAGTAACCTTCATGCGTTCAGAAACTGCGCGGTTTGTGATTGCGGGATAGCTGAACAATTCGTCGATGAGTTGGAGCAACAGCGCCGAAGCTCGGGCCTGCTGCATCCGCGTGCGATAGGTCTGACGGAGGGCGAGAAGTTGATCGATCCTCTGGATCGCATCCGTCGATTGGATCGCAACGGCTTTGAGAAAGTAGTCTATCCATTGCTCCCACGCCCCCTTCTGGCTCACCGCAAGGAGGTGTCGATAATACTCGTCCCGGTAACGTTCGAAATACGAACTGAGATACAAGAGCGGATGAGGGAGCAGTTTCTCTGAACAAAGGAGCAGGCTTACCAGCAGCCTTCCCACGCGTCCGTTGCCATCAAGGAAGGGATGGATCGCTTCGAATTGATAGTGAATGAGGGAAAGACGAATGAGTGCGGGCATTTCGGAGGCCTCATGAAGGTACTTCTCGAAACTGTCCAGTGCGTTGTGCATCTCCTCGACTGGCGGAGGCACAAAGGTCGCATCTGAAAGCGTGCAACCTGCCGGACCGATCCAGTTCTGCGATCTCCGAAACTCACCTGGGGTCTGGCTTTCTCCCCGTACTCCCGCCATCAAGCGCTGATGGATTTCACGTATCAGGCGAAGCGACACGGGCAGGGTGGAAAGCCTGGCAAGCCCATACTCCAGCGCCTTGACGTAGTTGGATACCTCGCGAACATCGGGGACTTGCTTTTCGCGAAGCCGCGCCGCCTCGAAGAACAGGAGGTCAGAGAACGATGCCTGCGTTCCCTCGATCCTGCTTGAAAGAACAGCCTCCCGGCGGAGGAAGGGGCCGATCAAGAGATGTGGATTCGGTAGGGTCCTTGCAATTCCTGCCAACTCGCTGAGCGCCCGGTCAGCAGCGGAGAGATCTTTGACAATTGAAAGTGAGAGGCTGACCTGGGGTTCCAGCGGGTTGGGGATATACGCCGAGTAACCCTGAGCTGTCTGGACAACCTTCCCACTCTTGCCGTTGATGAAGTCGGTTACCTGCAATTGATATACCTCGTGATGCTAGCCAATTCATTATTATACTTGGAAGCTAATTAGTATAATTAAACCGGCAAGTTGTCAAGGCTTTACTTGTGAGCTTGGAGGGTGTTGCGTTTCGCCATCGTTGAATAATGGCAATCATTGAAACGCCCCATTCGGTGCCAAACGCGTCGGCCAGGAGCACCCTGAGCCCGTCAGCGGCAGATAGCTCCCCGTGAACTGGGTTGATGCAGACTATTCCATCAGGATCCGCGTGCTTCTCCAACCCGCCTGCCTCGAATGGGTGGCTCCTTCGGGCCGGCACGAGGGCTTCGAGGTGGAGTTCTAGCCCCGCGCGGGCACGCGGAGGATTCCGGGGCATTCGTCGAATCCTGCATCGAAGCTCATGATGGTCCGCACGTCATGCCTGCGCATGCACGCTATGTGGAGGGCGTCGCGCGCGGAGAGCCCGCTCGAGCCCTGCAGAATGTCCTTCGCCATCTCCACATCTTCGCGATCGATGGGGAATACCTCATCGACGATGCCAAGGATGGCATCGAACGCGGGCTGGATGGCGTCTCGCCTGCCGATCGCGGCAAAGCGGTGGATGATCTCCTGCAGGACCTCGGCGTCGGTCACGAGCCGATGTCCTTCAGTGATGCATCTTTCGAGGGACCGCTGCGCTTCGAGTTTGTGGTCATGCTCCGCGCCGACGAGGTACATCGGGATGTTGGAATCGACGAAGATCACTGTTCCCGCCCGGGAAGGTAGCCAGATTCGATTTCAGCGAGCATTGCGTCGATCCCGGCCGCGGGAAACGAGTTGCGTGCGGCAGCACGGATTACCTGGATCTTCTTGTCCGCTTCCTGATGGGGTTGTGTTTCGCGCGCCGCAGCGAGGGCCCTTCTGACCCACTCGGCGACGGAAGTCTTCTGTAGGCGGGCGATGCGCCGCAGCTCCTCCATGTCCTCGTCGGCGAGAATAACCTGGAGCCTCTTACTCATAAGCGTAGTATAATCTACTCATCGTCATGAGTCAAGAGACCGATTACGAGCTCATTGTCGGCGGGCGGGAGGTCGTTGCCGAGGTCCGTGAGCGGTCCGCGCAGGAAGCCTGCGATCATCCTGCCCCATCCGTTCAGCCCTCCGGTCTCAAGGCGCACCTCGCCGACATGCTCGTCTCCCCTGTAGAGCGGGACTCCGCCGGCGGCGGCCTGGCCGGCAATTGACGCGGCATCGGCGGCCCGGGCGCCGGCGCGCTCGAGCTGGCCGGCCACCAGAGCTGCCAGGCCGTCGCGCAGCCGCGACTCTGAATATTCGGAAAAGCCGTCGGGTCGATCGGCTATGGACAGCACGCGTTCCGTGCGGACATACATGCTGCCCGCCTCGTCGATCTGCGCCACCCGCCAGGGGTTCGGATACGTGACGAGAGAGCCCGTGGCCACGTCGAACAGGACCTGCTGGCCGATGCGGTGCTCCGCGATGTCCTGGATGTGGCCGTGGCCGGTGAACACCACGCGCACCCCCCCGCGGGCGAGCAGCGTTGCCAGGCGTTCGCCGCCGTCGAGGAGCCGGGAGGGCACGTAGCGCTTCTGACCGCGAAAATGCTCGAGCAGCCCGTGGTGCATGAAGGCGATGACCGTGGCCCCGCGAGCCCGCGCATCGGCGAGCACGCCGCTGATCCAGGCCATCGTGGACCGCGCCACCCGTCCGCTCGCAATCGGACTGGCGCGGTTCTCCAGGTACCTGCAGGAGTCGATGGCAAGCAGCCACAGGCCGGGCACGGGTTCGGCGACGTAGCTCAACGACGACGGGTCTCTCCGCAGAGCCTCGCCGTACCCCAGGTCTTGGTAGAGGGCTGAGAATTCCAGGGGAGAGATCGACTCCACCGGCACGACAGCGTCCCCCTCGTAGCGGGCTGCGTCCGGATTCATGATGTCGTGGTTTCCAGGAATCACGTACACCTTCGCCCCTGCGCCGCGCGCCCCGTCCCGCTCCAGCTCAGCGAGCTCCCGGGCGGCCAGCTCGTGGGACGTCCGCTCACCGTCCTTGGTGAGGTCGCCGCAGACGATGACGATGTCCGGCCCCTGGTCAGCCACGCGCGGGAGGGCGGCTTCGAAGATCGCGCGGCTCTCGGCCTGGAGCTTGAGCCCCCGCAGGAGGTTGCGATCGAAAGCGGGGCCTGGCCTGCTCGTCGAGGCATCGAACAGGTGCAGGTCGGAGAGGATGGCGATCCGCACGGCGGGGAAAAAAGCGGGGGCGGCTGCCGTCGGGATGGCGGGGCGTGTGGCGCAGCCCGCGGCAAGGGCGAGGGCGAGAGCGAGGCCGGCGAACGCGAAGCCGATCTGAGAGACACGGACGGACGGGGTGCTCATACCATCCCTTTCATGGAATGCGCGCAATCCGCCGAAGACTTGGATAGGGCGGCATCGGACAGGAGATCATTTCCATAGTGTACTATACTGTCAAGTGAACGCGCGGCCGTGAGCCGCGGGGCGCTCTCCATATTCATCATCAGGAGAGAAAAATGTGCGGAATTTTCGGCTACGCGGGGGCAGGGGCGAACCCCGAGGTCTTGGTCGAAGGAATCAAGCGGCTTGAGTACAGGGGCTACGATTCCTGGGGGGTGTGCATCGCCTGTGACGATCAGCTCTCGCTCCTGCGCAGCGTGGGAAGGATAGGGAGCGTTGCGGCAGGGGATCTGCCTATCCCGAAGGGGTCCTGCCGGGCGGGGATCGCGCACACGCGCTGGGCGACGCACGGAGCGCCCACCGAAGCCAACGCCCACCCCCACACCGACTGCGCGGGCAGGATCGCCGTCATCCATAACGGCATCATCGAGAACCACGCGGCGTTGCGCTCCCGGCTTGAGGCACAGGGTCACGTGTTTCGAAGCGAGACGGATACCGAGGTCATTCCCCACCTGCTCGAGGAGTTTCTCAAGGCAGAGCCTGATTTCGCGGCCGCGTTCCACAGCGCGGCTCGCCTGCTCGTGGGCGCTTACGGCATCGCGGCGGTATGGGCGGGCGACCCGGGCGCGATCTATGTCGCGCGCCTGGGCAGCCCCATCGTCCTCGGGCTGGGGAAGGACAGGACGTTCGTGGCGAGCGACCCCGCCCCGCTGGTGGCGCACACCAGGGATGTGATCTACCTCGACGACGGGGAGGTCGCGGTTCTGCGCGCCGAAGGGTTCACGACAAAGACCCTCGAGGGCGCTCCCGTGAGCAAGAAGATCCAGCAGATCGCCTTCAGCCTTCCCGACATCGAACGCGGAGGATTCCCCCACTTCATGCTGAAGGAGATCACCGAGCAGCCGGAGTCGATCCGCAATGCCTTCCGCGGCCGCATCGTCCGCTCTGAGGGCACCGCCAAGCTGGGCGGCGTGGATGAGACAGCCTTGCGGAAGGTGAAGCGCTGCCACATCGTCGCCTGCGGCACCTCCTGGCACGCGGGCCTGGTCGGAAAATACCTGCTCGAGAACCTCGCCCGGATACCGACCCAGGTGAGCTTCGGAGGGGAGTTTCGCTACTCGCACCCCGTCGTCGAACCCGACACTCTGGCGATCGCCATCAGCCAATCCGGGGAAACGGCCGACACCCTCGCCGGCATACGGGAGGCCAAGCTGCAGGGCGCCGAGACGATCGGCATCTGCAACGTTGTCGGCTCGAGCATCGCGCGGGAATGCGGGAAGGGCATCTACATCCACGCGGGCCCCGAGATCGGCGTGGCCTCGACCAAGGCCTTCACGAGCCAGCTCGTCGTGCTCAGCCTGCTCGCCGTGCACCTCGGCCGGATGCGCGGGCTTTCGCTCCGCGCCGGCCTGCTGTACCTGGACGCGATCGAGAAGCTCCCCGAACAGGCTGCGAGGATCCTCGGGGATCGCGATACAATCACGGCGATCGCCCGGCAGTACGCCGCGTGCGCAAACTTCCTGTACATCGGGAGGCTGTACGAGTATCCCGCGGCGCTCGAAGGCGCGCTCAAGCTTAAGGAGATATCCTACATCCACGCCGAAGGCGTGCAGGCGGCGGAAATGAAGCATGGCCCGATCGCCCTGGTCGAGCCGGGCACTCCCACGGTCGTGCTTGCCGCGCAGGGGGAGATCCGCGACAAGATGATGGGCAATGTCCACGAGATCCGGGCCCGGGGCGGGAGGATCATAGCCGTCGCCACGGAGGGGGACGACGAGATCTGCGCACTCGCGGAGCACGTCATCAGCATCCCGAAGACCCTCGATCCGCTGGTCCCCATCCTGTCGGTGATTCCGCTCCAGCTGTTTGCCTACGCCGTGGCGGTCGAGCGCGGATGCGACGTGGACAAGCCGAGAAACCTCGCCAAAAGCGTCACCGTGGAGTGAAGAGAATGGACATGCAGGTCATCCTGTTCGAGGACCAGTTTCTGGCCGACATGAGCCCGGTCGCGCTCACCCGGCCGGCATTTTCCGTCACGTGCGCATCCTACACGCTGCACGAGATCGTCTCGTCGATCTCGACCCGCGTGAGCTACGTCGTGCGGGACTATCTAAAAAAGGTCGCGGCGCGCCGATTCCCGCAGAAGGGGAGGGAGAAGGGCCCGGCGTTCTTCCTGAACGCCTCGGTCGTGCCGGATGTCCGCTACGGCGCGCGCATCCGCGAGCTCGCGGCCGGCGGGAAGCCGTTCGTCTGCACCGCAGGCCACAGGGTCGCCGCGGCGTACGTCCCCGAGGAGACGGCCGCCCCCGAGAAGCTAACGGCCGAAGAGATCACCCCCTGGCTGCTGGAGCTGAAGCTCCCGCTGCTGGATGAGGAGCTGTTCCGCACCTTCGATAGACAGTTCGAGGTTGTGAAGCACCTCGAGAAGCTGTTCCCCGGCAACATCGCGCATCGACTCGCTACGGGCTCCTACCGCGAGGTGAAGCCCGGCGTGTACGCCGCCGAGGACGTCTCGATCGCCGACACGGCCGTCTTCCGCACCCGCGAGGGGCCGGTGGTCTTCGAGCGCGGGGTCGAGGCGATGGACTTCACCTACTTTGTCGGACCCGTCCACGTCGGGGCGAGCTCTCGCGTGATCGAGCGGGCGTCGGTGAAGGAGTGCGTGTCCATCGGCGAAAGGTGCAAGATCGGGGGCGAGATCGAGGCGAGCGTGATCGAGAGCCTCACGAACAAGCAGCACCACGGCTTCCTCGGCCACTCGTACGTGGGTTCCTGGGTCAATCTCGGGGCGGGCACCAGCAACAGCGACCTGAAGAACACCTACGGCGAGGTGAGGCTCGAGTTCCACCACGCGAAGATCGACACCGGCATGCAGTTTCTGGGCGCTGTGATCGGCGATTACGCGAAGAGCGCGATCAACACGAGCATCTTCACGGGAAAGATCATCGGCGTCTCCAGCATGCTCTACGGCTTCATCGGGCAGAACGTGCCCAGCTTCTGCAACTACGCCCGCTCCTTCGGGCAGATCACCGAGTGCCCCGTGGACCAGGCCGTCCTGATCCAGAAGCGGATGTTCGCCCGCAGGGGAATCACCCAGAGCGCGGAGGACGTCGAGGTCCTCAAGGCGGCATTCGAGCTCACCCGCAGCGAGCGGCTCATCTCGGACGAGCCGCCGGCACTGTGAGCGCCGTGCGCCCCGACCTCCCGCTGCTCGTCCGCATCGCCTCGGCCCTCCTCCAGCAGGCAGGACGGACCCGCTTGCTCGTCGAGGCGGGGAGGTTCATCGCCGTCATCGACAGGCGCACGGATGCCTTCTGGGCGAGTTTCGCGGTGCCGGACCCCGGCCAGTGGAAGGCCGGTCCGCTTGATGCCCACGCCTTTCTCCCCGGGCTGGGTGAGATCTTCGCTCACAGCGGCCGGCAGCTGCGCTTCGAGTTCTTCGAGGACATGTGGCCCGGTCTTGCAGAGGAGCTCGAGCGCGCGGGCTTCGCGCGGACCGGCCGGCAGCCCGTCCTGACGTGCGCGCCGCGCCAGCTCGCGGCCTCCGCGACCCCCGGGATCACGGTGAGGGGGCTGAGCGCCTCCGACACCGATGGAGAGCTGACGGTTTTTCTCCAGATCCAGGCCGCTGCTTTCGCCTGTGGGGCAGTGGAGGCGGGTTTCGCGCCGGGCCACGCGGAGATTGGAAGGCTGCGCGAGGAGCTTCTGGCGGGCGCCCAGCGGAGCTCGATCGGATATCTTGGCCAGGATGCGGCTGGGGCGGGCAGCGCACTCGTCGCCGGGGATGTCTGCGAGATCGCCGGCGTCGGGACCCTGCCCGAGCGCCGGGGCAGGGGAGTGGCAGCCGTGGTCAGTGCCGCCCTCGCGCGGGACCACTTCCAGCGGGGCGGTGCCTTGGCCTGGCTCTCGGCGGGCAGCGACGCGGCCGAGGCCGTGTACAGGCGGATCGGGTTCGTCCGCACGGGTGCGTTCCAAATCACCTGCGGACCTCGTCCTGGACCTGGTCCCGGAAATTGACTTTCCCCGCCGCCACGGCTATCCTCCCCGGATGACGGACATGTTCGACGGTCCCGCTTCATCGCTGCGGAAGTTCCGGGCCTTCTCGGCGTCGCACCTTGTCTCCGCCGGCGTCGTGCTCATCGTTATCGCGCTCATCGTCGTCTTCCGCCAGCCCATCAGAACCAGCGCGGCGGACCCGATCCTGCGGTGGAGCTTTGCCGGCATCCTGATCTTGAACGAAGTGGGGCTCGGGCTCTGGCGCGTGCGCCACCGACTGTGGACGCTCCAGGACTCCCTTCCCCTTCACCTGTGCGGGGTGTCGGTCATCCTTGTGGCGATCATGCTCCCCCTGAAGAGCTATACCATCTTCGAGCTTACGTACTTCTGGGCCGTCGGCGGCGCTCTCCAGGGCCTCATTACTCCCGACGTGGAGGGCTACGACTTTCCGCACTGGCGCTTCCTCACCACATTCATCTCCCACGGCTTGATTGTGGCGGCCAACCTGTACATGATCGTCGTTCTTGGCATGCGGCCGACCTTCCTCTCTCTCCTGAAATCGCTCGTCGTGCTGAACATCTATGGCGTGCTCGCCCTCGGCTTCAATGCCCTGACCCGGTCGAACTACGGTTTCCTCTGCCGCAAGCCGGAGCAGCCCACCCTCTACGACGTGCTCGGACCGTGGCCGTGGTACCTCGTCAGCCTCGAGGGGCTCGCAATCGCGATCTCCTTCCTCGTCTATGCTCCGTTCCTGATCTTCCGCTGATCGCCGGCTCTTGTGCGATGCTTCCTCCGAAAGTTTGACAGCCGATCGAACCTGGAGTATCATAGGCTCAGGTCGCCGGCAGGCGAGGAGGAAAGTCATGGATGCGGAAAGAGTGGAGACGGAAATCCGAAAAGTGATCGACACCGACCCGACGATCCGGGAGGCCAATCACATCATCGTGAGCGTCGAAAAGAAGGGCTTCCTAGGCCTCGGCAAGGAGGTCGTCGTGCTGAAGGGAAGCGTCCACGACGGCAGCGACAAAGCGAAAGCGGAAAAGATCGCGACCCTGCACGGCGGGGGGCGCGAGGTCCTCGACGGAATCCAGATTCTCCACTAGGAGGCCAAGGCCTTCGCGCTCATCTCCGGCAGGCCCACGTCCGTCACGAGGAGGTCGATCCCGGCGGGACGCCGTCCCCGGGAATAAACGCATCATGGGAGGCGGGGGGAAAGGACACCGCGACCGTCGTGCCCGCCCCAGGGGCGCTCTCGATCGAGATGCTGCCTCCGCTCTGCTTCACGATCCCGTAGACCGTCGATAAGCCTAGACCAGTCCCGCTGCCGGGGGCCTTGGTCGTGAAGAAGGGCTCGAAGAGGTGACCCTTGACCTTCTCGTCCATCCCGCAGCCGGTATCGCTGATGCGCAGCACTACCCCGCCGTTGGCCGCCGCAGCCGTCGCGATTGTGAGCGTGCCGCCGTCCGGCATGGCGTCGCGGGCGTTCACTGCGAGGTTCACCACGGTGAGCTCGACTTGGCCGGGGTCCGCCCGTATCGCGAGGGGGGGCTTTCCCAGCTCCAGCGCGAGGCGGACGTTCTCGCCGATCAGCCGGGCCAGCATCTTTTCGGTGCCGCGGATCATCTCGTTGAGGTCGAAGCGCCGTGGCTGAAGGACCTGCTTGCGGCTGAAGGCGAGCAGCTGGCGCACGAGGCCCGCTCCCCTGTCGATAGACTTCCTGATTTCGCTGACCCATTCACGGCTCTCGTCTCCGAGGGATTCGTCCATGAGCAGCATCTGCGCGAAGCCCATGATGGCGGTGAGAAGATTGTTGAAGTCGTGGGCGATCCCGCCTGCGAGCCGTCCGACGGCCTCCATCTTCTGCGACTGGTGCAGCCGCTCGGCGAGCATCCGCTGTTCGGTGATGTCCGTCATGATCCCCATCAGGCCCGTGACGGTCCCGCGCTCCACCAGGGGCGAGCTCGATGTGCGGACATACAGGACCGCGCCGTTGCGGTCGATCACTCTGAACTCGTTCTGTCCGCCTTCCCCGCGGTAACGCGCCTCCATGTTGCGGGCCACGAGGGCGAGGTCATCGGGGTGCACGAACCGGGCGAACGGGCTGCCGACGATCTCGGCGGCGGAGTAGCTCGAGACCTTTTCGACAACCGGACTCACGTAGGTGAACCTCCCCTTCAGGTCGAGGCTGAAGATGACCTGGTCGATGCTGTCCACCACGCGGCGGAACTTCTCCTCCGATGCCCGCAGGGTCTGCTCCATGCGCCGGCGGTCCGTGGTCTCGTGCAGCAGGACCACCCGGCCCGCCGACCTGCCGCGCCGGTCGGCCAGGTCCGAGACGTCGAGCTCGAACCAGCGTTCGGGAGCCGCCGGCAGGCGCACGTCGCCCAGACGGCTGCGGCCGGGCGTGCCCGGGGCGGGCTGCAGGTCCGGGACCAGGTCGGTCACCGAGGCGCCGATCAGCTGTCGGGCGGCACCGAACAGGGCCTGTGCGGCGGGGTTCGTGTCGACCACCCGGCCGGCCCTGTCCAGCACGAGCACCGGGTCGGCCATGGTCCCGAACACCGCGTCGCGCGCGAAGGGTGCG
>CAYGXO010000094.1:0-3113 GCA_964353885.1 uncultured Spirochaetaceae bacterium
TTGAGGTAGTTCCGATAGTACCACCACTCGACCTCCCACCCGTCATTCCCGCTCCGGGTCGTGATCTTGGTCGGCCGGCCCCACGCGACGAAAACGGCATTGGTACCCATTCCCTCCGCGACCTCTCCGCGATCCACGTGCGCGCGAGCTGCACGGTCCGGGACAGGGCATCCGCGTCCCACACCGCCTGGCCGTTCCGTCCGGCGCGGAAGCGGACGCCGAGAAGCAAAGAAGCATCGAAGAGGAATTGGCTGTTCCACAGCGGCGAGAAACCGATGGCGGTAGGGCCGTTCTTGCCGGTGGCGTTGAACGCCTTGCCCATCGCGCGCATCGTGTCCAGAGGCAGCGCGAGGTTCGGCAGATCGGTGGTGACGGACGGCCGGTAGGAGACGATGGCGGGGAGGCTGAACGAGAGAGGCAGAAGGATGGGACGGTTGTCCCGGGATCCCATCGCGAGCAGGCCCGGGTAGAACCAGGCGGGGTCGATCCTGGACGGCTTCACGATGTCGGCGAGGGAATCGAACTTCGCCATGATCGAGGGACTCGCAAGCCATTGAGCGATCACCACGTCGCCCGACACGCGCCCGTCGATGGCGGCCTGGGAGGGCGCCTCGTCGTAGATGATCTCCACCCGCATGTCGGTCTGGCGCGCATTGAAGCGTTCCACGTACGCGGCCATCTCGGGCCGGTCGGTGATGAGCTTCACTGTCTGCTCCTGCAGCAATCCGCACGAGCACAACGCGAGCGGGATGAAGAGAGCGACGATTCGATGCCTCATTTCCCGCACTCTAGGGACGCGCATGCTGAGTGTCAATCCGCGGGATGCCGGAGGATGCCGGGCACTTGCAGCCGCCCGTCGGGCCCTGCTACCATCGACGGGGGAAGCAGGGGTGAACGACGCGCCGTACCTGGCATACTCCCGATACTTGCGCAACCGGTTCGGGTGCGCGGTCTACCGGGTGTCGGTCGATGCGGGATTCGGCTGTCCCAACCGTGAGTCGGGCCGGGGGAGCGGAGGCTGCATTTATTGCGGGGAGCACGGTTCCCGCGCGCAGTATCTCGAAAGCGCTGAGAGCGGAGCGGACGGCCTTCGAGGGCAAATCGAGGCATCAATCTCGTTCGTGCGACGGCGCTATTCGGCGGCCGGCTTCATCCTGTACTTCCAAGCCTTCTCGAACACGAACGCTCCGGTCGGCGCGCTCGCCCGCATCTACGATGAAGGCCTCGCGGCGGCCCCGTTTCTCGGGCTGACCGTGGCGACAAGGCCGGACTGCATCGACGAGCAGAAGTCTCGGCTGATCGCCTCCTACAGGGAGCGTGGGCTCGAGGTGTGGGTCGAGCTGGGTCTGCAGTCGGCGAACGACAGGACGCTCGAGCTGATCAACCGCGGACACGATGCGGCCGAATACCTCCGGGCCTACGGCATGCTGAAGGCAGCGGGCGTGAAGGTGGCTGTCCACCTCATTCTCGGCCTTCCCGGCGAGCGCGCCATCGACATGGAGCGCACGGCGCGGTTCGTCGCCGGACTTGCCCCGGATGGGGTGAAGATCCACAACCTCCATATCCCGACGGACGCCCCGCTGGCTCGGGACTTCCTGAGGGGCGAGGTGACTGCTCCCGGGCCTGAGCGGCACATGGAGTACACGATCGCGCTGCTCGAGCGGCTGCCCGCCGAGACTGTCGTCATGCGCCTCGCCTCGGATACCCCCTCGGGACGCCTGGCCGCGCCCCGCCGGTTCTGGCCGAAACACCGGTTTGCCGCCCGGCTGGCAGAAGAGATGCGGAGACGGGGCGCGCGCCAGGGCAGGCTGTTCGCCGCCGGCGCGCTTGACCGCGGCGCGCGCTTTGGGTAGGCTTTCAGGCAGAGAGACGCGAAGGTGAATATCAAGGATCCCGACATCTTCAAGCTCGTCGAGAAGATCAGTGAGCACTATCAGAACAACATCTCGAACCGTTTCGTGCGAAAGGCTCTGATGATCCTCGACATCCAGCAGTCGCAGTGGGAGAAAATTGAGAGCCTCACGGGCAAATCAGACTACTACAAGACGCAGGGATTCCAGTTCGACGAGCTGTACGAGATGATCCTCGCCTCCGCTCGCTTCATCTACCAGGCCCGGATGAAGATCGTCCCGAACGCCCGGTCGGTCATCGGGCAGGGCGCCGACTCGTTCATGGCGAAAAAGCAGGGACCGCCCGACCAGGACCGAATCCTGCGCGACATGGCCGCGCAGAACTTCCCCGTGAACCTCGGCATCTTCTCCGACCTTATCAACGAGCTGTACATGAAGACGACGGGACTGGACAGGATCGCGCACGAGAAGAAGAAGCCCGTCTACGAGCGGATCCCGGAACTGAAGGACCTCGGCCGGTATCTGGTCACGAGCTAGACGTCATGCCCGTCAGGATCCCCGAAAACCTGCCCGCCAGCCAAACGCTCGCCGCGGAGAACATCTTCGTGATGGCGAGGGAGCGGGCCATGCACCAGGACATCCGGCCCCTCCGCATCGCCGTGCTCAATCTGATGCCGACCAAGATCGTCACCGAGACCCAGCTTCTGCGTCTGCTCGGCAACAGCCCCCTGCAGGTCGACATCACCTTCATCCGCATGGACACCCATGAGTCGAAGAACACGCCTCCCGAGCACCTCGACGCTTTCTACGAGTCCCTCGACGAGGTGCTCCACGAGCGCTTCGACGGGCTTGTCATCACCGGTGCGCCCGTGGAGTCGCTGCCGTTTGAGGAGGTCGACTACTGGCCCGAGCTCGTCCGGCTCATCGACTGGAGCGCGACGAACGTGTGGTCCACGCTGCATATCTGCTGGGGCGCGCAAGCCGCCCTGTACCGCCGCTTCGGCGTTCCGAAGTATCCTCTGCCGGCGAAGATGTTCGGCCTGTACCGTCACAGGGTCCTCGCGCCCAACGAGCCGCTCCTGCGCGGGTTCGACGAGGAGTTCTTCGCTCCGCATTCGCGCTACACCGAGGTCCGCCGGCGGGATATCGAAGCTGTGAAAGGGCTGAAGCTTCTCTGCGTCTCCGACGAGGCCGGGGTCTACATGGCCGCGACCGAGGACGGGCGCATGGTATTCGTCACGGGCCATCCAGAGTACGACCGGC
>CAYGXO010000095.1:0-64777 GCA_964353885.1 uncultured Spirochaetaceae bacterium
GCGATCTGCAGGTGCTCGGGTGCCACCGCGTTCACGACCTCTGCTGCCTCCCCGATGTCGGAGGTTGTCAGGATGCATCCGTAGGAGGCGAAGGATTCGCGCACGTAGCTCGCGCGCGGCTCGGGCAGCTCTGCCGCGCGAAGGGCGAGCTCGCCTGCCACGGCCCGTGCGAGCTCGAGGCTGGGCGTCACGAGGATGGCCTGGGAATCCGGGCCGTGCTCGGCTTCGATCATGAGGTCCAGCGCGACAAGGCGGGGGTCCGCGGAGCTGTCCGCGATGATCATCGACTCAGAGGGGCCGGCGGGGAGACCCACGTCGACGACGCCCGTGAGGAGCCTCTTCGCCGCCGTAACGTACTGGTTGCCGGGCCCGAGGAACTTGACAACGGGCGGGATGCTCTCGGTGCCGTATGCGAGGGCGGCAAGGGCCTGCACGCCGCCGACTCGGTAGATCTCCCGCGCGCCGCACAGTCCGGCGGCGAAAAGGGTCGCCGGATCGCAATTCCCCCCTGTGTCGGGCGGGCTCACCACGACGACGCGCGCGACGCCCGCCACCTGCGCGGGCACGGCCATCATGTACATCGAGGACGGAAAGCTGCCCTTGCCCCGGGGGGCGTACAGGCCCACCGATGGGATCGGCGTTGAGCGCTCGCCCGCATAGACGCCGGGCCGTATCTCCTTGAGGCTCATCGCGGCGGGCCGCTGCTCTTCGTGATACCGGCGCACGTTCTCGATCGAGACGCGGATCGCCTCCCTCACGGGCGCGGCGACCGCCTTTTCCGCCTGGTCGAGCTCGGCTTCGGAGACCCGCAGGGGCTTTCCCGCCAGATCCGCGCCGTTGAAGCGCCGGGTGCAGGCGATCAGGGCCGCATCGCCCTGCGATCTCACCGCATCGATGATCGTGGCGACCTCGGCTTCGACGTCGGAGATGTCGCGTTCCGAGCGGGTGAGGATCTTCCTTTTTTGCTGCTCCGGCAGGGAGCCCCATGGGAGGATGCGAACCTGCATGTCGGCTACTGTACTGTTCGGCGCTGGGGCCGTCAACGGGAAGAGGAAATCACCGACGCGTTCACGAGCATCCAGCTCGCGTACAGGGAGCGGGTCCCGCCGTCGGGCTGTTCGGGGGGCACGTTGTCGACCAGCATGTGAGACACGCAGCAGTTGTTCGACGCGTTGAACAGCGGCATCCAGCTCTTGAGCCCGAGGGTCGAGCGGATGATCCATTGCAGGAACCCGCTGTGCGTCACGGCGAGGATGTTCCTCCTGCCCTCGGCAAACCGCTCGAAGAGCCTGTCCCAGGCTGCCACGGCGCGAGCGTACAGCGCGTCGATGCGCTCGGCGCCCGGTACCCCTTCCCAGCTCTCGCGCAGGAACGCGGCGTACTCAGACGGGTAGCGTATGCGGACCTCCTCGAGCCTCATGTTGGTGAAGATCCCAATGTCGATCTCGGTGAGCTCCTCCGCGATCCCGACCTGACGGATGCCGACAGCCTCGGCGATCGCCGCCGCCGTGTCTCGCGCCCTGTCGAGCGGGGAGGAGATGATGCAGTCCAGCGACCGGTCGCGGAACCACAGGCCGGCCTCCCGCGCCTGCGCCCGCCCCGTCTCCGTCAAGGGCGAGGGGGTCCTCCCCTGCATGATGCGCTCTCTGTTGCTCTCGCTCTCGCCGTGGCGCACGAAGTAGAAGTTCATCCTCCCGGCGAGGGTCGAGAAATCCACCGCGTCGGCCATCAACCCGCCTCCGTGTCGGGGACGGACTCGATTTCGAGGGCGTTGTTCCTGATGAGGTCCCGGTACACGCATGCGCTTTTCCGCCACTGGCGCTCCTGCGTGGCGAAATCCGTCCTGAGAAATCCGAAGCGCATCGTGTTGCCGTACGCCCACTCGAAGTTGTCCATCAGGGTCCAGTGGAAGTATCCCCGGCAGTCCACGCCCTGCTCGATGGCCTTGCCCACCATTGCGATGTGATCGGCGAGGTAGGCGATCCGTTCGGGGTCGTCCAGGTGGTCCCGTCCCGGGACCTCGGGAAGGGGGTAGCCGTTCTCGGTGATCATGCAGGGAGGATTGCCGTACTCGTCGCGCAGACGCAGGAGAAAGCGGTAGAGACCCTGGGGGTAGATCTCCCACATTGCGCTGCGCGGAGCCGACGGGTGTTTGTGCTCCTTCGCCCGGGTGAAGGGCGTGAAAGCGGAGTGCCCGTAGCGGGTGCGCTGATAGTAATTGATGCCGATAAAATCCAACCGCCCCCTGATGCCGGCAGCTTCCTCTTCGAATCGCTTCGGGAAGAAGCGGCCTACCCGCTGGGCCAGGATCTGAGGGTAGCGGCCGAAGAAGAGGGGATCCATGAATGCGCGGTTGTAGGCGGCGTCCATCAGCCGCGCCGCCTCGAGGTCCTTGGTCTTGAGCGGATCGCGCGGGGCAATCCAATTCTGGCTCAGGGTGATGCCGATCTTTCCGCTCGGCACGAGGTCGTGGAGCGCCGCCGCGAGCTTTCGGTGGCCGAGGAGCAGGTGGTGGGAGACGTGGTACAGGGAGCGGAGGTCCCACTTGCGTCCGGGCGGAAAGACACCCAAGACATATCCGAGGCCGCCGTATTCGAAGGGCTCGTTCAGCGTGATCCAGTTCTTCACCCGATCTCCAAGGCCGCGGAAGAGGGTGGTCCCATACTCCCCAAGTGCGTCGACCGACTCGCGCGAGACGAACCCTCCCGCCTGCTCCAGCCAGACCGGCATGTCCCAATGGAATATCGTCGCGTAGGGGGTGATGCCGGCTGCGAGCAGCTCGTCGACGAGCCGCTCGTAGAAGTCGAGCCCCTTGCGGTTGGGCTTTCCCCGCTCGGGAAAGATCCGCGACCAGGCGATTGAGAACCTGTAGGCCTGCAGTCCGAGATCGGCCATCAGCCGGATGTCAGTCCGATATCTGTTGTAATGGTCACAGGCCACGTCCCCCGTGGTCCCGTCGGCGATCCTGCCGCGCCGGTGAGCGAATCGGTGCCAGTTGGAGGGGACCGCGCCGTCTGCCAGGGGCGACCCCTCGATCTGGTAGGCGGATGTCGCCACGCCCCACTGGAAGCCCGCTGGGAAAGCAATCCGCGCCATGGCGCGGAGCATAGCCCACCGGTCGCCCTGCGTCGAGCGCTCCCTTCGGAAAACTTGACTTCGACGGAGTTCCTCCGTATTTTTTCCCCAGACTGAATGTCACCCGCGGCGCACGCAATTCCGACATGGACCGGTATGGTTCAAGGGGGCGGCTGAAGAGAGAGAAGCGCCCGGCAGGCGGGTGGACGGAACCGAAAAGGAGACGAGCACATGGCGAGAGTGATCGGCATCGACCTCGGAACATCGAACTCGGCGGCGGCGGTCATGGAAGGCGGACGGCCCGTCATCATCCCGTCGGCCGAAGGGGCCGGCGTGTCCTCGGGCAAGGCATTCCCTTCGTTCGTCGCGTTCACGAAGGATGGCGACAGGCTGGTGGGTGAGCCCGCCCGCCGGCAGGCGGCGATCAACCCCGACGGCACCATCTATGCGGCCAAGCGGAAGATGGGCACGGACCACAAGTTCCGCACCTTCGGCAAGGAATACACTCCCCAGCAGATATCAGCGTACATACTACAAAAGATCAAGCAGGACGCGGAGGCATACCTCGGCGACGGCGTGGAAGAGGTCGTCATCACCTGCCCCGCGTACTTCGACGACAACCAGCGCACCGCCACCAAGGACGCCGGTGAGATCGCGGGGCTGAAGGTGCTGCGCATCATCAACGAGCCCACGGCAGCCTGCCTCGCTTACGGACTGGAGAAGGCGGGCAAGGAGCTGAAGATCCTCGTGTTCGATTTCGGAGGCGGCACCCTCGACGTGACGATCATGGAGATGTGGAAGGAGGGCGGCTTCAAGGTCGTCTCCACCAGCGGCGATACGCAGCTGGGCGGAACGGACATGGACAACGTGTTCGTCGACTACATCGAAAAAGAGTTCATGCGCCAGACCGGCATCGACCTCAAGAAGGACACGATGGCGACGCAGCGCGTGCGCGAGGCGGCGGAGAAGGCCAAGGTGGAGCTGTCGAGCACCCTCTCCACAGACATCAACCTCCCGTTCATCACGGCGGATGCGAGCGGGCCGAAGCACCTCACGATGAGCGTCAACAGGGCGAAGCTCGAGGAGCTGATCGCGCCGATCGTCGAGCGCTGCCGTCACCCCCTGGAGACCGCGCTGCGCGACGCGAAGGGCGCCTTCGCCAAGGACGGCGTGCAGTTCACCGAGAACGGCGCCGAGGTGGACAAGATCATCATGGTCGGCGGCCCAACCCGGATGCCCATCGTGCAGAAGTTCGTCGAGGAGTTCTTCGGCAAGAAGATCGAGCGCGGCGTGGACCCCATGGAGTGCGTCGCTTTGGGCGCGGCGATCCAGGCCGCGATCATCAAGGGCGAGGTCAAGGACGTGCTGCTGCTGGACGTGACCCCGCTCTCTTTGGGCATCGAAACCCTCGGCGGCGTGAGCACGAAGCTCATCGAGCGAAACACGACGAGCCCGACGCGGAAGAGGGAGATTTTTTCCACCGCGGCCGACAACCAGACCGAGGTCACGATCCGGGTCCTCCAGGGCGAGCGGCCCATGGCGAACGACAACGTCGAGCTGGGCCGGTTCAACCTCGTCGGCATCCCGCCCGCGCCGCGCGGCGTGCCGCAGGTCGAGGTGTCCTTCGACATCGACGCGAACGGCATCGTGAGCGTTGCGGCAAAGGACCTGGGGACCGGCAAGCAGCAGTCGATCAAGATCACGGCGCCGAAGAAACTCTCCAAGGAAGAGATCGAGAAGATGGTGCGCCAGGCCGAGCAGTACGCCACCGACGACGCGAAGAGGAAGGAGGAGGTGGAGGCCGTGAACCAGGCCGACACCCTCGCGTACTCCGTCGAGAAGTCCCTCAAGGACTACGGCGACAAGGTGAGCCAGGCGGAGCGCGCCGAGATCGAGACGAAGCTCAATGACCTCAAGACAGCGATCAAAGACAAGAACGTCGATCGGGTCAAGAAGTGCATGGAGGAGCTGACAAAGGCATCCCACAAGCTGGCCGAAGAGATCTACAAGCAGACCGCGGGCCAGCAGCAGGGAGCGGGACCGCAGCCCGGCGGCCCGGGGCCCGGTGCGGGCCCCGGCGCGCAGGGCAGCGCGGGAGGCGGGGGCAACGGCGGCCGGCCGAAGGACGACGATGTGATCGACGCCGAGTTCCGCGAAGAGAAGAAGGACGAGAAGAAGTAGTTCGAGTGAGAAAGCGCGAGCCCCGGTCAGGACCGGGGCTTTTTTCTGACCCCGAAAGGAGCTCACGATGATCGAGCTTCGCGACGTGCGCAGGAGCTTCGGCGAGCTGAAAGCGGTGGACGGTGTGTCCTTCCGCACGGGCGAGGGGGAGGTTTTCGGCCTGCTCGGGCCCAATGGGGCGGGCAAGTCGACGACGATCAAGATGATCATGAACATCCTCGCCCCGGATTCGGGGAGCATCCTCTTCAATGGCGCGCCCATCACCGAGGCGGACAAGGACAGGATCGGCTACCTGCCCGAGGAGCGGGGGCTGTACCGAAAGGTCAGGCTCGGGGAGATGCTCCTGTACCTCGCCTCGTTGAAGAACGCGGACCCCGCCGTTTCCGCGCGCAGGCTCGATGAGTGGCTTGAGCGCTTCGACCTCGCTCAGTGGAAATCGCGCAGGCCCGAGGACCTGTCGAAAGGGATGGCGCTCAAGGCGCAGTTCATCGCGGCCGTGCTCCACGATCCCGAGTTCGTCTTCCTCGATGAGCCGTTCAGCGGGCTCGACCCCGTGAGCACCGACGTGCTGCGCGAGGCGGTGCGGGAGCTGGCGGAAAAGGGCAAGACGATCCTCTTCTCCACGCACAACATGGAGGTTGCCGAGAAGATCTGCTCGCGGATCCTCATCATCGACCATGGCCGCGAGGTCGTGAGCGGCTCACTCGCGGACATCAAGTCCCGCTACGGGAAAAACTCAGTCTCGGTCGAGTTCGACGGCGATCTCGATGTGCCGAAGCTCTCCCACCTGGTGTCCGCCGTCAGTCGGTTCCCTCGGTACGTGGAGCTGGAGCTGGCCGAGGGGGCGAGCGCACAGGAGCTGCTCGCCGCGTTGGTCGGGCAGGTGGCGGTGCGCCGATTCGAAGTGCTCGCCCCCTCGCTGCACGGTATCTTCGTCCAGATCGTGGGCAAAGGAGCGCGGGCATGAAGAGCAAACTCTGGAAGATCATCCGGATGGAGTTTCGACTCACGGCGGCCAACAAGGCTTTCATCGTGCTCACCATTCTCGGGCCGTTCCTGATCGCGGCTGTCACGGTATTGCCCAGCGTCTTCTCGATGAAGGGCGGGCTCGGGGGGAACACCGAGCTGAAGATTGCCGTGGTGAACGCGGGACCCGAATACATCGAGCGTCTGCGCTTGCCCCTCGCCCAGAACGGCATCAGGGCTTTCGAGGCCCAGGGAACCACGGCGTCCCTCGACGCGGAGGTGCTCGCGGGAAGCTTCGACGGCTACTTGGTGCTTCCCGCCGATCTCACTTCGTCGACTCCGGTCCAGTACGTGTCAAAGAATGTCGCTGATTTCCGCCTCACGGGCATCCTGCAGGGCGTCATCAGCCAGTCCATCATCGCCGCCCGCCTGCTTCAGGCGGGGCTGCCCGCCGAGACGATCGCCTCGCTCACGCGGCCGCCTCTCGTCGAGATCCGCCAGCTCGCCAAATCCGGCGAAAAGCAGAACAGGGATTTCCTCACCATCCTCATGACCGGCCTCATGCTCGCGATGGTGCTGTATATGACCACGCTCCTGTACGGCCAGGCCATCGGCCGGTCCGTGCTGACCGAGAAGACATCAAAAACCGTAGAAATCATGCTCTCCTCCGTGCGTCCTCTGGACCTGATGTTCGGCAAGATCTTCGGGAAGGCCGCGGCAAGCCTGCTGCAGTATGGCCTGTGGGTCTCTCTGACCGTCGTCTTCATCAAGGTTTTCGGGCCCCGGCTCGGCCTGAACATCGACTTCGGCGGCAGCCTCTCCCTGCTCGGCTTCCTCGTGCTGTATTTCCTGCTCGCCTTCTTCATGTACTGCTCGCTGTACGCGGCGCTCGGGGCTTCCTCGCAGGACGAGCAGCACCTCGGCCAGCTCGCCTGGCCGCTGATCCTCTTCCTCGTGATGCCCATCGTCATGATCTCGCCCATCATCATGAGCCCGCATGCCCCGGTCATCGTCGCCATGTCTCTGTTCCCTCTCACGGCGCCCGTGGTCATGTTCCTGCGCATTGTGGTGGGCGGAGTGCCGGTCTGGCAGATCCTCGCCTCGATCGCCCTCATTCTCGCCACGACGGCGGGGGTCATCGTGCTTTCGGCCAAGATATTCCGCGTCGGCCTGCTCATGACGGGGAAGCGCTTCAGGCTGGGAGAAGTGCTGCGATGGGTCCGGTACTGAGACCGGTCCAGAGGAAAAATCTCTCACGGGAAAAGCCTCCGGCGCCGTGATACATGGTAGGATCGCATCGGAGAAGGCTGTCGGAGGCCCTATGAAGAAGGCATTCCCCCTCGTCGTTGTTATCGCCGTCCTCGCTTCCCTCGCGGGCTGCGACTTTCTGAAAGGGAGCGTAGACGGGTACACGGTGAGCGGGACGGTTTCGTTCAGCAGCTTCGCGCGCACGGTCGATGGAGAACTGTACATCCAACTTTTTTCCACCGTCGATGCAAACGGCGCAGTGGCCGCGGGTATCGCACCTCAAGCCTATTCGGGCGAGCAGCAGGTTTCCTTCGCGATTTCAGGCGTCAAGCAGGACGACTACCGCATCCAGGGATTCATCGATAGGAACGCGGACGGCATCTGGGAGGACGGGGAGCCTGTCGGCAGCTACCCGTCCGATGCGGCGGGTCAACCGGCCCTGATGAGCGTGAAGCAGGACACTGTGATGAACCTCGCGATATGGGCGAATCCTATCCCCATCACGATCGTGTACAGAATGGGGATGGACGACGCTCTTGCGGATGCCATCGAGGCTCTGCTCGAGGGCACTCTCACAAGCGTCCCAGGGGTAGTCGGAGTCATGCCTCTGTTTGCGGTCACGAAGATCAGCGACACAGACATCCCCCCGCTCTGGGACCCCGCGTATGCGCTCGCTGGCAGGCCGATCATCATCACGTCTGGCATCGCACCTGTTCCCGATCGCTCCCGCAACATTGCGCAGGCTGGGCACGGAATCATCGTTATGGGCTCGGCAGGCGCCCTTTTTCTGGATTTTGTATCCGCGAACTGGTCCGCCTGGGGTTTTACGGGTCAAGCACCAGTCGATATCGGCTTTGTTGTCAGCATTGCCGGGAGCGCATTCGCCGTGAAAACCCGTGGAACGGCGAGCGGGGCATGGAGCTCGCCGTTGCGATCCACCGCCGTTCCGGCCGTTGATGGGGTCATTGTCCCTTTAGCCCCCGCGGCGCTTCTCACCCATGAAGTCGTTGGAGGGGGAGTCGATCCGGTTGGAGGCACGCTCCTTGCCGAGAATACCACGATTCCGACGCGATTCCCGATCGTCCGCCAGGGCAGGTTCGTCCAGTATGGATTCCAACAGCTCGCGGACCTCTCTGACACGGGATCAGTGCTATTCGTGAATCTCGTGAAGCTGATGAGCGCGTACTGAGGCCGGCCGGACGCTCGGCTTGTTGTGGATTTGCCCCGTGCATTCTTCTATACTCGGAGAGGGAGAACCAGATGCCCTTTTCGACGCTTTTCGAGCGTAGAGAGAAAGAGAGAGAGCTCGAGCGGCTGCGCGTGATCGAGGAGGTCAAGCGCGCCGGTGGGGCTCTTCGGGCGAGGTTCGCGTACGATGAGCTGCTGCTCTTCGGATCGCTCGTATCGGGGAAGTTCGATCGTCATTCCGACATCGACCTGGCCGTGAAGGGACTGGCCTCGGAGCACTTTTTCAAGGCCTGTGCTTTCCTCATGCACGAGATTTCGGGGAATCACGATCTCGACCTCAAGCCATACGAGGACCTCGACGAGAACCTGCGCCGGAGGATCGATGGGGAGGGTATCCGCATTGGATAGGGATTTGGTGCGTATCCTGGTCTCGGATATAGGGATCGAGATCGGTCATATCGACATCCTCCTTTCCGAGATCGCCATCGCGATCCGGACGAAGTCCCCGCTCGGCCGCCGGTCGATGGGATCGATTCTCCATGATTTCTATACGTGCTGCGAGCGGATTTTCAGACGCATCGCGGTTGAAATGAACGGCGGCTTCGAAGAGACGGAGCAATGGCATAAGACGCTCCTCTACAGGATGACCGTTCCCGTGGAGGGAGCTCGACCGCCCGTGCTCTCAGAGGAGCTGGCAGCGGAGCTCGACGAGTACCTCGCGTTCCGCCACGTTTTCCGCAATATCTACGGATTCGAGCTGAAGGGCGAAAGGGTTATTCGGTTGTCAGAACGGCTCCCGGAAGTAGCAGGGGGGCTGAAAGACGAGATCCGCGCCTTCCGAAAGCTTCTGGAAAGAGAGCTCGACGCTTCCTCATCCTGATTTTCGAAGGGCCTCTTGCACCAGGCCCAGGCATTCGTCGCGGCGTTCGTCCGTCGGCTCGCTTGCCCACAGCCCGATCAGAAACTCGCGCGCCGCGTCAGGATCGGACGCCACGGGCTTTCCCGCTTCCTCGCCCATCGCGTAGGAAACGGCGGCTGCCGCGCCTCGGGCCATGATCCTCGGCTCGATGCCCTGCTTGAGCGCCTCGCGCATCGTGCCGAAGAGCCTGTCGCCATAACCCAGCTTTCGCCGCGGGTCCCTGATGATGCGCTCCACCCTGTCGTTCAGGTAGGGGTTGGTCATCCTCTCAAGAAGATCGTCGGCGTAGGCCGCGTATCCTTTTTCCGTGAACAAGGGGTCGCCGAACCGTCCGTGCTTGCGGATGAGGGCTGCACCCGACTCCTCGGTGAACGCCCTTCTCCCCAGCGCCATGAGAGACGCCTCCTTGCGGATCTCGCTCATCACCGCGAGCCCCCGGGCATGCGCGAGGTAGCCCAGGAGGGCGTGGATCGCGTTGTGGCCGAAGAGCTTCGCCTCCTCGAAGGGCAGGAGGTCCTCTTTCTCCTCGAAGACACGGATGCCCCGGGAGAAGCCGGGCAGCGCGATCTTCGAGATGTAGATCCGATTGAACTCCTCGACGAGCACGCACTTGTCGAAACCGGGGACGAGCGGCGAGAGGCCCAGCCTGCGCATCTCCTCCTGCGAGGAGATCACGCCGCTCATCTTGCCGACGACAGTGTTGAGGAACTGCATTCGCTGGATCCGCTCCGAGGGGGCTCGCTTCAGGACCTCCTCGCGCAGGATTTCCGCGGCGAAGTTGTTGTTCTCGGCCGTGTAGACGATCCGCTGCCTGTCGGGCGCGGCTCCCTCGGCGATGAGCGCGGCGATCGAGGAGTCCCCGCCCGCGCCGTAGAAGCTCACGCTCGGGATGGCTGTGGCGAGCTCGTCGGCTCCGCTGATCGCCTCTACGACGGACTGCCTGTCGGTCCGCGCCCGCGGGTTGCACATCCGGATCCCGTCGAGCCGAAGGGTCGCGATACCGTCACGCCGCGCGATGTTGATCGAGACCGCGTTGCCGTTGGCCCGCACCGCGTCGACCAGGCTCTGGTCGATCTCCGCGATCGTGTATTCATCGAAATTGCCCGATGCCATGGCCTCGCAGAGCATGAGGCCGGTCTGGATCGGGCCGAAGCCGAAGCCGACGAACGCCTTCCTGTGCATCTCTCTCCCTTCCCGCACGGGGAGTGACCGTATCACGGACTCCTCCCCGTGGAAAGGGCCGTCTCATGGCTGCCGCGGCGCTACCTCCGCCCCAACCAGACCCCTGTCGACAGCGTGACCTGGAAGCTCCCCAGAGGGTAGTTGATGAAGTCCGTCACCGGCGGCGGAGTCATGAAGGGAGTCCATGTGAGCTTCGCCCCGAACTGGAAATTGGCGAGGTTGACATTGAGCCCGCCGGTCAGCATGGGAAAGATGGAGATGTAGAGGTTGCCGTCGGCAGGGCCGGTCCAGTGGTCGAGGAGGACGCGGCCCGCACTTCCCAGCCCCGCCTGGAAGAAAGGATCGATGAAAGCCGCGGCGCCGAAGGGGTGGAAGCTCAGGTAGAAGGCCTGGCCGTACCAGTCCAGCCACCACTGCGGGGAGGGATCCCGGACGAAGTTGGCGAGATAGGTGCCGCCGATGCCGATCTTCCTTATGACGACTTCCCATCCCCCGCCCCAGAAGAAGGGCTGATCGGGGCTGGAGAAGGTCTTGATGATCTCCTGCGCCGTGGGGCTTTTAAGGAAATCCGCCGCGACGGTTCCCGTCAGATACACGGCCGTGCCCGCGAAGCACGCGGAACCGAGAGCGGCGAAGATGAGCACGAATAGGACTGATTTCATGGCTGGCCTCCTGTTGTCTGCTCGTTCAGCTGCACGCCCAATGGAACACCAGGAGAGGAGGGGAGGGTCACCGTGAGCGGCGGTGACATCTCGGCGCCGCATGCGTGTTATACTCTTTGATGAGTGGGAGAAGCCCGTGGCAGTTGACGTTGACGCCCTGTATCGGAAATACGGCCCGATGGTCCTTCGCAGATGCCGCTCGCTTCTCGGCGACGAGGAGGAGGCTCTCGACGCGATGCAGGACACTTTTGTGAAGGTGCTGCGCTACCGCGAGCGGCTGACGGACGAGGCGCCGTCCAGCCTCCTCTACTGCATGGCGACGAACGTCTGCCTGAACGCGATGCGCTCGGAGCGCAGGCGGCCGCGTCCCAGCGGCGACGAAGTCCTTCAGACCATAGCCTCCGCCGAGGACGTGGAATCCCTCGCCCTCGCGCGGCACGCGATCGAAGGCATTTTCTCCGGGGAGCGCGCCTCGACCCGGACCATGGCGGTTCTCCACTACGTCGACGGCATGACCCTGGAGGAGGTCGCGCGGACGGCCGGCCTCTCGGTGTCCGGGGTCCGAAAGCGCCTGCGCACACTGAGGACGCGCACACGGGCGTTGGAGGTGGTATGATGCGGCAGCCAGAAAGAATACCCGACCTTTCTCTCGAACAGTACGCCCTGGGCGAGCTCTCCCCCAAGGAGGAGGCCCGGGTGCGGGCCGAGCTCGCGCGGGATGCCGGCCTGAGGGACCGGCTCGACGCGCTGCGGGAGTCCGATCGCCAGATCCTCGCCGCCCACCCTGTCGCGACCATGGCCGCGGAGATCCGTGGAAAGCTTCGCGCCGAGGCATCCGCTCCTCAAGAGCGGGCGATCCGCCGTTTTCCCCCCCTCGTCTTCGCGCTGCCGATTGCGGCGTCGATCGTCCTCTTCCTCTCGTTCCTCGTGGCTCGGGAAAGGATTCTTCCTTCTTACGCTTCCACTGGGGCGGAGGTGACGCGGCTGAAGGGCGTGAAGACCCACCTCACCGTGTATCGCAAGGCGGCCGACGGCGCCGAGGAGATCGGCGACGGCGAGACCGCCATGCCGAGGGACGTGCTGCAGATCAGCTACACGGCCGCGGAGGCGAAGTACGGCGTCATCCTGTCCGTGGACGGCCGCGGGACAATCACCTGGCACCTTCCGGGCCGATACGCGGGCGCGGCGCTGACAGCTCCCTCTCTCAGCACGCAGGGGGAGGTCATCCTCCCGTCAGCCTACGAGCTGGACGACGCTCCCAGCTTCGAACGGTTCCTCCTCGTGTACTCTGCCGCGCCCTTCGACGTGCGGACGGTCGAGCAGGCGGCCCAGGCTCTGGCCTCGCGGCCGAAGACGGCCGCGAGCGGCTCCCTCGCGCTCCCACCGGCAATGAAACAGTTCTCTGTCGTCTTGAAGAAACAGGGGTGAAGCCATGAAGGCACAACGTGTTCCCGTCGTCTTCCTCGCGGTTTTCTCCGCGATTTTCCTCGTCGCAGCCTCCGGGTGGGCAGAGAAGCCGGCCGCGGATCTCGTGCCGCTGCGCCGCTTCGCGCTGATCGCCGGCTCCAATGACGGCGGGCAGGGGCGCACCAGGCTGAAGTACGCGGACTCCGACGCCAAAGCCTTTGCCGCGGTGCTGAAGGAGCTCGGCGGCGTGCGCGCGGAAGACATGCTCCTGCTGGTCAATCCCGACCTGGCGCAGTTCAGGGGAGCGATCGGCCGTATGCAGCAGCTGGTGAAGGCTCCCTGGGAGATCGAGGAGCGGCGCGAGCTCATCGTGTACTACTCGGGCCACTCCGACGAGGAAGGCCTGATCCTCGGGTCCGAGCGCTTCCCGTACGACACCTTCAGGAAGGAGGTCACCGACATTCCCGCGCAGGTGCGGGTGGCGATCCTCGACTCCTGCTCCTCGGGCGCCCTCACACGGACAAAGGGAGGGGTTGCGCGCCCCGCGTTCCTCTTCGACGCCTCCACGGACATGAAGGGTCACGCCTTCCTCACATCGAGCTCCGCCGAGGAGGCCGCGCAGGAGTCGGACAGGATCGGCGCCTCCTTTTTCACGCACTTCCTCATCTCGGGCTTGCGCGGCGCAGCCGACAGCACCGGCGACGGGCTGGTGACCCTCAACGAGGCGTATGCCTTCGCCTTCCAGGAGACCCTTGCCTCGACCGAGCGCACGCAGTACGGGGCCCAGCATCCGGCCTACGACATCAGCCTGACCGGGTCCGGCGACCTCGTTCTCACCGACCTGCGGGCCGCCTCTGCCGGTCTCACGATCCCCGAGGGTGTGCGGGGCAGGCTCTCCATCCGCGACGAGCGCGGAGCCCTTGCCGTGGAGTTGGCCAAGACCGAAGGCCAGAGGGTGGATCTCGGCCTGGCTCCAGGATCCTACTCCGTCCTGCTCGACGACAAGGGCAGCCGATACGGAGCCGAGGTGCGGGTGGTCTCGGGCAGAAGGACGACGCTCGCTCCCTCGTCGCTGCGGCCTGTCCCTGGAGATCGAACGGTCGCCCGGGGCGACGGCGAGGACCCCTTCGAGGCAGATTCACCCTTTGCCGAGGAGCCGCCGGTCGAAACGCCGCCGTCATTCGAGGAAGCGCCCTTGGTCGAGCCCTTCCACCTTGCGCTCCTCCCCGAGTTCTCCTTCCGCGCGAACCGCGCGGTATCGATCAGCGCCCTCATCGGCAGCGCCGCGAATTCGACCCGGTTCGCCGCGGCGGGGATCGCGAACCTCGTCTCCAAGGACATGCGGGGGGGCCAAGCCGCGGGCGTCGGCAACATTGTGCTCGGCGACTCCTCGGGTTTCCAGGCCGCGGGTGTCGTGAACGTGACGGGAGGCGACGCGGGGTGGATGCAGTCTTCGGGCGTCGTGAGCTTCTGCGGCGGAGAGCTTCTCGGCTTCCAGGGCTCGGGCGTCGGCGGCCTCGCCCTCGGCGGCGGCCGCGGCGTCCAGGCAGCGGGCGTGTTCGCAATCGCAGGCGGTCCCTTCACGGGCATTCAGGCCTCGGGGGTCGCGAACTGGGCGCAGGGCGCCTTCCGCGGCGTCCAGGTGTCGGGCGCCGTCAACTACGCCGAGAGGATGATCGGACCACAGATCAGCGTTGTGAACATCGCCGATACGGTCTCGGGCGCCCAGGTCGGAATTGTCAATATCGCCCGCACGGTGAAGGGCACGCAGGTCGGGATCGTGAACATCTCGAACCAGATCGACGGCATCCCGATCGGGCTCGTCACCGTCGCGCAGAACGGCAGGCAGCAGCTGGAGTACTGGACCGACACGGACGGCTCGCAGAACCTCGGCTTCTCCCTGGGCTCCAAGCACACCTATACGCTGTTCTCGGCGGGGTGGAAGCCGGGGACCGAGCAGTGGAGCTACGGGATCGGCCTCGGCGGCAGGGTGATCATCGACAGGTTCTTCATCGACTTCGACGGCTCGGCGGTCTCCGTTCACAATGGCTTCAATGACTGGCTCATCACGGGGCCCGGCGCCCTGGTGCCGATCGTGCGCATCATGCCGGGCTTGAAGCTCTTCGGAGACCTCGCCGTCACCGCTGGCGTCGCCCTGCGCTTCTACGTGCCGGGCGTGTCTCCCAGCCCTGACGGAACGGTTCTCACCGATGTGCGGGTGGTGCCCAGCTTCCTCGTGGGCGCTCAGATATAGCAGCGCGTCCACTACGCGCCCTCTCGATGACGAAGGCTCCCGCGCGGATGATCTCGCGACGGGAGCCTTCCGCCGTCAGGCCGAACACGGACACCTCGGACGAGCCGATCATGAAATCCGTGTGCACGAGGGAGATGCTGCACCCCACAGCTCCCCCTCGCTCATCGCCTCGCCGCCCTCCAGCGCATCCGGGCACCCTCCACCGAGGGCCACTTCGCCCATTCTCCGCGCCTTCGCGTCGATTGCAGGGTGCGATGCGCCAGACCAATCGATTTGGCGATGACCTGCTGAGAGAAGAAGTGCCGCGCCCGGGATTCCGCCCGCTCGATCGCGGCCATCCAGCCGACCCTGTCCCGGGACTCTGATGCTCGATTCTCCCGTCTCTTCGTGCGGCCACAGCACTTCTGGCCGATCGGACAATGTCGCGCGAAAAAAAGGCCGCCGGAGATTCCGGCGGCCTCAGGATATCCCGCTCCCTGGCAAGGCTACTTCTGCGCGATCCTGATCCCGCCGCTCGTGGTCCGTATCTCGACAGGGATCGAGCCCTGCCCGATCCTGCCCTGGAGCCTGTTGCGCCTCTGCTCCATGATGGAGACAGGGAAGCCGCAGGAAACGGTGCCGCTCACGGAGCGCAGGTCGAGGGATGCGTCGAGGCCGGCGAAGGCATCGACCCGCACGGAACCGGACACCGATTGCATGCTGATGGATCCGCCCTTCTCGATCGCGTCGATCGCGCCCTCGATGGATCCCGAAATGGATCGCGCCTCGAGCGTTTTTCCCGCGAACACGAAGTCGATCGAGCCGCTCGTGGTCCCGGCGCGCAGGTCGCGGGAGCCGTTCGTCGTGATCGAGCCCGAAACGGTGTTCAGCCACTGGTCGACGCCGAGGCCCGCATCCCTGACGGTCACGCTCCCGCTCACCGAGCGCGCCCGCACGACTTTCACAGTTTTGGGCACCGTGACGGCGAACTCGATCGAGCCCCGCCAGCCCGCGGGGGGAGCATCGCGTTTCTCCTCGATCACGAGCCTGCTTCCCTGCTTCTGGATGTCGACCCGCAAGGCATCGAGGGACGCCCGGCTCGGAGCCCGCTTCACGGAGTGCACATTCACGGGACCGCTCGCCGCGCCGATCACCTCGATCGAGCCTGCCACATTGCGAATCTCCACTTCGGTGAAAGCACCCTCGATCTGCTGATCGTTCTCCGCTTCCTCGCGGCCGCCGATGGGGAACTCCCCGTCGTCCCACCACCCCCGCATCTCGGGGATCGACAGGCGGAAGCTGTGCATGCGGTTCTGCGCGATGAACACGATGCTCCCCGCCAGCATGAGGATGACGATGACCCCGAGGGTGATCCCGAGGATGTCGATGGGGCTACGTCTTGTCCGATTCATTCATCTTCTCCAGTTCCCGCTTCGCGACCCGGTCCACGAGGCTGCCGGACTGGTACAGGAATGCGGAGAGGAAGTGTGACGTGACCCCGATTCCCCAGCCCAGAGCGGGCCACAGCCACCACTGGTAGCCGCCCCCCGTCGTGTTGTTGATGATCGCGAGCGCAGCCATCACGATGAGATAGATGATGGCGTGGCGGATGAAGCCCACCTTGCGCAGGGCGATCTTCCGCGCCAGCTCGAGTTTCTCGTTGGCTTCGGCCATGTATCCCTCCTTGCCGGTTGATCTCCTCCATTGAACACCGGTGCGGGGAGGGAAAGACACCGCATCAGGCCGTTGCGGCGCGGATGGGGGTTTGTCGGCCCTACTTCTTTTCCGGCTCGTCCTTCTTGACCACTTCGAGGGTGAAGTTGGACGCCATGGCAGCGAGGGCGCCCACCGCCGCGAGGACGGGCGCGAGCACCGCGCCCACCACACCGAAGGTGAGAGGGATCTCCATGAACGTGTTGCCTTTGTCGTCCTTGATGATGATCTTGCGGATGCTGCCCTCGTGGATGAGATCCTTCACCTTCTTGAGCAGCTCCTCACCCTTCACCTTGAACTCGCGCGCGAGATCTTCCGGCATAGCGTCCTCCTCATGCGGCGATTGTCCGCGGACCACTCCAAAGGTATGTCAGCGGGCAGGGGGGAGTCAAGGAAATCACTCGCGCAAGCAGCCGCAACCGGTATATACTGCTGAGCACGGACTGCAGTCGCGACACCAGGAGGGATTCATGGGTTCGGAAGGCTTTCTGCTCGGCTTCGATGTCGGCAGCTCCTCCATCAAGGCGGCTCTGCTCGACGCCCGCACGGGAAGGCTCGCGGCCTCGGCCGTGTCGCCCAAGACGGAGCTGGCCATCGAAGCCAAGCGCCCTGGCTGGGCGGAGCAGGACCCCGAAGTGTGGTGGGAGAATGTCGTTGCCGCCTGTCGGGAGATACGCGCACAGGCGGGGAGCGGCTGCGAGGCGATTTCCGCGATCGGCATCTCCTACCAGATGCACGGCCTGGTCCTGGTTGACGGCTCGGGGAAGGTCCTGCGGCCATCGATCATCTGGTGCGACAGCAGGGCCGTCGAGATCGGCGAGAAGGCGTTCCGCCGGATCGGAGAGCAGGCCTGCCTCTCGCGGCTGCTCAACTCGCCGGGCAATTTCACCGCATCGAAGCTGGCATGGGTGAAGGAGAACGAGCCGGAGATCTTCCGCCGGGCCGCCAAGGCAATGCTGCCGGGCGACTACATTGCGATGCGCATGACGGGCGAGGCGCGCACGACCCCCTCCGGCCTTTCTGAAGGGATCCTCTGGGACTTCTCGAAAGGCGGGATCGCTGACATCGTGCTCGACGCGTACGGCATTCCCCGAGAGCTCGTTCCCGAGACCGTCCCCACGTTCTCAGCCCAAGGAGGGCTCACCGTCGACGCTGCCTCCGCGCTCGGACTGCGCAAGGGCATCCCCATCACCTATAGGGCGGGCGATCAGCCCAACAATGCCTTCTCGCTGAACGTCCTGGATCCAGGGGAGGTGGCGACCACGGCGGGCACCTCGGGCGTGGTCTATGGCGTCTCTGGCTCGCCCCGGCACGACCCCCAGTCGCGCGTGAACACGTTCGTGCATGTCACGCACACTCCCGCGGCGCCGCGCTACGGGGTGCTGCTCTGCGTGAACGGCACGGGCATCCTCAACAGCTGGATCAGGGCCACCCTCATGGGGCGCGGCAGCGCCATCCCCTACGACGAGCTGAATCGCATCGCGGCGGAGGCCCCCGTCGGCTCGGATGGCCTCGCGATCCTTCCCTACGGCAATGGGGCGGAGCGGACTCTCGCGAACCGCAACCCGGGCGCAGGCATCGACGGCCTCGACTTCAACAGGCATGGGATCGCCCACGTGCTCCGAGCTGCGCAGGAAGGGATCGTCTTCGCCCTCCAGCACGGCCTGGAGATCATGAAGGGCATGGGAATAGAGGCTGCCACAGTGCGGGCGGGTTACGCGAATATGTTCCTGAGCCCTTTGTTCCGGCAGGCTTTCTCGACTGTGACCGGCGCCCGGGTCGAACTCTACAGTACGGACGGGGCGCAGGGGGCTGCCCGGGGCGCGGGCGTGGGCGCGGGGGTCTACGGGGGCGTGCGTGATGCATTTGCGGGGCTTTCGGCCGTTCAGACCGTGGAGCCGGACTCTGGGACGATCGCCGCGTACCGCGACGCCTACGGCAGGTGGAAGGAGGCTCTCGGACGGGCGCTGGGGTAGCGGGGGGGTCCCTCGAGGCTCAGGCGCTCATCGGCCTTCAAGCTCATGGATCATGCGGAAGAAGGAAAATCGGCGGTGGCTGCTGCCGCCCAGGTCGATTTCGCGCCTTGTTCCGTCGGAGCGAAACCCGAGTCGCTCGTAGAGGCTCACGGCTTCCTCGTTGTCCGTTTCCACGTCGAGCACGATTGCCTGTGCGCCCTCACGGGCCGCCTGCCTCTCGGCATGGCTGATCAGAAGGGAGCCGATCCCTCTGCCCTGGAGCTCGGGGTAGACGGCGACATTGCTGAGATAGAACTCCTGGGGGGCGACAAACGACACGGCGGAACGCGCGGCCATCAGACGACCAAGGCGACCAAGGATGCCGGGCCCGAGCGCCAAGAACAGCGCTGCGCCCGTCCGCAGGTCCTGGGCTACTTTGTCACGGCCCGTGTAGCCCAGGAGCATCCCCGCGACCGCGTCTTTTGTCTCGGCGATCCAGGCGTGCTCGTGGCTGAACAGAGTGCCTCCTCCCGAGGCGAGATGCTCGAGTGCCCGGGCGACGCGCGGGCCGAACAGAGCGGTGAGGAACTCGTCGGCCGACGTGAGGATCAGCCTCCCGATGTGGGGAGCGTCGTTCGCGGTTGCCGGTCGGATGCTCGCTTCCCTCATGACGTTCAGAGCCGCTCAGCGCAGCGGAATCCCCGCGGTGAGCGGGCTTTCACGCTTGCCTCCGCTCATGATCTTCCTGCCGTTGATGAACACGAACTCGATGCCCGATGGCGGCGCGCCGGGCCGCTCCGCGCTCGAGGCGTCCGTCACCTTCTCCCAGTCGAGGACGACGATGTCGGCGGCGAGCTTCTCTTTCAGCAGGCCTCGGTCCGCGATGCCGAACCGCTCAGCGGCCGCTCCGCTCATCTTCCGCACGGCTTCCTCCATGCGGAGCATCCGCCTGTCGCGCGCGATCTGGAGGAAACGGGGGAAGGAGCCCCGCGAGCTGAACCCCGGAGAGCCTGCCGAGAACAGGGAAGCGGGGTGCCGGGCAAGAGCGTCGAGGATCCCATCGGTCCCGCAGCGCTCGATCTGGATGCGCGCGCGACAGGCGCTGCGCCGGGCGATCTCGACGAGCGCGTTCGCGGGGCGCATCCTGAACTGCCGGGCGATCTCCGTCAGGCTCTTTCCCACGTACTCGGCGAGCGAGTCGTCGCCCGCTGCGCCCAGAGTGACGTCGTTCGCCGTGAGGCCGAGGCCGCGCTCCAGGAGGCGCAGCTCTTTGGCGAGCCGGCTGAGCGAGCCGCTCTCGTCGAGCGAGCCGGGCAGCCGCGCAATGAACCAGGGCGGGAGCAGAAGGCCGATGGGAAGCTCACGCTGCGGGCGGGGTGTGACATCGAAGCGGACATCCACGCCGTCGCCGATCGCGCGATCGATGGCCTTGAGCGCGGGCTCGCATGTCCGCCACGTCCTCGGGCCGGCGAAGAGCAGGTGCGAAATCTGAAGCCGGACGCCGGTCTGTCGGGCGAGGTCGAGAGCCTCGCGGAGGGCGACGAGGTTCTGGGGCTCGCCGAAAGGACGCGGCGGGACGCCTGGCGCGCGAGCGGAGTACGCGCGCAGGTGCACGACAAGGAGCTTTCCCTTGCGACGGACGAGGAGCGCGACCTCCTTCAGCTCGTCGAGCGGGGCGAACATCCCCGGGGCCTGCTGCAGCCCGAGCGAGACCCCTCGGGCGCCCTGGTCCAGAGAGCTCTCCAGCAGCCAGAGCAGCTCTTTTGTCTCGTAGGGATGCAGGGGCGACGGTTCGAGCCCCCGGATGGAGGCGCGCGCGGAGCCGTGGCCCGCGAGCAGCGCCAGATTGACGCAGGCGCCCGAGCTCGCCAGCCTATCGAAGAGCTCTTCGACGGTCTCCCACGGAGGGACGGGCGCCTCGCAGGGAAGCGTGGAGTGCATCTGCGCGCGGAATCCCGACGCGCGGCGGAACCCCGCCGTGGAGCTTCCGCAGCAGCCGCCGACGGCCGTTGTGATGCCCTGGGCCACGAGGGGATGCTTCAGCTCGTCGCAGGTTTTCGGGAGAGCAATCGCGTCGAGATGGGACTGGGGATCGATGAAGCCCGGCGCGACGACCAGCCCTTCGCACTCGATGGCCGCGCCCGTCGCGCGGATCGGCCGCTCGGAGATCCGGTGGATCCTTCCCGCCCTGATGAGCAGGTTCGCCGACCGCGGCGCGCTCCCCGTTCCGTCGACGAGGAGGCCGTTTTTTAAAAGCATGTCGGGAGGCTGCTTTCCGATTCTCGTCGCCATGGCTCGGCCTCATAGATATCACGTCCGGGCGAGAATTGACAGACTCCGGGCAAACGCGCCACTGTAGGGAGATCATGGTCGTCGTCGTGGGGGCCGTCAGCATCGACCTCATCGCGGTTCGCGAGAAGTTCCTCGATGGTACGTCGAACCCATCGGATATCCGCATGGGTCTCGGCGGCGTGGGCTGGAGGGTATTCAGCAGCCTCGAGGCGCCGAAGCTGTTCATCACCGCGCTCGCCCGCGATCCCATTTCGCGCTACGCGCGCAAGGCCATGGGGGAGGAGGGCCTGGTCGCCGTTCAAGAGATCGCCGACAGGGAGGCGCGGCCCCCGCTGTACCTCGCGCTCATGGAAGCCGGGAGCCTGAAGGTGGGGGCTTCGGACTTTCGCATCATCGAGCGCGGTCTGGACCTCGCGTTCGTCCGGCGCCGGATCGGGAATCTCTCTGCCGCGGACTTCCTCGTGCTCGACGCGAACCTTTCCCCCCCGCTGCTCGCCGCGCTCGTGCAGGAGTTCGGGGTGCGCACCCGAGTCGTGTTCGAGCCCGTGTCTGTTGAGAAGGCGATACGGCACGCCGCCGCTCTCCATGACCTTTTCCTCATGACTCCCACAGAAGAGGAGCTGAGCGCGATCATTCCCGGCGGAGAAGAGGCGATCCTGGCGTTCATGCGGGAGAGAAGCGTCGCGAACCTCCTCGTGACCCGCGGCAGATCGGGCACGAGCCTGTACGGCGCCGCGGGGGCCGGCCCGTTCGGGCCGGAAGATTTCCCGCCGGGGCTCGTCGTTGAGGCGAGCAACACGACGGGGGCGGGCGATCTGCTCCTTGCCCATCTCCTGAGCCGCCTGCATCGCGGCATGCCGGTCGGCGTGGCGGTGCGCGAGGCGATGTCGGCGGTCGAGTCGTGCCTTCGGGAGGGAGCCCCATGAACCGGTACCTCCGCCTGTCCGCAGAGGTGGCCGAGGCGCTCGCCGCGGCCCGGCCCGTCGTCGCCTTCGAGTCGACGATCATCAGCCACGGCATGCCCTACCCCCGCAATATCCAGACCGCCCTCGACGCGGAGGCGATCGCGCGGGAAGCGGGGGTCGTTCCCGCGACGGTCGCCGTGCTCGACGGCAGGATCGCTGTCGGCCTCGACCGCGGCGAGGTGGAGCGACTCGGGACTGAGCAGGGCCTGTTGAAGATCTCGCGCAGGGATCTGAGCGCGGCGCTCGCCCTGGGCAGGAGCGGGGCCACGACCGTGAGCGCGACAATGCTCGCCGCGCGCATGGCCGGCATCGACCTATTCGCCACGGGCGGCATCGGCGGCGTGCATAGGGGCGCCTCCGAGAGCTTCGACGTCTCCGCGGATCTCTCGGAGCTGGCCTGCACGCCGGTCTGCGTGGTATCGGCGGGCGCCAAGGCGATCCTCGACCTGCCGAAAACCCTCGAGGTCCTGGAAACCCTCGGGGTGCCGGTCATCGGCTACCGCACCTCCGAGTTTCCCGCCTTCTACTCCCGCTCGAGCGGGCTTCCGCTGGCTTTGAGGGCTGACGCTCCCGCCGAGGTTGCGGCGATCCTTCGTGCGCACAGGGCGCTCGGGCTTCAGCAGGGAGTGCTCGTCGCGAACCCGATCCCGAAGGAATGGGAAATCCCCCGCGCGAGAATGGAGGAGCACATCGCGCGCGCTCTCTCCGACCTCGCCGCGCGCGGCGTGCGGGGCAAGGAGGTCACTCCCTTCCTGCTTGCCCGGATCGTGGAGCTCTCGGGCGGAGATTCCCTCGAAACGAACGTGCATCTGTTCTACCACAACGTCAGGCTGGCCTGTGAGATCGCGCGCGCCTGAGCCCAGGTCCAGGGAGCCGGCCGGGGGGCGGCAGGGCGAGCGCCTCGAGGCAGTCGATCAGTACCGCGGCCTTGCCATCATTCTCATGGTGATCGCCAACCACCTCGCCGACATCACGAGCGTCCCCGCGTGGCTTAAGCACGCTCCCGACGTGGGGCTGACCCCCATCGACCTGATCGCGCCCATTTTCATTTTTGCGATCGGCCTGACCTTCGGGCCTTCCTATCGCGGCCGGCTCTCGCGTGACGGGCTGCCGCGGGCGTACGGCCATTTCCTTCGCCGGTCGCTCGCCCTGATCGGGATTGGCGCGATCATCAGCGCAGGGGAGATCATGGTCGGGCAGGGCGCGGGCAGGATGAGCTGGGGGGTGCTGCAGGCCATCGGCGCCGCTGGGCTGATTGCTCTGCCGCTCCTTGCCTTGCCGTCGGGATGGCGGGCGCTCGCCGGCCTGGCCCTTCTCGGCGCCTACCAGCTCCTGCTCGACGCGGTCTGGCTTCCCCTCGTTCTCGGCTCGGGGCACGGCGGCCTGCCCGGCTCTTTGAGCTGGGCGGCGATGCTCGTTCTGGCCACCGCGATCGCCGATCTGCTCCACCTCGGCAGGAAGGACCTCTTCGCGTGGGCGAACCTGGCTGCCCTCGCTGCCGGCATCGCTCTGGCCTTTCTTGTGCCAGTCAGCAAGAACCGCGTGTCGGCAAGCTACGTGCTCGTGAGCCTCGGGGCGAGCGGCATTCTGTTCATGGGGGTCCGGCTCGCTGTCGAGCGGCTCGGCGTGCGTCCGGCGTTCCTCGCCTGGTGGGGGGCCAACCCTCTCCTGCTCTACATCGGGCACTACCTGCTGCTGGCCGCCTTCGTTCTGCCGGGAGTCCCCTGGTGGCACGCGGAAGCGCCGCTTCTGCTCGCAGCGGCGCAGTCCGCTTTCCTCGTAGGCGCGCTCACAGTGTGCGCGTGGCTCCTCGCTCGCAAGGAACTGCGCGTCTCCCTGTGACGGATGCCCCGTCCCCCGAGCTTCGCGATGTCTTCATCGATATTGCCATCCCATTGCATGTGTGCCCGAAAAGGTATATTTTCTATACAGCATGGAGTTCGAGTTCGACTCCTCGAAAAGCGATTCCAATGCTCGGAAGCATGGCATCGACTTCATTGAGGCGCAGGACCTCTGGCATGATCCGGAATGGATTGAAATTCCTGTGCAGACGACGGATGAGCCCCGGCTCGTTGTTGTAGGCATGATCGGAGAAAAACACTGGTCGGCCATCATCACCTATCGAGGTCGGAAAGTGCGGATCATTTCCGTGCGTCGTTCGAGGGAAGAGGAGAGAGCAATCTATGAAGGCCACGAGAGCTGAAGACCTGGATGTTCTCTTCGATGAGGGAAAGGACATCTCCGCATACCTCGATACGGCGGCTGCTCGTCGTTCGGGTTCCGAGCAGAAACGCGTCAACGTAGACTTCCCCGTTTGGATGGTCGTCTCGCTGGACAAGGTGGCCGCGAAACTGGGTATCCCTCGACAGTCCCTGATCAAGGTATGGATCGCTGATCGACTGGAATCCCGAGCAGCTCGAACCCAAGCGCCAGGGAGCAAGCGGAGAGCAGCCAGAAGTTCCCGGAAACGGTGAGCCTTCCGCCGCTCGAACCGGCGAAGAGGCTCACACCTGGGCGAGGTGGTGCGCCACGTGCGTGATGTAGCTCTCGATCACCGCGGCGAGGCTCACGGGCTCCTTGTCGCCGATGCGGCACGGCGTGGACATCTTCGAGGCCGGTATCCGGCTCACAACGTGGGCGAGGTGAGCGTTCAACGCGCTCCACAGCTCGACCAGCGCGCGCCAGTCCTCGTGCATATAGTCCTGGACCTCGACCCACTTCTCCTGCTCGTACGCGGGGAAGGCGAGCTCGGCGGAGAGTTGGGCGCGCACGAAGCGCTGCGCGTTGTTGCCGGCCGAATCGATGAGGTGGCCGATGACCTCCTTCGCGCACCATTTCCCGGGGGAGGGCGCGCGCGAGACTCCGGGCTCGCTCATTGCCCTCAGCCGGCCGACCTCGCGGTCGCGGATCGCCAGGATCGAATCGCGTGCTTCGTTCTTCATGCTGCCTCCGCCCTACTTGCCCTTGAATCCAAGAAAATCCTCCTTCGTGACGTCCCTGAGGAGGTGGGTGTCGCCGAGAGCGATCCACAGGGTCGGGGCGTCACGCAGGTACTTCTGAGCCGCGCGCACCACGTCCTCGGCGCCCACCGCGTCGATCCTCTCCATCATGAGCAGGTAGTCGCGGTAGTCGCCCTGATAGACGATCGAGGAGGAGATCTGGGAGGCGACCGAGATGTTGGTCTGCTGGCTGGAGTAGAACCGGGTGATGAACTGCCGCTTGTAGAAGGGGAGGGCTTCAGCGATGGGGACGTACACACCCTTCTGCGCCTTCACATCGACCTCTCTGCCGATCCCGCTCTTGCCTTCGGCGGACGCGGATACCTTCCCCGAAAGGCTCTGCCCCCGAAGAAGCACGGCGATCGCCTCGTCCACGTACTCCTTCACCTTCCCCGGTACCGAGGTCTGGTAGACGGTGATGTCCCCGTAGCTCGCCGTGAATCCGTGGACGGTGGACCAGACGCTGTAGCAGGCTCCCTTCTGCGTGCGCACAATCTCGAACAGCAGGTCGTCGAGGAGGCTGAAAGCCACCAGCACGGCAGGGTACTCGGGGCTGTCGGGAGAGGGAAGGGCGAAGTCGCCCCGCACGTAGGCCGTTCCTTCCGCCTCGTCGAAGGGCTCCACGACGAGGTCGGGTTTCACCGTCCCCGCGAACAAGGGGACGGGAGGTCTCGAGAAGGGTTTTCGCGGCATGGCCCCGAATGTCGCGTTCAGTGATTTGAGCAGCTTCGCGGGCTCGAAGTTGCCCACGGCGACGAGGATGAGCCGGCCCGAGCTCACAGTACGCTCGTAGTAGGACTTCACGTCGTCGAGGGTGATCGATTCGAGCGATTCGCCCGCGCCGTCCCACGCCGCCGCATAAGGATGTCCGTAGAAGAACTCCTCGTGCAGCAGCCGCACGGTCCGCTGCCACGGATCGTTCTCCGCCTCCTGCTTGGCCACCTTGAAGTCGTTCATGACCCGGGGGAACTCCTCCGCGTTCCACGCGGGATGGAGGAAGGCGTCCGCGAAGACGGCGAAAAGCTCGTCGAAATACGAGTCGACGGTGATGAGGTCGAAGGAGGTCGCGTCGAAGGATGCGTACGAGGGCCCGATGGAGGAGGACTTCTCGAAGAGGATGCGCTGGAACTCGGGATAGGGGTAGCGGGCCGAGCCGCGCGTGAGCATCCGCAGGGTCACCGCCTCGAGTCCCGCCTTCTCGACGGGGGTGAGCGAGACATGCCCCAGCAGCACCGCTTTTAGGGTGAGAATCCGGTTCGTCGTGCTGCGCTTGATGACGACGGGGATGCCGTTGTCGAGGGAGGCGAGGGTGAAGGAGGGAAGGTTCTCCGCGGCGAACGCGTTGAGGCCGCCCGCTTCGATGGCCTTCTGCTGCCGGGTCAGCTCGACCGGCTGCGCGCCCGCGCGAATGCTCGTGCAGACGGTCGCGCTGACGATGAACAGGACGGCCGCTCTTCGAAGGATGGTCTGGCGCATAGTCGTTCCCCTCACTTTCCCGCCCACCAGAAGGCGTTGTCCCGGGTGATCACGGAGAAGCCCGCTTTCACGGCGTCGGCCTGCTCCCGGGCGAAGTCCTTCGGGTTCATCCGCGCGGCAAGGACGCTCGTGCGGGAGACCACGTAGTCGGAGAGGAACCTCCTGAGCTGCGGGAAACCTGCCCGCTTGAGGTTCTCTACGTATCCATCGTAGTAGGCCGTGCTTGCCGATGCCCACCAGAATGACAGATCTGAAACGAACCCGTCGACGGTCTCCCTCTGGTAGATCCGCTCGTCGGCCAACTTCGATTTCAGGATGGCATAGTCCTTCGGGCTGAAGTAGGACTGGTCCGAGGCCATGGCAGCGACCTCCTCAGCGATGGCCTTCTTCAGATCCGCGAGCCGCTCGAAGGTGCTCTTCGGGGAGGAGACCAGAAGGTAGGTGGAGAAGGTGATGTACCCGCCGTCGCGCTGCGTGGAGTAGGAGGCCCACAGGTATTCTTTCTTGTACAGGCCAGGGATTTTCGACCAGATGCTGGCCTTGAACCTGCCATTGGGATCCTCGAGGAACTTGCCCCAGACGTCCGCCGCGTAGGTCGCGCCGGGGTCGGCGAGCACGTCGGGGCCGCGGAGGAGGATCTCCACGAAGGCGACGCCCTGGTACATCTGCTCGTCGGGGTACACCAGGAGCGCGTCCTTCGGCGCCGCGGGGTGCGGCGGCGGAGGGGAAGCCCATGGGTCGCCGCGTTTTTGCCAGTCGCCGAAATGCCTCTTCACCGCGGCCAGCACCGCCGCGGGATCGACGTCGCCGCCGACGAAGAGGGCCGTGTTGTTCGGCACGTACCAGGTGTCGCGGATGTCCCGCATGACTTGGACGGTGGCCGCGCGGATCGACTTCTCCGAGCCGACCACGTCCCTTCGCCAGGGGTACTTCCAGTAGAGAGCCTTGTCCACCGCGGACTCGAAGACGAGCGCGGGATCGGCCAGGGAGCCGCGGACTTCATTGGCCACGACGTCCTTCTCTGTTTCCAGCTCCGACGCCTCGAGCAGGGGGTAGCGCACCGCGTTCGCCCAGAACTCGATCCCTTTTTCCACCCTGTCGGAGGGCACCGTGATGTAGTAGGTGACCGCCTCGGAGCTCGTGCTTCCGTTCCAACTGGCCACGCCGAGCTCCTTGAGCGCGACCTGGAACTCGCTCTGGCTGCGGTAGACCCTGTTGCCCTTGAACAGCATGTGCTCGTAGAGGTGGAACAGGCCGGCCGTGTCCGCGGTCTGCGCGATCGAGCCGCAGCGGAAGGTGATCTCGATGCGGGCGAGGGGGACGACGTGGTTTTCGAGGATGAACAGCTCCAGCCCGTTGTCGAGGTCGACCTTCCGGTAGCCCGTGACCTCGCGCGCCTGGGGGAAGGCGGCCGCGGCGAGCAGCAGCAGCGAGATGGTGAGGACGGCGATTCTGTTCTGGCGCATCATGACCGCCGATCATAGCGCGCCCGCGGCCCGCGGATCAACCCGAGGCCGAGCCCGACGCCGAGTCCCGGGGCTTCGGCGAAGCTTGCGGCCGGCGGGCATTTCCACTATCCTGTGCCGGTATGCCCGTGCAGTGCTGGCTCCAGGATTCGCACGCGAGGGTTTTCCCGACGGGCAACAGGGTCGGGCCTTCGGTTCTCCACATCGAGGCCGCGCGCGGCGAACGGGTCTCGCTGCAACTGTGCGCCTGCAACGGCTCGGGCGAGGAGGTCGTCGGCGTCCGCGCCGCCGTCGAGCCGGTTGCGGGGCTCTCCACACGGCTGCGGCGGGTCGGATTCATCCCACTCCTTCACCAGACGACCGAAACCGAGTCTCGCGAGCTGGACTGCCGCGGCCGGATCCCCGGCTTCGTCCCCGATCCCCTCTTCGACGAGGTGGAAGCCGAGATCGCGCGCGGGCGGACGGCGGCGTTCTGGATCACGATCAAGGTGGGATCTCGCTGCCCCGAGGGCAGGAAGATCGTGCCGTTCACCGTCGAGAGCCGCGGGTCGCCCGTCGGGAGGCTGCACATCGTCCTCTTCGTGCGCGGGCTCACCGTCGCACCGCGCAGAGGCTTCCCCGTGCTCCATGTGCTGCGCTCGGACTCCCTTCTGGACTGGTACGGCCTCGCCGGATTCGAGAAGGGCTACTGGGACCTTGCGGGCGCCTATATGGAAGACCTCGCCGCTCACGGTCAGGACGCGGTGAACGTGCCGGTTTTCGGGGGTCCGCAGCTGCTGCGGGTGACGCGGCGCAGCGCAGCCTACGGCTTGGACTGGACGGACGTGAAGCGCTACGTGTCACTCGCCCGCTCCTGCGGGATCCGGTGGTTTCAGTGGCCTCCCCTCGTCGGGCAGGGAGCTCACCCCCTGGCGCCCGCGCTCTTCGAGGGGCAGGCGGGCAGGCCTCTGTGGGGTCCCCGCACTCCCGCCTTCTCCCCCGTTCATCGGGCCTTTCTCTCCCAGTACCTGCCGCGCCTGTCGAGGTTCCTCCACGCGGAGAGCCTCGCCGACTGCTCCCTGTTCCGTCTCTCGGACGGGCCGTGCGACGCGGAGGCGCTGCCGGGCCGGCGCAGGGTGCGGGAGACCCTCCGCACCCTCGCTCCCTGGCTGAAGACGATGGATCTGGTGAGCGACCTCGAGGCCGTCCGCAGCGGCATCGTCGACATGCCCGCGGCGGACATGGGGACGGCTCACCAATTGATCCACGAAGGCATTCCCTGCTTCGCCGCTCTCGGCTCGCGTCCCCGCGGCTCCTACCCGAGTCGTTTCCTCGACACCCCCCTCGCGAAGATCCGCATGATCGGATGGCTGCTCTACAGGTTCCGGCTGCAGGGCTTCCTCGGAGGGGGGTGCAACGACTGGTACGCCTCGGGAACCCGGACGCTGGTCGATCCCTTCACGGAGGCGAGCGGCAGGGCGTGGCCGTCCGTCCCGTCCGGCGCGCCATTCCTCGTCTATCCAGGTCCGCGCGGACCGATCGATTCGATCCGCTGGGAGATCTTCGGCGAGGGCCTCTCGGACTACGCGCTGCTCGCTTCCGCCGGCGTGCCGGCCTCGGCCCGTCTGCTTTCGGCGATCAGGAACTTTCACAAATTCCCAAAGGACCCCGCGTGGATGCGGAAGGCGCGGCACGACGCGCTCAGCCTTGCCACGACGGGCTCTCACCGCTAAGATCAGCCCTGGGGCGCGCCGGTGACGGCGAACCGCCGAACAAAAGGAGATACCGCCAAATGCCTGAGCTCAACCCATTCAAGATCTCGCAGAAGCAGCTGGACAAAGCGGCAGCGACGCTCGGTCTGGACGAGGCCACCCATCAGTTCCTGCGCTGGCCGCAGCGCGAGCTGCAGGTCCGGTTTCCCGTGCGCATGGACGACGGGACGCTGAAGATTTTCCTGGGGTACCGGGTTCAATACAACGGCGCGCGCGGCCCGACGAAAGGCGGCCTGCGCTGGCATTCAGGCGAAACGATCGACACGATCCGCGCCCTGGCCGCGTGGATGACCTGGAAGACCGCTGTCGTCGACCTCCCTCTCGGGGGCGGCAAGGGGGGCATCACGTGCAACCCCAAGGAGCTGTCCGCGGGAGAGAAGGAGAGGCTCGCGCGAGCGTACATCCGCGCCGTCGGCCGTTTCCTGTCGGCGACGAACGACGTGCCCGCCCCCGACGTGTACACGACCCCCGAGATCATGGGGTGGATGATGGACGAGTACGAGACCATCATCGGCGCGCATCGCCCCGGGGTCATCACCGGCAAGCCCATCCCCATCGGCGGCTCGGCCGGCCGCGGCGACGCGACGGCGAGGGGCGGCATCATCGTCACCCGGGAGGCGGCGAAGAAGCTCGGCATCGGCCTCGCCGGCGCCCCGATGGCGATCCAGGGCTTCGGCAACGCGGGCCAGCACGCGGCCCTGCTCGGCTCGGAGATCCTGGGCATGAAGCTCATCGCCGCCACGGATTCCCGTGGCGGGATCTGGAACCCGAAGGGGCTGGACGCGAAGGCCGTGGTGGACCACAAGAACAGGACGGGCTCCCTCGCGGGATTCCCGGGCGCAGAACCGATCAGCAACGAGAAGTCGCTCGAGCTGGACGTGGCTGTCCTCTTCCCCTCAGCCCTCGAGAACGTGATCACGGACAGGAACGCGGCACGCATCCGGGCGAAGATCGTGTGCGAGCTGGCGAACGGCCCCACGACCCCCGAAGCCGACGAGATCCTCGCGGCCGGGAACGTCTTCGTCCTTCCCGACTTCCTCGCCAACGCGGGAGGCGTCACCGTGTCGTACTTCGAGCAGGTCCAGAACGCCTACAACTACTACTGGGACCTGACACTCGTGCACTCTCGGCTCGAAGAGAAGATGACGAAGGCCTTCCACGAGGTCTACGCGATGCGCGAGCGCCATGGGGGAACGATGCGCGATGCCGCCTACCTCGTCTCGGTGAGCAGGGTCGCCGAGGCGTGCAAGCTGCGCGGGTGGGTGTGAGCGCCGCGTCGGAACACGGCCCTGACGGGTCCCGCCTTCTTGGAAGGGACGCACCGATCCGGGCCTATAATCTCTTCCGCGCCATCTCGAAGTACCCGCAGCTCCTCCCGCAGATGCGCTCGATGTTCCTCGACGTGCTCGTGGAGCGGGGGCTTGTCTCCCGGGAGGAGCTCGCCGCGGCGGCCCGGACGCGAGTCGAGGCGGACGGCCTTCCGGCGACCCGGGAGAACCTCCGCGAGTACAGCGACGCGCTCACCGACCTCGCCTTCGCCGAATGGCTCTCCGCCGACGAGGTAGAGAACTACGTCAACCTCGTGCGAAAGCGCGACCGGTGCCAGGAGCTGGGCAAGGTCCTGAGCAGCAGCCGCGCGACCGCCGAGACGGTCTGGCGCGCCCTGAAGGAGTTCTGCGACATTCCCAAGGGCGAGATCTACATCTCCCCCGAGGAGGCGGAAGGCATTCGGGTGTCGCTTCTGTCCTTCTACGTCTCCAGCCAGCTGCCCTTCCTCGGCATCGCAAAAAAGTACGTCACCATCCGCGACATCTCCTCCATCCTCGAGCACACCCTCGGGCACGTCGCCTCTCCCGGCAGGCTGGGCGGCAAGGCGGCGGGCATGATCGTGGCCCAGAAGATCCTGCTGCCGATCCTCGCGCGGCACGACCCGGATTTCGAGCGGCACATCGCCGCGCCGGACACGTGGTACATCAGCTCGGGGGTTTTCTCGGACTTCATCGACCGCAACGACTTCCACCTCTTCCATACCCACAAGTACCGCGACCGGGAGGCAATTGACGCGGAGTGTCAGCGCATCGGCGAGCGCTTCGAGAGCGCGACCTTCTCGCCGGAGATCGTCGCCCAGTTCCGCGGGCTCATCGAGGAGATCGGGGAGCATCCGATCATCGTGCGCTCCTCCAGCCTCCTCGAGGACAGCTTCGGCCTCGCCTTCTCGGGAAAGTACCAGTCCGTGTTCCTTGCCAACCAGGGCGGCGTGGAGGCGCGCCTGGCTGCCTTCCTGCGGGGCGTGAAGACGGTGCTCGGGAGCATGTACGGCCCAGACCCCATCATCTACCGCAGGGACCACGGCCTGCTCGACTACGACGAGCGCATGGCGATGATCGTCCAGAAGGTCGTCGGCCGCAGGTTCGGCGACTACTTGTTCCCTTTCGCCGCGGGGGTGATGTACTCCTACAACAGCTACGCCTGGAGCCCGAAGATCCGCAAGAGCGATGGGCTGGTGCGCCTGGTCTTCGGCCTGGGCACCCGGGCCGTCGACAGGGTGGGCGGCGAGTACCCGCGCATGGTCCCGCTGAGCCATCCGCTGCTCCGGCCCGAGGCCACGGCCGAGCAGGTCGCGAAGTATTCGCAGAGGATGATCGACGTCATCAACGTCGCGCAGGGGACTTTCCAGACCGTCGACTTCCGCACCCTCGCGCGCGCGAGCCGGCACCCCGACCTCTTCCAGGCCGTCTCGACAACCGAGGACGGCCGGCTGCGCGCCCCGATGTTCCGCACGGATGAGCTGGCCGAGGACTCGATGTACCTGACCTTCGAGAACTTCCTCTCGCGCTCGCCCTTCGTGCCCCTCGCGAAGAAGGTCCTCGCGGCCGTGCAGGCCGCGTACGGGAGACCCGTGGACATCGAGTTCGCGTGGGACGCCGACAAGCTGTACATCCTCCAGTGCCGCTCCCTGTCGATGCGCCGGGAGATCGAGCGTGTCGCCATCCCGCAGAGGAGGACGGAGGACACCCTGTTCGTCACCCACTCGGGGCTGTCCAGCTGCCTGATCACGGACGTCGAGTACGTCGTGTACGTCGATCCGCGCGCCTACGATCGCCTGCGGACCGTCGAGGACAAGCGGCGGATCGGCTGGGCGGTGGGGCAGCTGAACAAGCGCCTCGCGGGCAAGAGCTATGCCCTGCTGGGTCCGGGCCGATGGGGCAGCAACGACATCAATCTCGGCGTGAGCGTCACCTATTCCGACATTAATAGGACGAGGCTCCTCGTCGAGATCGCCTTCGCGCGCGATGGCTACACTCCCGAGGTATCGTACGGCACCCACTTCTTCCAGGACCTTGTCGAGGCGGACATCGCGATCATGCCCCTGTACCCGGATGCCCCCGGCACCGTGCTGAACGAGGAGCTCCTCGTTCGCTCGCCGAATGCGCTTGCCGCCGTCGACCCGGAGCTCGCGCAGCTGGTCGGAGTGGTGCACGTCGTGCACGTGCCGTCGGTCCGCGGCGGCCAGTACCTTCACGTGTACCTCGACGGGGAAGGGCAGACGGGGGTGGGGGTGTTTGGGGAGAGAATCGGAGCAGGAGGACGCCAGGACGATGAACGTCAGTCTCCCCCCGCTCCGTCGGTCAGTTGATTCTTTCGGTCAGCTGATTTCTATGGAACCAACGCCCGTTTCGACCGAGATTTCCACCCGGTTGGCCGCGCTGTCGTAATCGGCGGACCGGTAGGAGCCCCCGACCTTCGGGAAGCGCGAAGTGTCCACGTGGATCCCCGCGAGCGCGCCTCTGATCGAGATTGAAGCCGCCACGCCCGCGGGCACGCGAAGTTTCACAGACGCGGCTCCGGATTCCACGCGCACGCGCGTCATGCCAGCCCGAGCGGGAAGGTCCACGATCGTGGAGCTCGCCCCCGTGCTCACCGAGAGCTCGCGCACCTGCAGGTCGGTCAGGAGCAGCCGGGACTCGCTCGCCCCGGTTTCCAGGGCGAGGGTCAGCGGCACGGCGGTGTTGAACACGAAATCCCAGTCCAGCACCCCTATGTTCCCGCGGGTCCAGGGAAACACGTAGTGCGAGACGTCCCTGTCCTTCACCCTCATCTCGACGGCGAGCCGGCCGCCGTCCCTGCTCTTCTGAGCGTCCAGGCCGCCGCCGAAGCTTCCCGAAAGAAGATCGCCCGGTTCCGTGCCGGCGCCGATCGAGAGCTTTCCTGCTCCGTGACGGACCCGGACAACCGCTTCCTGGGCGCCATCGAGCGCCACGGCGGCCTGCTCGCGCGCCGCCTCGCCCCTGCGCCACGATGCCCCCATGACGATCAGCACGCCGACGGCGATGAGCAGGAGAGGCCAGAAGATATGGAAAATGCCCATCAGTGTGATCGCCCCGAGGACGATCAGGACGATTCCGATGACCCAGTTCCAGCGCACCATGTCATTTCTCTCCCTTGTGCCGGCGCCCGACGAGCGGCCGCAGGACGACGAGCACTCCGATCAGGATCAGCCCGATGGCCCACCAGTTGCCGATCGCGGGAAAGCCGCCGACATGCCGGCCGAGCAGCGAGCCGAACACGAAGAAGAGGATGGCGCTCACCACGATCGGCGTGCCGCCGTCGATCAGAGCCTTCAGAGGCCTGCCTTCCATGACCTCGCTGATGAACACGCCGACGCCGACGAAGCCGGGGATGAGCGCCCATGCGTACGACCACGTGCTCCAGAGGCCGCTCGTGTTCTGCCACAGCAGGATGCCTCCGATGCCGCCGATGATGCAGGCCGGAACCGCGAGCCCGGGCGTCCAGCTCACGAGCGCCGCAACCATGAAAGCGGCGCCAACGCCGATGACGATCCAGGGCCATGAAAAGGGCGCGAGGATGTTCGGGACGATCCGGGTCACGAGAAAGAATATCCCCAGTACAATGAGCAAAGTCCCCACTCCGAGAGCGGACCTGGCTTTCGGTTCCATGCGTTCCTCCTTGTTACCTCAGATACTCAACACCGCCGGTCGTCCACAAATACACCCCCCGCGCGAAAGGCAGCCGGGCGAGGACCCAGTTTCGCCTCGGAGCGAGGGCGACGAGATCGGGGCTGCGCGCGGCCTCCCTGGCCCGGCGTCGGCTGTCGGGCGACGAGAGGAATGGCAGGCCCGAGCCGCGCCTGTAGAACCAGATCGTCGCCCCGTTCGGGGGGGAATCCTTCGGGGGCATGACGTACAGCCCAGTCAGAGAGTACAGGCCGAAGGCGAGCGCGCCTGCGGCGACGAGCACCACCAGAAAGGCGCGCGGCCCGCGCCGCCTCGTTTCCGGCATGCATCCTCCTTCCTTCGACTTCCCGCGGGGAGAGTATACCCGCCCGCGCCCCCCCGCGCCAGAGCAGGGCGGGTGGACGCTCCGCCTTCGGCCTTGCCCCCGGCATGGGGTGGGGGTACACTCAGGGGAGCGGAGGCGCCGTATGGAGACTGGCTGGCGGAAGGTCGCCCGTGATTCGGACCTTGTCGAGGGGATTCCCGTTCTCGCGAAGGCGGGAGAGGAGGGGATCTACCTTGTGCGGCTGGACGGGGTCGTGCGCGCGCTCGGCCACGAATGCCCCCACCACCACGATCCGCTGGAGAAAGGCGCGCTGATCGGGGGCGAGATTGTCTGCCCGGGACACTTCGCGCGTCTGGATGCGCGCGACGGAAAGCTCGTGGCGCCGCCGGCCCTCGACGACCTGCCGACCTATCCCGTGAAGGTCGAGTCCGGGGACGTGTGGGTGGGCGAGCTCGTGAAGCCCCGACGGCCCGTCCCGGCAGAAGGCGATCCCCGCACGTTCCTCATCGTCGGCGCGGGGGCCGCGGGGAATGCGGCGGCCGAGACCCTGCGGCGCGAAGGGTTCGGGGGAAGGATCGTCATGGTCACCGCGGAAGCTGACGGTCCGTACGACAGGCCCGAGCTCACCAAGGGGTACATCACCGGGAAGACGAAGCCGGAGTGGATACCTCTGCGCGGCCCGAAGTTCTACGCCGACCAGAGGATCGAGGTCCTGACCGGCCGCAGGGTGACGGGTCTGGACGCGTGGAAGAAGGTCGCCCTGTTCGCATCGGGAGAGTCCCTCGCATTCGACAGAGCGCTGCTCGCCACGGGAGGAACCCCGCGGATGCTCGCGATCCCGGGAGCCAAGGCGGACTGCTGTTTCAGCCTTCGCAGCCTCGCCGACGCCCGCGCGATCGCCGACGCGGCATCCCGGGCCGCTCGCGCGCTCGTCATCGGCGCGGGATTCATCGGCCTCGAGATCGCCAGCTCGCTCGGCGAGCGGGGTCTCGGGGTGACGGTCGTCGCCCCCGACACGCTCCCTTTCGCGCGCATCTTCGGCGAGCGCGTCGCGTCGTTTTTGAAAAAGCGCCACGAGGAGGCGGGGGTCTCGTTCCGCCTCGGGAGGACGCCGACGCGGATCACCGGCGGGAAGGGCGCGAAGAAGGTCATGCTCTCGGACGGCACCAGCCTGCAGGCCGACTTCGCGGTGCTGGGCATCGGCGTTCAGCCCGCCGTCGACTACCTGGCGGGCACGGAACTTGTCCAGGCGGGGGGCGTGCCGGTGGACGGGAGGCTGGCCACCTCGCATCCGGATATCTTCGCGGCGGGCGACATCGCGATCGTCCCAGGCGCCGACGGCGAGCCCGAGCGGATCGAGCACTGGGTCGTAGCCGAGCGGCAGGGCCGCCACGCCGCCCGCTCAATGCTCGGCGCGGCCGTCGCCTACGCCGAATGCCCCTTCTTCTGGACCCGGCAGGCCGGCATCAGCCTGAAATCCGTCGGCATCACGCGGGGCTTCGACGAGATCGTGTACAGGGGCGAGGTGGAGAGCGGACGGTTTCTCGCCGGGTACTTCCGCAAGGGGAAGCTGAAGGCTGCTGTCGCGGTGGGTATGCCGAGGGAGTGCATTGCGGCCGAGCGGGTGATTCGGTCCGGCGCGCCCGTCACGGCGCGGCAGTTCGCCGACGAAGGCTTCGATATCCGGGCGGCGCTGTAGGTTTGGTCTCTACGTCTCGATCGTGATGAGGGCGTCGAACTTGATCATCCGCAGGAGCTGGAGCATCTCGGCGCTGCATTTGCGGATGACCAGCCGGCGGCCCGTCTCGTCGCATTGCTTCTTGAAGTGAAGGATCTTCCCGATGGCCGAGGAGCTGAGGCTCGCGAGGTGCTCGAAGTTCAGGACGATTGTCCGATGGCTCCCCCGCAGGGCCTCGTCGAGCCATTTCTGGAACTCGTTCATGTCGTCGCGCGAGAGGTTTCCCTCAGGCACGATCTCCACCTCGTCCGCCGAGATCTCTCTCTTGACGATCATTACTCGCCTTTCTTTTTCCGCCACAGCCACGCCAGTATAGAGCATCGCCGCCCGGTATGCAACGGGGGAATCGGCGTGTATACTGGCTCTGCCCGATGTACCGCGCGGTTCTCTTCGATTTCGATGGGACCCTCACGAAGCCCGGGGCGATAGACTTCGCCGCCCTGCGCCGGCTCCTGGGCTGCCCGCCGAAGGTCCCCATCCTCGAGTTCATTGACGCGCTTGGGTCGGTCGAGGCGCGCCGGGAAGCGCACCGCCTCCTGGATGACTTCGAGCTCGCCGCTGCTCGGGCCTCCGTGCCGAACGACGGCGCCGAAGCGCTTGTGCGTGGGCTCGGGCGCGCGGGAATCGCATGCGGCATTCTCAGCAGGAACAGCCTCGGCTCGATCCGCGAGGCGCTGGAGGGTTTCCGCGAGATCGGGGTGGAGGATTTCCCGGTCATCGTCACGCGCGAGGACGAGGGCAGGCCCAAGCCGCACCCCGACGGCGTGCATCGCGCCGCGGGGCTCTTCGGCGTCGCGCCCGGCGAGATGCTCGTTGTCGGGGACTACGTGTTCGACATCGAAGCCGGCAAAGCGGCGGGCGCCGCCACGGCCTTCCTTTCCAATGGCGCGGCTATTCCCGTGATGGGCGTGACCCCCGATTTCATCATCGCCGCCCTCGGAGAGCTGAACGGAATTCTCGGGCTCTCGAGGACCGTCGGTCCTCAGGATCGCCTATAGGCCTCGAGCGCGCGGGCGATGATGTCGACCGACAGCGCGATCGTGTCCGTCTCGAGCACGTAGGCGATGCGCACCTCGTCACGTCCCTTGTCGGGCGTCGAGTAGAATCCCGCGCCCGGGGTGAGCATCACCGTGCGCCCGTTCAAGGTGAAGCTCTGCAGGAGGAACCGGCAGAAGTCCTCGGCATCGGCGACGGGCAGCCGGGCCATCAGGTAGAAGGCGCCCTCGGGCACGTGGAAGGCGACGCCGGGGATCTTCCCGAGGCCCTCCACCAGAACGTCCCGGCGCTTCCTGTACTCGTCGCGGATCGGGGCGAAATAGCCGGGGTCCATCCTGTAGGCGGCGTCCGCCGCGAGCTGTCCCACCGTCGGGGGGCACAGCCGGGCCTGGGCGAACTTGTCCACCAGCTCCATCACTCCCTTGTTGTGCGAGACGATCGACCCGATGCGCGCGCCGCACGAGGAGAAGCGCTTGGAGATCGAATCGATGAGGATCGCGTGCTCCTCGAAGCCCTCCAGGTCCAGAAGCGAGGTGAAGCGCACGTGCTCGTCGTAGATGAACTCCCGGTAGACCTCGTCGGAGATCAGGAACAGCCCGAACCTCTCGCACAGCTCCTGCAGGGTCTCAAGCTCGCGCCGGTCGTAGACCACGCCGGTCGGGTTTTCAGGCGAGATGTACAGGATCGCCTTCGTGCGGGGGGTGATGCACCGCGCGATCTCTTCGCGGGAGGGAAGGCGGAATCCCTCGTCGATCGAGGAGGGGATCGGCACGACTCTGGCCGAGATCATGGCGGCGAAGGCGATGTAGTTGGCGTAGAACGGCTCGCGCACGAGGATCTCGTCTCCTGGGTCGCACACCGCCGAGAGGGCGAAGAAGATCGCCTCGCTCCCGCCGACGGTCACCGCTACGTCGGACGCCTCGACGGCGTGCCCGTAGCGCCTGTAGTAGCCGGCGATGGACTCGCGCAGCTGCGGGATGCCCAAAGACGGGCTGTAGGCCAGCACCGGGGCGTCGAAGGAGCGGTAGGCGTCGATGATGGGCTGGGGCGTCTTGATGTCGGGCTGGCCGATGTTGAGATGAGCAATGCGCACGCCCCGCCGTTTCGCGTCATCGGCGAGCGGGGTGAGCTTGCGGATCGGGGACAGGGGCACTTCGCCCCCCCTCTTCGAGAGCGCGAGCCTTTTCTGTTCCATGCGTGGTTCTCTCCTCGGCCTACGCGTCGCGCACGTCTTCGATGGCCAGCGCAAGAGGCGTGACGGCTTCCAGCAGCTTCTCGCGGCCGATGCCGTCGACCTTGATCGTGCAGAGCCCGCGCGTGGGATCTTCTCCGAGGAAGGTGCCCATCGCGATGATGTTCCCGCCCGCCCGGGTGACCGCGTCGGTGAGCTTCGCGAGCTCCCCCTTCTGGTTGGGCACGATCATCGAAAGGCGCACCCCCTTCTGCCGTGCGCCGAACAGCTCGATGAAGAGCCTGAAAAGGTCGCTCTCCGTGATGATCCCCACGAGGGTCCCGCCGCGCATGACGGGGAGGCCGCCGATGTTGTTGTCGGCCATGATGCGGGCCGCCTCTTCGATCGGCACATCCTCGCCGACGGTGATCGTCTTCGCCGTCATCACCTTTTCGACCTTCAGCTTGGAGAGCAGCGAGGCGATCTCGTAGACGCTCAGCGTTGTGGCGGGGGAGGGGGAGGCGTACAGGAGGTCCTTCTCCGTGACGATTCCCGTGAGCCGCTCACCCTTGTCCAGCACCGGCAGGTGGTGGATCTTCTCGCGCTTCATCAGCGCCTGAGCCTCGGTCACGGGAAGGTCCGGCCGGATGGTGATGGGATTGCGCGTCATGCGTTCCTTCACGAGCATGGTCGCCTCCTGGATTCGCTGTCTTTGTCCATCCTACGTGCGCCGCGCCTCTTGGTCAACGCGGTCGCCTCACGGCCGCCCACAGTCCCGCCGCCCCGGCCAGGGAACCAGCCCAGCCGATGGTCTCCGCGAGCGACGGAGCTCCCGAGTACCCGAACAGCCCACGAAAAATTCCGCCAACGCTCCCCATCTCATGCAGCGCGGGGTAGCTCCCATCGGGGCGCGCCGCGGGATTCAGGTCCCAGAGCCTGTCGATGATCGGCGGGATGATGCCCGCTTCCGACAGCTCATGGACGGCTCGGGCGACCAGGCCCGCGGCGAAAAGCACCAGGAGGACGTTCGTGACGGCGAAGAACGTCCTCATCCCCACGCGCCGGGACGCCCGCAGCAGGAGAGCCCCCAGGATGACGGCCGCGGCGAGTCCGGCAAGGCCGCCGGCAAACGCCCCCGAGGAAGATGGCGAGCCGGCGGCCGCGAGAAACAGCACAGCCTCGATCCCCTCCCTGAGGACCGAGACGAACACGAGGAGGAAGAGGCCCCATGCTCCCCCCTGCATGCGGCTGGCTGTCCGCGCCTCGAGCTCTTCGCGGGAGCTCCCCCGGCGCGCGACCCAAACGATGACCGTGGTCATCAGCACAGCGCCCGTGAGCATTGTGACGGCCTCGAAGATCTGTTCGGACCTGCCCTCGAATCCTCCGGCCAGCAGATGGAAGAGCGCCGCGCCCAGAATGCTCGCGGCGACGCCGGCCCCGATCCCCATCCAGACCTTCGCGCGCAGCATCCGCTTTCCCGTTTTCTGCAGGAAGCCGAGCACGATCCCCGCCACGAGCACGGCTTCGAGAGATTCTCGAAACATGATGAGCAGCGCGGGGACCATGAGAAAAGGGTATCGATGCTGATCGAAAGAGTCAAATTTTGGGCGCGCTGCGGCGAGGCCGGCGACTTCGCGCCTTGCCCAGCAGCATTGCGATGCGGGCGGTTGCAGGTATCCTCTCGAGGACGATCTTCAGCGAGGCGGTGACGGGAACGGCGAGGATCACTCCCGCCGCGCCCCACATCCAGCCCCAGAAGAAGAGCGAAAGGAAGATCACGAAGAAGGACAGGTTCAGCCTTTCTCCCATGAAACGCGGTTCGATGAGGTTCGACACGACCACGTGCAGGACTGTGAGCGAGGCGGCGATCACGAGAGGCAGGAGGAGAGAATCGTACTGCACGAAGGCGATGAGCACGGGCATCAGGACCGCGCCGATGGGCCCGAGAGCGGGGATGAAGTTCAGGAGCGCGGCGAGGAAGCCCCACGTCACCGCGAACTCGACCCGGAAGGCCAGCAGCAGGACGCCGGTCCCGATCCCGACCGCCAGGCTCGCGAGCGATTTGATGCCGAGGAAGGTCCTCAGGTGGCGGTCGATGTGCTTGAGCATGATGGGGATCATGCTGTGCCGGGTCGGGAAGACGGCGAGCATGATGCGGATGACCCGGTACTTTCCCAGCAGGAGGATGACGGCGAAGAAGAAGATGAGGCCCGCCTCCGAGAGGATGCGCAGTGTCGAGCGGGCGGCGCTCAGCACGAGAGGGCCGACCTGGAAGCTGCCCAGCTCCTCCAATGGGTTCACGATGTTCGGGATGCCGAGGGCGCGCTCCAGCCCTTCCATCGCAGCCTGCGCCCTGCCCACCAGCTCCGCCTGGAACTGGGGGAAGTTCCTTCCGAAACGGGCGAGATCGACGAAGATGAGCATCCCCAGCCCGAAGAGCAGCGCCGCGAAGAACGCGATCGAAACGATCGCGGAGGTCCAGAGGGGAAGCCGCCGGCGCTGGAGGAACACGACCAGCGGATCGATCATGTACACCACCAGCACTGTCAGCAGCAGCGCGATGAAAACGGGGGCGGCCAGGCGCAGGGCGGCCGCCCCCAGCAGGATCACGATCACGAAGAGGAGGCTGTTCGTCGTGCGGGCGGCGTCTGGCTGCGGCATCACGGACAATCCATCAGAACCTCGGGGCGGTGTCAAGGGTTGCCTCGGGAGTCGCCCTGGGGTATGCTCCCCGGCGGGAGTACGCCATGGCGAAACGCGGGTTCGCGCGCGACGGGTTCGAGGCGCGGCGGCGGAAGGAGCACTTCGCCTTCCTCGTCGTCAAGTTCCTGAAGGCCTTCACCTCCTTCTCGGAGATCTACCGCGAGTTCAAGGAAGCATCGCGCCGTGGCTGCCTGTCGGGCTGCGGGCTTTTCGAGAAGGTGAAGGAGCTGGAGGAGAGTCTCGCCTTCGACCTGAAGGAGAAGGCCCACGCGCTGTTCCGCGCGCTCGCATCGCCTGCCGCGCGTCCCACGCGCTCTTCCGCGCGCGATACCCGTCGGCAGCTCGCCGAGCTCAGATCGGCGATCGAGACAAAATCCCTCGACTCGTACATCGGCACCGGTTTCCACCTCCTTCTCATCCTTCGGGAGTCCCTCTACCAGATCGAGCGCTACTCTCCGCAATACGAGAAGGAGCAGGAGGAGATCGGGCGCATCGAGGAGCTGGCGCGCGTGGTCGGCTACAGCCTGAGCCCGACGGAGAGGGACGAGATGGAGCGCATTCGCACGCTGGGCGGGATCAGCGCGTCGCTCGACGCCGACGCGCGCGACATGGCGGAGCGGATCATCGAGCGCTGCAACACGCTGTTCAAGGGCTCGGCGGAGGTCATTCGCCACATCATGACCGGCTCGAGCGACAACGAAATCCTCATCCAGAACCTGCTGCAGAACCGCGACCTGATCGAGGCGGTCTACGGGCTTGGGGCGGCCGAGAGCATCTTTTCGCAGCTGTGCAGCGGAAAGTCGTTCGCGGGAAAGACGGGGCTGGAGAGGGCGATGGCCTACGCGCGCGGCCGCTGCGGCAACGCTACGGCACTCCCAGCCTCTTGACGAGGAGCGTCGCGTAGCTGCCTCTCGGCAGGAAGAAGTCGAGCCTCAGTTTCCTCTTCCCCGAATACAGCTCGTCCTCCGCGGCCGGGGTCACGGCGAGGTCTTCTGGGCGCACGAACGCGGTCCTCTCGACCCCGTGCGCGCTGATCCTCCGCATCTGGCGGACCCTCAGGTCCGAGAGCTGGATCTCCTCGCCGGCGAGCACGTCCTCGACGATGCGCCGGACGTCCGGGTCCGGCAGGGCGCTGTCGTAGCCGGGAACCGGAAGCAACCGGGCGAGCAGCTCGGCTGCCAACCCGTCGGGCAGCTTCTCAGGGAAGAGGAACCTGCCGAAGCCGTAGGCGAGCTCCCGCACGGCGAACCCGCGCTCCGCCGAGAGCATCGCGATCCAGCGCGCGAGCACCTCATTGAAAAGGAAGGACTGGTAGGCGTTCAGAGCGAAAACCAGGAATCGCTTCTCGATCAGGCCGAGGGCGGCGTGGTGAGCGCGGGGATGCTCGCGGAGGTACGAGAGGATCCTTTCGTACTCTCCGAAGCCGAGGCCCGCGCAGCGCTCCCAGCGCCCCCAGTTGTCCGTCACGCACTTCTTGAGCTTCCGCGTCTTCTGGTCGTCGTGCTTCGACGGGGTGAAGTACAGCTTCAGGGCGGCCTCGCGCCTGCCGAGGAACATCTCCTTGCCCATGAAGCCGGCCTTGTGCCGCGCCGAGCCGAAGCGCTGCTCGTCGTAGTAGTTCGGGATCCCGTCGACAGCCGCGATCGCGGCGTTCCGCTCGTACAGGACCGTCTCGCGCTCGGTGAGGTCGCGCAGGGTGAGTGAGAACCTGTTGCCCCGAATCTCTTTCGCCGAGATGGCGCGGTCGCAGTACCCCGCGAACTCAAGCGAAAAGTTTCGCTCGCCGAAGGAGCGGGGCGCGCCCGGCAGGCCTCGCACGGAGACCAGCTGCGACGTGCGGCCGTGCCTGTCCTTCATCCCGCCGACGCTGATGTCCTCCCGCCGCACCCTCATGCGCCGGGCGAGAAGGTCGATGAGATCGAAGGTGTCCCAGGAGCTCTTCGACAGGCGGAAGACGGCATAGGGGCCCTTGCGGCTCGACAGCGGGTATTCGCTGACCTCCTGGACGAGGAAATCCTCCGGCCTCGCCTTGAGCTTCATGGAGCGGATCGTTCTGCGCGGTCCTTCAGGATGGAATGCAGCAGCCGAGCGCCTCGGCGCAGCTTGTCGGCGCCGCTCATGCCGGGAGAGAAGTCCTCGACAATCAGGGGGGGCGCGATGCCCGCGGCCTGGATCGCGGCGATCCAGGAGGGGATGTGCAGGTCGGACTCCTCCAGGGAGCAGAACTGGGACTCCAGTCGCTTGCACCCCCGCTCGTCCGAGCCGGCGACGACCCGGCGGCTGCCCCCGACATGCACGCAGTCGATGGAGTTCTTTAGCATCGATACGGCGAGGTCAGGAGCGAGCTCACCCTCGCGAGCAAAGCTCGCCAGGTCGAAGATGACCCCTATATCGCGCGGATCGAGCCTGCCCACCAGGGCCCATGCGAGCCCCGGTGAGGAGGCGATGCTTCCCGTGCGCGTCTCGACGAGCAGCCGGATCCCCATGGGCCTCGCGAGCTTGCGCGCGACCTCCTCGTAGCGGGATGCCGCCTGCTCGAGCGCGGCGCGGCAATCGAAGGGCGCGGGAGGCAAAAGAGGAGGATCCAGGCGCATCCGTCCCGCGCCCGCCTCGGCGGCCCCCCGAAGGTGCAGGGCGATCGCCTCATCATCGTCGTCGACCCGGACGGCGGGGAGGGTGCCCCACGGCACGAGACCCGCGCGGGTGAGCCTCAGCGAGAGCTCCTTCCCTTCGGCGACGAGCCGTTCGGGGGCGAGGCTGAACTGGTAGCGGCGGATCCCGAGCGACACGCACAGCTCGATCTGCTCGTCGAAGTCGATCTCGGGAAGCATGACTGCGCTGACGCCGAGGTCCATGGCCGTTTCCTCGGGCTTCACCCTACCACGGGGCGCGGGAGGCGGTACAGGGCTCGCAGTCCTGCGGTCCCGCTGGGATTGCCCCGCGGCGAAATCCCGTAGTACAATCAGTGCTCACGCAAAGGAGCATTCCATGCAGCTACTCGAGGAGCTTCCGCAGCGGTTCCTCTCCTGGCAGCTGAAAGGCCAGGGACTCGACAACATCGGCGCCAAGGGAAGGCCGGACACGGTCGCCTTTCCCGTCTACGGCGAAGAGAACCTCATCGCGCGCATCGACGCGGTGGGGCTGTGCTTCTCCGACATCAAGCTCATCACCGCCGGCTCCTCGCACCCGCGAATCGAGGGGCGCAATCTGGCGAAGAACCCCACCGTCCCGGGCCACGAGGTGACGATGACCATCGTCGGCGTCGGCGACAAATGGAAGGGGAAGTTCGCGCTGGGCAGCCGCTGGATCATCCAGGCCGATATCACCTACAAGGGGCGGGCTGTCGCGTTCGGCTATGCGATTCCCGGGGGCTTGTCGCAGTATGTCGTGATCGGCAGCGAGATCCTCGAGGGGGACGCGGGATGCTACCTTCTGCCCGTGAAGCCCGAGACCGGCGTGGCAGAGGCGGCCCTGGTCGAGCCATGGACGTGCGTGATCGCCTCCTACCAGATCGCCTCTCGCACCCGCATGCGCGAGGCGGCCCGAGTGTCCTTCGTCGGATTCCCCAAGGGCCAGGTTCCATTGAAGCTCGAAGGGCTCGAGGCCGGAACGATCGCGACCGTGGCCCACACGGGGCTCTCGGATGACAACAGGAAAGCGGTCGAGGAGCTCGCCCGTCGGACAGGAGCCGCGCTCGTCGCCCCGGATGCCCTTTCCGGCCCCGGCGCCGCGCCAACAGAGGTGATCTGCGCCGGGACCCCCGACCGCGAGACCTTCGCGAGGCTCGTGAACGCGATCGATGCCGACGGCGTTCTGGGCGTGCACACGAGCGAGCCGGCGGTGGACCTCCCCGTCGACGTGGGCAAGGTGCACTACCGCGGGCTGGAGCTCGTCGGATCCTCCGACGGCGAGGTCTCGGCCAGCTATCGCGCGAACAACCGCGAAGCCCTCGTCGCGGGCGGCAAGACGTGGTTCGTGGGCGGGGCCGGACCCATGGGGCAGATGCACGTGATCAAGGCGATCATGGACGACAAGGGCCCCTCGCAGGTCCTCGTCACCGACCTCTCCGACGAGAGGCTGGAATCGCTGAAGCACCTGGTCTCGCTGATCTGCCGGGACTGCGGGCGCAAGGTCGCCCTGCGCTTCGAGAACCCGAAGGACCTGTCGGGCGACGAGCTCGACGGTTTTCTCTCCCGAGAGTACCCGGGCGGGTTCGACGACGTGGTGGTGCTCGTGCCCGTCGCCGCGATCATCGGCCAGGCCTCCTGCTACCTCGCCCCGCACGGCGTGATGAACATCTTCGCGGGGGTGAAAGTGGGGACGATCTCCGATCTGCCCCTCTCCGCCATTGTGACGAAGAAGGCGAGGATCACCGGCTCCTCCGGCTCGCCGCTTTCGGCCATGCGCGAGACCCTGCGCCTGACCGAGTCGGGCAGGCTCAGCACGGCCTACTCCCTGGCCGCCGTCGGAGACATGAACGCGGCCGCCAAGGGGCTGAAGGCCTTGATGGACAACACGTACCCCGGCAAGGTCGTCATCTTTCCCTTCGCCAACGGGATCGGATTGAAGTCGGTCCGCGAGCTCGCTCGCGATCTGCCGGAAGTGGCGCCGCTCCTTCTGGACGGCCAGTACTGGACCCGGGAAGCCGAAGGGGCATTCAGGAAGAGCAAGTATTTCCAGTAGGAGCTGAGCAGTCAGCGAAACGAGGGGGACGAGATGAAGAACATGCCGCCAGTGAACAGGCTTCGGGGACGCCTGCCGAAGATCGGGATCCGGCCGACGATCGACGGCCGTCGTCGGGGAGTGCGCGAGTCGCTCGAGGGCCAGACGATGGCCATGGCTCGAGCGGCGGCGGACTTCTTTTCGAAGCGCCTGCGCCATCCCTGCGGCCTTCCCGTCGAGTGTGTGATTTCGGATACCTGCATCGGCGGCGCGGCTGAGGCGGCCGATGCGGCGGAGAAGTTCCGCCGCGAAGGGGTGGGAGTCTCCCTGACGGTGACCCCCTGCTGGTGCTACGGCTCCGAGACCATGGACATGGACCCTCTCACGCCGAAGGCGGTGTGGGGCTTCAACGGGACGGAGCGCCCGGGAGCGGTCTACCTTGCCGCGGTCCTCGCCGCCCACACCCAGAAGGGAGTGCCGGCATTCGGCATCTACGGCCGCGACGTGCAGGAGGCGGGGGACGCGGCGATCCCCGGCGACGTGCAGGAGAAGCTGCTGCGCTTCGCGCGCGCGGGCCTCGCCGCGGCCACGATGAGGGGGGCCTCGTACCTCGCCATCGGCGGGGTGTCCATGGGCATCGCCGGCTCCATCGTCGATCCTCGTTTTCTCGAAAGCTGGCTGGGCATGCGCTCTGAGAGCGTGGACATGTCCGAGCTCACGCGCCGCATCGACGAAAAGATTTACGACCCCGACGAGCTTGCGCGGGCGCTCGCGTGGGTGAAAGCGAGCTGCAGGGAAGGACAGGACCCCAACCCAAAGGCCCAGGCGAGGAGCCGGGCCCAGAAGGACGCGGACTGGGAAACCAGCGTGAAGATGGCCATTATCGCCCGCGACCTCATGATCGGCAACCCGCGCCTCGCCGAGCTGGGCTACGGCGAGGAAGCGCTGGGACGCAACGCGATCGCGGCGGGGTTCCAGGGCCAGCGAGCGTGGAGCGACCACGCCCCGAACGGCGACTTCATGGAGACGATGCTCGACTCGTCCTTCGACTGGAACGGCATCCGCGAGGCCTTCGTCTTCGCCACAGAGAACGATTTCCTGAACGGCATCTCGATGCTCTTCGGCCATTTGCTGACCGGAACAGCCCAGATCTTCTCCGACGTGCGGACCTACTGGAGCCCCGACGCCGTGAAGAGGGTTACGGGCCGCACGCTCTCGGGGGTCTCGGAGGGCGGCTTCATCCACCTCATCAACTCGGGCTCGACGGGCCTCGACGGCACCGGGCAGCAGTCGCGCGACGGCAAGCCCGTGATGAAGCCGTACTGGGAGATCACGGCCGACGAGGTCGCGCGTTGCCTGGAAGCGACCCGGTTCTGCCCCGCCGACCTCGGGTATTTCCGCGGCGGAGGGTTCTCAACCACCTTCGAGACGCGCGGCGGCATGCCCGTCACCATGTCGCGGGTGAACATGGTCGCAGGGCTCGGGCCCGTGATCCAGATCGCGGAGGGGTGGACCGTGGAGCTCGCGGCGGAGATGGGCAAGCCCTTGATCGACAGGACCAATCCCACGTGGCCCACGACGTGGTTCGTGCCTCGGGTCACGGGCAGCGGGCAGTTCCGCGACGTGTACTCGGTCATGAACTGCTGGGGCGCCAACCACGGCGCGGTCAGCTTCGGCCACATCGGGGCCGACCTGATCGCTCTGGCTTCGATGCTCCGCATGCCCGTGGCGATGCACAATGTGCCCGGCGAGGGCGTCTTCCGTCCCAAGGTGTGGGGGAGCTTCGGCGATCCGGATTCGCAGGGAGCGGACTACCGGGCCTGCGCCGCGCTCGGTCCCCTCTACAGCAAGTAGGCGGCGAGGCGCTCGGCCAGGCGGGTGCAGCGCTTCTCCGTGCCCACATTCTTCACCGCGATGGCGAGGGCTTTCCTGCTTCCCACGAGCACGGCGAGCTTCTTCCCACGCGTGACGGCCGTATAGAGAAGGTTCCGCCTCAGCAGCATGAAGTGCTGCGTGTGCAGCGCGATGATGACGGCGGGGAACTCGCTGCCCTGCGACTTGTGAATGGAGCAGGCGTACGCCAGCGCGAGCTCATCGAGGTCCGCCCACTCGTAGGCCACGGACCTTTCGTCGAACCTGACGCTCAGGCCGCGCTCCTCATCGTTCACGGCTGCGATCCGCCCGATGTCGCCATTGAACACGCCGAGATCGTAGTTGTTGCGCAGCTGCATCACCCTGTCCCCGACTCGCATGCTCAGGCCGCCCCGGGCGAGTGACGCACCCCGGGGATTCAGCAGGGCCTGCAGCTCGCGGTTCATGTTCGCGACGCCGAGAAGGCCCTTCTGCATGGGGGTCAGGACCTGGATGTCCTCTCGTGGATCCAGGCCGAAACGCTGAGGGATCCTCTTCGTCACAAGCTCGCGGATCGTCTCGAGGATCTTCTCGGGCTCCTCCCTCTCGATGATGAAGAAGTCACCCGCGTCCGTTGGAGAGGTTTGGGGCATGCGCCCCTCGTTGATCCTGTGAGCGTTCACGGTGATGAGGCTCGCTCCCGCCTGCCGGAAGATCTCCGTGAGCCGGATGACCGGCACCCTGGCCGACGAGATCACATCGGCCAGGACATTTCCCGGTCCGACGGAGGGCAGCTGGTCGGCGTCGCCCACGAGGACGAGCTCGGCAAGGGGAGGGACCGCCGCAAGCAGGTCGCGGAAGAGCATCGCGTCGATCATCGAGGTCTCGTCCACGATGAGAGTGTCGCAGCGAATCGGATTTGTCCCGCAGCGGAGAAACCCGCGGCCCTGCGGGCTCCATTCCAGCAGGCGGTGGATCGTCCGCGCCTCCCTGCCGGTCGCCTCGGCCATGCGCTTCGCTGCCCGGCCCGTGGGCGCCGAGAGGGCGACGCTCCGTCCGCTCGCCTCGAGGATGTCGATGAGGCAGGTGATCAGGGTGGTCTTGCCGGTGCCTGGTCCGCCCGTGATCACGAGGACCTTCTCGCTGATGCCTCTCGCCACCGCGTCCCTCTGCAGGGCCGAGAGCTCGATCCGGCGTCGGGATTCCCACCTCGAGATCTCGGCAGGAGCATTCGCGGCGATCGGGAGGGGGGGCGAGGAGGCGAGCCTGGCCAGAAGCCGCGCAGCCTCCTCCTCTGCGCGGACGAGGGAAGGAAGTCCCGCGAGGGGGCCGTCCGCCGCATGCTCGAGCACGAGTCCACCGCGCGCGGCAAGCGTTTCGACCGCCTTGCCGCAGATCGAAGGCTCGACTGAGAGCAGCGCCGCGGTCTGCGCGACAATCGTCTGCACGGGCGCCACGACATGGCCATCTGCAGCGGCCTGGCCGAGAACGAACCGGACCCCTGCTTCCGCCCTGTGCGGTGAGTCCGGCGGGATGCCGAGGTTTTTCGCGATCCCGTCCGCGGTCTTGAACCCCACGCCCTCGACCTCGGCCGCCAGGCGGTAGGGGTTCTCCCTGATGGCCTGGATGGCCCGGTCGCCGTACAGTTTCCAGATCCGCGCCGCGAGGCCGGTCGAGACGCCATAGGATTGCAGGAAGATCATGACGTCCCTGATCGCCCGCTGCGCCGTCCACGCCTCGATGATCTGACGGCTGCGGGCGGCGCCGATGCCGTCGACCTCGCGCAGCCTGCGGGGAGTCGTATCGATGACGGCGAGAGTCTCCAGGCCGAACTTTTTCACCAGGCGGGAGGCGAGCTCCTTTCCCACGCCCTTCACGAGGCCCGAACCGAGGTAACGCTCGATGCCCGCCAGGGTCGCGGGCGCCACTGTCGAGAAGGATTCGACCTGGAACTGCTCGCCGAATCTGGGGTGGACCGTCCACCTGCCCGCAAGGCGCAGGGTCTCGCCGGGCTGCACGCCCGCGAAGTTGCCGACAGCGGTCACCTCCCGTCCTGAATCGGCCAGCGCGACGACCACGACGCTCCACGCGTCCTCCTCGTTCGCGAACCGCACCCGCTCGAGCGTCCCCTCGAGAGTGACGGTGCGAGGGGCGGGAAAGAGGGCGGGTGGGGATTTCGGGCCGGGCCCGGGACGGCGATGGCGGTCGATGGGGCGATGCTATCGGGCAGGGTAGGCAAAGTCAAGCAAATGGGCTACACAGAGCGCCATGGAAGAAACGACCGGGCTCCTCGGCCGGCTGACGATCGTCGACGAGACGCTGACCCGACCGCTCTCTCTGCCCGAGAAGCCTCGTCTCGCGCGCCTGGCAGCCCTCGGCCTCGCCCATTCGGGAGACAGCTGGGTCTGGGCGGGCCTCCTCGCCGCCGCGTGGTTCTTCGGCGACGCTCCGTGGAAGGCGCGCGCGATCGTCGTCTTCGCGGGCCTCGTTCTGACGGAGGTCGTCACCGTCGGGGTGAAGATGGCGATCCGTCGCCCCCGGCCCGCGGGGACCTCGGGGGCGATCTATCGGCGCATGGACCCCTACTCGTTCCCTTCGGGCCACGCGGCGCGGGCGACGATGCTCTGCATGCTCTCGTTCATCATGGGACCATCCGCGGCCTTTGTCGCGATCGTCGTCTGGAGTCCCTTCATGGTTCTCTCCCGGATCGCGATCGGCATCCACTACGTGTTCGACGTGCTTGTCGGCATGGCGCTCGGCGCGCTCCTGACCTGGGGGTTGTGGCTGCTCGTTCCGCTTGTCCTCGTCCGGATCTGATCAGAATCTCATCGAACCGATGATCTTCACGATCTCCCGCGTGTCCGTGCGCGACACGTCGAGGTGGGTCACCAGTCGGATAGAGTCTCCGCCGGGGGGGCCGCTCAGGATGCCGTGCGCCTGGAGGGCGTCGACGACGATCTGCGGATCGCGCTCAGGGGTGCGGAAGTAGAGGATGTTGGTGACCACGTCGTCGGGATCGAGGAGGGCCCAGTCCGTGGCGGCGAGGGCCCGCGCGATCGCCTTCGCGTTCTCGTGGTCCTCGGCCAGCCGCTCGACGTTGTTCTGCAGCGCGTAGACCCCTGCCGCGGCGATGACACCGGCCTGCCGCATGCCTCCGCCAAGCATTTTGCGCACTCGCCTGGCCTCGGCGATGAAGTCCTTCTTCCCGCACAGCACGGCGCCCACGGGCGCGCCCAGTCCCTTTGACAGACAGAACGTCACGGTATTGGCCTCGGCGCAGATCTCTTTGACAGGAGCAGCCGAGGCTGTCACGGCGTTGAAAAGGCGTGCTCCGTCCAGGTGAACCGTGAGCTTCTTCCGTCGAGCGAACGCGCCGATCTCCCTCAGCGTCTCCAGTGGATAGAAGGTGCCGCCCGCGGCATTGTGCGTGTTCTCGATCGCGACCATACGTGTGCGCGAGCAGTAGTAGATGTCGGGCTGGATTCGGGTCTCCAGATCCTCGACGGACAGGATGCCCTTCGCCGTGGGGATCTGGATGGGGAGGCTTCCCGCGATCGCGGTCGCCGCCGCGAGCTCATGCTGGACGATATGGCCGCGCGAGTCGATGAGGAGCTCATTGCCCCTGCCGCAGGTGAGGTAGATCGGGATGAGGTTGCCCATTGACCCCGAGGTGACGAAGAGGGCCGCTTCCTTCCCCGTGATCTCGGCTGCCATCTCCTGCAGCCTGTTGACGGTCGGGTCCTCGGCGTACACGTCGTCGCCGACCTCAGCCTCGTGCATGGCCTTGCGCATCGCGGGGCTCGGCAGTGTGACGGTGTCGCTCTTCAGATCGTAGATCTTCATGGGAGAATCTCCTTGTCGATGAGGTCGAGGGCTTCGCCCGCCCTCAGCGGGATGTGGATGTCCGATATCGTGTCGGTGAAGCTGGATGGCTCGGGATTCACCTCGATGATTTTCGCCCCGTGCTCGGCAGCCTGGCGTGGGATGAGCGCGGCGGGGTAGACCTCGCCCGTCGAGCCGATGACGACCATGAGGTCCGTGCGCGCCGCGGCTGCCTTCGCTTTCTCGTTGGCCTGCGGCGGAATGCCCTCGCCGAAAAAGATGAAGTCGGGCTTGTAGAGGCCGCCGCAGGAGCAGCGGGGAGGGAGGCGCTCGAGGAGGCGGGAGTCCGCCGCGACGCGCGTCCCGCAGCTCAGGCAGAGAAGCTGTCGGGAGTTGCCGTGAAACTCGACGACATTCCTGTTCCCGGCCAGGTGGTGCAGATTGTCGATGTTCTGCGTGATCAGGCATTTCAGGAGGCCACGCGCCTCCCAGGCGGCGAGCACCTCGTGTGCCCTGTTCGGCCTCGCCTTCCCGAAGTGATCGTAGAAGATCTCGCGAAGGATGGGCCAGGACTTCTCAGGGTGGGCGAGGAAATAGTCCAGCTCGAGCATCCGGGGGTCGTACCGGCCCCATAGGCCGCCCTCGCCGCGGAAGGGCGGGATGCCGCTCTCGACGCTTACCCCTGCGCCTGTGAAGGCGGTGAGGTTCCGTGCGGACCGGATGAGGCGTGCAGCTTCGCATACGAGGCCCTGTTTGTCGGAGACAGCGCACCGCTCTTGCATGGATGCGGAATAGTGTCGCGATCAGGGCATGACAGTCAACCAGCAGGCCGTGCCTGGACGAACCATTGGAATCGTGAAACACTTGTCGCGACACCTGTGGAGAGAGCATCCATGAGCTGAGGGACTCAGGGCAATCTCATGCCGGGAGGCAGTCGCATGGACAGGTCTCGGAAGGTCGCCTGCATGCTTCTCGTGGCGGTGGCCATAGCGGTCTTTTTCGGCGCGGCCTCACCGTGCTGCGGTGCAGAGTCGAAAGGGCAGGATTGCGGCTCCACTTTCGTGACGCTCGGGCTGGCCTTGGGCGTGTTGGATCTCGGGCCCCGGGCGGGCCTGGAGTACCGGTGGCCGGCCGGTCCCGGCGTCGAGGCGGCAATTGGGATCAGTGCAATTCCGCTCTTCGTAGGCCAATTCATCATCACGGGCGAGGCGCTCGCGGTCCTGCCGCTCTTCAGGTTCGGCCGTTCGGGCACTTTCGATCTTGCGATCGGGGTGCCTTCGCTCATGTGGGGGGGCAAGCTCGACCCAGGCATTATAACTTCGGTCGGCGGCGTCGCACGGCTGCGTTTCGAGCTGGGCAGTCGCTGGTCGCTCCTTGTCCGCGCTGGCGCGGGCTGTCTGTTCACCCTCGACACGGCAGGATCCCACGTGGGGGCTCTGAACGGTACATACCTGTGGCCCGACCTGGGAATCTGCTCGGCCTTCCGTCTCTAGGACCGAACGCGCTCACCTTCTCTCACCTCATCGTAGAACAGCGCGACGCACCTGCCTCGAATCCACGCCGATCTTCGCCACATCCAGGCTATCGTCGACCACAAGATCCTAGAAACCACCCAGATCGACACCCATGTGAGTCTGGAGGATCTCAAAGTGGTTGTAGGGCGCTCGCATCCCCATGGCCGGCGAGGCGGAGCCCTCTCGGCGGGCGGAGTCCGGGGCGCGAGTCCTGATGTTCTCTCCCCTTGTCGTGCGGGGCCGCGGGGTGTAGAATCGGCTCATCATCGAGCGCAGACGCATAGCCGTTGCCGTTCTCGACCGACATGCAGCAGAGAGAAGTCCGGCGCGATTGGCGCTCACAAAATGTGGAGGTGATCCAGATGGAACGAAATGTTGTTCGATGCGTCATTCTCTTGATGTTCTTCTTCTGCTCTTCAATCTACGCTCAGCAGTCGCTTGATCTGAATGAGGACCTCAGCGGCTCCCTCGGCAGTATCGTACGGGTGGAGACTCTCGGCGGCGGCACGTTCCAAGGGAAACTTCTGGGGACCGAGGAGGACCGGATCGAGCTTCTGGACGCCGACGGGCTTATACTCCAGATCAGCAGGAATGAGATCAAACGCGTCCTGGAGATGAAGCCGGAACGCGGAGGAAACCTGTACTTCCAGGACGCCTCCTCGAATCGCCTCATCGTGATTCCGACGGGCTTCGGCATGGAAACGAACGAGTTCCACATCGCCGACCTGGAAATCGTCGGAGTCACGGCCAGCTACGGGGTTTCGGAGCACTTTTCCGCCTGGGCGGGCGTGAGCATACCGGGTTTCGTGCTCAACGCCCGATTCAGCTTCTCCCTTGCAGATGGTCGCATCGGCGCATCGGTCGGCTCCTTCGCGGGGATGACCTGGCTGAACATGGGACCCCCGGAAAGTCCCTCCAGACCGGGCGTGTTCATCCCCTACCTCATCACCTCCTTCGGATCTGAGAACCGGAACGTGACGATCGGCGCCGGCGGTGTCGTCACCTTCGCGAATCCCGCCCCGTCGGCTTTTCTCGGATACGCAGCTTTCGTGGCCGTGCTGGGGGGCAAGCTCCCTCTCTCGTCCACGACAGCGCTCATCACGGAGAACTGGGTCATGTTCCCCCAATGGCCGACGTCGGCCACAGACCCGGCGATCGCGATTGTGATACCCGCAGTCGTCTTCAGGATCGCGGGCAATCGCCTGAGCTGGGACATCGGCGCGACATTTCCCTTCGAAGGGTATTCCACGGGTGTGCGCTCCACTTTGGGATTCCCGCTGCCCATCCTGACCCTCACATACAGGATCAGATAGGGCGCAGGTGCCCGCCGCTGTGGACCCGGGATGAAGCTGATCGCGCTCATCACGAACCCTGCTCAGGTAAACGGTAAAGGGGAGCACTATAATTTGCGAGTTTTGCGGCGGCACAACAGCGGGGAAGGCTGTAAAGAAGCAGAACTGGCTCAAGGCCAAGCTCTCAATCGTCGAGAACGTGGAAGCGGAGGTCAGCACCCAGTGCGGGGCGAGGTACTTCCACGCCGAGACGCTTGACGCTATCAACAGGCTCCTCGCATCGGACCACGAAATCCTGCGCTGGACCGGGTTGGAGAGCGCTTCCTGTCGGTTCCACTGTACAGAATCGATGTTCTGCGCGCTCAGCCCTGCGACGCCGGGGTTTGTAGATGATGGGCGGGTCCTGCAGGCGTGGCCGGTGCCTCGCGCAGACGTTCGTCCGCATTGGGAGGTCGGTCTATTCCGCCCGATCGGTCCCGGACCCCGCCGAGAAGATGAAGAAGGAGCGCCCGAAATCGCGCATGAGGGGCGGTGAGGCGCCCGTCTACTTCATCCGCGTGAGCCGGGTTCGCTCGACGTACAGGTATTGACTGTTCGTGGCAGGATTGGCGCCAAGCAGTCCGCTGATCGCCGCGGTCTTGGCCCTCCCGTCCGAGTAGCTCAGCACAAGAGTGTAGTTCCTCACCTCGTACGTGCCGCTGCCCGGGCCTTCCGCGCTCTTGTCCGTATAGCTCCCGTGAAGGAATGCGAGGAATAGGCCTTGGTCGTTGAAGCGACCGTCTTTTGTAAAAGAGATGACGGGCTTCTGTCCCGCGGGCAGCGCCGCAAGGGAGGGATCAGCGGGATCCGCATAGCTGGTCCACGAGCCCTCTAGCCGCAGCCCGTCCACCTCCGGGCATTTCACATAGATGCTGTTTCCCACCGTGATCTTTGTCGGTGTCTCGGCTGCTAGAGGCCAGGGCTTGGTCATACGGGGCATGGCGATCGAGCCCGAGCTGCCGTTCCACGCGTAGGTGCCCCAATAGCCGGCCTGTTCCTTGTCTGACTTGCTCACTGCCCTGTCGAAGCTGTCCAGCCCTTCCCTCGGGATGTCGTCGTAGATCTGTCCGTCGGTGAATAGGGTCATCCAGCGGGGAGTCGGCTCATAGCTGCCTATCATCGTGATGAATGTCATCCAGACCCCGGCAATCCCTTTTCCCCTGAATGCCCCGATGTCCCTCGACCCCGATCCCGCTTGCGCGGCAGAGCGGAAGCTTGCGAAGAAGGGAGTGACCTGGCCGGCGTATGTCTTGAAGACCGCGCTGTCCGTTGCCAGGGCGAGAACGCTCTGGGCGCGGCCGTTCACCAGAAACACGGTGAGTCGCGCGTAGTATTGCCCGCCGTTCACTTCCACGTCGGATCCGGCCTCAACGTAGCTCACCCCGGCAGCCGTGCGGCCCTAAGCTGGGCTGAGCCCGCTTTTCACCGTGAAGCCGTTCGCGACCACTGCGTCCCACTCCGTCGCGAAGTCCGCTAGGGGCTCGCCGCTTGCCGGCTGGCTCACGTAAACAACCAGCTGGCAGAAGACCCGCTTGGCGTTATCGATGCTGGTCAGGACGAGATGGTCGGCTGACAGCTCCCTTGTCCACCCGAGGGGCGCAGCGAAAGTGGCGATGTCGAACGTGCTCGCTTGCGCGAAAAGCGAGGCCGAACCGGCTGCAACAAGCAAGAGGGCAGCCATCCATGCCGCATGGTTTCTCTTCATGCGCGAAAAGATATGAAAAAAACTCCACGGAGGGTATTGGAATCACGGGAAAGCGAAAAGCGCGCCCCCTGCCTCCCGCGTCCGGCGCGACGAGCTCGCGGAGAATCGCCTCTGGAATGCGTCTTCTACGTGGGGGCCGGCCGATGGCAGTCGCCGATCTGGTTCGAAACGGGGCGGCGAGCAAGGAGATTGCCCGCCTTCTCCACGTCTCCGAGACGACTGTCGAGAGACACCGGCACAATATCCGGCGGAAGGTGGGAATCGCCGGTCAGCCTCTCGACCGGGCCTTGCGCAGCAGGAAGATCCCGACGATCACGAGGACGACTGGGATCACGAATGCCGTGATGGGGACCTCGAGCGAGAGCCACTCGCGCACGAGCCGGCCGAGAGAGCCATCGAGGAGGTTCAGCACGCCAACGAGCCCCGCGACCAGCACGACGTAGCCGGCCGCGCGCCGGTTCAGCAGGACCGTTTCCCAGATCGTCTTCATCACGTCGTCCTCGCCTGCTGTGTTGAGCGAGTCGAAGATCGCGTAGCTCAGGAAAAGCACGGAGAGGGTCGGGATGAGGTACGCCGTCATCCAGTACATGCCCGTGGAATCGGAGTACAGGATGATGAGGAAGATCGAGGCGATCAGCAGCCCCATCAGCGCGAAGCCCTTGCCGATCATGCCGAGGTACATGTGCCCCGCCCCGGGAATGATGCTCAGCAGCGCGGCGACGATCCTGCTCTTGTGCCTTTTCTGGACGGCCTTTGAGAGGCACTCATGGCACCACGACTGTTCGCTTGTCGGCTCGCCGAGTGCGACCGCGCATTCGCGGCAGATCGGCTTCCCGCACCCCGCACAGCTCGCCGCGGCATCAGTCCTTGCGTGATTCGCGCACTTCATCTCGAGATACCTCCCTTGTACAGCGTTCCCTGGACCGCGCGCCCCGCGCCGTTCAGAGCGTCCTTCACGGCCGATGGCGCTCCCCGGGACAATCCTGCCGCAACGCTCTCAGGACGGATCAGGCCGGGGTAGAGCCCCCGCGGGAGAACCAGGCTCACGGTGAGCACCACGGCGGAGAGCATGAAGCTCAGCCCGAGCCGCCGGTATGTCCGCAGCTTCGACGACGGCGAACCGGCGGCCGTGGCCGGCTCGGCGGGCGACCCTTTGAGCGCCTGCCGGTACACCGCGTCCATCACCCTCTCGTGGAATCCTGCAGGCGCGCGCAGCGCATGATCCGTCTCCAGGAAACCGGCCAGGCGCCTGGCCGCCGCGACACGATGCGCGCAGCGCGCGCAGCCCTGCTCGTGCGCCCCCACCGCCTCCACGAGATCAGGCGGGAGCTGCCCGTCCACGTACCTGTCGATCAGGAGGCCGACCTTCGCGCACCTCATCGCCCGCCTCTCCCTTCCTCTTCCCCAAGCGCTTTGCGCAGCATCTTCCGCGCCCTGTACAGCCGGGTCTCGACGGTCTTGATCGGCACGCCGAGGATCGTCGCGATCTCCTCGTAGGGCAGCTTCTGGTAGTACAGGAGGACGATCACGCTCCTGTAGCGCTCGTCGAGGGAGGCGAGCGCCCGGTTCACGCGCTCCTTCTCCTCGGATTCGAGCAGGCTCCCCTCCAGGTCGACCCTGCCGTCGCGCACCTCTCCCGCCTCGTCAATCCCGGCTGCCCTCCTGCCCGGCCTGCGGTTCCTTCGAAGCCAGTCGGCGCACTGGTTGAAGGTGACCCGGTACAGCCAGGTGGAGAACTTTGCCTCGCCCTTGAAGCCGGCCAGGCTGCGGAAGACCTTGAGGAAGACCTCCTGAGCCACGTCCTCCGCGTCGGCGCCCGCGCCCACGAACCTCGCGGCCATCCCGTACACCGGGTCCTGGTATCGCCGGACGAGCTGATCGAAGAGCCGGGTTTCGCCGCTTCGCACTCGGTCGACGATCTGCTCGTCGGTCATCACGCCGGGCCGCCTCCCGCCTCCACGAATACCATGGCGGAATGCGGCTGTCAAACCGGTCCCCCGTCGCTCTCCTTTAGACGCAGGGGAGGGGGAAATCACTTCACTTGCAGCTCAGCATTCTTTTCCGTGGCATCTGAAGGGTTTTTCCGAAGCGCACCGTCAGAATGGGCAATTGCATCATTCGACGAGAGAGGAGTCAAGGAACATGAACGACGGAAATGCGGCATGGACGCTCATTACGGGCTCCAGCCAGGGATTGGGCCGGGCATTCGCCGAGGAATGCGCGGGCAGGGGCATGAACCTCGTGCTCGTGGCGCTGCCTGATACAGGCCTGAATGAGGTTTCGCGGATCCTCGAGCGGGCCCACGGCGTCCGCGTGGAGGCGGTGGAGATCGATCTTGCAGCTCCCGATGCGCCTGCCGCCCTGTGCGCACGGCTTCGCGAGAAGGGAATCGAGATCGGCACTCTCATCAACAACGCGGGGGTGGGGTACAATGGGCGATTCGGCGACTCCACGCATCGCGAGAACGAGACGACGATTGAGCTGAACGTGGGAGCGCTCGTGCGTCTCACGCACCTGCTGCTGCCCGCGATGAAATGCCGGGAGAAGGCGTGGATCCTCAATGTGGCGAGTCTCGCCGCATACTTCCCCATGCCCTATATGCCGGTGTACTCGCCCACGAAGAGCTTCGTTCTGAACTTCAGCCTCGCCCTGCGCGAGGAGCTGCGCGGCTCGACTGTCGGCGTGAGCGTCCTGTGCCCCAACGGCATCCGCACCAACCGCAGCGCGAGGGCGCTGATCGAGCGGCAGGGCTTTGCGGGCCGGATCACATGCCGGTATCCCGACGAGGTGGCGCGCGCAGGCCTGGCGGGACTCTACAGGAAGAAATCGATCATCGTGCCGGGAATCGTGAACAGGATGCTGCGCCTGGCCAGCAGCTTCGTCCCGCGAACCCTGTATATGCAGGTGATCTCGCGCAGGTGGGGGACGCAGTCGGGCAGCAAGGCGGATCAGGTCACGGCGCAATCCGCGGCGCAGTCCGCGACGCGGATTCCCGCGCCCGCGGGGGCGTGACAGCGATGCGCGCAAGGACATGCGTCGTCACGGGGGCCACATCAGGGATCGGCCACGAGCTCGCCCGCATCCTCGCGGCTCGGGGCGCCACGGTGATCGGCGTGGGAAGGGACCCCGCGCGCTGCGGGGAGGCGGCCGCGCGCATCCGCGGAGAGACGGGGAACCAGCGGGTCTTCTTCGAAGTCGCAGATCTCTCGTCCCAGATGGAAGTGCACGCGCTCGCGGCGCGGATCCGCGACAGGAGCGACCGGATCGACGTGCTCGTGAACAATGCAGGGGGCTTCGCTTTCCACCGGCGTGAGACCGTGGACGGCATCGAGGCGCAGTTCGCGCTGAACTACCTCGCGGGCTATCTGCTCACGCGTCTGCTCCTGCCGGCGATGACTGCCAATGGGTCATCCGGCGGCGCGAGGGTGATCATGGTCAGCTCAGGCTCGCATTATAGCGGCCGCATGCACTGGGCCGACGTGGGTCTGCGGCCGCTGTACAATGGCCTCGCCGCCTACGACCAGTCGAAGCTGGCGGCCGTCCTTTTCACGCGCGAGCTTGCGCGGCGGCTCGGGCCCGACTCGCCGGTGGGTGTGTACGCGGTCGATCCCGGCCTCGTCAAGACCGACATCGGATTGAAAGGCACGGGTGGCCTCGTTCGAATGGTCTGGCGCCTTCGCACCCGCGGAGGAATCAGCCCTGCAGATGCCGCGGCCACCGTTGCGTACCTCGCCCTGGACCCCCTGATCGAAGGGCGCACGGGCCTGTACTGGAAGGCCTGCAGGCCGGTCGTTCCTTCTCGGCGCGCCCGGGACGCAGAGGATGCGCAGCGATTGTGGGACCTGAGCGAGATGCTGTGCGGGCTGCGCGCCGCAAGAGCGCCTTTGACAGGAGACAGCGCCCCTGCTACGATCCCCGCATGGTGCGTCGGGATTTCCTGAAGGTCGCCTTCGCCTCGTCCCTGTATTTCATGGCCCGGAGGATATTTCCCGCTAGCCTGACCGCGACGGCGGACGTCGGGATCGCGATCGGCTCGGACCCCGAGAAGGCCACGATCAGGGCGATCGCGCTGGCAGGAGGGATCAAGCGCTTCGTCTCCCCGGGCGATGTGGTGGTGGTAAAGCCGAATATCGGTTTCAACTCGCCGCCTGCAGTGAGGGCGACCACCGATCCGACCGTCGTGCGGACCGTCGTGCACCTCTGCTTCCAGGCGCTCGCCTCGAAGGTTTATGTCTTCGACCGCAGCACGACCAGTACCCGGCTCGCCTACGTGACCTCGGGCATCGCCAGGGCGGCCGAGGAGGCGGGGGCGAAGGTCATCAACGTGGACGAAGTCACCGACAAACTTTACAAGACTGTCGCGGTGAAGGACGGCTACGCGCTGAAAGAGACACTGGTCAACAGGTACGTGCTGGAGGCTGACGTGCTCATCAACGTCCCTGTCGCTAAAACCCATGGCTCGGCGCTTCTCACCTTCGGCATGAAGAACCTCATGGGCATCAGCGGCGATCAGAGGGGGCGCTGGCATTGGGCGATGCACGAGTCGATCGCCGACATCAACAGGATCGTGGCATCGAAGCTCACCGTGATCGACGCGATGACCCTCATGCTGCGGAACGGGCCGACGGGAGGCCGGGCTGAAGACTTGAAGAGAACGAACACCATCATCGCCTCGGCCAATGTCCTAGAGGCGGACTGCGAGGCGGCTCGCATGTTCGGGTTCAAGCCCGCGGACGTGGGCTACATCGACCTTGGCGCAAAGGCGGGCGTCGGGAGGATCTCGGGATACTCGACCGAGATCGCGCGGGTGTGAGCCGCGCATGACCAGGAGGGCGGCGTTCTTCCTCAAGCGCGCCCGCATCCTGTCGCAGGCGCTCTTCTTCGGCGGCTTCACGTACGTATTCATCCGGTCACGAGATCCCTTTGCGGTTGTCCAGAACCCATTTCTCTCCTTTGATCCCCTGATCTTCCTCACTCACCCCGTGCTGGCGCCTGCCGCGCTCGGCGCGGTCGCAGCCCTGCTCGCCCTCGCCGTCCTGATGGGCCGGGTCTTCTGCGGATGGGCGTGCCCGATGGGCAGCCTCATCGAGCTGGCCGATCTGATCCTCTCCCCGCTGCGCAGGGTCAACCCCGTCCGGCTGGATCGATGGGGGGGGAGGGCGGCTCTCGTGCGGACGCCTCCTGCTCTCTTCCTGTTGGGGCTCTCCGTTGTCACGGTCTTCTTCATGCCGCCCCTGCTGCCGTTCCTCCATCCCAATGTCTGGATCGTCCGCATCTTCTCGCTGTCCAGTCTCGGTCTCGGTTTCCTCGCCTTCATCGTGCTCACCGCCGCGTTCGCGCGCCGGCTTTGGTGCGTGTACCTCTGTCCCCTCGGGGCGCTGTACGGGCTCCTGGGCAGGTATTCCCTATTTGGCCTGAGGATCCGTGCCTGTTCTCGCTGCGGCCGCTGCGATGCGTGCCCTATGGAAGCGGCGGAGTCCCGCGGCCGGACCATCCTTCCGCACCAGTGCACGCTCTGCTTCGACTACGAGGAGCGCTGTCCCGTCGATGGGTTCTCCTTCGGGGCGCGTCCGGCCGCAGCCGCGAGCGGGTCGGCAACGACCTTCTCCACCTCGCGCCGCCGCTTCCTCATCCATGCGGGGACCCTCGCCGCGGGCTTCGCGGCAGGGGGCGCGCTGGGCCTCCTGCGTCGGGTGACGCGGGGAGGGGTGAACACCCAGCTCCTGCGGCCTCCCGGCGTGGTCGACGAGGCAGTCTTCATCCAGCGCTGCATCCGCTGCCTGCATTGCGTGCAATCCTGCCCCACGGCGATTATCCGGGCAACGGGCCTCGAGGCCGGGGCGTCCAGCCTGTTCACGCCGAGCCTCAATTTCCAGAAGCAGGGATGCGACTACCGCTGCCAGGTCTGCCAGCAGGTCTGCCCCAATGCGGCCATCCCTCTTCAGCGGCTCGAGGAGAAGCAGAGGTCAGTCATCGGCGTGGCCTCGATCGACGAGACGACCTGCGTGGTCTTCAAGGAAGGCAAGCAGTGCCTGGTCTGCGAGGAGATGTGCCCGATCCCCGAAAAGGCAATCCTCTTCGAGGACAGGACCGCGCGGACAGCCGCGGGCGTCGTCAGCTTGCGCTACCCCGCGGTCGTGCGCTCGCGCTGCATCGGGTGCGGCATCTGCCAGGCCAACTGTCCGGCTGACCCTGTCGCGATCATCGTGCACAGGGTATGATCGCCGTGCACACGGTTGACTGACTGAAGGAAGGAGACTCCCATGGCGAAGACGAAGCATTCGATCCATGACCTGTGGCGGATGAAGCGGGAGGGCGAGAAGGTCTCCTGGCTCACTGCCTACGACTACCCCACCGCCAGGTTCGCCGAGGAAGCGAGCCTGGACATGCTCCTGGTCGGCGATTCCCTGGGCATGTGCGTGTACGGCTACGAGGGCACCGTTCCCGTGACCATGGACCAGTGCATCGTGCACTGCCAGGCTGTGCGCAGGGGCGCACCGAATACCTTCGTGATCGGGGACATGCCCTTCATGAGCTACCAGAAAAGCGACGAGGACGCGGTGGCGAACGCGGGGCGCTTCCTGAAGGAGGCCATGGTGGACGCCATCAAGCTGGAGGGAGGCCGGAGGGTGATCACACGGATACGGGCCATCCTGGACGCCGGCATGGTGGTCTGCGGCCACATCGGGCTCACGCCCCAGAGCTCCGGCCAGTTGGGCGGGCACAAGGCGCAGGGCCGGACGGCAGAGTCTGCCCAGGCCCTCATCGAGGATGCCCTCGCAATCGAGGAGGCGGGGGCGCAGCTCCTGCTCCTGGAAGCGGTGCCGCCGGAGGTGGCGGGCTTCATCGCTAAGCGCCTGGCCATACCGGTGTACAGCATCGGGGCCGGCCCGGATTGCGACGGGCAGCTCCTGATCGTCTCGGACATGATCGGCCAGTTCCAGGCGTTCACCCCGAAGTTCGTGAAGAAATACGCGGACGTCGCGGGGATTGTCACCGCCGCGATGAAGGCGTACGTCCGGGACGTGAAGGAGGGCACCTTCCCCGCGGACGAGCACTGCTACCACATGCTGGAGGGCGAAAAGCAGAAGTGGCAGGCCATCATGCAGAAGGACACGAAGTGAGCGACATCGGTCGGCTCCGCAGGAGCCTCGCGGCCGATGCCAAGCGGCTGCGGGAGATCAACCGCTTTCTCCTGGATCCTTCCAACGACCTGGTCACCCGTTTGCTGGAAATCGTGGAAAAGTTCGGCGGGCCGCAGCAGATCAACAGAAAGGCGCGGGAGGCCGGGAAGCTCGAGAACCTTCTCGCCCGGCTTGAGGAGGAGCGCTCGCCATACCGAAAGGACCTGGACTGGCTCACCGATCGGCGCGACGCCGGGGCGTTCGTCCCGCTCGCGGAGCACTGCCGCGGGGTGCGCGGGGCAGCCTCGGAGGCTCCCCGCAGCACAGGCGCCGTGACCCTCGAGATCAGCGCCCTGCAGTTTTTCCCCTGGCTGATAGCGGAAGCCCGGCAGGCCATCGAGCGGCGGGAGCTCATGCCGGGGCGCTTCATCCGCGTGCGGTGCATGGCCGAGCAGGTTGCCAACCAGGGCGACACCCTGGCCGTGGCCGCGGCCATGCGCATCATGGGCGCCAGCTGCGTGGACACGCTGGACACAAAGGGCACTGACGGCGCCAACGTCCACCTGGGAGGTCCCGAGACGATCACCGGCTACTTCGGCGGGATCGGCGAGCCCAACGACTATCCTCTGAAGTGGATCGAGGAGTACCTGGGCTACTTCACCCGCTACGGCATCCGCCAGGTGCTCAACGTGAACCCCGGCACGGTGCTGGCCGCCTATCTGCTGCACAAGCTGGGCGTGGACTGCGAGTTCAAGATCTCGGTGTTCATGGGCAACGACAACCCCTTCTCCGTGCTGTGGACCCTGCTGACTGCGCGCCTGTTCTCCCGGGAGGACGGCTCCACCAGCCTGATCGGGTTCAACTTCTCGAACTCCGTGACGAACGACACGATCCGCGCGTGTGACCGCATCCGCGCCTCCCTCGGCCTCGCCGACGCGGTGAGATTCGAGCACCACATCACCGAGACGGCTAAGTCCATCGTGCGCCAGCCCTACCTGCGCCGGGACGAGCTGGTCGAGCTCGCCCGGACGGTTTCGAACATCTCGGCCAAGCACGAGGGCGGGGACCCGGACGTGGAGGCCGGCCGGGCGCACCCCAGCGACATCCTGGACTACTTCATCCCGAAGGAAGAGATCGAGGCGAAGGGCCTCATGCCGGCGATGCTGACGAACTACCTCGAC